>CAYRNR010000096.1:0-34850 GCA_964425605.1 uncultured Rickettsiales bacterium | reverse complement strand
GCCACCCGAATCACAGGCTGCCAGCGATGCGCCCGCGATGCGCCCGCGATGCGCCAACCCTGCGATGTGCCACCCGAATCACAAACCCCTGCGATGTGCCCTGCGATGTGCCACCCGAATCACAGGCTGCCAGCGATGCGCCCGCGATGCGCCCGCGATGCGCCAACTGAATCACAGGCTCCTCGCGGTGCCAGGGACTTCACAGGGGCTCCTCGCGGTGCCAGGGACTTCACAGGACTTCACAGGGGACTTCACAGGGACTTCACAGGGACTTCACAGGGGGCTCCTCGCGGTGCCAGAGATATAACAGGACCTCACAGGGCTACACATCTCGTGCTCCGCCCCCAGCCTCGCCGCTCGACCAAGCGTTGAGAATTGCATGGGTCCTTGTTGGCAAGGGAACCCGAGGCCCGGCCCCGCTGTCGGGTACGATACGAGATCTGACCGGGAGGTCCCGTGCGCATCGCCCTAGCCGTCGTCGTCGTCCTCGCGCTGGCCGTCGCCCCGGTTGCTCGGTCCGCACCGCCACGCGGAGATGACGTGCCACACCTCCAGCTGCTCGATGCTTTGCTCCCCGTACCTACGGCCAGCGATCGCCTCGATCTGTTCGATCCGGTCCACGACAGGTTGCTGACCTTCATCGGATACGACCAGCCGCCAGGTCCGCGCACCGAGGCGAGGTTCCCCAACGAGCTGTGGTCCGTTCCCCTCGATCGTGGTGTCCTGGCCAAGGCGTCCGCCGAGACCGCTCCCCCCGCCGATCTCCCGTTCGGCTCCTACTGGGGCCGCGCCGCCCTGACCCGGGACGGCCGCTATCTCTACCTCACCGGCCCTTTCGACACCCTTTCGGTGCTCGTGGCCGACCTCGACGAGTCGGGCCGTGTGGGCTCCTGGCAATCGACAACGACGCTGCCCACGACACCCACGCAGCGGAGGAGCCTCCACCAGATCCTGGTCGACGGCGATCACCTGCTGGTGCTGGGGGGCTGGTTCCAGGACGGCCAGCCCGCCATGCGCGATATCCACGTCGCGCCTTTGTCGTCCGACGGCGGGGTCGGCGCCTTCCGCCTACTGGAGATCTCCCTGCCCATCGACGGCGGCGGTTTCTCGATCTCCCGCTGCAACGGGTACCTGTTCGTGGCCCGCGGCACCGAGGTCTGGTCCTCGCAGATGCTCGACGAGGGTGAGTTGGCACCGTTCACCCTGGCGGTCCGCGACAACACGATCGACCACGCCAGCTACGGCCAGACTGCCATGGCCTGCAGCGACACCCACCTCGTGCTCGTGGATGTCCAGCAGACCCACCTGTTCGAGCTGGGCCCAGACGGCGCCCTCCGCGCGCTCGCCCACCTCGAACACCCTGCGACTTTCCCGCAACGCGAGCACGGGCCCGTCTATCCCAGCCGGTCTGTGTTCGTTCGTGAGGGGGGATTCGTGATCACGACGTCCAATGGGGGCCGAGTGTACAAGCTCGATCCCTGAGCGTTGAGCTTGCCCCGGTTTGGTGGACAACCAAGATGAGGTGTAATGCCTTGTCAGGGAGTTCATCGAGATGGCGAAGAGCAAGAGAAAGCGCAGGAAGTTCAGCAAGGAGTACTGTGCCCGCGATGTGCCACCCGAATCACAGACTGCCAGCCCGCGATGTGCCACCCGAATCACAGACTGCCAGCGATGCGCGAATAACTGAAACACAGGCCGGAAATCGAACCGACCGACCGATTTTCGGTCGGTCGGCTATTCCGCTCTCAAGGGCACATTACTGGGGCGAAGCCAGAACCCGCCTGATATCAGACACATAGCCAAATCCAGATCGCCTGGCACAGCCCTTGCCATAGCGGACGGCTATGAGCAGACCTCTCCGACATGTCCCTCCTGGTGCGGTCGTAGAGATCACAACTCGCGCCATCCATGGCCGGTTCCTCCTGCGGCCCTCGCGGAAACTCACCGCCGTTCTCCTCGGGATCATCGGCCGCGCTGCTGCGCGGTACGGTATTGCGGTCCACGCGTTCTTCTTCGCGTCGAATCACTACCATCTGATCATCACCGTCCCCAACGTGTGCCTGCTCGCTAGATTCATGTGTTATCTGAACAGCAACACGGCCCGCGAGGCCGGGCGCATGTTCAAGTGGAATGAGAAGGTCTGGGGCCGGCGCTACCGCCACATCGAAATCCTCGACGAGGACGCCCAGGTCCAGCGGCTCGAGTACATCCTCGAGCAGGGCTGCAAGGAGGGCCTGATCGCCGATCCCAGGGAATGGCCAGGAGCCACATGCGTCCATGCGCTGCTCGACGGAGCTCCACTGATTGGGGTCTGGTACGACCGCACGGCGGAGTGGTACGCGAGGAGACGACGCGAGGACTTCGACGAGGACAAGTATGCGGAGAAGGTCGAATTCGAGTTGACACCGATGCCGTGCTGGTCGGACGTAGAGCCCAAGGAGCGGCGCCGACGGGTCCGGTCCATGGTAGAGGACATCGTCGAACGAACCCGCAAAACCAACCACGCCAAGGATCGCCGGCCGCTCGGTGTGGCCAAAATCCTGGTTCAGCACCCGCACGACCATCCCGAGTCGATCAAGAAGAGCCCAGCGCCCCGGTGCCACACCACCCAGAGAGAACGCTGGATTCGCTACGTCCAGGAAGCCCGGGCTTTCAGAGACGAGTACCACGCTGCCGCAGGACGCTGGCTCGAGGGCGTCAGGGACGTTGCATTCCCTCCGGACTGCTTCCCGCCGCCGCTGGTGTTCACTCGAGCGTCCGACGCCGCTCTCGTGCCCTCGTAGCGCGATTGACGTCGTCGTCGTCCCTGCCTTCTGAACCGCAGATCCGATAGCCCACTACTGCACCAAGGCACGAGTGCGCCCGAGGGAGGCCTGCGCGCGACGTCGTAGTCCTCCAGTGCGAGAGGGACGGCTTTGGCGACGAGATTCGGGTGGAACCTTGTTGGGAACCTTGTTGGGAACCTTGTTGGGAGCGACGAGATTCGGGTGGAACCTTGTTGGGGTGCGAGAGGGACGGCTTTGGCAACGAGATTCGGGTGGAACCTTGTTGGGCTTTGGCGACGAGATTCGGGTGGAACCTTGTTGGGGAACCTTGTTGGGGTGCGAGAGGGACGGCTTTGGCGACGAGATTCGGGTGGAACCTTGTTGGGGGGGAACCTTGTTGGGGGCGTCCCCTCCCCTTCCCCTCCCCCTCCTTTTCTTTTTTTTCGCTCGTATTCGTCGTCGGCGCTGTGGGCGGTGTGGTCACCGTCCATGGCGCATTCCCCCCAACCTAGACCGCCGGAATCCTGACCCGGAAGCTGACCCCATCGTCGAGATTGACCGCCTCGATGTGACCCCCGTGCGCGTCGACGATCCGGGCGGCGATGGAGAGCCCGAGGCCGGTGCCGTCGTCCTTGGTGGTGACGAAGGGGTCGAAGATGCGCTCGAGCATGTCCTCGGGGATGGGCGGACCGGCGTTGGCGATGTCCATCACCCGGAAGGCCCTGGTACCACGCTGCTCATCGGAGAGGGAGACCTTCAGCCAGCGATCGGCCGGGACGTCGCGCAGGGCGTCGAGGCCGTTGAGCACGATGGACAGGGCGACCTGGATCAACTGTTCGGGGTCCCCGAGGACGAGCTGCGGTCCGTCGGGCAGGGCGGCCTGGACGGTCACGTCGTCCTTGCGGGCCTGGGCGTCGGTCAACTCCTCGACGCGCCGGACGACCTCGACGAGGTCCACCTCCACCTGATGGGTCACCTGGGGTCGGGCAAAGGTCAGGAACCGCTCCAGGACGCCGGAGAGGCGATCGATCTCCTGCAGCTGGAGGTCGGCCATCCGGTGCTGAGGGCTGGACTCGTCCACGGCGTCGCGGACGATCTCGGCGGTCCCGCGCATGGCGTGCAGGGGGTTCTTGATCTCGTGCGCGAGCCCCACGGTCAGCTCGCCGAGGGCGCCGAGGCGGCCGCTGCGCACGAGCTGCTGTTCGGTCTCCTTGAGGTCGTCGAGGGTTTGCTGGAGTTCCTGGGCGAGCTCCTGTTGCCGCAGGCGCTCGGCGCGCTCGCGATCCACGAGCAATCCACCGACGAGGCCCACCACCAGGTACAGGACCACCTCGAGGAACTTCTCCAGCGGTGACCCGGGATCCATGTGGGCGATGTGCGTGAAGGCGTGGGGCAGATAGGCGGCCGAGGCGATGACGGCCGCGGCCACGCCGCCGCGCGATCCGGCGAAGAACGCGCCGAGGATGATGGGCAGGTAGTACAGCCGGCGGGCGACGTCGTGGACCCAGTGGTGGCACGGCGGTGTGCCGTAGTGCACGGCGCTGACCACCGCGATGGGCAGCCAGACGCCCAGGACCATGCGCAGGCTGAACAGGCGCCGCCACGCGTTGGCCGAGGGGTCATCCATCGGTCCGCAACCCGTACTTCTCGATCCGGTACACCAGGATGTGGCGAGGCACACCGAGCGCCCGGGCCGCGGCCGACACATTCCCCCCGCTGCGGCGGAGGGCGTGCTCGATGGCCTGCTTCTCCAGGTCGATCAGCGACAGGCCCTCTGGGAGCCGGTCGAGCCAGCTGTCCGCGGCGGGCCGGGCCAGGCCGTGGACCGGCGGCAGGTCCTCGGCGCGGACCTCTCCCTGCGGTGCCAGGATGGCCATGCGCTCGCAGGCGTTCTCCAGCTCACGGACGTTGCCCGGCCACGCGCGTCGTTGCAGCACTTCGACCACGTCCGCGGGCAGATCCAGGCTTCGATCCCCTGCGGCGCTCCGGACGAAGTGCCGGGCCAAGGGCTCGATGTCGTCGGGGCGTTCCCTCAGGGGGGGGGCCACGAGCTCGACCACCGCGAGGCGGTAGTACAGGTCCTCGCGGAAGCCGGCGGCGGCCGCCGCCGCGCGCAGATCGCGGTTGGTGGCCGCCACGAGGCGGATGTCCACGGCCACGGGCTCGTCGCGCCCGACCACGTCCACTACGCGCTCCTGGAGTACCCGCAGCAGCTTGCTCTGCAGCTCGGCGGGCAGGGCGCCCACCTCGTCGAGGAACAGCGTGCCGCCGTGGGCCTGACGGAACCGCCCCTTGCGCGCCCGGGAGGCGCCGGTGAAGGCCCCCTTGTCGTGGCCGAAGAGCTCGGATTCGAGCAGATCGGCGGGCATCGCGGCGCAGTTCACCGCCACGAATGGACCGTCCGCCCGCGCGCTGCGGGCGTGGACCCGGCGCGCCACGAGCTCCTTGCCCGTGCCGCTCTCGCCGACGACCAGCACCGTCGCCTCGGACCGCGCCACCCGGTCCACGGTCTCGATCAGCTCGGTCATCACCGCGGACCCGTGGACGATGGGCCGCTCCACCCCGCTGAGCTGACGACGCAGCCGGCGATTCTCGCGCGCCAGGCGGCTCCGCTCGGCGGCCCTCGCCACGATCAGCTGCAGCTGGTCGGCCTGGAACGGCTTGGCCAGAACGTCGTAGGCGCCGCTGCGCATCGCGTCGACGCCCACTTCCATCGATCCGAAGGCGGTGATCACCAGGACGGGTACCTCGGGCGCCTGCTCGCGAACGGCCTGCAGGACCTCCATGCCACCGGCCTTGGGCATCTTCAGATCGGTGATCACCACGGCGTGCCGCCGCGGATCGAACCGGCCGAGCCCTTCCCGGCCGTCCGCGGCCAGGTCCACCGCGAACCCGGCCTCGCGCAGCTGGTACGCGGCCACCTCCCGGCCGGTGGCGTCGTCGTCGATGAACAGGACCGCGGTCCGTTTGGTGTCGTGTGTTTCGCCCATGCCTCTCCCGCCATCCTAAGTCAGCCGCCGCCGCCGGGCCATCTCTGGTAGATTCCCAACCTCGTCCATCCCACGGAGGCCGCCCATGATCGACTACCTCGTCCCCTGGTTGACCAAGCTGGGCGCCACGGACGCCATCGCAGACCTGGCCGCGCGAGCCATCCTCGTCGTGGCGGTGATCCTGGTGGCCTATCTGGCCAACGTCATCACCAAGCGCATCCTGCTGACCCTGGTGTCCAAGGCGATCCGCCGCACCGGCACCAAGTGGGACGATCAGCTGCTGGAGAAGCGGCTGTTCAACCGGGCCGCCCACCTGGCCCCGGCCATCGTCATCTACCTGGCCGCCGAGATCCCCTTCGGCGGCCAGGAACGCCTCATCTCCGTCACCCACAGCGCCGCCAACATCTACATGTTGATCGTCGGCTTCCTGGTCCTGGACGCCCTGCTCAACGGCGTCCTGGGCATCTACCGCACCTTCGACGTGGCCACGCGCGTGCCCATCCGCGGGTTCTTCCAGGTCATCAAGGTCGTGCTGGCCTTCGTGGTGGGCATCTTCGTGCTGTCGATCCTGATGGGCGAATCCCCCAAGTTCTTCCTGGGCGGCCTCGGTGCCCTCACCGCGGTGCTCATGCTGGTGTTCAAGGACCCCATCCTCGGTCTGGTCGGCGGCATCCAGCTCACCACCAACGACATGGTCCACATCGGCGACTGGATCTCCCTGCCCAAGTACGGCGCCGACGGCGATGTGATCGACGTCTCGCTGACCACGGTCAAGGTCCAGAACTTCGACAAGACCATCACCACGATCCCCACCTACGCGCTGATCTCCGACTCCTTCAAGAACTGGCGGGGCATGACCGAGTCCGGCGGCCGCCGCATCTGCCGATCAATCAACATCGACGTCAGCTCCATCCGCTTCTGCACCCCCGAGATGCTCGAGCGCTTCCGCAAGATCGAGTTCATCCGCGAGTACCTCGAGCAGGTCGAGGCCGAGGTGGCCGAGTACAACGACACGCACAAGGTCGACGACACGCTGAAGGTCAACGGCCGCCGCCTGACCAACGTCGGCACGTTCCGCGCGTACGTCTCCGCCTACCTCAGCCACCACCCCGACATCTACACCGAGGGGATGACCTTCCTCGTGCGCCAGCTCGCCCCCACCGAGCACGGGCTCGCAATCCAGATCTACGTGTTCACCAAGACGACGGTGTGGACCGAGTACGAGGGCATCCAGGCCGACATCTTCGACCACCTGCTGGCCGCGGTGCCGGAGTTCGATCTGAGGGTGTTCCAGGAGCCGACCGGGGCGGACTTCCAGGCGTTACGCGCCGACGCCTAGTGGATTTTTTTAGACCTCACGTGACCAGCGGGGTAGCCAGATGACCGAGACGCCAATCAACACGGAACACAACGACATCGCGCCCGCGGCCGGCGAGGACCACGCCGGCGAGCAGTTCGTCGGAGAGCGGTTCTTCGGCCGCAAGATGGACGGTGCGGACTTCACCGGAGCGGAGCTGACCCGCGCCCAGTTCAAGCGCGCGAGCTTCAAGGGTGCGACGTTCTCCGAGGCCTCCCTGTGCGGAGCCCAGCTCATCCACGTCAACCTGGCGGGCGCTCGACTGAACGGAGCGGATCTCCGCGGCGCGCAGCTGACCAATGTGGACCTCACCGACGCCGACCTGACCGGGGCGAACCTCGTGGGCGCGAGCCTCAAGGGGGTGAACCTGGACCGCGCCCGGCTGGGCGAAGCCAGGCTCACCGGGGCCGACGTGGAGACCGGCAGCTTCACCAGCACCGACCTGACCTCGACCCTCCTGGACGGCGCAGCCCTGGAGAGCGCCACGTTCAAGGGGGCCCGTCTTCACGAGACGTCGCTCCAGGGCGCGCGGCTGGGCCGCTGTACGCTGGAGGACTGCGAGCTCGACGGCTGCGACATGGCCGGCGCCCTGGTGGATACGTCGCTGTTCAAGGGCGCGACCTGGAGCAACTGCAACCTGTACGGAGCGCGGTTCCACAAGACCCGCTTCCGCGGCATCGAGATCGACGACTGCGACGCGGCTGGCTGCCGATTCGAGGACTGCACCGGCCTCACTCCGGACGCGGAGATGGAGCTCGCCGAGAACGGCGCGCTGCTCCAGATCGCCGTCGGCGCCAAGCTCGTGCGGATGCTCAAGGAGAACCGCAAGCTTCAGCTGGCGGTCCTGGTCACCGTCGCGGCGGTGCTGGCCTTGTGCGTGCTCCTGGTGAGCACCCCCTCCCTGTGGCCGACCTGGGCGCTGGTGTCCCACATGGAGGGCATGTCCAACAATCCACCCCACGACCACTGGTGCGACGAGTACGTGGAGCTAGGCGAGATCCTCGCGACGCGCTCGATGGAGAACGTGCAGCGCCACAACCAGATCCTCGTGGTGGCGGCCCACTGCTACGGGGACCAGGAGAACCACGAGGACGCGGAGCGGATCTACCTGCGCTGCGTCGAGATCGCGTCGAACTCGACCCGCGAGCTCCACGCCGCCAGGCTCGAGCTCGCGCGCTACTACGTCACGATCAATCGAATGGACGAGGCCGAGGACGTCGCCCGCGAGATCGCGGACGACCCGCGCGCCGACGCCACCTCCCGCCTCAACGGCCTGCGCCTGCGCGAGGACATCCAGCGGCAGCGGGGCGGCGCGGGCACGGCACCCGAGGAGTGGATCGCGCTGCAGGTGCGGATCGCCGAGGAGATCCTGGCCAACGACTACGAGACGCAGACCGCGGGCATGCTCATGGAGACCCCCGCGGAGCTGTTCGTGTGGGGGGAGTGGGAGCTCGCGGACAGGCTGCTGGCCTGGGCTGTGCCGCCCCTCTCCGACGGCGACTACTGGTCCCAGGTCTCCAGGGCGATCCAGCTCGCGGACCTGCTGGACCGCGAGGAGTCGGCCCTCGAGTTGACCGAGTACCTCATGAAGAGCGAACGGTTCTCCGAGGGTCTGTACCGCGCGCTCCTCGCGCACGAGACCGCGATGCTCCTCGCCGACAAGGAAGACACCGAGGCCATCGACAGCCTGTTCGAGGGGATGGAGGAGACCGCGGACCTGGAGCTGCGCCAGGTCCAGGCGGTGGTGGCGGTCCGATCGTTCCTCGCCGCGGACGAGCCCGCCGAGGCCCTCGCAGCCACGGCTGATCTGGCACAGAACCCAGAGGAGCTGCCGTTCCCGCTGATGGAGCTCGTGATCTGGGCCAGCGCCGACGCGAACCTCGCCACAAAGAAAGAGGAGGCCGCCATCGAGGCCCTGAAGCCCCTCGTGGCAGCCCTGGAGGAGCAGGACGCCATCGACCGGACCACCGCGCGCCTGATGGAGCTCAGCGGCAGCCTGGAGCACCCCGAGCTCCTCGCGGAGATGGTCGAGAGCGTCGGCAACCCGGTCCTGAGCGAGTTCAACGTGGTGCGGGAGATCCTCCTGACCACCCTGTCCCAGGAGGCCGAGGCAGGCACCCTCGCCATGGACGATCCGCGGCTGCTGCAGCTGCTGGACAGCGAGGACGGCTACATCGCCGAACGCGCCATGCAGATGCTGCTGCGCACCGCCACGGCCCACGGCGAGCAGGCCGCGGCCATCGAGCAGCTGACGTATCGGGCGCGGGAAGCCGCCGGGATGACCCGCGTCGCCTTCGGCCTGGCCGTGATGGACGCGGAGATCGACCGTAGCAACGCCGCCGTGGCCATCCAGCTCGCCGAGGAGCTGGAGCTGCTCGGCGTGGCCACCGGAGAGACGCGCGCCAGACTGTACGGGACCTTGATCCGCGCGTCGCTGAGCACCGGCGACGACGAGGGCGCGGTCGCCTGGCTACAGCTGGCCACCCAGTCCACGCCCCCCATCCAGCCGGACCAGCTCGGCGAGATGATCCGCCAGATCGCGGCCCACCGAAGCGAGCGCGGCAACCCGGCGGACGCCCTGGCGCTGCTGCGCGCGAACGAGGCGCTGATCCAGCCGACGGGCACCAACGACCCGCTGTTCTCGGACTATCTGTACCTGCTGTATGCCGCAGGGGACGAGGCCAACGCCGAGGCCCAGCTCACCCGGTTCGGTGCGGTGGCGTCCGCCTGCGCGGTGGAGTACCAGCGCGCCGCTGCCCTCGCTCGCGCGGGCAAGGCGGGCGCCGATCACGAGCGCCTCGTCGAGGCCTGCGCCCGCGCCGACGCGGACGACACGACGAGACTCCACGTGGCGACCTACCTCCAGCAGGCGGGGGCGACCGCCGAGGTCCTGGAGCTGCTCGAGGGGATGAAGCGGGACCAGCTCAACCTGTGGGATCGGATGACGGCGGCCACCCTGGAGGCCCGGTGCCTGTTCGCCACGGACCGCCGCGAGGACGCCGTGAACCTGCTGGATCGCGAGTACGTCGTCCTCGTGGATGGGGAATCCCGCGGCAGCATCACCTCGACGCTGGTGGACTTCCACGCCGAGCTCGGGGACGACGACGGGGTCGTGAGGGTCTACTCGCGCTTCGCCTCGGATCACCCCGGCCACCTCCACCAGGGCATGTGGGACCAGGCGAGCCGCGCCCTGATCCAGCTGGACGCGGCGGATCGCGTCGAGGCCCTGGCCAGCAAGTCCGAGTGGGACGAGGCGATGCAGGCCACGCTGGCCGCGCACGAGATCCGCGCCCTGCTGGATTCGCGCGGTTTCACCGACGCCTGGGACTTCCTCGACCGGCAGCTGAAGGAGGATCCGGGCGGCCAGGCGCAAGAGCAGCTGCTCGGGTGGGCGCGCGAGGTCCGCGACGGCAGCGGCGACAACACGCGGTTCCTCGCCTTCCTCGAGGATCTGGGCGAGGCCGTCTCCGACGGCTCCCCGATGGCGAGCCGCGTCGCCCTGGAGGAGGCGGACGCCCTGGGCAGCATGGGCCGATCGGACGAGGCCCTCGAGCGCCTGGCTCCGCTGCTGGACGACCCCATGGACGAGGGCACCCGGAAGCGCGTCGTGCAGCTCTACGCGCGGATGCTCGGGCGCACGCAGGCGACCGCCGAGATCGAGGCGAAGCTCGCGGGGCTGAGCGCCCTGAACCTGGGCCCGGCCGTCACGCAGATGGCTCGCTTGGAGGCAGCGGGCGGTCTGGTGGAGCAACGGCGGCACGGGGACGCCCGCAAGGTCCTCGGGCCCCTCGCCGGCACCCCCCTCGCCGAATCGGTGGGATCGAACTACTACCACATCGTCATCAGCGCCTGGACCGAGGACGGGCTGCACGACGAGGCCGCGGAGCTGCCCAGCCGGTTCCCCGGCGGTTCGAGCATGCCGGGCTGCACAGCGGAGCTCCTGGTGGTCGGCGCGCTGCCCCTGGAGACCCAGGCCTTCGCCAAGCTGCACGCACGCATCCTCGAGACTTGCGACCTGGGCGCGCTCTCACCCAACGAGTTCATGTCCCTGGTGGACGCCACGGCCGCCACGAACGCGGACGAGGCGCTGGCGATGCTCGGTCGCTACAGCGCCGAGGCGCAACTCACCGTGGGCGAGGCCCACACCGTGGACGTGGGTCGGGCCAGGCTGCTCACGGGCAAGGGCCAGCACGCCCAGGCTCGCGACATCCTGCGCCGGATCATCGGCGAGAGCTCGGACACCTGGGTCGTCACCGGAGCCACGAGCGCCCTGCTGCAGGGCGCCAGCGTCCCGGACGCAGGGCTGACCCCGACCGAACTCCAGAAGGACGTGGACAGCGCGCTGGCGAAGGTCCCCAAAGGGAGCGACGAGGCGATCCAGATCCACCGCGACGTGGTCCAGTACCACCTGCAGGGCGGCCGCCAGAAGGACGCGCTGAAGTGGCAGCAGGACCTGGTGGCGGCCATCGATGGGACCAACGGGGGCCTGGGCTACGAGCTGTTGCAGCTGGCGAGGCTGGAGCTGACCACGAGCGGACCGTCGTCCTCGTCGTGGAAGCGAAACCTGGACGAGGCCCACGAGCTGGCCGCGGGTGACACGGAGCTGCGCCAGAACGTCGAGGTCCTGCGCACGGCCGCCGCCGTGGCAGGGACGTCCACCAGCCGCGCCACGGCGGTCGTGGAACCCGCGCTGATGGGCATGGAGGCCGAGGAGAAGACGAGCTTCATCCACAGGATCGCCGACGAGCTCGAGTACACCCTGGGAGAATCGGAGCGATCTCAGGCCGTCCGCGGCCTCGCCTCGCAGTCCGAGCCCCAGTAGGCTACTCCCCCGGCCCCGCCCGGCTCCGACCTCCCCGACAGAGGACCTCGACCTGGCTCGAGGCCTGTCCCCCCACGTAGTCCTCTTCCAGCGCGAGGCCCCCCAGGGACCGGGACAGATCGGAGATCTCCAGATCGGGCCACGCGTCCAGGAGGCCGCACATCCTGCGGACGCCGGCGAGGGCCTCCTTGTGGTCCGTGTACGCCAGCACCGCCAGCGTGATGCCGTCTCGGGGCGAGAGCGTCAGCAGCCGTTCGTCCGCGTCCCCCCAGGCCTGCCAGGTCTCGTCGCGCAGGGTGACCACGGCGTACGCGGGCGACGCGAAGCGTTCGTCGGGCGGCGGCTCCGGGGCTCGATCGCCACGCAGCCACAGGTCGGCGTTGTAGATGAGCACCTCCCCCATGGACACCACCGCGGCGTCCGACACCAGCACCACAGACGTCGCGGCGGCGCCGCGGTGTTGATGGATCACCTCACCCACCTGCGCCACGACCGCCATCGAGCCCGTCCCGGGCCGCGGATTCACGAGGGCATCGGAGGAGGCGCGGACCGCGCCGGCGAGGAGCAGGGCCGCCACCAGCAGGGGCACGGCGCGCGCAGCCCACCGACCCACCCCGGGCTCAGCGGGCGCCGGGAACAGCCGCGTCGCCAGCCAGGCGAGGGCCAGGGCGTGCACGGGCACCAGAACGGCCGCGTGGTACGCCGCCATGTACGACAGGATCTTGGCCATGATCGCGACCACGGCGTAGCCGAGCAGCGCCCATAACACCACGAGGCCACCCGGGTCCAGCGGCGCCCGACGCGCCGCGAGCACCGCCGCGCCGCAGGGGAGGGCCAGCAGCACCAGCACCTCGGCCCACACGGGCCACCCGATGCCCACGCGCAACACCGATTGCAGGAGCAGCCCCAGGAGCGGACCGGGTGTGGGAGGGACCAGGGAACACCCCTCGTTGGGCCGATCGCCGAACATGGTCTGGGCGTTGTCCACCACCATGGGCGCGAGGATCGCCGCACCCACGACCGCGCCCACCACGAGGGTCTTCCAGCCGTGCAGCCTCGCCAGTCGCGGCACCAGCACCACCGCAGCCGCGACCGGGGCCAGCGCGTAGGGGTGGAAGTGGATCGCGCACGCCATGGCCGCGGCCATGACCACGACGTGGACGCGGGACCTGCCCTCCAGGGCCAGGGCCGCCGCCATGGCCGCGCACGCCAGGAACAGCGGCGCGTGGTAGGTCCAGGCGCCTCGGCACGGGTGGAGCACCAGCAGCGGCCAGCACGCGTACACCGCGGCGGCCAGCACCGCGGTCATGCGCCCACCCACCCGCCTGCCCGCCACGGCCATGGGCACCACGCCCAGGGCGTGGAACACGGCGTTGAGGACCATCGCGTCCTCCATCCGCCGCGAGAGGGCCAGGATCGGCACGAGTATCCAGGTCTGCAGCGCGCCGAAGTGGAAGCACACGGCCTCCCCGCGCCACGGAAACGTCGTCCCCTGGAGGATGTCCACGGCCCTCGAGATCGGATGGGAGGCGTCCATGGAGAAGAACAGGGAGGGGAGCCCCTGGATGCGCACCCAGCACGCGAACACCAGGAGCAGCACCACCGAGGCGCAGGTCACGGCGAGGCCGCCATCGCGCGTATCGCCGCGAAGCATGGGCCAAACGTACCACGGCGACCGCCGCCACCACCACGCCGCGGCGGCGGTGCACCCGTGCGGATGGTAAGCTAGGCGGCACGATGGCCGAGGCCAGGTACGCCAGTTCGGGCCATGCAGGCAGCGCGGGCCCGTGGATCGTGGTCGCGATCATCGCGGTGATCGTCGTGGGTTCCCACGTCCTGGCGGTCCATCGCTGCACACTCCCCGTCTACGGGTACGGCGGCGCCGAGTACATCGAGCACGAGACGCGCGCGCAGGTCGCGGCCAAGATGGCCGAGATCCCCCTGCCGCTGGTCCCGCTGTCGTTGCCCGGGTTGTTCCAGTCCACGGACGCGGCCTACCCGTCCGGACTCCCCATCTGCGCGGCGGTGTGGGGCGCGATCTTCGGCGGCGGGATCCTGTCCGCCGTCCACCTGAACCTGCTGTTCCTGGTCCTCCTCGCCCTCGGCGTCGCGAGCGCCACGCGCAACCTGCCCACGGTGGTGGGGCGGGATCCGAGCAGCTGGTGGGCCTCGGCCCTCGCGGCGGCCTCGTTGCTGCTCACCCCCACGTTCTTCGGTTCGGCGCGGCGCTACTACTACGACCTGCCCATGGCCGCCTGGATCACCCTGGCGTTCGCCGCGCTGTGCCGCTTCCCCCTGTCCCCGATGGCCATCGCCGTGGGTACCGTGGCCTCGGCGCTGGCCCTGCTGACCAAGTGGAATGCCGGGTTCTCCCTGGCGCCGCTGTGGCTCCTCGCCGCCATCGTGACGGCGCGCGATCCCATGGCGAGGCGCCGCTGGCGGACCATCCGCCACCTCGCGGCGGGCGCGGTGATGGTGGTCGTGCTGTGCTCCCCGGTGCTGGTGAACTCCACCATGGTCCGGTCGGTGCTGGTCCCTGCGGTGGAGGGGGTGGGGCTGGAGGCCGGATGGCTGAAGGCGCCGCAGGCCTCCAGCTTCGACATCTCCTTCGGCCAGTCCCACGCCCCCACCCCCGGCGGGCGCGGCCTCGACGCGTCCGCGGTCCTGTCGAGGGTCCAGTTCTACGGAGCGCGCCTCGTCAAGAGCGTCCTCGGGCCGCTGGTCGCGGTGGCCCTGTTGGCGGTGGTCGCGGTGGGGTGGCGGGCCTGGCGAGAACCCATCCTCGCCGCGGCCCTGTGCGCGCCCACACTCCTCGTGCTCGCCTCCCCGGCGGTCACCATCCTGGACGAGCGCTTCATCCAGCCGTGCATACCCATGCTGCTGGCTGGTTGCTGGATCATGTGGGACAGCAGCCGGTGGCGCACCCCGCCGGCCATCGCCGCCGGTGTGCTGGTCCTCGCGGGGGTGGTCCAGCTCGCCGCCTGGGACGGCCACCTCCCCCTGGGTCCGGCGTGGACCGGTCAGTCGAGCGAGGCAAACCGCGGCTGGAGTCGCCTCGCGGACACCGAGTGCTCCCCCCACGACTCGTACGAATCCCTCGCCGCGGCGGCCTGCGAGTCCTCGTGGAACGGCGGCGGTGTCCTGGTCGCGCGCACGGCCTGCCACCACATGGGGATACGGTGGATGCTCGACAAGGCCTGCCCCGAGGTCGGATACCGATGCCTCCCCGACGAGGAGGCCGCGGAGCGGGCCGCCGCCGCCGCGAGCGAGCCCGGGAGGCGGCACCCCGCGTCCATCGTCGTCCCGGTCGATCTCGCCCAGGCCGGCTGGCCCGCCCCGATCCACGAGATCTGGATGCCCGAGGACAGCCAGAACCCCGAGACCCTCATGGGCCTGTACCTGTTCGAGCCGACGGCACACCACGCCGCCACGGAGCTCCGTTGAGACACCACGCCCCGAGGATCGCCGCAGGGGCCGTGGCGGTCGTCTGGCTGTTCCTCTCCCTGTTGTGGATGACCCAGGATCGCGTGGTCCGCGACGGGGACGAGCAGTACGTCGTGGAGCTGGCGCACGAGGTGGGCGCGCGGCTCGGCGTGGGCGACATGCGGGTGTTCGTCCGCCCGCCACAGTCCAACTACCCCCCCCTCTACACCCACGCGCTGGGCATCTGGTGGTTCGTCACCGGCGGGGGCCAGCCGAGCCGCCTGCCGGTGCGGGCCCTGGGCCTGGCGATCCTGCTGATCGCCGCGTGGGCCACCGCACGGCTGGCGCGCCGTGGGATCGCCGGCGCGGTCACGTCGATGGGACCATCCCCCGACCAGGACTTCGCCGAGGCGGTCACGTTCGCGCTGGTGCTGGCCCTCCCCCTGGCCACCGGGCTCGCGCGGCACTTCATGCTCGAGACCGCCGTGGTGGCTGCCGTGGCCGTGACCGTCCTCGCGGCGGCGAGGGCGGGCGAGGCGCCTTCACACGGGAGGGCCGTGGTGCTGGGCCTCGCCCTCGCGGCCGGTTGCCTGGTCAAGCAGACCTTCCCCATCTACGCCGCGCTGCCGGTCCTGTTCGCGGCGCGCCGACAGGGCTGGCGCTGGTCGATCACCGTCGGGGTCGCCGCCGTCGTCGCCGCGCCCTGGTACCTGGCGGGCATGTCCGAGCAGCTCGCCTACACCAGCCACAGCCTGTCCGTGGACGGCGGCCTGCAGCTCACCGATCCCCTGTTCTTCTATCCCGTCGTCCTCGCCAGGACGGCGTTGGGGCCCGTCTTGCTCCTGGCGCTGGTCGGCGCGGCGGCCTGGGCCGTCCGCAGCCCCCACAGGGGCCGGCTCGCCCTCGGGGCGGTGTGGTTCGCCGGGGGCCTGCTGGTGCTGCTGGTGCTGGGCAAGAAGTACCCGCGGCTGGTGGTGCCCATCACCCCGGCGGTGGCCCTGTGCGTCGGGATCGCCGTGGCCCACGCGAGGCGATGGCGGTGGCCCGCGGCGGGCGCGCTGGTCGTGCTGGCCCTGTCGTGGCTGGTGTGGACGTCCTGGACCACGATGACCCCCCTCCCCATGGTCGAGCGGGTGAGCCGCTGCGATTACCAGTTCTGGCTGCGCGCGCCCCGCACCGACGATCTGGGGCTCGCCGCGGTGGCCGGCATCGTGTCGCAGCACCCGGACCGGGACGTGGTGGTGGTGGACGGCCCGCTGATCCCGTCCGAGGTGCGCACGACCTTGCACTGGGCCCACCACCTGCGCTGGTACCTGGTATTCGAGGGGCTGCCCAACGCGGTGTACGACCAGGGGGAGCCGGTGCAGGGCCCGCCGCCGCTGGTGATCCAGTGGGAGGGGACCGCGGGCGAGCGGATAGAGGTGCCGTCCATGGGCTCCTACTTCACCGTCGCGGTCTCCGGCTGGGCGCCCACCTCCCCCTGACGGTCGGCCTCCGCTTGCCCGGGAACGGATACTCGGCGATCCAGAAGTCCTCGATGCGGAACTCCCCCAGCGGCATCTAGTAGTGCGGGATCACGAGCACGTCGGTCGAAGACGCGGCGTCCTCCTCGCTCAGCACGAAGCTCCGGTCCGCGGAGATGAGCAGCATCCCCGCCGGCCCAGGGGGCTGGACCGCGTCGACGACCGGCGCCGGGATCGTCTCGGGCTCGCCGCAGCAACCCACGAACCACGCGGGGATCGCGGCGAGCACGACGATGGCCAGGGTCCCCGTCACCCGGCGTATCCCGCGCAGGGCGGACCTGGCCGCCTCGAGGTCGATCCCGGACGCCAACCATGCCAGGGCGACCGCGGGTAGGAGGAACATGCGCGGATGCCCCCAATGGAACTCCGGTGGGACGCGGGAGTAGGTGTACGCGATGAGCGCGAAGCTGGACACCGCCCAGGCCAGGGCCTGGAGGTTCCGACGCTCCACGGCGACGACGAGGCCGAGCGCGAACAGGACGATCCCCACGAAGAAGGGCGCGTCCACGTACATCTGGCGCAGCTCGTACAGATCGGTGGTCACGTCGACGCGCTGGGGCACGTACACGTGGAGCACGGCGGGCCAGGTCCGCGCGAACGACTCGGCGAAGAAGTGCACCCCCTCGCCGTCGGCGACGTCGAGGTGTCCCGAGGTCATCAGCCGCATCCCGTCCACGGGGTTCGAGTAGAGCATCGGGTTGCTGACCACGAAGAGCGCCAACGCGAGCGCGCACGCCCCCGCAGCCCAGGCCAGCACGATCCAGCCCTCCCTGCGTCGCACCTGCCACAACACCACGGGCAACACCCCGAACAGGGAGCAGGCGTAGAGCTTGCACGACACCGCGAGCCCGGCGAACAGGCCGAATCCCAGCAGGTACAGCCGAATCCGGGTGTTCGCACGAAAGGTATCCTCCCTGTCGGCGGCCGATCCGACGAACCGTACCAGCATCCACAGGGCCAGCAGCGAGAACAGGATCATCGGGACGTCGGGGAGGATCGCGGCTTTCATGCAGTGGAAGGTAGGGTGCAACGACAGCACCAACGTGGCCATGACGCCCGACACCCATGTCCCTGTGGAGCTGGCGATCTCGAACATCAGCAACACGCAGCCCACGGCGGCGGCGGCGGCCAGCGCGCGGAGGATGCGGGTCCGCCCGGGAACGGAGTACGAGGCGGTCGCGTGCCCCAGCGCCCCGAGGATGAACACCCCGATCTTGGGGTGGTAGCAGCCGTAGTTCTCCAGCGACTCGTGCCAGATGGGATCCGAGAAGTCACCCGCGAGCGCGCCGTCGACCAGGGCGCTGGTCAGCAGCGTCCCGGCGCGCAGGAATCCCGGCTCGTCACCGCAGAGTCGAGCCTCCCACCGCCACACCGAGGGGACGATGGTAACGATGGCGAAGGTCAAGACGCCCAGACGGACCAACACGGGCTGAGATGGGATGCGCACCTGTCGAGGATTCTACTGTGTGGCTCTGGCCGTGCCTACCGCGCTCCCCGGAGATAAGCGGGCTAATGTGAGTGGACGTCGCGTACGCGCGGTTGCATGCTGGAGTGAGCGGCAGAACACGGTGTGCACGGCCGGAGGACGGATGACAGGACAGTCCAACCGCGCAGTGGGCCTCCCGCGAGGCCCGCTCCCGGATCTCGCCAGGTTCGCGATGGCCACCCTCCTGGCCATGGCCATGGGGCTGGTCTGCGGTTGTCCGGACGACGACGCCGGCGATGACGACGACAGCGTGGTCGACGACGACGACAGCGGCGACGACGACGTGCAGGACGACGACACCGGCTCGGCCGACGACGATGACGACGATGACGACGACGACTCGAGCGAGGCCGGAGACGACGACGACTCGGCCGAACCCAACGTGCTCGAGCTCGAGGACCTGGGCGCGGTCTGGGACTGCGAACAGGGGGGCCAGACACCGGACGACTGCGTCGGGGACTACCTCGCGTTCGTCGACCACCCCGACGTCCTGCCCCACGCCATCCCCATGACACCCGAGGAGTTCGACTACCTCGCGGACAACCTCCAGGAGCTCGAGTACTACAGTCAGTGGCCCAGCGCTGATCCCAGCCAGGACGTTATCGATGCCATGGGCGTCGACTTCCTGCTCGACGGGATCAACGAGCGCCTGCTCACCGTGACCCTGATCGCCGAGGAGGAGCGCACGGGGGAACACGGCGAGCCCTACCTGGCCCGCCAGTACCTGTTCGAGGACGCGTACGTCGGGGTGTTCCGCGTGGCGAGCCGCGTGCCGCTGCCCGAGCCCACCGAGGCGGACCCTGCCCCGGCGATCCTCGTGTTCCACGGCCACGGCATGGACAGCGGCATCGCCGACGTCTGGTTCTACCCGCAGCTCGCCATCGACGGGTACGCGGTCTTCGCGCCCGATCTACGCGTGAACAACGGCGGCGCCAGCGAGGACCTCGTCACCCGGACGCTGGCGCAGAGCGGGTTCTGCTTCATGGGGATCCGGTCGTACGAGGGTTTCCTCGTCCAGAAGTTCATCGACCACCTGCCGGGCATCGACGCCGGCCGCGTCGGCGTGATCGGACAGTCCGGCGGCTCGGTCACCCTCAACGCCACGAGCCGGGCGCGCCAGTACGGTGCCCTCGTGTCCGACCTCCAATCCAGCTACTTCTACTACTCCGAGCACGGCGGCGATCGGCACTACCTGGACGAGACCTGCTTCGGACTGTACGAGCTCAACGAGCTGATCAACGACTTCTCCACGTCCTGGACGCCGACGCTGGAGGTGCCCTACCTGTACGGATACCACGGCCAGGAGGACGTCTACGTGCCCATGATCTTCGATCACTTCGCCGACCACCTCGGCCCGCTCGCCGCGGCCACGGGCCCACGGAGAGGACGTCGATGAGACTCTCGTCACGGGGCCTCGCAGCCCTCACCATCGCGATGCTGTGGGCCCTCCCGGGTTGCCCCGAACCACCGGCGGAGGCGGTCGCCCCCGAGGTCACCCCCCCCAGCCACCCGCCTTGCCCCCCCGGCATGGTCCACGTGGCCGGCGGCCGCGCCGATCTGGGCGAGTGGGATCCGGCACGGATCGCCGCCGATCCATACCAGCCCGAGGAGGGTTTCTCTTCCGCCGAGATCCTGCGGAGGCGAACCGTGGAGGTCGCCCCGTTCTGCATGGACGAGTACCCCTTCCCCGGCAAGGCCGGCGACACCCGGCCGGGCGACGGCCTCTCCTGGCAGGACACCGTGGTGTTCGACATCGCCCTCTCCCGCTTCGGCAGGAGGCTGTGCTCCGTCGAGGAGCTGCTGTACGCCGCGGCGGGTCCGGACAACTGGCGATACCCCTACGACCGGGAACAGTGGCGCGACGGGGTGTGCCTTCGTGAGGACCCGATCGGCGGCAACCCGGAGTGCGTCAGCCCCCTGGGCCTCCACGACTTCCAGATCGACTCCACCTGGGCCCGGCTGGAGGACCCCGAGCTGCGCGAGCTGTGCGGCGTCGACCTCGGCGGGACCCGGCGCCTGCCCGGCGGCGGCTCGTACGCCATCTGGGGCGGCAACATGTTCCAGGACACCTTCTATGCGCCGAGCAACTTCGGCATCCACTTCCACGGCCCCCACGAGGGGGGCTACGACGACGACAGCACCCGCACCTGTGCCGACCCGGGCCGCTGGACCGAGGGCGAGCAGGCCGCCTGGACGGCATTCGCCGACGAGTTCCGCGAGAGCGGCCGCTTCCAGGTCCTGCTCTACGGACCCGAGGAGAAGGAATCCCCGAATCCCTGACCCGGAGTTCGAACCATCATCCCCATGATCTCCCGCTGGCTACCCCAGGACCCCAGGACCCGAAAGGCGGGCATCGCCCTGCTGGCGGGGCTCCTCGTCTGGGTCGCGCTGGCATTCGGATTCGCCCACGCCAGGTACGGGCACATGGAGAGCAGCTGGGCCTACGATTTCGGGTACTTCAACCAGTGGTACTGGTGCCAGCTCCACGGTGAAGACGAGCTCAGCATCCGGCCGATGGGTCCCCAGGGGCGGGAGGGACCCGAGCCCTGGCGGATGAACATCTTCCAGCCGGTCCGCTACCTGCTGTTCCCCGCCTATGCGGTGGCGCCGGGACCGGCGACCCTGCTGCTGCTCCAGGCGCTGGCGCTCGCACTGGGGGCCCTGTTCGTCTACGCGATAGCCCGCTCGCGCTCCTCGTCCATCGCGGTGCACGCCGCGTCCGTGGTCCTGTATCTCGCGGCTCCGGCGGCCCTCGGGCTGGCCCTGAACGACTTCCGGCCGACGCAGCTGGCGCTGCCCCTGGGCCTCGCCTGCTTCTATGCCGGCGTGGAGCGCCGCAGCCTGCCGTGGTTCCTGCTGTGTGGCCTGCTGCTGATGACCACCCGCGAGGAGTGCGGCATGGTGTTCCTGTTCCTGGCAGGGGTCGCCGCGACGCAGACCGCGTTCGGTCCGGACAGGCTCCTGGGCTGGGCGCGCTTCAAGCCCGCCGCCGCGTGGGCGGTGAGCAGCCTCGCGGTGTTCGCGGTCTACATGGGCGTGGTCGGGTGGGCGCGCATGCGGATGGGGGAGGCGTGGGCGGGCCCCTACCCGCTGAGCTACTCCGACGGTCCGGGCCTCGAGCTGGACGCGGCGTTCTTCCAGCCCCTGCCCGGCTTCCTGGCCCAGTTCGGCGCGCTGGGCATCCTCGCATTCGCCTGCCCTGTCCTGGGTCTGCCCGCGTGGATGGGGATGCTGTACCTGCAGAGCCGCAACCTCTACCACGCCGAGGCGTACCACCACGTGTCCCTGTTCCTGGTGTTGGCGGTGCCCGCGGCGGTGGTGGGCCTGGCCCGCATCCACGCGTGGATGTCCCGTCACCGGCTCAGCACCCACGCGCTGGGGCTGGTCCTGGTGGGGGCGATCGCGTTCGAGGGGGTCCGCGGTACGATCGAGCTGGCGCGCTGGTCCGGGGCGGGATCCGATGACGCGGCCGCGGTCCACGAGCTGGGGCGCGTCGCGGGCGTCCGACCCGTCGTCGCGTTCCCCGAGGCCACGGCCATCCTGTCGTCGCGCGGGGAGCTGTACATCTACGGCGAGAGCCACCTGGATCTGGAGGAGATCGTCGGTCGTAGCGACTACGTGATCCTGAGAAGCGAGGACCTCGACCGCGCGTGGGGCGGGCGGGCGGAACAGCTCCTGGCCGGATTCGAGATCGTGCACGAGTCGCCGGCCCTGGTGACCTATCGTCGCCACGGAGTCGACGCGCAATGAGGACGTGGGGCACAGCGGCGGCGATCGGGTTGCTGCTCGCGCTGGTGATCGACCGCTGGTGGATCCACCAGTGTTGCGGCCACCTGCTGTTCCACGTGGACGGCGCCGAGTACTACTACCTGCGGGCGCTGGCCCCGTTCTCCGAGCGCTCCACCGGCAGCCTGCTCATGGACTTCCACGACCGCAGGTTCTTCCTGCGCTCGTTCGTGCAGGTGGCCGACCTCGCCTTCCACGGCTCGACCATGCCCCCCGGGGTGATCCTCCACGCGCTGCAGGACAGGGCGGGCCTCCCCTGGAGCACCGACACCCTCAAGGGGGCGGCCCTGGCCTACGCGACCCTCTCGGTCGCGCTGTGGCTGGTCCTGCTGGGGTGGATCTGGCGGTCACCCGGGGCTGCGTGGCGCTTCGCCGCCCTGGCCCTGCTGGGGCCCGCGGTCTACGTGAAGTTGAACCTGGTGCACTGGGGCACCCACGAGCAGGTGATGGTCTGGCACGCGGCCTTCGTGCTGGGGGTGGGCGTCTGGTTGCGGGGCGAGGGGGGCGTGCCCGGGCGCGCCGGGCTCGTCCGGGCGCTGGCCACCGCCGCCGGGATCGGGTCGATCTGCGCGCTGCTGGCGCTGATGAACTACTCGCTGCTGCTGCCCGGGCTGTTCACCCTGGGGTGGATCACCGTGGGCGAGGCCCACTCGCGCTTCAAGGACCGGGGTCTGCCCGCGGTGGTGGGGGGTAGCGGTGCCCTGATCGCCGTCGGCGGCGTCGCCCTCGCGCTGGGCCTGTGGATCCTGGCGCGCATCGACCTCCTCGAGTCGGTGGGGTTCAGCGCAGCGCTGTGGCGCGACGACAAGATGGACGAGGCCATGACCCTGGCCTCGTTCCACGGACCGTGGCAGGCCGTGACGGGCATGGGGCTGGGCACCTGGAGCCTGCTGCCCGCCGTGGCCGTGGCCGCGGCGGTCCTCGTGGCCCGGTTCCGGCGCAAGCCCTGCTCCGCCCCGTTGCTGTTCCTCTCCGCGTACCTGATCGTCGCCTGGCTCGCCATCGCGGTGCTGCCGGTGGCCTACGACGAGTTCGGCGTGTGGCGCCCCCGCTTCCTCGCCCACCTCTGGCCCGTCTCCTTCGCCGTGATCGCGCTGTGGTGCGCCTCGACGGACGACTGGCTGAGGCGCGGTGTGCTGGTGGCGGTACTCCTCGCGGGCCTTCCGGTTCAGTGGGCGCGCCTCGATCTGGCCAACTTCGGGGCGGGTTCGAGGTACGACGCCGCGCGGTTGTTCGAGCTGACCTATGACGAGGCGGACGCTTTCCCCCCCTCGAGGCTCGAGATGGCCGGGGCCAGCCGCGACTTTTTGGTGGGATTCGGCGTGCTGCGCTCGTACCAGTCCATGGAGTACTGGACCTGGACCCCGCCGCGCCGGGCAGCGCGCATGGATCACGCCGCCATCCTCCGCCAGTATCCCGGCGCGCCGGGCTTTCCCGAAGCCGAGGGAGGGGGCGGCCTGGACGCCGCCCTCGCCGCCGAGGGGCTCGATCCCGCGGAGTTCTACCGGGGCGCCGGCTACGCCTACCGCGTCTTGCTCCCCCCCTCCCGAAAGCGGCACTTCGACGACGTGGTCGCCGCCTTCCCGGGCCACGCGGACGCGCTGCGCTCCGGGTACGCGAGCGAACCCCTGCCATGACGGCGAGCCCACTGGCCCAGCTGTCCCGCCTCCCACGCGGCGCGATCGTGTTCCTGCCCGCGCTGGGCGTGGGCGCGCTGACCGCCGCGGCCAGCGCGGCCGGCTGGCCCTTCCCCCAGGTCCTGGTCCACTGGGGAGCCGCCGTGGGCGCCCCCATCGACGCGCTCACCCGGCCCGTGTTCTTCTCCACCGTGTGGCCCGTGGTCGCCCTGATCGGCGCCGCGGCCCTGTGCATGCGCCAGCGCGCGGCGTCGGGGCCCCCGGACGACATCGAGTGGGACCGGGTCGCGGCGATCACCCTCGCCGTGTGCGCCGTGCCGTTCTTCACCGGGCTCGAGCGGGACGTGGGCTCGAACTTCATCTCCCACTGGCAGTGCTGGGACTGCCCGGGTGAGCTCCACCGTCTCCGGGAGGGGCTGGCCATCGGTCCGGGGACGGCGCGCTGCTCCATGGACGGCCTCCCCTACCGCCTGCTGGCCCGCCTGGCCTGGTTGCCGGCAGGCGCGGACTGGACGGCGCTGAAGCTGCTGTCTGCCACGGCGGTCCTGGGCGCCACGGCGTGGACCTACGTGCTGCTGTCCCGCCACCTGTCCGGGCTCGCCGCCCTCGCCGGGATGGTGCTGTTCGCCACGTCCCCGCTGGTGATCGATCTGGCCCACGTCCCGAGCTTCCTCGGCCCGTCCGTGCTGCTGGCCATCGCCATCCTCGACGGCTACCTGCGCTGGATCGACTCCGAGGGCGAGCGCGGCGGGGTCCTGCTGGGCCTGCTGCTCTTCGTCGGGCTGTACGGCTACTCGCCGCTGCGTTTCCTGCACGCCGTGCTGCCCCTGGCCGCCCTGATCGTGGTCGTACAGCGACGGGGCGGCCTGCGCGCGCGGCTGTCCCCGTTGCTCCCGGTCGGGCTCAGCCTGCTGGTGCCGCTGATCGTGGTGATGGGGCTCTCCCGCTCCGATCCCGTGGACCTGTTCTACGCCGACGGCGAGTTTCTCCCGACCCAGACGTTCGCCGACGAGAGCCGGTTCAGGGTCATCACGCACACCCACGGCGCGGAGTCCATCGGCCGTTCCGCGGCGGTGTTGCGGAAGATCTGCCTCGCAGGGGTGGTGCACGCCGACCACGACGACGGCCGGGTCGGGCCGTTCACGGCGCTCCAGGTGACCTGGATCCTGCTGGGTCTGGTCGCGGCCGCGGCGGGCCGGGCGTGGCGGCGCCCGGTGGGGGTCTTCCTTGCGGTCTCGGCGGTGGGCCAGATCGTCACGCTGATGCTGATGTACCCGCCGGCCATGCGCCGCATGGTGGTCTTCGCCCCCTTGCTGCTGGTGGTCGGGGCCGGGGGGTTCGATCTGCTCGCGCCGCGCGCGCTACGGGAGACCTCCTCGCGCTGGGTCGCCGCGGCGACCGCGGCGATCGCCGTCGCCCTGTTCCTTCCGGTCGCCCTCGCCTCGATGCCCGACCTGCGGCGGCCCGCCGAGGGCGAGGTGCTCGCGTCACCGTGCGATCACGTCCGATACCTCACCGCCGAGGCCGTGGACGTCGGCTGGGTCGTACTGCTGTGGCCGGACGGCGACGAGAACGACGGCGTGGCCGCCGGGGACACCTGCGACTTCGCAGCCGGGATCTGGGAGTTCCACTGCGCCGTCGACGGCAGCCGACGGCCGCAGGGCCTGGGGGAGGTGTCCGGCGCGCCGTTCGACCTCCCGCGGGACCTGATGTTCGGGCCCGGCGCCGCGGACGCGCCCGTGGCCTGGATGGGCCGCGAGTCCAAGCTGGTTTTCGTGGCCCCGGGGAGCGCTCAGGGGGACGCCATCCTCGATCGGCTGGAAGAGGGCGCACACATTCGCTGGTGTGATTGAGGGCGGGTCTCGAAGGCGGCCTATTTCTTCTTGCTGTCCTTGATCGAGGCCTGGCCGGCCTTGCGCACGACGGCCTTCTTCTTGGGCGGGGCGGCCTTCTTCTTGGGCGCGGCAGCCGTCTTCTTGGGCGGGGCGGCCTTCCGTGCGGCGGTCTTCTTCTTGGGCGGGGCGGCCTTCCGCACGGCGGCCTTCTTCTTGGGCGGGGCGGCCTTCCGCTTTGCGGCCTTGGCTGCCTTGGCTGCAGCGGCCTTGCGCTTCTTGTTGGTGGCCGCCAGGGGCGACTCCTTACCGCCGGCCTCGATGTGGTGGGCGTAGCACATCTTGTTGGCGCCGGACGGCATGTAGACGTTCTTGGTGCAGCCCTTCACGGTGCACGTGGGCCAGGTGCGCTTCTTGCGCGGCTTCTTGACCTCGGGGGCCGGCGCGGCCTGTTCGACCTTGGCCTCAGGGGCCTTCGCCGCGGGCTTCTTGGCGGCCTTCGGCGCCGGCTTCGCGGCATCGGCAGCCTTCTTCTTTCGCGCGTTCACCAGCGGAGAGGGCTTGCCGCCCGCCTCCATGTGGTGCGCGTAACACATCTTCTTGGCGCCCGAGGGCATGTAGACGTTCTTGCCGCAGCCATCCACCGAGCAGGTGGGCCAGGAGCGCTTCTTGCGCGGCTTCTTGGCGGCGACGGGGGCCGCTTCGGGGGCCGCGGCCTCCTTGGCGGGGGCAGGTGGAGCGTCGCTCAGGCTCGCGATCTCGTCGAGGGTTGCGTTGCGGATCGCCTGGAGGATCTCCACCGCGAAATCCTGGGCGGCCTTCTCGATGGCCTGCTGCAACTGGGTCTTGGCCGGCATACTACATCTCTCCTCTTGGTCTGCCCCCCGGCTTGTATTGATGGTGC
Source organism: uncultured Rickettsiales bacterium (assembly GCA_964425605.1). Lineage (GTDB taxonomy): Bacteria > Myxococcota_A > UBA796 > UBA9615 > CAYRNR01 > CAYRNR01. Next base: position 8,325 of record CAYRNR010000096.1, on the reverse strand, counting down.
GCTCTGCTTGATGTTGAAGTCTGGAGTGGCGAAACACTAACAGGTTTCTGCGCAGAAGACAGCCATAAAACCAGCCAGCGGTCCATCAATGTTGAAAACGAGCCAACGGCCGTGGATTCGGCCGGAAGATTATCAGGGGCGGTTCGGGACACCCGGGCGGATCGCCGCGGTCGCGGCGTCCGAGGCCACGGTCGCGGGGCTGGCCGGGACAGCAGGCTCGTCCTCCTCCTTCGGCCCGTGTTCCTGCCAGAAGGCCACCGCGCGCGGTTCGGACCAGTCGCCGGCGGCCGCACACTGCTCCAGGGCCGCGCGCAGCTCCCCCATGGTCTGGTAGCGATCGTCGGGATAGAACGCCATGCAGCGCTGGATGACCGCCTCGAGATCCGCGGGGATCTTCTGGCCCGGGGCGCGCTTCGACGCCGGCAGAGGCGGTCCATCGAGGATCTTCGCGAGCACCTTCTTCTGGGTCGGGGCCATGAACGCCTCGCGCCCGGTGGCCATGAAGTACAGCACGGCGCCGAGGGCGAACACGTCCACCCGCGCGTCCGCCCCCTCCTCGAGGACCTGCTCGGGCGCCAGGTACTGCGGCGTCCCGATCAGGAATCCGTCCTTGGTCAGGTTCCTGGGCTCACCGTCGTCGTCGTCGTCGCCGCCAGCCGCCCGCGCGCTCCCGGCGGGCTGCGCGGCGTCGGCGGCCGCCTTGACCAGGCCGAAGTCCAGCACCAACAGGAAGTCGGAGGTCTCGTCGCGGTGGGTCACGAACAGGTTCGCGGGCTTGACGTCGCGGTGGAGCAGCCCCTGCCGATGGGCCTCGGCCAGGCCCAGGCAGGCCTGCCGGCCCAGGTAGATCACCCGCTCGGCGGGCAACGGACCCGTCTTGCGCACCATGGTCGAGAGGTCCATGCCCTCGAGGTACTCCATGGCATAGAACAGGTCGTCGTCGAACGTGGTGCCGTAGTCGAAGATGTCGATGACGTGGCTGCCGCGGAGCTGGCTGGTCTTGCGCGCCTCCCTCTCGAACCGCAGACTCGCCTTCTTCTCGATCTTCCCCTCTACCGCGGGGATGACCTTGAGCGCGCACGGACGGCCGAGCCGCGTGTCCCAGGCCTTGTAGACCTTGCCGAAGCCCCCCTGGTCCAGGTAGCTGTCGAGCCGATAGCGGTCCTGGAGCCGGAGCACCACGGTATCCTTCAGGGCCTTGTCGTACACGTACGAGCCGATCAGTCCGACGGCCGTGAGGCCGCCGAGGCCGGACAGGGCCGCGATGACCCGCTCGCCGCTGTCGCCTGTGAACAGCGTCAGGTCGAAGCCGGAGAACAGGAGCAGGCCCAGGGGGAACGCGGCTATCATCGGCAGGCTCTCGAGGCCGGCGCGCTTCGCCCCCCCCGGCAACAGCACACAACGCACGATGATCAGCTGGCCGATGCCGATGTAGTAGTCCGGCGCCACGTCCCAGGTCACCGCGACGATCAGCGACGTCAGCGCCGCGCCTATCACGAACGCGGTGATCGTCCAGTTCCTCAGGGCCCGCCTCGACATCTTCCATCGGTGGAACACCCACCCCATCACACCGAAGACGACGCCTGCGGCCAGCCGCAGGGCGATGATCAGCGACAGCTCCCCCTGGCTGATCTCGCCCTTCACCGAAGACATGTCGAGCAACGCGTACGCAGGGAACAGGACCGCTCCGGCGAAGCACAGGATCTTCATCCGGCTCGAGGCCAGCTGATGCTCCTTGTCCTCGCTCTCACGGTTCGCAGGCGTGATGAAGCCGTGGGTCTCGAACAGATCGGCGGCGGCGGTCCCCCGGGTGGGCCTCGATTCCTGTGTCTGCTCGTTGGTGTCCTTCGACGATGGCACGGCCGCAGCTCCCGATATCGAAGATAGCCCGAAGGAGAAATCAGGGACAGCCCCGAGGCCGGATCAGGTGGATGGAGGCGGCCGCTTCGGGGTCCACAGCAGCGCCACAGTGAACAGCACCAGCCCCCCGACCGCCGCGGCGGTGAACAGCACGAACCCGCCGTCCCAGTCCCAGCGATCCACCACCAGCCCCACGCCGATGCCGCACACGGCGGAGCCCAGGTAACCGAACAACCCGGTCATCCCGGTGGCCGTGGCCGCGGCCTTCTTCGAGGCGTAGTCCGCCGCGGCCACGGAGACGAGCATCTGTGGCCCGTACACGAGGAACCCCACGCCCACCAGCGCGCCCGCGTCGAGCCACACGTGGCCGGCGGGGATGAACCACAGCAGCAGCACGAAGACGATCAACCCGACCATGTACGCGACGTTGACCGGGGCGCGGTTGCCCCGGAACACCCGATCGGAGATCACGCCGGCGCCGATGGAGCCCAGGATGCCCGCGATCTCCAGCCCCGCCACCTGCCACCCCGCCCCCTCCAGGCTCGAGCCCTTGGCCTCCACGAGGTACGTCGGCGCCCAGTCGAGCATGCCGATGCGCACCACGTAGACGAAGAAGTTGGCGAAGCTCATCAGCCACACGAGCTTGTTCGTCAGCACCTGCTCGAACAGGATGCGGCGCAGGGGCAGGTCCTCCTCCTCGTCCACCACCGCCGCACCAGCGGCATCGGGTTCGAGGGTCTCCACCGGGGGCAACCCCACCGACCGCGGCGTGTCGCGCAGCAGCGTCAACATCACCACGACCCCGACCACCGCCAGCCCCGCCGGCACGTAGAACGCCGATCGCCACCCGTGGTTGGCCACCAGGTATCCCCCGAGCACGAGGATCCCCGCGCCGCCGAGCTGGTGGGACATGTTCCACACCCCCCACCAGGTCCCCAGCCGTTGCTTCGGATACCAGTGCGTCAGCAACCGCGCGCAGGGCGGCCACCCCATGGACTGGAAGTACGCGTTGAACAGCCAGCAGGCCCCGAACCAGGCGAGGGAGGCGCCGAACCCGAAGAACACGTTGACCACGGCCGCGCCCAGCAGGCCGATGGCCATGAAGTACCGCGCGTTGGCGCGGTCCGCGAGCATGCCGTTGACCAGCTTGCCCACCCCGTAGATCACCGAGAACAGCGTGAGGATCAGCCCGAGATCCGTCTTGGTCAGCCCCAGATCGGCTTCCAGGGCGGGCATGGCCATGGAGAGGTTCTTGCGGACGAAGTAGTACAGGGCGTACCCGACGATCATCGCCCCCATGGTCCGCACCTGCCAGTGGCGCCAGATGGGAGCCGGATCTCCTTTCACGGGATCTGCAGGAGGAGGCGGGGCCAGCAGGCGGGAGAACATCGAGGCTCAGGACCTCGCCGCGTGGGGCAGCTCCAGCTCGAGGTCGGAGATGGGGTAGGCCATGCAGGGGTGGATGATCCCGAAGGTGTGATCGCTCTCGCGCACGCCCACGTGCGCCGGCATGAACACGGCGCCGGAGACCAGGCGCGTGCGGCAGTAGGAGCACTCACCGGAGCGGCAGACCGCCGGCAGCTCGATGCCCTGGCGCTCCAGGGCGTTCATCAGCGGCTCACCGGCGCGGGCCCGGAACGTGCGTTCGCCCCCCACCGAGACGGTGAACTCGGTGCTCGGGGTGAGCCCCTCGGGCCAGCCGGGCTCGCCGGTGACGTGCTCGGGGGGGCCGTAGACCTCGCAGCGTATCCGATGGCGCGGGACGCCGAGCTCGTTCAGGGCGGGCAGGCAGTGGTCGAGCATGGCGCCCGGGCCGCACAGGTAGAAAGTCTTGGAGCCGACGTCGCCGACGCACTCCTGGATCAGGTCCGCGCCGAGGAAGCCGGTCAGGCCCTCGAAGTCTGCGGGCGGGTGGGAGATGACCAGCGAGTAGGTGAATCGGTCGTGCCGCTGGGCGAGCTCGGTCAGCTCCTCGCCGAAGATCACGTCCGACGGGGTCCGGCTGCCGTACAGCAGGTGCATGTCCAACGGCAGATCCCGGGCCACGGCGTCTCGGACCATGCTGGCGAACGGGGTGATGCCGCTCCCGCCGGCGAGGAAGACCAGGTCGGTGCCGTCGATCAGGGGCTCGTGGTGGAAGCTGCCCGCGGGCCCCGTGCTGGTGAACTCCATCCCCTCCTCCGCCTCGGACAACAGCCAGGGCGCGACGAAACCACCGGCCACGTCGCGCACCGTCAGCTCCAGGTAGCCGGTGCCCGGGGGCGAGGCGATGCTGTAGGGTCGCGAGGTGCGCACGCCGCCGACCTCGACGAACAGGTTGACGTACTGTCCGGGCCGGAACGGGGGCAGGTCGCCGTCGGTGCGCTCGAGGCGCAGCGTCCTGGTCGACGGCGTCTCCTTGCGCACCTGGGTCACCCGCAACGCCATGCGGGCGGGATGGAGCCGGGAGACCACCTCGTTCACCTGACGACCGTAGAGTTCGTCGGAGTAGTCGACCCCCTGGCCGGGCTCGCGCAGCGCTTCGCGCCGCCGGTTCACCGCGCCGTGCTGGCGGACGTCGTGGAGCCAGTAGAGCAGTTCCATCAGCTCGCCCCTCCCTGGGTCTTGCCCACGACGATGGCGCCGGCCATCCGCCCGGACATCATGCAGGGCTCGAACCCTCCGCCGGGGCGGGTCCAGGCGCCGGCGAACACCAGGTTGTCCACCGGCCCGCGGCTGCCCATGCGCCAGACCATGTTGTCCCGCGGCGGCTGGGCAAAGCCGTAGATGCTGCCGCCGGTGGCGCCGGCGAAGCGCATGTTGGTGATGGGGGTCGAGACCTCCGCCACCTCGGCGTACTCGCGCAGGCCCGGCGCCACCTTCTCCGTGAATCGGATCATGGAGCCCGCGACCCGGTTCTTGGTGTCCACGTATCGATCCGGCGGCACCTCACACCAGGGCTGGCCGTAGGCCAGTCCGGTCAACACGACCATGGAGGTGCCCGGGGGTGAGATCTCCGGGTAGACCGCGTTGTAACAGGTCACCGCCATGGCCTCCGGGGGCCCGATGGTCCGCATCCCCGCCGCGTGGCGATCGAAGTCCGTGTCCGAGTTGAGGAAGATCTCGTGCTCCTCGAGCCCCAGCTGCTCCAGCGTCCGGTTCACGCCCAGGTAGACGTTGATCGTGGACGGGGCCACCTCGGACGACTGCAACTTCTGCAGGAACTTCGCCGGCACGTCGTCCAGGCCCACCAGGTCGTGGCAGGTGCGGATGGGGTCCGCGTTGGACACGATCCAGTTCGCCTCGATCTCCTCGTCCTCGTCGGTGATCACCCCGGTGGCGCGACCGCCGGACAGCGTCACCTTCGAGGCGCCACAGCCGAACCGCGCCTCGCCGCCGTGGGCCCGGAACGCCTCGAGGAATGCCGCGGAGAGCGCCTGGGACCGGCCCGCGGGGAACGCGGCGCCGCGCAGGACGTAGGCGGCCAGGGTCGCCGCGTGGAACAGAAACGAGATCTCCGCGGGGCCGGCGCCCACGTAACCCCAGTACTGGGACAGCAGCGCCCGGGCCATGGGGTCCTGTACGTCCCGGTCCAGCACGTCGCCCCAGCGGGTGGGCACGTACCGGAAGAAGTGCCGGTACTTCAGCGCCACGGTCCGCGGATCGACCTGGCCACGCGCGCGCACGATGCGGCCGAAGTCGCGCCCCATGGCGAACACGCGGCCGAGGAACTTGCGGATGCCCCGGGCCTCGTGGGGGAACAGCTCGCACAGCTTGCCGGTGTACGCCTCGCGCCCCACCGGGAGGATCACGTCGAGGTCGGGGAACACCGCCCGGAACAGGTTGTCCGTGTGCCGGAACCCCACGCGATCGGCGACCCCGATCTCGTCGAGGTAGCGGTACAGGGCGCCGCGCTTCTCCGGCGGTCCGATGCCGGACAGCTCGTGCAGGGCTACCTCGAACTCGTACCGCCCCCGCACGAAGCTCGTGGCGTAGCCGCCGGGGACGTTGTGACGCTCCAGCAGCAGCACCTGCAGCCCGTTGTGGGCCATCATCGTCGCCGCGGACAGCCCGCCGAGCCCTGCCCCGATGACGATCGCGTCATATCTGGCCATGTCGGTGTCCTCTCACTGGATCCGGATGGCGTTGGTGTACACCCAGGGGAAGGGGTGCAGGTACGGCGTCGGATCGTCGCCCAGGAACGGCGTGAGGTGATGGGGGGTGATGTCGACGCGGGCGCGGTAGACGCCCGCCTCGGTGATCTCGTAGGTACCGCAGCCGGTCTGCCAGACCTCGCCGTCGCGGAAGACCGTGGCCTCGATCAGCGGGTCGTTCTCGCCGTCACGGGGAGACGCGGGGGAGAGCACCGGGCACTCCAGGTGCAGGTTCCCGCCCGCGCACCCCTCGCAGCTCTCACCCATCTCCAGCTCGGCGCCGGCGCCGTCGTCGTACCAGAAGGCCAGCTCGGCGGGGGTGCCGAAGATCTCGAAGGCCATGAACAACCGCCCCGCGGCCACGGCCTCGTCCCCGGCGCCGGGCTCCTTGTCGTCGGCCAGCACCACGTTGGAGAACCAGCGGAAGTTGCGGCGGTACCCGTCCGGGCGCTCGCCGTCGCGCAGCAGATAGGGCAACACGTTGCGGTGGGCGTCCGTGGCGGCGATGCCCACGGCCGGGCCCTGCTGCAGCAGGTGGTCCCATCGTTCGATGTTGGGGCCCAGCTCCTGGAAGAACGCCGCGAACAGCAGGTCGGGCTCGCCGGTGGCCTCGGGATCGGTGAACGGGCCGATGTCCTCGATCCAGCCGAACGGCTCCAGCCCATAGATCTCCTCACGGGAGTCCGGATCGAGCATGGAGTGCAGCTGGAACACCTCCAGGCCCACCATGCCCATGTCCTGACGCTGCTCGAGCGTCTCGAGATCCCGCTCCTCGGGGTGTTGCTGGAAGACCATCCCGCCAGCGGCGGCCACCGCGTCGAACAGCTCGGCGTTGGTGGTGTTGTACAGCTGGTCTGCCACCTCGCCAGCCTCGGCGGCGTGCCGGTCGAGGCCCAGCGGCATCACGTCGTCCTCGATGCCGCCCATGTAGACCACCTCGTGCCCCGTGGGGCACTGGATGAGGCTGGCGATGGTCTCGCCGCCCTCGACGATGGGCACGTCGTCCTCGCGCAGCAGCAGGATCTCCTCGAACTCGTGGAAGGCGGCGTAGCTGGGGTGGTCCGAGACGTAGGCCAGGTCGATGCTGACGCGGCACAGGCCGTCACGCATCTCCGCGAGGCACACCTCGTCGAGCACGCCGTGCTGGTAGCCCAGCCCGTCGCAGGCGTCGTGGGAGAACACCGAGTGGAAGTGGAGGATCGACCGCATGGGCCGGAACCCTCGAACCAGGCCGATGTCGCCCTCCAGGGACGGCAGATCGCGGGTCCACGGCACCGAGGTGTCCGCGATCGCCGAATCGTCGTCGTCGTCCGCAGGGGGCGCGGAGTCGTCGTCGTCGTCGCCGGGGCACCCCAGCGCGAGCAGGGGGAGGAGGAGAAGAAGGGACCGCAGCGTCACTTGGCCAGCTCCTTGTCACGGAGCTCCCGCCGCAACACCTTGCCGATGACGGTCTTGGGGAGCTCGTCGATGAACTCTACCATCCGCGGAATGCGATACGCGGCCATCCGCTCGCGGCAAAAAGCGATGATCTCGTCTTCGGTGGCCGTCTTCCCCTCGTGGAGCACCACGAACGCCTTGACCGTCTCGCCCCGCTTCTCGTCGGGCACGCCGATCACCGCCGCCTCGACGAGGGCCGGGTGCTCGAACAACACCGCCTCGACCTCCGCCGGATAGATGTTGTAGCCGCCGGCGATGATCATGTCCTTCTTGCGGTCGGCGATGTGGAAGTAGCCGTCCTCGTCCTGGAAGCCGATGTCGCCGCTGTAGAACCAGCCGGGCTCGCCGTCGGGGCCGACGCGGATGGCCTTCTCGGTCTCCTCGGGGAGGTTCCAGTACCCCACCATGACCTGATCGCCCTTGATGATGATCTCGCCGGTCTCCCCCTGGGGCAGCTCGACCCCGCCGTCCTCGATGTCGACGATCTTGACGTCGGTGTTGGGGATGGGCACGCCGATGGAGTGGGCGCGGGGGCTACCGATGGGATCCATCGTCGCCGTGGGGCTGGTCTCGGTGAGACCGTAGGCCTCGACCATCTTGCAGCCGCTGATCGACTCGAACTGCTTCTGCACCTCCGGCGCCAGGGGCGCGGCGCCGCTGGGCGCGAACCGCACCGAGGACAGGTCGTACTGGTCCAGGGCCGGGTGGTTGGAGAACGCCACGAACAGGGTGGGGATGGCGGGCAAGAAGGTGGCCCGGTGCTTCTGCACCGACAGCAGCGTGTGCTCGAGATCCCGCGGGTTGGGGATCAGCACGGCGGTCAGGGCGTTGGCGAACACCGTGTTGATGCCCACGGTGAGGCCGTAGCTGTGGAAGAACGGCATCAGCGAGATCA
>CAYRNR010000095.1:0-35022 GCA_964425605.1 uncultured Rickettsiales bacterium | reverse complement strand
CCGAGCCCGAGCCCGAGCCCGAGCCCGAGCCCGAGCCCGAGCCCGAGCCCGAGCCCGAGCCGGAGGCTGAGCCGGAGCCCGAGCCCGAGCCCGAGCCCGCCGATGTGTCGGACCAACCCGAGCCCGTGGCCGACGGTCCCACCGTCGAGTCGGAGAAGCCCGAGCCCGCCGCCGAGGTGCAGTCGGCCGAAGAGGCGGACGAACCCCCTCAGCCGGAGCCCGTAGAGGAGCTTCCGTCCGGGGCGGCGACCTCGTCCCTCGAGGACACCGCCCGCTCCGTGCAGGCCCTGGGTGGGGCTGGCGCGGGGATGGCCGTGGCGCCGGCTGCTGCCGAGCTGGAGACGCCCACCGAGCAGCCCTCGCCCGGGACATGGGAAGAGGTGCTCCAGCACCTGGCCAACGAGATCACCTCGACCAAGAAGCACGCGAGCAAGGCCGTGCTGCACTTCGAGACGAGCCGTATCCTCAGCCAGAAGCTGGGAGACTGGGACCGCGCCGAGGAGTCGTGCCGCCAGGCGGTGGACTTCGACGCAGCCCAGGTGCCCGCCCTGCGCGAGCTCGTGAAGATCTGTGCGGCGCGGGAGAACTGGCCCGAGACGGTCGAGTACCTGACCAAGCAGGCCAACACGGTGGCCGATCCCGCCGGCAAGGCCGCCGCGCTGCTCGCCTCCGCACACATCCGCATGACCCAGCTGGGGGACGACGCGGGCGCGGACGCCGATCTGCACAAGGCCCTGGAGCACACGCCCGGGAACTTCATCGCCCTGCGCTTCCTGCGTGAGATCTACTACCGCCAGGAGGACTGGACCCGGTTGGTGGCCATCCTCGAGCAGGCGGCCGCCGTGGCCGTGGACGGTCAGCAGCTCCGCGTCCTGTACGAGCTGGGCCGGCTGCACGACGAAGTGCTGCGCAAGCCCCTCGACGCCGCGCCCTTCTTCGAGCAGTGTCTGGCCATCGAGCCCCGCTTCGTGCCGGCCTTCCTGGCCCTGGAGCGGATCTACTCCCGCGCCGAGGAGCTCACCCAGCTCGCCGAGCTGACCAGCAACACGGGTGAAGCATTCGGCGGCGCCGACCGCCAGTTCTGGAAGACGCTGGCGGCCCGCATCTACGACAACCAGCTGGACGACGCGGACGCCGCTGCGGCGGCTTACCAGGACGCCATGGAGCACGGCGCGGACGCGCTGGCTCCGGGCAAGGAGTACCGCGACTTCCTGCTCCGGCGCGGCAAGCACGAGGAGCTCGTCGAGGCGCTGCGCAAGGAGCTCGAGGGATGCGAGGAGCCCCTGGCCGCCGCTGGCCTGCAGCTGCAGGTGGGCGAGATCGCCCTGGACGGCATAGGCAACACCGACATGGCTCGCGAGGCCTTCGAGGCCGCCCTCGCCCTGGACCCGGACTGCGCACCGGCGCAGGAGGGCAAGCGCCTCCTGCTCAGCCGCGCGAGCGACTGGGAGGGGCTGCTGGAGCACTACGCCAGCGCCCGTGAGGCCACCTCGGATCCGCGGGGACAGGTCACCTTCACCATCAAGATGGGGGAGATCCGCGAGCTGCGTCTGACCCAGTTCGAGGAGGCCGCGGCCGACTACCGCCACGCCCTGGAGCTGGCGCCCAACTACCTGCCGGCGCGCGAACGCCTCGGCCGGGTGCTGGGCAAGCTGGGGCTGTTCGAGGAGCAGGCGACGGTCCTCGAACAGACCGCGTCCCTGCTCGACGGCGCCGAGGCCCGCAGCGTGACCCTCTACAACGCTGGCCGCCTGTACGCCGAGAAGGTGGGCAACCCGGAGCGGGCCATCCGCTGCCTGGACCTGTCCATGGAGTCGTCGCCCGGCTCGCAGCTCAACCTCTCCGCGCTGATCGAGGCGCAGCTGGACGCCGGCAAGTTCAAGGAGGCGGCCGACAGTCTCCAGAAGGGCGCGGCGAACACCGAGGATCCAGAGACGCGCGTCTCGCTGCTCTACCGGGCGGCGCAGCTCGCCATGGGGGAGCTGGACGACGCCAAGCGAGCCGAGGGCTGCCTGCGGGCGATCCTCGAGCTGAACCCTGCATTCCTCGGGGCCACCCTGGATCTCCGGGAGATCCTCACCCGCACCGGGAACTGGGCGGCCGTGGCCGCCATCGAAGAGGCCGAGGCCGCGGCGGGGGACAACCCACGCAGCAGCTACTGGTGGTTGTACAGCGCGGCGCGCAACTTCGAGGCCGCCGGTCAGCTGGATCGCGCCCGGGACTGCTGGTCCAGGGTGCTCAAGCGGGAGCCGGCCTCCCACGAGGGCTTCTTCGCCCTGCAGCGGCTGGCCAAGCGTCAGAAGGACGAGCTGGCCGTGGCCGATCTGTACCGCGAGCGCCTGGAGTCCGTGGACGACGGACCGCGGCGCGTGGCGCTGCTGCTCGCGCTGGTCGAGACGCGATACCGGCTGCAGGACGCGGACGGGTTCTCCGAGGCCGCCAAGCAGCTGCTCGACCTGGGACCCCAGGTGGAGCTGCCCCTGACGTCCATGGGCATCCTCGGCGAGGGCCTGGAGCTCTGGCAGGAGGCGCTGGACTGCTACAACACCGCCACGGAGCGGCAGGGCGATGTCCCGCGGATCACCGCGCGCTACCAGTGCGGCCTCCTGGCCGAGGAGTTCAAGGAGGACATCCAGAAGGCCACGGAGTGCTACCAGCTGGTCCTCGACGACGAGCCGGGCTATGCCATGGCCATGGACGGTCTGGAGCGCCTGTACACCCTCAGCGGCGATCGGGAAGGGCTGGCGCGGCTGTACGGCCGCCAGGCCGGCGACGCCGCCGAGAACCCGGTGGGCACCTTCTACTCGCTGCTCGCCGGCGATCTCCACCATGAGCTCAGCCGCTTCGACACGGCCGTGGGCTTCTACGAGCAGGCGTTCGCCGACCCGGTGGGCCGCGAGCGCGCCTTCGAGGCACTGCGTCGCATCCACCTGCGCAATCGCGACGGCGAGGCGCTCGTGGCGCTCACCACGGCCCTCAGCGCCGATCTTCCCCTCGACGACGCGCGAGCGCGCCTGATGGACCTCGCCGACGGCCTGATCCAGATCGGCGACGAGGATCGGGTCATCGAGGCGTACCAGACCATGCTGGCGGACCACGAGGACTTCGCGGTGCCTGCCTTCCACCTGCGCGTGCTGTACAGCGACCGCGAGGACTGGAATGCCGTGCTCAGCGTACTCGAGCAGCTGCAGGAGCGGGTCGTCTCCAAGGCGGTGCGCACCGAGACCGAACAGCAGATCAACGGCGTGCTGCGTGACAAGTTCATCGACCGGCCGGAGGCCAAGGGCTTCTTCGAGCGCCTCACCGAGAAGGATCCGAGCAACCCGCTGGCCCTCAAGGGGCTGGGGGCCATCGCCTTCCGCGAGGAGGACTTCGAGTCCGCCTTCACCCACTTCGACGAGCTGAAGAAGGTCGCCGACGACGACGCGATGAAGGCCATCGCCGTGTACCACCTCGGGCGGATCGCCGACGTGGTGGAGGGCAAGGCCGAGGAGGCCGCCAAGGCGTACGAGGAGGCCCTGGACCTGGACTCGTCCCTGGTCGGTCCCCTCGACGCGTTGCTGGACCTGCACACCCGCAACGACAACTGGCAGGGGCTGGTCGGCGTCCTCAGCCGGCAGGCCAGCCAGGCCCGCGACAAGGACAAGATCGGCATCTACGCCGAGATCGCCCGCGTCTGGGAAGAGAAGATCGACAACGCCGAGGTGGCCATCAAGAGCTGGAACCGCGTCCTGGCCCAGGACGAGCGCTTCCTGGAGGCCTACGATCGGTTGATGGCGCTGTACGGCGAGGCGGGCGACCCCAAGAAGCAGATCGAGATCGGCCGCGCCAAGGTGTCGCAGCTCCCCGAGGACCGCCGGGCACAGCTGCTGTTCGAGCTCGGGATCATCGCCGAGACCAAGATCCACTCCGAGGAGATGGGGCTGGCCCTGTACGAGCAGGCGGCCGCGTGTCCGGGCTCCCACCGGGAGTCCCTCGGATCGCTGCGCCGCATCGCCACGCGCCGCGGAGACTGGGAGCTGGTGGTGGACCTGGCCGGCCGAGAGGCCGAGCTGGTGGAGGAGCCGGCCGACCGGATCGACCTGTACCTCGAGCGAGCGCGGGTCCGCCTCAACAAGCAGATCGACCGCGAGGCCGCCTGCCCCGACTTCCGGCGCGTGCTGGAGCTGGACGGGGACAGCGCCGAGGCCCTGCGCTTCTTCGTGGAGTACCACTACGACCGCAAGGCATGGGCCGAGGCCCTGCCGGTGTTCGAGTCCTACAAGGCCGTGATCGATGCCCAGGACGTGGAGGAGGACGAGGACATCCGCGAGGAGGTCACCCTCTACTACTTCAAGCTGGGCCGCGTCTACGCCCAGAGTGGCTCCGCGGACAAGGCGCTCGAGGGCTTCTCCCGGGCTCTGGAGTTGACGCCGACCCACGTGCCGTCCTTGCGAGAGGCGGCGCCGCGGCTGATGGAGCTCGAGGACTGGAAGGCCGCCGCCTCCCACTTCCGCCAGGTGCTCCGCCTGCTCAGCGGCTTCGGTGACCGCCAGGCCCTGGACGACGCCAACCTGAACCTCGGTCGCTGCGAGCTCAAGCTCAGCAAGCCCGACGCGGCCATGAAGCGGTTCAAGAAGATCCTCGAGAAGAGCCCCAACGACGTGGGCGCCCTCGAGGGGATGGCCCAGGTCCACTGGCAGAACGAGGACTGGAACACCCTGCTGTCCACGTACAACGCCATCATCAAGTACGCCAAGAGCGCCGAGCAGGTCATCGACGCGTACCTGATGAAGGGCGACATCCTCGAGGAGAAGCTCGGGTACTCGGACAAGGCCGCGCTGCACTACGAGAAGGTCTTGATGTACGACAAGACCAACAGCAAGGCCATGCGGCGGCTCAGCGAGATCTGCCTGGTCAAGGAGGACATGGTCAAGGCCCGCAAGTGGGCGGAGGTGGCCGTGCGCACCGCGACCGAGCAAGAGGACGTGGAGGGCAAGGTCCAGGGGCTGCTGCTCCAGGCCATCGCCCTGGGCTCCGAGGGCGAGGGGCTGGCCGAGGTGCTGGAGACGGCCCGCACCGACACCATCGAGTTCGGCGCGGCGGTCCGCGAGATCTCGGAAGGCCTCGAGGGTGGGACCGTGGCCAACGACCTGCTGACCCTCTACCGCGGCCACTTCGCTCAGCTGTAGCGTCCCGTCCCGTCCGCCCGTGACCACTCCCCCCGTGTCCGCGAGACTCGGTGCCCGGCTCTTCCGCTGGCGCAGCCTCACGCCGCTGCCCATCATCGCCGTGGGTGTCGCCCTGGGACGCCCCAGCCTCGACAGCATCGTGGCCGGCGCCGCGTTGACCGCCCTGGGCGAGTTCATCCGGGGCTGGGCCGTGGCGCACATCGGCACGCGCAGCCGCACCCGCGGGGGCGGTGTGGGCCCGCTGGTGACGTCGGGCCCCTTCGCGCGCTGCCGCAACCCCATCTACCTGGGTAACCTGGCCGTGGGTGCGGGCATCGTCTGGGCCACCGGCGTACCCCTGCTGTTGCCGGCGTACGCCGCGCTGTTCGCCGTGCAGTACGGGTTCATCGTGGCCTGGGAGGAGGCGCAGCTCGAGGCTGCGCACGGACCGGCATTCGTCGCGTATCGAACCCGTGTCCCCCGATGGCTCCCGACGCACGGCGCCAGCCCCTTCGGGCCATCACCCTTCGGGCCCTCGACGGTCCTGCGCAGCGAACGCTCCACCCTGGTGGGCCAGGTGCTGGCCTACGGGGTCCTCGTCGCGCTGATGCTGCTGAGGGGCTAGAAGATCGCCAGGAGCGTCCCGGCGCAGATCGTGCCGACGAACGTCAGGCCCATGGCGATGATGAGCCGGGCCGGCGTGAGGTACGGCCGGGGGAATGCCCGCGGATCGCGATCGGGAGATCGGATCCGGGCACCCGCGGCGGGCGCCTCCCCGAGCAGGGAGATGAGCCGCCGCAGGCTGCGCTCGATGTACTCCTTGGCGTCGTCCACCAGGGGTTGCGCGCCTCCGTCCCAGGCGGAGACCGCGCGGTAGCAGGCCACCGCACCGTCACGATCTCCCAGCTCCTCGAAGGCCCTGCCGCGGTAGTACAGCAGCGGGATCTGGGGGGATGCGAGGGACTTGAGCGACTTGCCGCGCAGCATCAGGCCGGTGATCTTGAGGACCTGCCTGGGTTGTCCCCGATGCAGCTCACCGCGCGCCTGGGCCGCGTTGCGGTGGATGGCCCGGCGGGTGGTCTCCCGCCGCTGGACGAGCTCCATCCGCTCGAGGGCTCGCATCTCGGACCTCTTGGTCCTGGGCTTGGGGCCCTCGGTGCCCTCGGTGGGGGCCTCGTTGGAGGGGCTACTGGTCACGATAGCTTCTGCTGAGGGCGACGCAGGCGCGGTACTGCTCCACCTCCGCCTCGCGCCGCGCCCCATCCCAGCCGAGCTGCAGGCTCGCCAGATCCGCGGCCGTCTCGAGGCATTCCAGCCCCTGGTCCGGCGCCTTGTGGAAGATGTCCGTCCGGCGGACCAGGAGGTCCTCCAGGGTCAAGGCTCCCTCCTCGCGCAGCGCGTGGACCAGCTCACCGTGGACGTAGGGGAGATCGGGGACCAGGCGCTGGGAGTATCCCTCGCGCGAGATCACCAGCTGACCCACCGCGTCCCAGTCGCTGCCGTACCTCGAGGCGAGGTGGTCGCACAGGGGCGCGCCGAGTTGCCTCGCGAGCTCTGGAGTCTGCGGGGCGGGCACGCCCCCGCCGGTGAGCGGGTGCTTGCCCGTGGTGCACTCCTCGAGCCGGATGCCCTTGGCGCGCAGTGAGCTCCGGGTGGCCTCGACCACCTCGGCGGCCATCCGCCGGTACGTGGTCAGCTTGCCACCGGCGATGAGCACCATCCCGTTGTCCAGCACCTTGAGCTGGTGCTCCCGGCTCACCGAGCTGGCGCTCGCCGAGCCCTCGTCCGCCACCAGCGGCCGCACGCCAGTCCAGGTGGCGATCACGTCGTCCTCGGTCAGGCGGGCGTCGGGGAAGTCCCGGTTCACCACGTCGAGCAGGTAGCGCACGTCCTCGGCGGTGGCGTGCAGGTCGTCCATGTCGCCTTCGAAGTCCGTGTCCGTGGTGCCCACGTAGGTGCGGTTGCCCCAGGGGATGGCGAACAGGATGCGCCCGTCCTCCGCGCCGGCCATGACCACGGCGTGTTTCACCGGGAGGCGGTCGTTGCGGACGACGAAGTGGACGCCCTTGGTGGTCCGCAGCACCCTGGAGTCCTGGGGCTGCGTGTGGTCGAGGAATCCGTCGGTCCACGGTCCCACCGCGCAGACCACGACCTGGGCGCGCAGGGAGCGCGGCTCCCCGGTGATCCGATCGGTGCACTCCACGCCCTCCACCTGGCCGCGGACCGTGCGCAGCTCGTCCACGCGCATGCGGGTGAAGATGTGGGCCCCGTGGTCGTGGGCGCTCATGCCCGTGGCCAGGGTCAGCCGCGAGTCGTCCGTGGCGCAGTCGTAGTACAGCAGCGAGCCCTGGAGCCCCTGGGTCCGCAGCCCGGGCTCGAGGCGATGGGTCGACCGCTTCGAGTGCCGGCGGTGCATCTGGTACGCCCGTCCCAGCGACAGCACGTCGTACAGGGTCACGCCCGCGGCCATCATCCACAGGGGCACGCGGTCGTCGTCGAAGCCCGGGAACAGGAAGGGGAGGGGGCGCACGAGGTGCGGGGCGAGCCGCCTGAGCAGGGCTCGCTCGCTCACGGACTCGAACACCAGGCCGAACTCGTAGTGCTCGAGGTACCGCAGGCCGCCGTGGACCAGCTTGGACGAGCGGCTCGAGGTCCCCGCGGCCAGGTCCTCCTTCTCCACCAGGGCCACCTTGAGGCCCCGCATCGCCGCGTCACGCGCGATCCCGGCGCCGGTGATTCCACCGCCGATGATCAGCAGGTCGTACACCGTGTTGGCGGCCAGTCGTGTTGCTCGGGTCTGCTGACAGAAAGGGGGAGGAAGCATCATCGAAGACCTCGCCCGGCTGTGTTACCGAGCGGGTGAGGAGCTGTCAAGGAAACGGGGGGCTGGCTGCGGGGGCGGAGGGGATTATCAGACCGCCGGCTCTCGCCGGCCGAAGCGGCTCATCACGCCCGCGCCGAGGCCCAGGGAGAACAGCACCGTGAACAGGAAGGGCCCGATGAACCAGTAGGTGAAGGCCGGCAGCAGGGTCATCAGCAGCGCGCCGATCAACCACGCGCCCGTGGAGCCGCTGACCCGGCCCAGCGGGAGCTTTCGGGCGATCACCCCGCACATGCCCATCACCCCGGGGAAGCCCACCAGCCCCAGCACGAACGGCACCATCACCGCGATGGGTATGCCCACCATGGACACGAAGAAGAACACGAACACCAGCGCGAATGCGGTCAACGTGAGGGTGCCGGCCAGCAGCGAACGGCCCGGCCGGATCTCCACGGTGCGGGTGATGTTGAGGATCCGCTCCGGGTTGAACTCCAGCAGGATCAGCACGGCGATCAGCGCCATGTACGCGATGTGGCAGTACAGCAAGAAGGTCTTGAGCTTCTTCCAGAACTTGCCCTCTCCCTTGGCCTTCTTCGACACGTGGGCCGTCGCCATCGCCTCGGCCACCTGTTCCTCGATCTCCGCGTCCAGGTTCTCGAGCTCCTCCAGCTCCTCGAGATCCCGCAAGGCGCCGTCCACGGCCTCCTGGATCTCGACCGAGTCCGCGCCCAGCGCCGTGGAGTCCCCGCCCACGGTACCCCGGCGATCGATGGACCCGCCCATGGTCACGAGGTCCCCCTCGACCACGCCGGTCTCCTCGAGGACCACCCGGCCGCCGAACACCACGGTGTCGCCCTCGACCTTGCCGTGGATGCGAGCGCTGCCGCCGAAGATCACCAGGTCACCCTCGATGACCTCGTCCTCGGCCACCTCCACGGAGCCGCCGAAGACCACGCGGTCGTCCGCCCGCGCCGTCTTCACCGGCAGCACACACAACGTCAGCAACAGCACCCAGCAGGCTCGAATCCTCATGACGTCTCCTCGGACATTCCCAACGTCTGACGTAGCGCCGCCACCACCGTGACCAGCGCCAGCGCGAGCACCACGAACACGGCGATTCCGCCGTGGGCCATCCCGGTCCAGATGGCCTTCACCACCGGCACCAGCGTCAACGCCGACAGCAGCAGGTCCTTGATCCCGATGGCCCAGTCCCCCAGCAGGTTCAGCGGGCCCTCGATCCCCACCGCCACCAGCACCACCCCCAGCAACACCGCATTGCTCAGCGCCGCCGCGATCAGCAGCTTGCGGTCCGACCACAGCGCGTGGATCGGCTCGGTGGTGCGCCGGTATGCCGTCAGCACCGACTCCGCCATCACCGACGGGGCATCGGCCACCGGCACCGCGTTGAGCTGCGTCATCAGCTCCTGGTACCCCTCGACCGCCGCGCGACAGTGGCCGCACGCCGCCAGGTGTTCCTCCACCCAGCCCTGGTCCGCCTCTCCCAGCAGCCCTTCGGCCGCCAGCTGGAGCTGCGTGTCGTCCAGATGTCTATTCACGCCGTCGCCTCCTGCAGCTTCACCATGGCCACCCGCAGCTTCTGCCGCGCGCGGAACAGCCGGTTCATCACCGTCCCCTGTGGGATGTCCAGGGTGGTGGCGATGTCCGCGTAGCTCAGGCCACTGAAGTGATACAGAACGATGATCTCCCGGTACTTCTCCCCCAGCGTCGCCAGTGCCCTGTGCAGCAGCTTGTTCTCCTCCGACCGGATCGCGCCTATCTCGGGGCTCCGCACACCCGTCCCATCCGGGTTCGCGTGCCCCGGATCCGGCGTGATGGCCTCGTTCAGCTCGGCTGTCGGCCGCTTCCGGCGCTTGTGGTCGATGGCCTGGTTCCGGGTGATCCGGTACACCCAGGTCGAGAATTTGTATCGGGGATCGAAGCGATTCATGTTCTTGAGGGCCTTGAGCAGCGCGTCCTGGGCGATCTCCTGTGCCTCCTCACGGTTTCCCGTGAATCGGTAAGCGAAGTTGTACAGAGGCGTGGAGTAACGACGCACCAGCTCTCCCGCCGCCGCGTCATCGCCGACGAGTGCTCGTTCCACAAGGATCTCGTCGGTCGGTTCCACGTTTCTCGCCCTGTTCGTACGCACCACGTCCGCGAATCATTTCATCTTCGGGTGAAAAAGTGCGCGCCATGGCGTCATTGGCGGCGTGCTGTCTCCGATCTGGATAGGTGCTAGAGTCGGCCCTGGAGGTTTATCGTGTCCACGCCCGATGGGGGACGTTCCGCGGCCGGCGCGCCCGGCAGCATCTCCGAGCGGCTCGTGGTGGCGCTGGTCCTCCTCGGGATGGGCGGAACTCTCGCCCTGGCCGGAATCTCCTCACAGCCGCCCCCGGACCTCACGCTGCCCATGGAACCGCGAGCGCCGTTGCTGGCTGCCATGTGGGAGCGTTTTGGCCCGGCGGACGCCGAGTCGGCCGCCCTGAGCACCCCCGTCCCCGCGGGGCTCCCGAGCGCTGGCTGGGCGCGGGGATTCGCGCTGGCCTGGGCTGCGCTCTGTGGCGTCGCGGTGATCGGGGCGGCAGCCAGGCGACGCGCCGCCCTGGCGATGATCCTCGGCGGGTGCGCCCTGGGGCTCGTCGCGCTCTGGCTGGACGCCTCCGGACGGTGGAGTGGCCGGGTTGTCGTCGGCGCGGAGTCACCCGTGGGAGAGACGACGGATCCCCAGGGCGGGGCGCGTCGGCTCCCGTTCCTGCTCCGGTTGGCCCCGTCGGGGGCCGTGTCACAGCCGCGCCTGGTGGCGACCTTCTCGGCCGTGCCGGCGGACCTGGGGCCCGCCGAGCTGGCCGTGAGCCTCCCCGCGCGACCGGGAGAGGCTCTCACCCTGTGGCCCGGACCCGGGCAGACCCGCGTGGAGATCGTGGAGGCCACCGTGGGCCGGACCATCCAGTCGCGGCGCGAGGGCCACGGTCCGCCGGCGCTGCACGTTCGCTGGCGGGGCGGAGGGGATCGCGACCGGGGTGCCTGGGTCGTGGCCGGGGCCGGCGCCGTGACCGATCCCGAGGGCCGATTCGACATCGTGCTGACCGCGGAAGACGCGGCGCCCTCCACGGCGAGCCCGACCCTCCTGGCCCGGCGCGGTCGAGACGGGAAGCTGCGCGCCCAGATCTGCGATGGAGGTGCCTGCATCGAGGCCTTGGCCCCTGGCGTGGCTCTGCCCCAGGTCGTCGTCGTGGGTGGGGTCGCCCTCGAGATCGCGGAGTTCCTGCCCGACGGCAGCCAGCCGGTGGCCTCGGTCCTGCCGGGTGAAGACGGCGGCGAAGCAGTGCGCGTCGAGGTCGTCGCCGCCGAGGGATCCTGGCAGCGCTGGCTCGCCGTGGATGACCCGGACAGCGTCCTGTTCACCGACGGGGCGAGGATCGCGCTGACGCTGCCGTCCTCTTCGACGACGAGTGCGGGCTCGATACTGGAGATCCTCGACGACGGGGGGGCGCTCGGCACGCTGCCGCTCGACGGCCGGGTCCACCGACTCGGGGCGACGACCCTGGCCATGGAACGCCGGTTTCGCCCCGATCTCGTGGATCTGGTGGTCGTGCATCGCCCGGGCGTCGGTCTCGGTGTCGTCGGCGTGGCGTCGATCCTGGCTGGCTGCGTCGCGCAGCTCGTGGCGTGGGCGAGGGCCAGGCGCCGCAGGGTGGGTGGATCGTGAGGCGGTTCGGCGCCCTGTTCGTCCTCGCGGCGCTCGGGTTCACCCGGTGCGCTGCCCCGGTGGCGGAACCTCCGGCGGATCGCGGCGGGCAGACCGCGGTGCTGATCGTCCTGGACACGGTGCGCGCCGATCATGTGGGCGTGGTGAGCGGGCGACCGGAGGTCACGCCAAACCTGGATCGGCTCGCCGAGGGAGGCGCGGTCTTCACCCGGGCCTATGCCCAGGCGCCGTGGACCTTGCCCTCCCACGCCACGATGTTCACCGGACAGGAGCCCGCCGAGCATGGCTGCCACCACATCTCCTTGCGGTACGACGGGGAGCACGCCGTGCTCGCCGAGAGGTTCGACGGTGCCGGCTTCCATACGGGCGGCTTCACCAACAACCCGTGGCTGTCCAGCCCCACGGGTCTGGACCGCGGATTCGATGTGTTCGTGGAGGTGTTCCGACGATCGGTCTCCCTCGGCACCTTCTCCATCAATCGATACGGTGACGCCCTGGCGACCGGACTCACCGACGCGGGCGGGGCGCGTACCGTGGGCGCCGTGGACGACTGGCTGGCGGATCTGAGCGGCGAGCCTGTCTTCGTCTTCGTCAACCTCGTCGAGGCCCACTTCCCCTTCGATCCGCCGGGTGGCGGCTGGCGCGGTCGTTTCCACGAGGGGGCTCCGTGGACCCGCGAGGTGCGTAGCGCCAACCAGCGCTGGGTCGAGGATTCGTTCGGAGGCACCGTCCAACCCGACGTCCGCGAAGAAGTGCTGACGTTGTACGACGAGGAGATCGCCTATGTGGACCACCTGCTGGGTGAGCTCATCGGCGTCCTGGAGCGACACGGCAGGCTCGACGACGCGCTGGTCGCGGTGACGTCGGATCACGGCGAGGCCTTCGGTGATCACGAGACCGACGGCGTTCGCCTCATCGATCATCAGCTCTCGGTGTACGACGAACTCCTCCACGTCCCCCTCGTCCTCTCCTGGCCCGGCCGGGTCGAGCAGGGCTCTTCGTGCCAGGATCCCGTCGGGCTCCAGGACCTCTATCCCCTGTTCCTGGGCTTCATGGGCGAGGGCGACGGTGGCCCCCTGATGGCCGTCGGCTCCGGCGATGCCTACGTCCCCACCCCCGAACACCGCCCCCTTCGCGCGAGCTACTTTCCTCCCCGAGTCCACCGAAGCTACCTCGAGGCTGTCCTCGCCGACGCCGAACTCGTGGATCGATTCGTCGGGCGTGGATTCCGCAGCGTCCGGGTGGATGGTCACAAGCTGATCAAACCATCGGACGGGCCGGCCCAGCTCTATGACCTCCACGAGGATCCCGGCGAGACCGAGGACGTCGCCGCGCTCCAACCGGGCGTCGTCACCGCGCTGACCGAGCAGCTGCCCCCCACCTGGGTCGAGCAGCACCAGGTCCCCGCAGATGACCTGCTCGAGGCCCTCCAGGTGCTCGGATACGTGGAACTGGGGGCGGCCACGGACCCCTAGGAGCCTTGCCGTCCTCCGGATCGGATGCTAGAATACACACGTAACTAGACGTTATTGTTTAGTATTTGAGGACGAAGAGGCGCTCCGGGCAGTCGATGGCCGCACAGGACAAGAAGCAGCGGTACAAGAGCAAGGACTACACCGAGATCGTGGAGTTCCCCGTGGAGCTGGTCGATCGCGACGGTGTGGTGCGCCGGTACAGCTACCAGGAGTCGTTGCGGGTCTACAACCGGCGGATCGCCAGCGCGAAGTGGCGGTACACCGACGAGTCCCTGGTGGACGTCGAGGTGGACCACTGCGAGAAGCGGATCGACCAGCTGCGTCGATCCTACCTGCACCGTTGCAGGAACCTGGGCGCCGAGCTGGCGGGGGACCGGCGGACGGGCGTGCAGTTCGTCCTGGGCGAGGGGTTGGCCCTGCTGCACGAGCAGCTGGGACAACCGCTGTTCGGTGGCCTCGTGGCGAACCAGGAGAGTCACCTGGACATCGTGGGGGTGGCCGAGGACGACAACCCCGCGGTCTATCAGGTGACGGACACGCGCAAGGGCGCGTCCTTCTTGCTGTACGTGTTCGTCAAGGGGGACGACGACGCCCTGTACCAGACCCACCTCAAGTCACTCTCGTGCGCCGAGGTGGCGACCCACGAACAGCTGATGGTGTCCCGCGAGGGGGAGACGGCGGACTTCCTGCTGACCCGGCGCCTGGCCGCCGACGAGCAGGCCTGGCTGGAGGACGCCGAGGTGTCCGGTCAGCTGAGCGAGGAGGCTGCGTCGAGGGCCGCCGCTCGGGACGACGAGAGCGCGCCGCCACCGGGTGCGGCGGAGTTCTCCGCCGGCCTGGCCCACCTGCGCAAGCGGCAGCTGGGCGAGGCCATCCGCTACTTCAAGGAGGCCCTGGACCACAACCCCTATCACCGGGAGGCCTACCTGGCCCTGTGCACCCTCCTGGACACGGTGGGCAGCGTCGAGGAGGGCGAGATGTACACCGCGCTGGCGGTGGCCTACCTCCCCAACGACGGCCTCGTGCGTTTCAACAAGGGCTTGAACCTGCTGCGGCAGGGGAGGCGGGCCGAGGCCCTGGAGACCTTCGAGATCGCCGCGAGCTGTGATCCCGAGCTGTACCAGCCCAGGTACTTCGCCGGCCTGGTCCACGCGGTGGAGGGGCGCCTCGGGCGTGCCCACGATTCGCTGGCGGCGGCGAGGGAGCACGCCGGGACCGAGAAGGCGCGCGTGGACGTGGCCCTGCGGTGGGTCACCCAGCGACGGCGTATCCGGCGCTGGGCCGTCGGTGGGGTGGGGATCGCGCTGGCGCTGGCGGCCAGCGTGGTCTGGTGGATGCCCCTGCTCGCGATCCCCTTCGGCCTCGTCGCGGTGGTGATCCTCGCGGCGTACCCGATCCAGAATCGGCTGGCGAGGCGATGGTTCTCCCGCTACTCCCTGGCCCCGCCGGTACCCCGGCATCCTCCCGCTGGCTTCTAGCCTAGACCGCCTCCTCCGAGCCCAGCGGATCCGCGAGGAACTCCTCGAGGAACATCCCCAGCGTGGCGGGGACCTGCATGGGTGCGGGATCGCCGGCCACCTGGGCAGACCAGGTGTCTCCGCTGCGGTGCAGGGTGAACGAGATCAGGGAGCGCCCGTCCGCCTCGATCTCGAAGCGGCCGACCTCGGGATCCGGCTCGACGCCGGGGGTGAGGTAGACCACTCCGGTCAGCTCGTCGATCTGATTGAGAACCTCGCGGGCGCGCGATGCGTCGACGTCCTGGGGGTCGCCCTCGCCCTCCACGAGGGTCCACGAGTCGTCGTCCGCGAGGAGGAACTCGAAGGGCCGATCGCCGAACGTGAAGGTCAGCCGGCTGGTCTGCCAGGGGTTGATGTCGGCGACCTCCAGGGTCTTCCAGCGGTCCGCTGGCCAGTCGAGGGGATCGACGATGGAGGACGCCACCTCGGCCGCCTCGATGTCGCCGGCCACCTGGGCGACCATGGACGCGCCGCGCCGTTCGCCGAAGTTCACCCGGCGCTCCTCCCCGTCCACGAGCGTGACCTGCACCCAGCGGCTGGGCTCGTCGAGGCCCAGGGTGGGGTCGTCCCCATCGAGGAAGCGCGTGGCGCGGCTGGTGGTCAGATCGGCGAGCAGGTCGTCGAGGTCCATACGGGCGGCGCGGTACCGTGGCTCGCCCTCGATCCACCAGGCGCCGTCGTCCCGGACCAGGACCACGGGCTCGGTCTCCCCGGAGAGCTCGACGCGAGCCGCCGATCCCGGGCTGAAACGCACGATGCGGCGATCCCGCAGATCGTCCACGCCCTTGTCCAGGGCGCGGACCTGGTGGCTCGGGACGATGCGGATGGCGGTCTCGCCGTCCACCTGGAGGTAGCGCCCGTCCTTGGAGCCGGTCTCGCCGCCGAACCGCAGGACCACGGCCTGGTCGAGCCCGCGCGCCTCGAACGTCACGACGAGCTCCGGCTGCGCCAGGCCGTACTGGGTCAGATCCGTCCCGGTGGGTTCGATCTGGCGCTGGTCGCGCAGGGTCGCGGCGGCCCGGGCCACGGCCGTGGCGGCTGCTGGATCGGCGATGCCCTCGAAGGGCTGGGTGAGGACCCACTCCGCGCCAGGCGAGTCACCGTCGCGCGAGATCTCCACCGTGCCGCGCTGGCCCTCGATGATCAGACGCACCACGTCGTCTTCGGTGGTGGGGAGGATCTGTTCCTGTAACGCCTCGCGCTCCTCGCGCTCCTCCTCCCGTCCCACCTCCACCAGCAGGACGTAGGCGAGGAGTCCGGCGAAGATCACGCCGAGAACTGCCATCGTTCGCTTCTGCATGTCACCTCCAGCCGCTGTTTTGTGTGATCCTTTGAACACCGCTGTCAAGGGTTGACAGTCCCGGTGTCGTGGCTATTTTTGCGGCGCCGTGCGGAGGACTAGCGGTGGACGAAGAAACCAAGGTGGCCGAAGAGACCCCCGAGCAGCCCGAGGACGCCCCCGTGGAGGACGAGGCGGGCGCCGCGGAGGACCCGGACGAGGCTCCCGTCGACGAAGACGCCGAGCCCGATCCCCACGAGCAGTGCTTCGCCATCATCGACAAGCTGCGCGAGGACCTGGCCCAGCGGGACAAGCGGCTGCGCGAGTACATCGACGCGCACCAGCGCGCGGTCCTGGAGATGGACGCGGCGCGCAAGCGCATGGAGCGAGATCGGGAGGAAGAACTCGATCGGCACCGGGGCGAGATCGCCCTGACCATGCTCGAGGTGATCGACGACCTGGACCGCACCCTCGCCAGCGCCGCCACGTGTGACGACTCCGGAGCCCTGCTCCAGGGGGCGTCCATGGTCCGCGAGCGGATGCTGGGCAAGATGGGCGAGCTCGGCGTGGAGCAGGTCGAGACCATGGGCTCCACCTTCGACCCGAACCTGCACGAGGCCGTGGCGATGGTCCCGGTGCCCGAGGCCGAGCAGGACCAGCAGATCCTCGCGGTGGAGCAGACGGGGTACAAGTTCAAGGGCAAGACCCTGCGGGCGGCGCGGGTCGTGGTCGGCGCCCACTCGGACAGCTGAGCGTCCTCCCCTGATGTCCGCCGACCTGGGTACCCTCCATCCTGCCGTGGTTCCACCGCTCAACGTGGTGCTGGTCGAGCCGTTGATCCCCCAGAACACGGGCAACATCGGTCGATTGTGCGTGGGGACGGCATCGATTCTCCACCTGATCGAGCCGCTCGGGTTTGATCTGTCCGAGAAGGCGGTGCGCCGCGCCGGCCTGGACTACTGGTCGGACCTGCAGCTGCGCGTCCACCCCTCGTGGGAGGACTACCTCGAGAGCCTGTCGCCGGAGACGCGGCTGATCGGTACCTCGCGGCACGCCACGCGACTGTACACGGACGTGCGATACCAGACAGGGGATCACGTGCTGTTCGGCAAGGAGACGACGGGGCTGTCACCGCAGATCCTGAAGAGCCTGGCTCCCCGCGTGGTGTCGGTGCCGCGAATGGGGCCCGTGCGCTCCCACAATCTCGGCAACACCGCGTCCATCGTGCTATACGAGGCCCTACGACAGATCACCGGCGGGTTCACCGCGGGGACCACCGGCCCGGGAGCACACAGCGAATGAGCAAGCCGCAGCGGTTGATGTCCGGAATCCAGCCCACCGGGGGCGTGCACGTCGGCAACTACGAGGGCGCCATCCGGAACTGGGTGGAGCTGCAGCACCAGTACGAGAAGTGCTTCTTCTCGGTGGTGGACTACCACGCGGCGACCATCGAGTACGACCCCGAGGAGATGGGCCGCCGCGTGCGGGACGTCGCCACGTGGCTGTTCGCGGCGGGGCTCGAGCCCAGCGACGACGTGGTGGTGTTCGTCCAGAGCGACGTGACCCGTCACACCGAGCTCGGCTGGCTGTTCAACACGGTCACGCCCATGGGCGAGTTGAGCCGGATGACCCAGTTCAAGGACAAGAGCCGCAGCAACGACACCAACATCAACGTCGGGCTGTTCGCCTACCCGGTGCTCCAGGCGGCGGACATCCTGATCTACCGCGCGTCTGTGGTGCCGGTTGGAGCGGATCAGGTCCAGCACCTGGAGCTCTCCCGGGACATCGTCCGTGCCTGGAATCGTCGCTACGCCACCGACGCCTTCCGCCTGCCCGAGCCCGGGCCGGTGCTGACGCGGGCCAAGCGTATCGTCGGCCTGGACGGGGCCGCGAAGATGAGCAAGTCCAAGGGCAACACCATCGGCCTGGAGGACAGCGCCGAGACCATCTGGGAGAAGCTGCGGCCCGCCAAGACCGACGAACGCCGTCAGCGGCTCAGCGATCCGGGGGTCCCCGAGGACTGCCCCATGTACTCTCTGCACGAGCTGTACACCCCCGATTCCGAGCGCGAGGAGCTGGCGGACCAGTGCCGCAGCGCCGGGATCGGCTGTTTCCAGTGCAAGAAGGTCCTCGCGGAGCACCTGACCGCGCACCTGGCCCCGATCCAGGAGCGCTACCACGACCTCCGCGGCAGGCCCGAAGTAGTCATCGAGATGCTCGAGGAGGGCGGCCGGCGCGCGAGGCGCGAGGCCGACGAGACGCTGGGGCTGATCCGGGACGCCATGGGCCTGGATCATTGGCGTCGTCCCTGAAACCGAGGATCGAGGAGTCGATACCATGAAGCGCGCGCTGATCACGGGAATCACGGGACAGGACGGCGGATACCTGGCCGAGCAGTTGCTCGAGGACGGCTGGGAGGTCCACGGACTGATCCGGCGGCTGTCCACGCCCAACTACGAGCGGTTCGAGCACCTGCTGGACCGGGTCACCATCCACTCCGGCGACATGCTGGATCAGGGCTGCCTGATCCGGCTGCTCTCCGAGGTCCGGCCGCAGGAGGTGTACAACCTCGCGGCCCAGTCCTTCGTGGCCGCCAGCTGGGATCAGCCGATCCTCACCGCCGACGTGACCGCCCTGGGTGTCACCCGCATCCTCGAGGCCATCCGCCAGGTGGATCCGGAGATCCGCTTCTATCAGGCCAGCTCCTCGGAGATGTTCGGCCTGGTCCAGCCCGAGGCCCAGGACGAGAACACGCCGTTCCACCCCCGGAGCCCCTACGCGGCGGCCAAGGTGTACGGTCACCACATGACCGTGAACTACCGCGAGAGCTACGGCATGTACGCGGTGTCGGGCATCCTGTTCAACCACGAGAGCCCGCGGCGCGGCGAGGAGTTCGTCACCCGCAAGATCACCATGGCCGTGGCGGCCATCGCCGAGGGCAAGCAGGACAAGCTGCTGCTGGGCAACATGGAGGCCATGCGCGACTGGGGGTACGCGGGCGACTACGTGGCCGCGATGATCGCCATGATGAGGCGCGACGATCCCGAGGACTTCGTGGTCGCGTCGGGCGAGAGCCACTCGGTGGAGGAGTTCTGCGAGCTCGCATTCGCCCACGTGGGCCTCGACCATCGCAAGCACGTGGAGATCGATCCCGCGCTGTTCCGTCCGTGTGACGTGCCCTTCCTCCAGGGCAACCCCGCCCGGGCCACCGCCAAGCTCGGCTGGAAGCCCAAGGTGGACTTCCAGGGGCTGATCGGGATGATGGTGGACGCGGATCTGGCTCGCCTGCGAGGTTGACGCCCGTGACCGACCTGGTGGTGGGAGCGGGGGGCTTCGTCGGCCCCCACCTGGTGCGGCTCCTGCGTGGGCTGGGTCGAGACGTGGTGGCCGCCGATCTACACCTCACCGACGGCATCGACGCGACCTGTGACATCTGCGACCGGGCCAGCGTGGACGGGATCATCTCCCGGATCCGGCCGGAGCGGGTCTTCCACCTCGCCGCCCAGTCCAGCCCCCACGACGCCTGGGAACAACCCGAGCTGACGTTTCGCATCAACGTCGGCGGCACCCTGAACGTGCTGCTGGCCTGTCGCGAGCACGCGCCGGGCTGCCGGGTCCTGTTCGTGAGCACGTCCACGGTCTACGGTCAGGTGCCCGAGTCCGCGGTCCCGCTGCTGGAGCAGCGGCAGATCTACCCACCCGGACCCTACGAGTCGAGCAAGGCCCTGGCCGAACGACTGTGCGAGATCGTCGGCTGGGATGATCGCATCCACGTGGTGATCACGCGGTCGTTCAACCACACCGGGCCGGGCCAGGGGACACGGTTCGTGGTGCCCATCTTCGCGCGCCGGGTCGCCGAGGTGGCGCTGGGGAGCCGGGAGCCTGTGATCCCCACGGGAAACCTCGCACCCCAGCGCGACTTCACCGACGTCCGCGACGTGGTCCGAGCCTACGTGGAGCTCCTCGACAGGGGCGCCAACGGCGGCATCTACAACGTCTGCTCCGGGGTGGTCCGCTCCGTGGGATCGATCCTGGAGGACCTGCTTCGGCTGGCCGAGGTCGACGCCGAACTCGCGCCCGATCCCGCCCTGATCCGCGAGCACGATCTCGCCGTGCTCACCGGGGACACGACGCGCCTGCTCGAGGCCATCGGCTGGGTCCCCGAGCCCATGGGCGACCGCACGCTGCAGCCGATCCTGGACGAGGCCCTGTCCGCCCTGAAGGCGGAACTCGCCACCGGGTCATCCGAAATCTGAAATCCGAAATCTGGAATCCCGACGGCGTCGCCGTCGTCCCTACTCACCCCACTGGTCGATGGTGCCGTCCCCGTCCAGGTCGCGGCCGATGCGCTTCATCATGCCGCGGTCGTAGTACTCCCAGTAGTCGATCTCGCCGTCGCGGGGCAGCAGCTGGTCCTGCTCGATGCGCTCGATGCGGCCGCGGTTGTAGTACTTGTACATGTCGGTGCGGCCGTCGTAGTCGGTGTCCCACTCGCTGCGGATGCGGCGACCCTCCTCGTAGAAGCTGGTCCAGTCGATGAGGCCGTCGAAGTCCGCGTCGATCTGCTCCTTCACCAGCTCGCCGCCGTTGTAGAAAGCGACCATGTCGGGGCGGCCGTCGCGGTTGAGGTCGATCTCGCGGCGCATGGGGGAGGTGGCGCCGAGATCGGTGCCGGTGACGTAGTAGCTCCAGATGTCCGGAACGCCGTCGTCGTTGATGTCCACGGTGACCTGGGTCACGTCGCCGTCCTCGATGGTGGTGAACGGCGAGACGGGGCGCTCGTCCTCGTCCTTTTTCTTGCGCTTGGCCTGCGCGTCGGCGACGAGGCCGAGGGCGAACACTGCGGCTGCGGCGAGGGCGAGGTGGCGATGGATGGTCATCGAGGGCTCCTGATCAGGGGGTCTCTTCGGGGGCGCGGTCCGGGCGGCCGTCGCCGTCCACGTCGCGCTCCACGGTGGAGATCAGCCCGCTCTCGTAGTACTCCCAGTAGTCGATGCGGCCGTCGCGGGGCAGCTGGGCGTCTCGCTCCACGCGCAGGACCTGGCCGAACTCGTAGTACTTGAACAGATCGGGCCGGCCGTCGAAGTCGGTGTCCCACTCCGCGCGCACCCGCTGCCCGTTCTCGTAGTAGTCGATCCAGTCGGTCACCCCGTCGTAGTCGGCGTCGATCTCCTCGCGGAGCATGGACTGACCCTCGAAGTGGGTGACGCAGTCGGGGCGGCCGTCGTTGTTGAGGTCGAACTCGCGCCGCTGGGGGAACGTCTGCGTGCCGTCACGCAGATACCAGTTCCAGACGTCGGCGGCGCCGTCGCCGTCGATGTCCAGGGCCACCTTGCGGTACTTGGCCTCCTCGGCCGCGGCGGCCTCGGCTTCCAGCTCGGCCTGGCTCTTGCGACGCTTGGCGTCCGCGTCGAAGGGGGAGAGATACGCCAGCGCCAGCGCGGGAGCCAGGCAAACAGCGAGGAGTCGCATCCGGGTCATGGGGCCTCTTCCAGTACAGCAGGCAGCACTTTACTTCTTATGCCTCATCCCATGGGGGAATTCAATGAACGCCGGGCTCCGAGGTGTCCGTCGCCGAGTCCCCGGCCTCGCCCGCCGCACGCCCAGCGGCGGCCACATCCTCCTCGGCGAACATGTAGGAGGCGACGTTGATGCCCAGGCGCGCGGGATCACGCGTGCGCACGATCGCGCGCACGAAGCGTCGTTTTCCCGGGACCTTCTCGCTCAGGTCGAGGGTGGTCGGCTCCAGGGGCAAGCCCATCTCGTCGCGGATACGCAGGACCAGCGGACGGGCCTGCCCCTCCAGCTGCTGGCCCCTGGCCACGACGATGGCCAGCTCGCCGTTGTCCAGCTCCACCAGCGAGCCGGGCGGGTACCGCCCCACCATGGCCGCGAAGAGCCGCACGAGCAGCGGATCGTAGATCTCGCCGGAGCCGCGGGTGACCCGCCTCAGCGCCTGGTCCGGGGGCAGACGGGTGTCCTCCACCGGGGACCACACCAGCGTGTCGTAGGCGTCGCAGATCCCGATGATGCGGGAGAACAGGTGGGGCTTGGCCGGCGGCAGCTCCGGGAAGCCGCCGATGCCGTCGAAGTACCTGTGGTGCTCCGCAGCGACGATGGCGCGCTGCATCGCCCGCGGGGTGATCCCGTGCTGACCGAGGATCAGGTACATCCCCCGCAAGGTGTGGGCGATGGCCTCGTCCGAGTGGGGATCCACGTCCCCCCCGGCCTGTGCCACGTCCCAGTCCCACTCCCGCGGCACGACCTCGCCGACGTTGTGGTTCATCGCTGCGATGCCGAGTCGGACCAGGTGCGCGCGGGACAGGCCCGCGTTGCGCCCCAGGGTCAGCGCGAGGATGGTGACGTTGAGGGAGTGATTGAGCACCGGCGAACCCAGCCCCCGCAGGGCGCTGAGCTGCAAGAAGGTCTCCTGGTCGCGTTCGCTGAGCACCACGAGGCGTCGCACGGCCACGGTCTGACGCCGGAACCGGCCCGCCGCGCCGTCGAGGGAGCCCGCGCGCTCGCTCAGGGAGTACATGGCGCGGGCGTAGACCTCCAGGGCCGCGCGCTTGGCGACCTCGACCTGGTCCTCCTCGCCGCCCTGCGACGAGGTGCGGTGGCGGTGGGGGTTGACCAGCGTCACCTCTGGGATCTCGAGGTTCTGCAGGTACGCCTCCATGTGGGCCTTGGGGTCCTCGTGCCGATCCGCCTCGCGCAGTTCGATGAGGAACTCCATCACCATCTCGGTGCGGTGGCCCCGGTGGAAGCAGATGCCGCCGAGGCCGCGGTCGGAGAGGAAGGTCGCCAGGCGGCGCACCAGCCGGTAGGTGGCGTGGTCGAGGCGCAGGCGACACCCGTTGAGGAATGCGGAGTCGCCGAAGACGATCAGGGCCGCGGCGTCCTCGGTCGCCTGGACCAGCTCGAGGGTCTCGCTGAGGGCGGCGGCCGCGCGGTGAGGCGTCTCGTTGTCGGGATCGTACAGTCCGAGGGTGCGGATCAGCCCCCAGAGCTGCGGGACCAGCTTGCGGCCCGACTGGGTCAGGGCCTTGCGGCGCTCCGGATCGGCGTCGTCGAGCACATCGTCGGGATCCGGCGCGTGGTTCGTCTCCATCACCTGGGACCCCCTTTCCGTTCCAGCGCCTCTGAGGCGGCGCGCCGGAGGCCAGGATCCCAGCTGCGGGAGGCTCGGGTGAGCGCCGCCCTGCCTGCGACCCCGCCCACGCGTCCGAGGACCTCTGCGGCCATCTTGCGTGTCTCGGTCTGCCGCGGATGGACGATGGATGCCTTGGCCTCCAGGAGGCCGATGAGGGTGCGCTCGCCTTCGGGTCCACCGCAGCGGCCGAGGGCGCCCAGGGCGAGGCCCTTCTCCTCGGGCGATCGTTTGTGGAAGCTCTCGGCGGTGACCATCCGTCGAAGCAACGGGGCCAGCGCCGGGAGTTGCTCGCTCTCCATACGTTCGACGATGGCGTGGCGGACCTGCTCCTCGGGCTCGTCCGCGAGGCGCTGCGCCAGCCGCTTGAACACGCCGCGGAGATGCGCGCTGGGGATGAGCTCCACCGCCGCGATCCGGACCTCCGCGTTGGGGTGCTCCAGCAACGAGGTCAGATGGTCCCGCGCGACGAAGTTGTCCATCCGCGCCAGGGCCTCGAGGCGGATACGCATCCGCCCGGACTCCATCTTCCGCAACCCCGCGGTCAGCGGCCGCGGATCGCCCTTGAGCGCGGTGACCACGCGCTGGATCAGGAAACGGCGGAACGCCTCCTCCTCCACGTCGGGGATGTGGTCGATGATCGCGGTGAGGACCGGAGCGCCACCCAGCTCGACCACACGCTCCACGCTGCGGGCCGCCTCCGCGTCCTCCGGATCCACCGCGTGGGCAAACCTCAGGAGCAGGTCCAGCCGCATCAGGGAGGCCAGGAGGGCCTCGGCCGCGCCCTGGCCGGGCAGCCCAGCCTCGGCGTCGACGATCCCGGCGAGCATCTCCACGGTCGTGCGGTAGCGGGCGACCAGCCCCTCCTCCGCGGCGAGATCCATGCACTGCTCGATGAACGGCGAGGCCTCCTCCAGATCCGCGCCCGGCTCCTCGAACAGGGCGGTGTGCAGCAGGATCGAGGTCGTCCGGTCCAGCAGACTGGCCGTGCTCTCGGCGTCCGCCTCCTCCCAGATCTGCAACAGCTCGTCGGGGGTGGCGTCGATCTGATCCACGCGCCCCTCGACGAAGTCCGCGGCGTCGAGGCTCTTGGTGTGACCCCAGGCGTTCGGGTCGTCCTCGTCGGGTTCGCCGTCCCGGTCCGCCGGGGCGCCTTGCTCGGGGTCCTCATCGTCCCCCCCCGCGTCGGGCTCGCCGGCCCATGCGGGCAACGTCTCGAGCTGCTCGGACGGATCGTCGTCCGAGGACTCCATCACGAACTCGCCCAGGCCTGGGCCGAAGGAGACGCCGCCTTCGTCGCCACCGGGGAGCTCCGGCGGTGTGGGGAACCGCTCCTCCTCCCCCGGGGGGAGCAGGCTCGCGAACAGCTTGGCCCGATCGTCCTCGTCCGATACCGCCTGCAGCTCCTCGCGGGAGCGGCCGGTGAGCACCTTGCACACGAGATCGAAGTCCACGCTCTCACCCCGGCCGGCGTCGGCCGAGTCCTCCACCGCCTCCTCGATCCCCTGAACCGCTTCGTACGAGACGTGGGGGAGGTCCGCGGCCCAGAGCAGGCCCTGAAGCGTGTCCTCCTGGAACTGGGGCAGGTGGAAGTTGGTCCCGAGGATGGAGAGCAGCTCGAGGAACTCGTCGGCCTCGATGCCCTTGCGCAGGGCGAGCACCCGGATGCCGTCGCGGAAGAGCTCGTCGACGATGCCACCCTGGTCGGACTCCTCGACCACGCGCATCTCACCGAACAGCAGCGCGCCGTCGGTCACCTCCAGCTGGATGACCTCCACCTCCCGCAGCAGGGGGCGCAGGCGCGACAGCAGCTCCCGGGTCTGGGCGTGGGCGCGGCTGTGCTCCACGCCGTACAGGCGAATGGCGTTGACGACCCGTTGCAGGCCGACCAGCTCGTAGGCGAGGGGGTGGGACTGCTGCCGGTACTCCGGGACGACGGATTCCTCGTCGTGGGTGATCTCCTCGAGATCTGGATCGACGTCGTCTCGGAAGTCTTCTCGGTTGGCCATGCCCTCAACCCCGCAGTGTCAGCACCCCGAATTGTAGCAGCAGGAAGGCTGCGCGGTACGCCTGTGTTGGGGAATCCCAGGCCAGCTCGTCCCGCAGGCGACCCAGCGTCTGGCCCTCCACCGCGGGATCGAGGAGGGCCGCCTCGGCCCTCGACATGGGGAAGGGTGGCGCCTGGGGACCGTCGGGGTTGCGGTGTACGGTGGCACCCTCGAACCCGGACATGGCCTCGACGAGCCGCGCAGAGCTCAGCCGCTCGCGCACCGCCTCGGCCATCAGCTCGTCGAAGCTGCGCGTGGACAGGGGGCGGGGCTGCTCCTCGAGGGGAACCACGACCATGGAGACCGTCGGCCAGCCCAGGATCCTGTCGAGGAGGTCGGCCATCCGCTCGCTCGTCAACACCTCCAGCGCCGCCGGATCCACCAACCGCCGCGTCACCAACGCCTCCGCAGCGCGGCCCTCGTCCGCCTGGGCGAGGTGACGGATGACCATCACCTGGACGGGGCTGAGCTCGCCGCGGGACTGCAACAGGTCCAGCAGGTCTCCGCCGGTGTGGGTACCCGCGAGCCCGGAGAGCCGTCCTCGGGTGAGGGTGATCCCGATGGCTTCGTCGTGGTGCCACAGGCAGACCAGGCACCCCGGGTCCACGTCGAGGGCGTCGCGCAGACCTCGCCGCAGGACCATCGGCCCGTGGGTCACCACCCCCGCCGCCTCCTCGTCCCCGGGCGTCTCGTTCTGGCACTCGCCCAGGCAACACCAGGAGTACCCCTCGAACCGCACCAGCGTCTGGAATCCGATCGTGCCGTCGGACAGCAGCTCCAGCAGCTTGCCCGGGGTGCACGCGGGATGGTCCTCGTTGGGGGGGAAGAGGGCCGCGGTCGATCCCGCTGGGAAGGCCCAGCGGCGCTTCTCGGTCTCCTCCTCCTCGTCCTCCTCCTCGACCTCCTCCTCGAGGGTGCCCTTGGACGGGACCTCGGCGAGGACCTCCAGGGTCAGGCTCGGCAGATCGCCCGGATCGGCCGACTCCTCGTGTCCCTGGGCCGTCACCGTGGCCTCCAGGCGGGCGACGAATGCGGCCAGGTCGTGGCTGGAGATCCGGATTCGATCCTCGAACACGTGATCCGTCAGGTCGTCCAGGAACTCCGCCGCGCTGGGGTAGCGCGTCGCGGGGTGGGCGGACAGGGCCTTGAGGAGGATCGGTTCGAGGGCTTGCGGGATCGAGAGGTCCCGCTCGATGGCATCCGCCGGATCGAACGCCAGGAGCTCCTCGTTGACCTCGTCGAAGTCGTCCCCCTGCAGCAGCGGTTCGCCCGTGACCAGCTCGTAGAGGACCGCGCCGACGGCGAACACATCGGAGCGCGGCGAGGCCTGACCGCCGCGGACCAGCTCGGGCGCGAAATACCTGTACTTCCCGAGGATCTCGGCGGGGTCACGCTCCCACTTGGCGATGGCCGCGCGCGCCACGCCGAAGTCCATGAGCTTCACCGCGCCACCCCGCGAGACCATGATGTTGGCCGGGCTGATGTCCTGGTGCACCACGTTCAGTCGGGAGCCGTCCTCGGAGGTGGCCTGGTGCGCGTAGTTCAGCCCCTTGAGGGACTCGATGACAACGTACAGCGTGTGCTTGTACGGGAACGTGGTGCGGGCCCTGGCGCACGCCGTCAGCAGCCGGCGCAGGTCCATCCCGTCCACGTACTCCATGACGATGTAGTAGTTGCCCTGCGCTCCGCCGAGGTCGAAGACCTGGACGATGTTGGGGTGCTGCAGCGCCACGGTGATCCGGGCCTCGTCGAGGAACATCCTCAACACCCGTCGGTCGTCGGCGAACTGGGGCAGCAGGCGTTTGATGGCGTAGTCGCGCTGGAAGTCCTCGAGCCCCTTGGTGCGCGCCAGGAACACGTCGGCCATCCCGCCGCGGCCGAGGCGTCGGACCAGGTGGTAGCGTCCCGTGTTTCCCAGCGGTTCGTTCACGTGGTCGTCGTCTCCCTCGGTGGCGGGGGCAGGGATGGCCCCGCGTGCTCGCGCCAGGTCAACGGTAGTGCTCGACGCCGTTGCTGTCGATACGCGCGTCGTCGAGGCCGTCGCGACCGCGAACGATGATGTAATCGGCCTTCTCGACCCGGTTCACGTGCTCGAACAGGGCCTGCATGCCCTCGGTTCGCTGCTGCTCGGGCATCTGGTCCCATTCGGCGCGGATCATCACGACCATGTAGGGGACCTCCCCGTCGGAGGGGCGAATCACACCGCTGAGCGGCAGGTAGCCCTCGTACGTGTCCAGAGAAGGGGGGGCGCCGATGCGCAACAGCGGGGCGAGCGACACGATCGCGAGGATGGCCAGCACGAAGATGGTCACCAGGCCGACGCGCCGGAAGGCCCGGTACTTGCTGGCGGCGTTGCCCGCGGCCTCGGCCTTGTCGTCGGCGATGCGGGCGCGCAGTTCCTCGGTGTCGAGGGCGGAGCGCATCGTCTGGGGGATGGTCTGCGGCTTGTCCGTCTCTCCCGGCGCGGGCGCCTTCTTCTCTGGAGTCTCCAGCCTGATCGGGGACTTCGTCTCCAGCGAGTCGTCCATGGAGTCGAAGGAGATGGGCTCTTCCGGGTCCAGATCGCCGGGATCGACGTTCTGATCCAGGCCACGCTCCTCGACGATCTTGCGACCCTCGCGCGCGTACTGGGCGAGGTGGTGCTCGAGGCTGCCGAGCTTGTTGAGCACCGGCGTTCGATCGATGTCGCCGCCGTGCTCCTCGAGGATCGCGCGGAGGGCGGGCACGAACTTGTGGTCGCGCTCGATGTTGCACAACACCAGCGGCAGGACGCCGTCGTCCACCCGGTCCCAGGCGCCGTCGCGGATGAAGTCCCAGCTCTGGATGATGACGGCCAGGGCGAGGGTCTCGGCGGCGTCGGCGTCGAGGGAGTCCGCGGCCAGGGTTTCGGGATCGAGGTCCAGCGCTGCGGCGGAGGCGGCCTCGATGCCGCGCTTGACCACCTCCTGGCCCACCTCTCGCGCCTCGTAGCCCTTGTAGACGTCGGGCATACCGAAGTCCTTGCCGGACCGACCCTCGGTCCAGCCGGCGAGAAGGCCCAGGATTTCGCCAAGTCCCCGCAAGGTCTTCCCAGTATAGTCGCCCAGCGGTCCGATTACATCCGACCGCGCGCGCACGATCCGGTCCGGATGCGCCGGACAACCGTGGTATGTTGCGGTTTGCCATGCGCTGGCTGCCCCTCATCCTCGCGATCGCCGTCGTTGCCGCTCCCCGGCCCGTTCTTGCCGTGGAGGAGGCCAAGGAAGAGGACGGTGTGTTCTGGTCGGATCCTCGGGGGATCATCCTGCCCATCGGAGAAGGTGAGCTGGACCTGGTGCGCCTGGGCGAGCTCAGGGAGCAGTACGAGCTGGGCATGGCGCACCTCGAGGCGGGCCAGTGGGACGCTGCGATCGAGGCCCTCGAGGGCGTGGCCGGGGAGATCCCGGTACCCGAGGTGTTGTTGGCGGCTGCGGTGGCTCACTTCCAGCTGGAGCAGTACCCGCGCGCCGAGGAGCTCCTGGGGCTCGCGCTCGCCGCGGCGCCTCAGGACGTCCGCTGCAACAACCTGATGGGGCTGGTGCTCAGCGCCCAGGGCCGCCCCACCGAGGCCCAACCGTACCTCCTGATCTGTCGCGACCGCGCCATGGAGGACGCCAACGACGCCTTCGTGGCCTACGCCAACCTGAACCTGGCCCAGATCGAGCTGGATCTGGGGCGCCCGGACCAGGGAGCGGAGCTCGCCCAGGGCGCCCTGGACATCGGCAAGCGCAAGCGGTTCGGCAACGTCACCGCGGCGTCGTTCAACACCCTGGGCAACGTGGCGCTGTATCGCGGCGAGATGAAGGCCGCCGAGAAGTACTACCGCAAGAGCTCGGGGGTGGAGCGTCGCGGTCGCGGCAACGAGGACCGCGCCGCGGTGCTGAACAACCTGGCCAACGTCCTCGCGGCGAGGGGGGACCTCGCGGGGGCGCGCGATCTGCTCATGGAGGCCGTGGACGCCGCCCGGGAGACCGGCCGGATGACCCAGGAGGGGGGCATCCTCGTCACCCTGGCGGGCATCGAGCATCAGCTGGGCAACCACTCCGCGGTGGACCCGATGCTCGACAGCGCGCTCGAGCTGTTCCGGCGGCTCGAACTGGACCGGGGGATCGCGGAGGTGCGGCTGCAGCAGGCTCGCGTCTCGCGCGGACGCCAGCGCTTCCGGGAGGCCCTCGAGCGCGTCGAGCTCGGCCGGCTGGCGCTCGAGGGGCTGACCCTGCCTCGCCTGGTCGCCGAGCTGGATCTGCTCGAGGCCGAGCTCCTGCTGGACTCGGGTGACCTGGCCGCGGCCGCCGACCGCGCAGCCGCGGCGCGCGAGTGGTTCGCCTCGGCGCAGCAACCGGCCCTCGAGGCGGGCGCGACCCTCGCCTGGGCCGAGGCGTCGGCGCGAACCGAGTCCACGGACGATGCCGTGGCGGGATTCGAACACGCGTTGGCCGTCCTCGGCGCGTGCGACGATCCGGCCCGCCTCGCCGACGCGCGACAGCGCTACGGGCTGTACCTCCTCTCCGAGGGCGAACTGGATCGGGGCCGGGAGCTGGTGGACGCCTCCCTGGAGTGGATGGTGGAGGCGGGGCGGGACGATCTGGCCGCCCAGACCCACAACCTGGCCGGCGCAGCCCTGGTCGACGCCGGCGCCCTCGAGGACGCGCTGAGCTGCTTCGAGGCGGGCCAGGCCGCCGCGGTCCGCTCCGGGGACACGGGGGCGGAGGTGCTGTGCCGCTCCAACCGCATCCGCGTCCTGGCCCAGCTGGACCGCTGGGACGAGGCCCTGGACGCTGCGGGGCCGGAGCCGTCACCGGAGCACCTGGAGCTCGTCGAGTCGGGCCGCGCCCGCGCCGCGTTCCACGCGGGCCTCGAGGCGATGGATCGGGAGGACTGGTCCGGGGCCTCGATGCACATGGGGCAGGTGCTCGAGCGCGCGCCGGACGGAGAGGACACGCTCCGGGTAGCCGCCCACGCCAACCTGCGCATGATCGCCCATCACCAGGGGCGAGAGGCGCTGCAGCAGGGGGACTACCCCACCGCCGCCGAGCACCTGATCGAGGCGCTGGGGCACGTGGGATTCGAGGAGGATCCCCTGGCCGAGGCGCGATTGCTGGAGGACATGGGCCTGCTCAAGTTCGAGCTGCAGGACACCCAGGCCGCGCTGGGCTTCCTCGAGCAGGCGATGGCCGCCGCCGAGGCCGCGGGGGACGAGCCCCTCCGGCGCACCGTCCACTTCCACCTGGGCCTCGTGTGCATGGAGACCGACGAGGCGCGCGCGCTCACCGAGCTCCAGGCCGCCATCGCCACCGTTCCCGGTGCGGCGGACGAGCTGGCCGCCGCGTCCCACTACAACCTGGGCATCCTCCAGTACCGGGGCGAGCAGTACGCGGACTCCCGCGTCTCCCTCGAGAAGGCCCTGGAGCTGTACCAGGCCCTGGGGGCGGCAGCCCAGGCCCAGCAGATCCGCGAGTATCTCGACGAGTTTCCCGACGAAGTCCCCGACGAAGTCCCCGACGAAGACACCGAGGTGGAGAGACCATGAACGACAACGCTGTCCTGGAGCGACTCTGGCTCGACGCGGTCGAGGCACGCCAGCAGGGCGAGCACCAAGAGGCCCGCGAGCTCTACAAGGCCATCATCGCCGCGGATCCGAGGCTCGCCGAGCCACGCCTGGAGCTCGGACACATGGAGATCGAGGCCGGCGAGCTCGAGGAGGGCACCGAGCACGTCCGCCTCGCCGTCGCCGCCCTGGAGGCCGGCGGGCAGTGGATCGACGACATCGAGCCGTCCGCCCTGCTCTCGTTCGCGCTCAACCTCCTCGGGGAGGCCCTCTTCCGGCAGGCCGAGGCCATCGCCGACGGCGAGGACCGGGAGCGCTTCGACGAGCTGTGGAACGAGGCCGCCGACATCTTCGCCCGCGCGCTGCGGCTCGATCCGGACAACGCCGATGCGAAGCGCAATGCCTTCGCGGTGCGGCGGAGGGAAGGGTAGGGGGGGCGACTACTGCTGGCCCTTGACGTCGACCACCGTCCTGGGGCGCTGCTCCTCCTCGTCCAGCTTCGCGTCCCGCGCATCCTGCGGCTCGGCGCGCTCGGTCGCCGACCACAGCACCCCTGGAAAGGAACCGTCCTGGCTCAAGCGGGTGGCGAAGTAGCGGCGCAGTCGGGACGACAGCAGGGAGCGGGTGAAGGGGAGGAGGCAGCAGAACCCGACGGTGTCGGTGATGAAACCGGGCGTCAGGAGCAGCACGCCGCCGACCAGCACGAGCAGGGCCTGGACGATGGGATCGGCGGGGGGTTCCCCCTGGGAGAGGCTCTGGACCACCCGGGACCACGCGCGGCGCCCCTCGCGCGAAGTCAGGTATGCCCCGACCAGCCCCGTGACCACGATCACGCCGATGGTGATCCAGACGCCGATGGAGCGTCCCACCACGAGGATCAGGACCAGCTCGATGGCCGTGGTGATGGTGAAGGCGAGGAACAGCCGTCCGAACATCAGGCCCTCTCCAGCTCCTTGGCACGCTGCCAGAGCATCTCCATCTCGTCCAGGGTCGCGTCCTCGAACACCCGGCCCTGCGCGAGTAGTCCGTCCTCCACGTGACCGAAGCGGCGCACGAACCGTTCGTTCGCCTCGGTCAGCGCGGCTTCGGGCTCCACACCCAGGAACCGGCCGAGGTTGGCCAGCGCGAAGAGGAGATCTCCGTACTCGTGACGGACGTCGCCCGGCTCGACGGCCTCCCCGAGCTCCCGCGCCTCCTCTGCGATCTTGTCGACCACACCGGACACGTCGGGCCAGTCGAAGCCCACCTCCGCCGCCGCGCAGCTGAGCTCGTGGGCGCGCGCCAGCGCGGACTGTGCGCGCGAGACGCCCGAGAGAACGCGGGGCGCCGGGTCCTCGCCGCGGGGCGGGCCGTCGGGGGCGCGGCGGGTCTGGTCCTGGCTCAATCTGGGGCCTCCTGCCGTGGGCGGCGTCCCACGCGGTGAAGCCGCTGTGTGATACCATTTCCCGGTCCGATTCGAAATGCTGTCTGTGCC
Source organism: uncultured Rickettsiales bacterium (assembly GCA_964425605.1). GTDB lineage: Bacteria > Myxococcota_A > UBA796 > UBA9615 > CAYRNR01 > CAYRNR01. The sequence continues at coordinate 2,833 of CAYRNR010000095.1, read as the reverse complement.
GGGAAGTCGTCATGAACCGAAAGATCCTGGTCGCCGATCCGGACCCGATCCAGCTGAGCATCGTCGACAGGGAGCTCACCGAGGCGGGGTTCGAGGTCTACACCGCGAACAGCGGGGAGGAAGCCCTGGAGGAGTTCGCGCGGGTGGAGCCGGCGCTGACGATCCTCGAGATCAACCTGCCCGACAAGCTGGGGACCCTCATCTGCCAACAGATGAAGACGGATCCGGACCTCCCCGGCGGGCTGGTGCTCCTCGTCTCGGCGGGTATCCAGGAGGTCACCAGCGTGGCAGACGCCTCCTTGCGCTACCACGCCGACTTCTATCTCCAGAAACCGTTCCAGGTGGCTCACCTGGTGTGGAAGACTCAGGAGCTCATGGAGGGGCGCAAGGTGGGGCGGCTGGAGCCGGGTGGCATCCCGCTGCCCGACGACGGATCGTCGGCCTTCACCACCGACGCGACCCTCGCCTCGCAGGCCGGCGATCTCGGCGACCTGGATCCCGTCACGCTCCTGCTGTCGTACTACCTGCATCGCCGCAGCGGCACGCTGATGCTCGTGGACGAGGACGAGGTGCGGCAGGTGGTCTTCCAGCAGGGATTCCCCGTGGCTGCGGACTCCAACGTCCACGGCGAGGAGTACGGGCGACTGGCCGTCATCCACGGGACCTGCGAGGGGGGCGGCATGGTCCGCGCGCGCGGCGCCTGGCAGAACATCGAGCGCCACCTGGGCGTGGTCGCGGTGAGCATGGGCATGATGGGCGCGCGCGACCACTTCCGCACGATGCGCCTCCACCTCGAGCAGGTGCTCGCCGGCGCCGCGCTGATGGAGCGGGGTCAGTACTTCCTCGAGTACGGCGCCGTGCCCGACCACTACGACGGCATCGCCCTGATGCGGCTGCCCCCGTTCCACCTCGTCAAGGCTGTCCAGGACGGGTGGAGCGACGAGCGCTGCCTGGAGCTGCTGGGGGAGTGGGTCACCATGGTGGCCTCCGACTCCGCGCACTTCATCATCCGCGAGCTCGAGGACGTGCCCTACTACGAGAACGTGCTGGGGATGTTCGTCAAGGCCACCTGCGTGGGGGACCTCGCGGCCCAGGGACGCATCACCCGCGACAGCGGCCTGCTGCAGACCATCGTCGGCCTGCGTGCCTGTGGAGCCCTCTGGGTCACCGGCGAGATCGAGCCCCTGCGCACCGTTCAGCCCATCGCTCGCGAGGTGGACCTCGGGTTCGGCCGTGAGGCCGCCGCGGAGCCCGATCCCCCCGAGCCGGCCACGCGGCCCAGCCCCGCCGCCTCGAAGGTGGCTCCCCTCGGCCGTGTGAAACCCAAGCGGTTGGCCGTCGGGGGTCGCCCCGCTCGGGAGAAGGCCGCCAAGAGCGTCCAGCGCGCCAAGGAGAAGGCTCGCCCCGTGCGCGGACAGCCCCGCCGGGTGAGCCGCAAGGAGCTGAAGGCCACCTCGGGTCGCGCCTCTGCCGAGGAGCACTTCGAGCGCGGCGCGGAGGCGTTCGGCCAGGGCGACTACCGCCGGGCGATCGCGGCCTTCGACAAGGCCATCTCCGCGCAGCCCGGTCGAGCCACCTATCACGTCTTCCTCGCCCAGAGCATCCTGCTGCTGGACGCCCGCAACGACACGATGCTCGTGCGCGCCGTGGAGTCCCTGAAGCGGGCCATCCAGGTCAACCCTCGAAAGGGCGATCCCTACCACCTCCTCGGCGTTGCGCTGGTGGAGCTCAAGCGCGACTCGGAGGCCGTGTTCGCCCTGCGCAAGGCCCTGCAGCTCGGCACGTCCCACTCCAAGGAGACCAAGCGGATGCTCGCCGAAATCCGGTCTCGCTCTAAGGGGTGAATCGGAACGGGTAGGAGAATGTGACGGTCCCACCCTTGGGGACGGGGTAGTTCTTCGACTTGATCTGCCGCTCCACGCACCGCTTGAGGTCCGTGTCCACCAGACTGGACGAGGTCACGTCGAGGCTCACCGTGGAGATCTGACCGCCGGTGGTGAGGGTGAGGATGAGCACCATGGTGCCCTCGAGCTCCGGCTTGCTCTCGCGCGAGCGGTTGTAGCACATGCGCGCAGCAGGGGCGATGCTGTGCAGGACCGTCTCCACGTCCCGCATGTCCACCCAGCCGCGGGTGCCGGACGACGTGTCCTCGGCCATCTCGAACTCGATCTCGGCGATCCTCTTGACGTACTGGGCCTCGTCGTCCTCGGCGACGGTGCCGCCCAGGTGGGGGGAGCCGAAGTCGATGACCCTCGCGTTGGGTCCCGGGTTGCCGATGGCGATGATGTCCGGATCGAGGGAGGGGTCGACCCAGCTGCCGGAGCGGGCGATGGAGGCTCCCTCCTCCACGTCTCCCGTGTACTCGCCGGTGTACCGGCCGCCCGGGCCGTAGGTGGGGCCCGATCTGGAGTTCGATCCCGAGGAGGACCCGGAGCGAGAGTTGGCCGCCGCGTTGCTGCCGTGTCCGACCACACCGTCGCTCCATCCGCCCGACGTGCGTCGATCGTGGACCGCGGTCCGGCGGCCCTCCGACTCCAGGCCGTTGTAGGAGCCGTCCGCGTCCTCGAGGTCCGGATCCACGTCGCCCCGCTGCTCGCCGTCGGGGATGATCCGGCCCTCGTGGGTCTGCCGTCCGCGGGCCTTGTTCCAGCCCACGACCGCGGCGCTGCCGCACCCGACCACCGCCAGGATGGCGATGAAGGACAGCAGCGCGCGGCGTCGCTTGCGAGCCCGGTACTCGGGCGGGATGGTCGTGGTCGCCCACTGGGAGAACTGCTTGTCCCCTGCGGCCGGCGCCGCGGCGGCGGGCGCGGGTCGTGGCCGAGGTGGCGGC
>CAYRNR010000094.1:0-35197 GCA_964425605.1 uncultured Rickettsiales bacterium | reverse complement strand
GCGCGACGCGGCCGCCACCCGGGGCGAGGCCGAGGCCGAGGCCGCCCGGATCTACGCCGCGGCCATCCGCAAGGATCCCCAGTTCTTCGAGTTCCTGCGCACCCTCGAGGCCTACGAATCGATCATCGACGAGGACACCACCCTGATCCTGCCCGCCGACGCCGAGCTCCTGGAGCTGCTGCTCGACGGGCCGGAGGGGTACCGGTGACCCACGGCGCCCCCACGACGGTGCCGCGCTGGGCGCGCCATCCGGGCGCCATCGCCGGCGTGGTGTTGCTCGCCTGGATCGCCTCGGGCCTGTACGTGGTCGACAACACCGAGCACGGCGTGCTGCAGGTGTTCGGCCGCGTGACCCAGCCGCGCGTGCCACCGGGCCTGCACTACCGGCCCCCGTGGCCCGCCAGCCGCCTGCACCGGGTCGACACCTCGACCCAGCACACCATGAGCGTCGGTTTCAAGATGCGGGATCTGGTCATGGGGATCCCGACGCCGCCCGAGGAGAGCCGCTGGCTCACCGGGGACACCAACATCATCGAGGTGCGGATGGTGATCCAGTACCGCACCGACGATCCAGCGCGCTACCTCCTCGGCGCCGACGACACCGACGATCTGGTCCGCCGGGCCGGCGAGGCCGTGGTCACCGATCTCGTGGGGCACACCGGCGTCGAGGTGCTCACCACGGGCCGCGGCGCCCTGGTGAGCCAGGGCCAGGCGGGGATCCAGATCCTGCTCGACCGCTGGGAGAGCGGCGTCACCGTGACCTCCGTCAACTTCGAGAGCGTGGATCCCCCTCGCGAGGTGATGGAGGCCTTCCACGACGTCCAGAGCGCCAAGGCCGACAACGCGCGCCTGCGCGAGGAGGCCCAGGCCTGGTCCAACCGCGCGCTGCCCGACGCCCGCGGGGAGGCCGCCCGGCTGCGCGCCGAGGCCCAGGCCTTCCGCGAGGTCCGCGTGGCCGGGGCCGAGGGCTGGAGCCGCCGCTTCACCGACCTGGCCGCCGCGTACTCCGAGGCTCCCCGAGAGACCCGCAGCCGCCTCTACCTCGAGACCGCCGAGGAGGTCCTCTCCAGAGGCGATCTGATGATCGTCGATCCCCAGGATCCCGACGAGCTCCAGCGCATCGTCCTCGTGCGCGAAACCGCTCCCTGATCCGCGGATCGCTGCCCTCCCCTACCTGCGCAATGTTCGGCGCATTTTTGCCATTTCGCGGTTGTCTCGGGGCTCCAATGCCGTAAAATCCCCCTTTGCCGAAAGGACCATCGGCTAGCCGCAATCTTCAGCGCGAATCAAACCCTGTGAGGACCCCCGCCGACGGGATCCGCGGGGCTCGGTCTTTGGAGGATCGGGGGCACATGCAGAGCAAGTTCATCTTCGTCACCGGCGGTGTGCTGTCGTCCCTGGGCAAGGGACTCGCGGCCGCCTCCATCGGCGCCCTGCTCGAGAGCAAGGGCCTGCACGTGACGATGCTGAAGCTGGATCCCTACATCAACGTGGATCCGGGCACCATGAACCCCTACCAGCATGGCGAGGTCTACGTCACCGACGACGGCGCCGAGACCGACCTGGATCTGGGGCACTACGAGCGCTTCACCTCCGCGGGCACCAGCCAGGCCAACAACACGACCACCGGCCGGATCTACGACAAGGTGATCCGCAAGGAGCGGCGCGGCGAGTACCTGGGCCGCACCGTGCAGGTGATTCCCCACATCACCGACGAGATCAAGGCCGCCATCCAGCGGGTCGCGGACAAGACCGACGTGGTCATCGCCGAGATCGGCGGCACGGTCGGCGACATCGAGGGCCAGCCCTTCTACGAGGCCATCCGCCAGTTCCGCTCCGACGTGGGCAAGGAGAACGTGCTGTACGTGCACGTGACCCTGGTGCCGTTCATCTGGACCGCGGACGAGCTCAAGACCAAGCCCACCCAGCACAGCGTCAAGGCGCTACGCGAGATCGGCATCCACCCCGACATCATCCTGTGCCGCTCCGACCGGGAGCTCGACGACGGCATCAAGTCCAAGATCGCCCTGTTCTGCGACGTGGACGCCGACGAGGTGATCAGCGCGGCCGACGCCAGCTGCATCTACGCGGTCCCGCTGGCGTTCCAGAAGGAGGGGCTGGACGAGATCATCTGCTCCAAGCTCAACATCTGGGCGCGGCGGGCCGACCTCTCCCGCTGGGAGGAGATCGTCGAGCGCTACCACAACACCGAGTTCGAGGCGACCATCGGCATCGTGGGCAAGTACGTCCACCTGGTGGAGTCGTACAAGAGCCTCAACGAGGCCCTGGTGCACGGCGGCCTGGTCCACCGCTGCAAGCTGGACCTGCGCTACCTCAACTCCGAGGGTATGGACGAGCCCGGTGGCACAGACTGCCTCGACGGCGTGGACGGCATCCTGGTCCCGGGCGGCTTCGGCGAGCGCGGCATCGAGGGCAAGATCGAGGCGGTGCGGTTCGCGCGCGAGAAGGACATCCCCTTCCTGGGCATCTGCCTGGGGCTGCAGATGGCGGTCATCGAGTTCGCTCGCAACGTGTGCGGCATCGCGCGTGCCCACAGCACCGAGTTCGACCCGGAGACCTCCGATCCGGTGATCCACCTGATGGATCACCAGCGCAAGATCACCGACAAGGGCGCCACCATGCGGCTCGGCGCCTACCCCTGCGAGCTGAAGCCGGGCTCCCTGGCCGCGAAGACCTACGGCGCCGAGTCCATCTCCGAGCGCCACCGGCACCGCTTCGAGGTCAACAACGCCTACCGCGAGCAGCTCGAGGCCAGGGGAATGGTCCTGTCGGGGATGTCTCCCGACGGGATGCTGTGCGAGATGGTGGAGCTGCCGGACCACCCGTGGTTCCTGGCCAGCCAGGCCCACCCGGAGTTCAAGTCGAGGCCGCTGGAGGCCCACCCCATGTTCCGTGACTTCGTCGGCGCCTCGCTGGCCCACCGCCGCGAGCGTGTCACCAAGGAGTAGCGCCATGTGCGGCTTCGTCGGCATCGTCGGTCCCGGGGACGTGGCTCCTGCAGTGGCGGTCGCCATGCAGGCGCTGCAGCACCGGGGTCAGGACGCAGCAGGCCTGTTCACCCGAGACGGCGATCGGTTCCTCAGCCACAAGAGCATCGGGCTGGTCCGCGACGGCTTCGGGGAGACCGAGATCCAGGGTCTCACCGGCAGCATCGGCGTGGGTCACGTGCGGTATCCGACCCTGGGCACGGTGAGCCTCACCGACGCCCAGCCGTTCTTCTACCGCCGCCCCGGCGTGTTCATGGCCCACAACGGCAACATCACCAACTACTCGCGCCTGCGCGAGGAGCTGTCCCGGTGCTCGGTGCAGGTCCTCAGCACCTGCGACGTGGAGCCGATGCTGCTGGTGTTCTGCGAGGCCTTGATGGAGCGGCGGGCCGCCGACCACACCCTCGACGACGTCCAGGCGGCCTTGCGCGAGACCGTGGACAAGGTGCAGGGGGCCTACACCCTGGCGGTGGCCCTGCGCATCGACGGCCACGACGCCCTCGTGGCGTGCCGCGATCCCCACGGGATCCGGCCGGGCGTCTGGGGCGAGAGCAACGGCACCTTCGTGGCGGCCAGCGAATCCGTGGCCCTGGATGCGCTGAACATCCCGTGCCGCGGGGACATCCCGCCGGGCCATGCCCTGGTGCTGAGGGCCGGCCAGCCCCCCCACTTCCTCGAGGTGGCGCGGGCCGAATCCGCCCAGTGTGTGTTCGAGGAGATCTACTTCGCCCGCCCCGACTCGGTGATGGCGGGCCACACCGTGTACGAGCGGCGCCTGCTCCTGGGTCAGCTCCTCGCCCGCCAGTGGCAGGCGCGAGGGCTCGAGTGCGACCGCGTCATCCCGGTCCCGGACACGAGCCGGCCCGCGGCCATCTCGTTCGCCGAGAGCGTGGGCGTGCCGTACCGCGAGGGCTTCATCAAGAATCGCTACTCGGGCAGGACCTTCATCATGCCCGACTCCTCCGCGCGGGATAAGGGACTGCGCCTCAAGCTCAACCCCATCCGCGAGGAGTTCGCCGACAAGCGCGTCGTGATCATGGACGACTCCATCGTCCGCGGCTCCACCATCGGCCGCATCGTGCAGCTGGTCCGCGCCCAGGGCGCCCGCGAGGTGCACGTGGCCATCAACTCCCCGCCGGTGCTGTTCCCCTGCTACTACGGCATCGACATGAGCACCCCCGAGGAGCTCGCCGCCCGCCAGATCTACGGCCCTGCGCCGGGCGGTGACCAGCTCGAGGACGCGCGCCGGGTGGTGGAGAACGCCCTGATCCGCTACCTGAACGTGGACTCGCTGACCTACCTGTCCGTGAAGTCGCTGGAGGATCTGCGCAACGGCGGGCGCTGTTCGGCGTGCTTCGACGGCAAGTACCCCGTACCCATCCCCGAGCGAGACCGCCTCGACATCGAGGACAACCGGCGGCGCCACGGCGTCCGCTGCGCAGCGGTGGGCAGCAGCGGGTCGGCGGGAGGTTCGGGGATGTTCAGGTCGGTCTGACGGGGCTCAGGACGCCGCGGCAAAGAACTCGTACCGCTTCTCCGCAGCCTGCTGGCCCTTGAGGGTCGCGCCGCGGATGTCGTCCAGGTTCTCCAGTGCGATATCGGTCACGTCCCGGTCCAGGGAGACGCCGGCCATGTCCTGGAGGATCGCCCGGATCTTCCCCTCGGCCATGCCCGGGCGATAGGGGCGGTCCTCGGCCAGCGCGGTGAACACGTCGGCCACCGCCATGATGCGGGTCCCCAGCGTCAGCCCCTCGTCGTCGAGGTGGAACGGGTAGCCCTTGCCGTCGAGGCGCTCGTGGTGGAACGAGGCCCAGGTCACCACGTCACCGAGGCCCTGCACCGTCCGCAGGATGTGGAACGTGTGGTACGGGTGGGCTCGCATCACCTCGAACTCGGCCGGTTCGAGCTTGCCGGGCTTGTTGAGGATGCTCACCGGCACGGCGAGCTTGCCCAGGTCGTGCAGCAGGCCCCCCACCGCCATCATCTTCTGCTCTGGCGGCGGGAAGTGCATCCGCTTGGCCAGCTCGCTCGCCGTCACGGCCACGCCGGTGGAGTGAGTGGCGGTGAACCGGCTCTTGAAGTCGATGATCTGGGCGAACACCGAGGCCACCTGGTTGACCTCGTCGATGCTGCGCAGGGTCGCCGCGGTGGGCCGCAGGCCCAGCAGCAGCGAGTAGACCCGCCGGTTGACCGTGTCCAGCCAGAAGCTCTCGGCCTTGGACAGCTCCACGAACGCCGAGATGAGCTCCTTGGGGAACGCAGCCTCCCCCATGTCCCGGATGGTCTGCACGATCTCGGCGCGCTGTCGCAGGATCGGCACGTCCATCTCGATGGCCGACTCGATCCAGTCGGCCAGGCGCAGGATGTGGCTCGCCCGCGGCACCGGGACGTCCTGGACCGTCTCACCCTTCCCGTGGGCCCACGGCACGTTGTGGTAACGCACGACGCGCGCGGCCTCCCGGAACAGGGGGAACCCGTCGAGCATCCGCGCGCTCTGCTCGGCGTGCATGATGTTGAGGCTGTGGCTGCCGTGGACCGACTCCTCCTCGGCCTCCTCGATCCCCACCAGCGCCGCGCCGTGCAGGGCGGACGCGTACAGCAGGTCATTGCGCAGCTCGCGGGGGTAGTCCACGGCGTCGGCGATGCGCAGGGCGATGTAGGCGACGCGGTGGTGGTGATCCCTCAGCCCGGGCAGGGCCGTGTCGAGGGCGTCTGACAGGGACAGCACGACGTTGGCGAGGTCGATCTTCGTTGCGTCGATCATGGCTTCCTGCCGCTCGTAGCGTCCGCTTCCTTTTTCTAGTATAGCCGATACGGGCACCGCATGAACGGGCGCACGAGGGCGGTGCCACGACGCAGCCGGGAGACTCGATATGCTGGACCGGAACAGGTCACGACGATGGACGATCGCGGGGGCGCTGCTGCTGCTCGCGGGGATGGGGTGCAACGACGACGACCCGGCCGGCCCCGATCCGGTCTCGCTGGCCGGGTTCGTCCTCGACGTGGATCAGGACGCGGGCCGCTTCACCGTGACCCACGAGACCCGCGGGGACTCCCTGCGCGAGGTGCGATTCACCGCTGGCACGGGTGAGGCCGAGATCGAGATGGGCTTCGGCTCGTTCAAGTTCACCGACGAGATCGAGGACATCGTCCGGGCCACGGCCGTCTCCGCGCCGGTGCAGCAGGGCGACCAGGTGCTCCTCGACGTCCAGGCCGGAGGCGAGCCCCTCGGTCAGGTGGCCCTGGAGGCGGACGGCGACTCGCTGTGGATGCACTGGACGCCGGCCAGCGCCGGCAACCGGGTCGTCCTCGAGGCCGCGTGTGACGAGGACGACCACTTCCTCGGCCTGGGCTCCCACGCCATGGACGTGGATCACGTGGGCCAGGCGTTCGGCCTGTGGACCTCCGAGCCCGGCATCGGCAAGGTCGACGACGAGGACTACCCCGGCGACTGGTTCTTCACCGGCACGCGCCACGCGTCGTCGTACCCCTACCCCTTCCTGCTGCGCCCCCACCAGGCCCACGGCCTGCTCGCCGACACCACCGCCCGGGTGGAGGTGGACCTCTGCGCGTCGGATCCCGACCGCTTCGGCGTCGAGGTGTGGAGCGCCCAGGCCAGCTTCCTGCTGATCTCCGGCGATGGCCCCCTGGACGTGGTCCAGGGGCTCACCGACCACATCGGCCGCATCGACCTGCCCCGTCCGTGGGTGTTCGCTCCGTGGAACGACGCGGTGCGCGGGCCCGACAAGGTTCGCGAGGTCGCGGCGCTGCTGCGCGAGTCCGGCGCGCCGTCGTCGGTGATCTGGACCGAGGACTGGAAGGGTGCCGAGGACAGCGGCGTGGGCTACCACCTCAAGGGCGAGTGGTTCCTCGACGAGGAGATGTACCCCGACGCCACCGAGCTGGCCCAGGAGCTCGAGGACGACGGCTTCAAGTGGTTCGCCTACTTCGCCCCCTTCGTCATGGAGAGCACCGAGACCTGGGACGACGCCGTGGACGCCGGCGTGCTCATCCAGGACGCCGCCGGTGATCCCTACCAGTTCGACGGCGTGACCTTCGAGCCCACCTCCCTGGTGGATCTGACGAACGACGACGCCAAGGTGTGGGTGCGCGATCACCTCCAGGCCGCCCTGGACATCGGCTTCGACGGCTGGATGGCCGACTACGCCGAGTGGCTGCCCGTCGACGCCGTGCTCGCCTCGGGCGAGGACGCGCTGGAGGTCCACAACGCCTACCCCGTGTGGTGGCAGGAGCTGCACGCGGAGCTGCTGGCCGACAACGACTTCGCGTTCTTCTCTCGCTCCGGCTGGGTGGGCGCCCCCGCCCTCGCCCCCGTGGTCTGGGCCGGTGACCAGCGCACCAGCTTCGACACCGACGACGGCTTCCCCACCATCATCCCCCTGGGCCTCGGCCTCTCTGCGTGCGGCGTGGCCGTCTACACCCACGACGTCGCCGGCTACCAGTCCGTGGGCAACCCCTTCACCACCAAGGAGCTGTTCTTCCGCTGGGCCTCCCTCGGCGCCTACAGCCCGGTCCTGCGCACCCACCACGGCGCCTTCGAGGAGGACAACTGGCAGTTCTTCTCCGACGAGGAGACCACCGCCCACTGGGCCGCCGTCGCCCGCGAGAACATGCGCCTCTTCCCCTACCGCTACGGCCTCGCCCGCGAGGCCGCCGAAGTCGGCACCCCCATGATCCTCCCCACCTCCTTCCTCTTCGACGGCGAGGACTGGGGCCGCATGGACGCCTGGATGCTCGGCTCCGCCCTCCTCGTCGCCCCTGTCATGGAGGAGGGCGCCGACGGCCGCGACGTGGATCTCCCCGCCACCACCACCTGGTACGACTGGCACACCCTGGAGCCCGCCTCCAGCGGCCACCACGCCGCCGCCGTCGACGAGATCCCCGTCTTCGCCGCGGCCGGCACCACCGTGCCCACGTTCGCCCAGATCCCCGACACCCTCGTCCCGTCCAGCAACGACGGCGTCCTCGACCTCGACGACGTGGACGGCGCCCGTGTGGTGTACCTCTTCGGCGGCGGCGGCGACTTCACCGAGGCCGACGGCACCGCCTACACCGTCACCGGCACAGCCACCGGATCCGCCGAGGCCGAGGTCACCCTGACCAACGGCGAGGCCGAGGTCGGCGGCGTGACCGTGGCGATCGAGGGGACGGTGGAGCGGACCTACACGTTGATCGTGGTGATGTGAAAGAAAGGGGACGTACGCAACTAATCAACTAATCCACCAGGCCCCATACATTCGACAGCTGATGGCCTTCAGCTAGATCGCGGAGGTCATCCACGCCCTGGCCTGGATTAGTTGATTAGTTGCGTACGTCCCTTTTCCCGCCCGTCCCTTTTCCCGCCCCTTTTCCCGCCGCCCCGCAGACGGCTCAACACGAACCGCCCCCCCAGCCCCATACATTCGACAGCTGATGGCCTTCAGCTAGATCGCGGAGGTCATCCACGCCCTGGCCTGGATTAGTTGATTAGTTGCGTACGTCCCTTTTCCCGCCCCTTTTCCCGCCGTCCCGCAAACGGCTCATCACGAACCGCCCCCCCAGCCCCAGCACGAACAACCCGCTCATCACCAGCACGATCGCCGCGCCGGGCGGGCAGTCGAGCTTCAGCGACAGCAGGGTGCCGGCGGTGGTGGCCCCGGTGCCCAGGACGGTGGCGACGACCATCATCGAGCGCAGGTCGCGGACGAAGAGGTTGGCTACGGCGGCGGGGATGGTCAGCATGGCGATAGCGAGGACGACGCCGACGACCTTGATGAGCACGACGACGGTCAGGGCGATCATCACGAGCAGCAAGGTGTTCATGGCGGCGACGCGGACGCCGGCGAGCTCGGCGAACTCCTCGTCGAAGGTGAGGATCTGCAGGTCCTTGAACAGCAGCACGACGCCGACGAGGAGGAGCGCCACGAGGCCGGCCATGATGACCAGATCGCGGGACTGGATCAGCAGGATGTTGCCGAACAGGAGGCTGACGGGGTCCTGGACCTGGACGCGGGTGCGGTCGACCAGGTCGAGCAGGATGACTCCGAGGGCCATGCCCACCACCCACAGCACGCCGATGGTGGAGTCCTCGCGGACGCGCACGCGCACCCACGGCGACGCCAGGATGGCGGCGGCGCCGAGCGCGAACAGGGCCGCGCCGTAGGTGGGCTCGAACCAGGCCCAGGCCAGGCGATCCTGGAGGAAGTAGGCCAGCCCGACGCCGCCGAAGGTGGTGTGGGAGATGCCGCCGCTGATGAACACCAGGCGCCGGACCACCACGAACGTGCCGACGACGCCGCAGGCCACGCTGGCGAGCAGCCCGGCGACGAACATGCGCTGCACGAAGGGCAGCTGGAGTAGCTCGAGGAGATCCACCGGCTAGCCCTCGCGGTGGGGACCGCGCGCTCGCTCGCACGCGTGATCGCACACGTGTCCGTGCGACGGATCGTGGGGGTGATCGGCGAGGACCCGGTGGGGCACGCCGTGGGCGATGAGGTCCACCGGGCACCGGTAGGCCTGCTCGACCATCTCGGGGGTGAGCGAGCGGTCACCGTGGGTGTACAGCTGGCGGTTCAGGCAGGCGACCTGCTGGACGTGCGACGAGATGATGCCGATGTCGTGGGTGACCAGGACGATGGCCATGGCCTCGTTGAGCCTGGCGAGCAGGTCGTACACGTGGCCCTGCGCCGCCGTGTCCACGCTGGCGGTGGGCTCGTCCAGCAGCAGGATGCTTGGCTCGGCCACCAGGGCCCGGGCGATGAAGACCCGCTGGCGCTGGCCACCGGACAGGTCGCCGATTCGCGCGCGCGGGTGCGACTCCATGCCCACGTCGGCGAGGGCCCGAAGGGCGGCCTCCCGATCCGATCCCTTCCACCACGGCGCCAGCCCGCGGCGGGCCCGCCGGCCCATGAGGACCACGTCGGCTACGGAGATGGGGAAGTCCAGATCGACCCTGGGGTACTGGGGGACGTAACCCACGCGGTGTCGCCCCGTGGAGACGGGCTCGCCGTGGATCAGCACCTCGCCCCGCGTGGGCGCGTGCATTCCGAGGATCACCTTGAGCAAGGTGGTCTTCCCGCCCCCGTTGGGCCCGATGATCCCGAGGTACCCGCGCTCGGCCAGGGTGAGGCTGACGTCGTCGAGGACCGGGACCCCGTCGAAGCCGGCGCTCACGCCCCGCAGTTCGACGGCCGCCGTCACTCGGTTCCCCGTCCCCGGGCCACGGCCTCGGCCAGGGCGGTCATGGTGCCCAGGTAGTCCTCGGACAACGGATCGATGCGCACCACCTCACCGCCGATCTCCTCTGCGATCACCTGCGCGCTCGCCGCGTCGTACTGGGGTGACACGACGATGACGCGCACGCCCTCGGCGCGGGCCTGCTCGATGGTGGCGGCCACGCCAGCCGGTCCCGGCTGGTGCCCCTCCTCCTCGATGGCGCGCTGGTTGAGGCCGTAGTCCCGGGCGAAGTACCCGAACGAGGGGTGGTAGGTGAGGAACGTCGCGTCCGTCCGGGGGATGAACAGCTCCTCGAACCGGGCCTCGATCCGATCCAGCGAGCCGGTGACCTCGGCGAGGTTGTCGCGGAAGTAACTCTCGCGATCCGGGTCCACGATCTTCAACGCCGCCAGCACGTTGTAGGCCATGGCCCGCACGTTGGCGGGGCTGGTCCACACGTGCGGATCGGTGGTCTGCGGGGCGCCGTGGTCGTGGCCGTGGTCGTGGCCCGGGTGGTCACACGAACTGGCGATCCCCATCAGCTCGATGCGCTCGCTGCACTCGACGATGCTCATGCTGGGATTGTTCTCGCGCAGCGCCGCGGCGTGGTTGATCTCGAACTCGACCCCCGATCCCAGCGTGAACCACAACCTCGCCTTCGACGCCTCGACCAGCTGGCCGGGTGTGGGCTCGTAGCTGTGGGGGCTGTGTCCCGCCGGGACCAGCACCGTCACGTCGACCCGATCGCCGCCGATGTCGCGCACCAGCGCGGCCAGCGGTGGGAGGGTCGCCAGGGCGACGATGGGCTCGCCCGGGTCCGTGGCCGCCTCCCGGGACGGATCCGAGTGGCAGCGGCAGCCGGTGGCAACCGCGAGGATGAAGAGCCATGCGGCCCCTGTCGCGTGCAGTCTCATCGTGCGCAAAGGTATCACTCCGTGAGCCCCTGTACGTCAAGGCCATCTATTCGTTGACCCAATCCCGCCCCTACCCATAGCCTCGGGATGAGGACTCCATCGACGGGAAGGCGCCGGCGGTGAGGGAGGCGAGCCCATGGGTATAGATGATCGACAGGAGGGGGGAGTACCGCGCGGGGAGCCGCCCGCGCAGGACGCCGGTGCACCCGTGAGCGTCCACCTCGACTTCACCCCTGAGATGACCGAGCTGAACCGGGGCTCGGTCGACGAGGACTCCGCACACGACACGCCCAGCGAGATGTCGTTTTCGGTGGAGTTCGAGTCGGCGGATGGCCCGTTCGGGTCCCGCGAGGCGCCAGCGCGCGCACCCGACGACGAACCCCCACGCCACGACGTGGAGGCCATACCCGACGCGACGTTGCTGCAGTTCGTCGAACACAACCCCGACTTCCCCGAGGCGCGGATCGACGACCTCTGGACCCTGCTGCAGTGGCTCGCGCGGCTCGTCCAGTCCCAGCTCGCCGTCGCGGAGAGGACGCCGGCCAGCCTGTTGCTGGAACCACGGCTCCGCGGCAACAAGTACCGCCTGCGCACGGCCTTCGGCTACCTGGAGCACAGCGGCCGTTTCAGCCTCGAGCTGAGGTTCACGGCATTCGGGCTGTGCGGGATCGCGTTGACCTTCGGGTTCACCGCGGACCGCGGCCTCGAGGACGACTTCGTGCCGCACGGAACGAGCAGTTACCGCGTGGTGGCGGCACTGGATGGGCACGTGCACACCCTGCAGTTCGAGTGCACTACGCAGAAGTCCGAGTACGGCGCCGAGGTCCTCGCAGAGCCCAACCTGGACGACCTGTCCCGCTTCGTCCGAGGCGCGGTGCTCCTCGCGGTGCGGCGCGGCCTGCGCTGACGGGAGCGTTCGGGCGCCCGGTCGTCAACCCTCCAGGCCCCACAGGTCGAGGGCGTTACCTCCCATGACCGCGGCCCGCTGGCCCGCGTCGAGGCCGGCCACCGCGAGCAGGCGCAGGATGAACGGCACCTCCAGGTCGTGGGCGAACCACGGCCAGTCCGTGCCGAACAGGATACGTTCGGGGCCGTGGACCTGCACCAGCTCCACGAACGCCTCCAGGGGCAGCACGTGCCCCGCGTTGGAGGTGTCCAGGTACAGGTTGGGCTCGGGCCGCACCGTGGCCAGCAACTCATCTGGATCCGCGGCCAGTCCGCCCATGTGCGCGCCCACGAAGGTGAGCCCGGGGAATCGCCGGACCAGCTCCATGAACCTGTCCGGTGTGGTCAGGTGGTCCGGATCGGCGTCGAAGTGGAGATGGGCGCGCGTGTACGTATCCATCACCACCACGGGCCGCGCGCCGCGCGCACCGCCCTCCCCTTCCAGGGCGGCCAGCATGTCCAGGGATCGCCGCGAGGTCGGATCGAACCTCTGGGAGAACGACGAGAGCTTGATGCCCCGGCAGCCGTCGCGCAGCAGGCGGCGGATCTCGTCGTGCAGGCCCTCCATCCCGGGGTGGAGCGTGCCCAGGGTCATCAGCCTCCCGTGCCGGGACGCCGCGCTGGCGTAGATCTGGTTGACCCGGCGCACCTTGTCGGCAGACGCGCTGGGCAACAGCACGCACGTGTGCAACCCGTGCTCGACGGCCGACGCCTGGATCGCCCCCGCGGGCAGCCTCGCCGACGCGGACTCCACGTCCAGGTGCAGCTCCTCGAGCATGGCGGGCATGGCCCCCATGTGCGCCATGGTGGCCCCGGTGAACAGGTGGCAGTGGCTGTCGAGGATCATCGTCGCACCTCAGGGCTCGGCATTGTACATCGGAACCCTGGACCCGAATGTCTACCGAACTGATGTTCTTTGTTGACATGAGGTAGCATCTGACTAGCCTTCTCGCCGAAGGGACCGCCATGGGCACGCTGAAGGACAAGTACGAGGACCTGGTGGCACGGATTCGCGCGACGGACGGCGCCCTGGTGGCGTTCTCCGGGGGCGTGGACTCCACGTTCCTGGCCGCGGCCGCGGTCGAGGCCCTGGGGGACCGGGTCCTCGCAGTGACGGGGCGCTCGCCGAGCGTCCCGCTGCGGGAGCTGAGCTCGGCCGAGGAGATCGCAGCGCAGCTGGGGGTGCGCCACCGATTCGTGGACACCACCGAGTTCGCGGATCCCACCTTCGCCGCCAACCCGCCGGACCGCTGCTACCACTGCAAGAGCATCCTGTTCCGCACCCTCCAGGGGATCGCCGCGGAGGAGGGACTGGCCGTGGTGATCGAGGGCAGCAACACCGACGATCTGGGCGACTATCGGCCCGGTTCGCGCGCCACCAAGGAGCTCGGTGTGCGCGCCCCCATGGTGGAGTCGGACCTGGCCAAGGAGGAGATCCGGGCCCTGTCCAGGGAGATGGGCCTGCCCACCTGGTCCAAGCCGGCCATGGCCTGCCTGGCCTCGCGGGTGCCCTACGGTGAGGATCTGACGCCGGAGCGGATGAGGCGCATCGACCGGGCCGAGGAGGCCCTCTTCGACCGCGGCTTCGCCCAGGTCCGCGTGCGCGATCACGGCGAGGTCGCGCGCATCGAGGTCCCCCCCGCGGACATCGTGCGCCTGGCCGAGCCCGCAACGAGGGCCGACCTGGTGCAGGCCATCAAGGACGCCGGCTACCTCTACGTCGCGGTGGACCTGGAGGGCTACCGCACCGGGGCGATGAACGAGGGGCTGTCATGACCGGCATCGACGTGGCCGAGGCCCTGGACTGGATCGAGTGCCAGGGCGCCGACGTCGCAGATCTCTTCTCCCGCGCCGCCCGCGCTCGCGAGGAGCACACCAGCGGCGGCATCAAGCTGTGCGCCATCGTCAACGCCCGCTGCGGCGGCTGCCCCGACGACTGCTCGTTCTGCGCGCAGTCGAGCCACAACGCCGCCGAGATCCAGAGGCACCCGCTCCTGTCCGCGGCCGAGCTGGTGGAGGCCGCGCACACCGCGCAGCCGTGGAACGTGGCGCGGTTCTCCTTCGTGACGTCGGGTCGGTCCATCTCACGACCCAAGGACGTGGCGGTGCTCGTCGAGGCCGCGCGCGCCGTCGCCGAGTCCACGCCGATGGCCCCCTGCGCGTCCCTGGGACGCGTGGGTCGCGAGGTCCTGGCCGAGCTGTACGACGCCGGCCTCACCCGCTACCACTGCAACCTCGAGACGGCCGAGAGCCACTTCGGCAACGTCTGCACCACGCGCCGCTACTCGGACACCTACGACACGCTGCTCGCGGCGCGCGACGTGGGCATGACCCTGTGCAGCGGCGGCATCTTCGGCCTCGGCGAATCGCCGGCCCAGCGCGTGGAGCTGCTGGCCAAGGTGCGGGAGCTGGGCGTGGAGTCGGTGCCGATCAACTTCCTCCACGCCATCGAGGGCACACCGCTGGAGTCCATCGAGCCCATCGGCGCCCTGGACTGCCTCAAGGCGGTGGCCGTGGCGCGGCTGATGATGCCCGACCGGGAGATCCGCATCTGCGGTGGGCGCGAACACGCCCTGGGCGACCTGCACTCGTGGGTGTTGCTGGCCGGCGCCAGCGGGCTGATGGTGGGCAACTACCTGACCACGGCCGGTCGCGACGCCACCGACGACCTGCGGATGATCGCCGCGGCGGGCCTCACCGTCGAAGGTCCAGCGACGGATCCGGGTTCGCCGTGACTCGACCGCCTCGCGCCCTGGTGGCCATGAGCGGCGGCGTGGACTCGTCCGTCGCGGCCGCGGTCCTGGTGGACGAGGGCTACGACGTGGTCGGGGTCACCCTGCGGCTGTGGTCGTGCGACGACGCCTCCACCGAGTCCAGCTGCTGCAACGCCGAGGCCGTGGGCCTGGCCCGGGCCGTGTGTGATCGCCTGGGCATCCGCCACGAGATCCTCGAGGGCCTAGCCGCATTCGACCGCCAGGTCCTGGGGCCCTCGTGGGACCAGTACGCCCTCGGCCGCACGCCCAACCCGTGCATCCTGTGCAATCCTCACGTCAAGCTGGGCCTGCTGCTGAAGCGCGCCGACGAGCTCGACGCCGACTGGGTGGCCACCGGACACCACGCGCGACTGCGGCGGTCCGGGAGGCGTTCCCAGCTCGTCCGCGGCGCCGATCCGGACAAGGACCAGTCGTACTTCCTGGCGCGCCTCGAGATGGGTCAGCTGGAGCGCACCCTGTTCCCCGTCGGCGGGATGACCAAGGACCAGGTGCGCGAGGCGGCCCGCCGCCAGGCTCTGCCCAACGCCGAACGACCCGACAGCCAGGACGCCTGCTTCGCAGGAGGCGGCGAGGTCTTCGCCGAGGCCCTGCGTCACCGCTACGGCGCCGACGCCCGCCCGGGCGCCATCGTGGACCTGAACGGGCGCGTACTCGGCGCCCACGACGGCATCCACCTCTTCACCGTGGGCCAGCGGCGCGGCCTGGGCATCTCCCTGGGGCGCCCCGCGTACGTGGTGGCCATCGACCCGGCCGCGGCCCTGGTGGTGGTCAGCACGGACGCCGACGACCTCCTCACCTCCGGGCTCGACGCGAGCGCCGTGACCTGGTTGGGGGAGCCCGTCCTCGGCCAGCCCGCGCAGGTGCAGATCCGCTATCGCCACCGCCCCGTGGGTGCAACCGCGAGCCAGCTGGGCGATGATCGGATCAGGGTGACCTTCGACCAGCCACAGCGGGCCGTCACCCCGGGCCAGGCCGCGGTGCTCTACCAGGGGGACCGGGTGCTCGGCAGCGGCTGGATCGACGCTGCGTTGCCCCGCGCCGCGGAGGGTGCATGATCGATCCCCGCTACGAACGCCAGGTGCTCGTGCCCGAGCTCGGCGAGGAGGGCCAGGCGAAGCTCCTGGCCAGCAAGGTCCTCGTCTGCGGCTGCGGCGCCCTGGGCTCCAACCAGTCCACCCTGCTCGTCCGCGCCGGCGTCGGCCACGTGCGCCTCGTCGATCGCGACCGCCTCGAGCCCAACAACCTGCACCGCCAGGTCCTGTTCGACGAGGACGACTTCCGCGCCCACCGCTCCAAGTCCGAGGCCGCCGCCCGCAAGCTGCGCCGCATCAACTCCGGCGTCACGGTCGAGGACCACTTCGTCGAGGTGGACGCCACCAACATCGAGCAGCTCATCGACGGCGTCGACCTGGTCCTCGACGGCGCCGACAACTTCGAGCTGCGCTACCTGCTCAACGACGCCTGCCTCGCCCACTCCATCCCCTGGATCTACGGCGGCGTCATCGGCACCGTCGGCATGACCATGCCCATCCTCCCCGGCCGCGGCCCCTGCCTCCGCTGCCTCTTCCCCGATCCACCCCCTCCCGGCGTCCTCCCCACCACCGCCACCCACGGTGTCCTCAACACCGCCCCCGCCTTCATCGCCACCCTCCAGGTCACCCAGGCCTACCAGGTTCTCCTCGATCCCGACCTCGAACCCACGAGCCTCCTCCACGTGGATCTCTGGACCCGCTCCTTCCGCCACCTCGAGGTCAAGCGCGATCCGGATTGCCCGGCCTGCGGGCAGGGGAAGTTCGAGTTCCTGCGGGCGTGAGACCGGAGATCCGGAATTCACCACAGAGGACACAGAGGACACAGAGGGAAAGGCAGGAGGGTCATACTGGCCCCCAATCTCCCCGTCTCTCTTCTCTCCCGTCTCTTCTCTTTCCTCTCTTCTCCGTGTCCTTCCATGAGAAGGCCTTCCCCTGTCAACGTTGGTTCTGAAGAGGCGTTGCCCGCCCGCTGATGTCGTCGCCCCGGAGCCTGTGCTTCCATTCGCGGTCATCGAGGGGCTCATTTCCTGCGAGCCCGCCGCATGCTGGGGTCCGACCGGGGCGGTGCTGCAATCTCCGTGGCGACCTCCTGGGGTCTGGACACAAAACGCAGTCACCGGGACCCGGCATGGGACGAGAGACATCACGTGGCCTGGTTTCCTTTCATCGCCTTGACCCGTTTCCTGACCTCCCTGGCTCCCGTCAGTCGTCGCTCATGCTGCAGCGCCACTGCGGTCGAGATCCCCTCGTGTTCGCGCGTTGTACAGCGGGTCGTAGATCTCCCCGTTGAGCCATAGACGGTGCAGCAGCACGGCCAGCTTTCTGGCGACGGCCACCACGGCTCGTTTCTTGCCCTTGTTGCCGCCGCGCTCGGCGAGACGAAGTCCCCATCGTCGGAGATCAGTGTCAGGGCCGTGAGGGCCGAGGATGTAGTGGCTCGAGGTGACCAGGAGTCGCCGCACGAACGTATCTCCGGCCTTGGTGATCCGAAGCTGCTTGTCCACTTCGCCCGACTGGTCGCGTCGGGGGACCAGACCCAGGTACGGACCGACGGATCGGCTGGTCTTGAACCGCTTCGGGTCCTCCAGCGTCGTGATGAACGCCAGTGCGGTGATCGGACCCACACCTTGGACCCCTCGCAGCAGCTCCGTCGCCGGGAACGACTCCTCGCAGATCTGCTCGATCCGCAGGTCGAAAGCTCGGACCTGCTCGGTCAACTGCTCGATGGCCGCCATCACGGGGAGCACGGCGTCGCCCAGCTCCGCGGGCACCTCGTCGGCCAGCTTGTGAAAGCTCCTCGCCGAGCACGACGGCAGGCGATGTCCAGCCGACTTGACGATGCCCCGCACGTGATTGACCAGCTTCGAACGCGCATCGACCAGGGCGTTTCGTGCCTTGAGCACCCCCAGCGCCGCCTGGGCATCCGCTCCGCGGTGCTTGATGGGAGACAGAAGCTTCGAGTCGGAACGCCCCAGACGAGCGAGCAACTCCGCATCCATCCGGTCGCTCTTCCGGGTGTTTTGCGAGATCAACGACACCTTGCGGGCATTGGCCACGAGCACTTCGTGGCCCAGCGAGACCAACAGCGAGCTCACCCAGCGAGAGTGGGTCCCCACCTCGATGACGACTCGAATCGACTCCATCGACTCGAACCGTCGGAGCAAGCCTGCGCGTGTCGTGCGAACCCGCCCCTCGTCCACGATGTCCCCCGCTGCGTCCACCACGACCAGGTAGCTGTACTTGTCGCCCAGATCCAATCCCGCAACCCATCCTGTACACTGTCCCATGCCGACCTCCTTGTTGGGCCCATGAGCCCGTTACACCTTGGCGACCAATGGTACGCCGCCAAGGAGGTCGGCCTTCTCATCCCATCTCTGTGGTGATTCCCCTTCCCCTCTCCCCTCCCTTCCCTTTCCGGTGGCCAGTAGAACACTTGTTCAGTATACTGAACACGTGAACAGTTCGTCCAAGGCCAGCCTCCCCACCGCGCGCATCCTGCTGCTCGCCGACACCCACCTGGGCTTCGATCTCCCCTCGCGCCCCCGCATCATCCGCCGGCGCCGCGGGGACGACTTCTTCGCCAACTACGAGCGGGCGCTGCGCCCGGCGCTGAGGGGCGAGGCGGACGTGGTGGTGCACGGCGGTGACTTGCTGTTCCGCAGCCGGGTGCCGGCGTCGTTGGTGCAGCGGGCGATGGAGCCGCTGTTCCGGGTCGCGGACGCCGGGGTGCCGGTGTTCCTGGTGCCGGGCAACCACGAGCGATCGCACATCCCGTTCGGGCTGCTGGCGCGGCACCACAACGTACACATCTTCGACCGGCCGCGGACGTTCGTGACCGAGGTGGCGGGGTTCCGTCTGGCGATGGTGGGATTCCCGTACGAACCCCAGGTGGGGCAGCTGGGCCTGGGCCACATCCTGCGCCAGGCCGACTGGCGGTTCGCCGAGGCGGACGCCCGCGTCCTGTGCTTCCACCAGCTGGTCCAGGGCTCGCGCGTCTCGGGGTTCACGTTCACGCGCGGCCCGGACATCATCCCCGCTGCGGCGTTGCCCCCTGGCTTCGCTGCCTATATGACGGGTCACGTGCACCGCCACCAGGTCCTGACGACGGGACCGCGGGGTCGCCCCCTCCGCGCGCCGGTCTTGTATCCCGGCTCCATCGAGCGGACCTCTTTCGCCGAGCGCGACGAGCGCAAGGGCTACGTCCTCGCCCGCGTCGCCCCCTCCCCCCCCGACGGCGGCCGCCTGGTCTCGTGGCAGTTCGGCCAGCTCCCCGCTCGCCCCATGGTCGAGATCGCCTACGAGCCCACCACGGCCCGCGAGACCGACGGCGAGCTCCGCCGCATGCTCCACAACCTCCCCCACGACGCCGTCGTCCGCATCCGCATCCGCCGCGATCCCCGCGAGCACTCCGATCTCCCCGCCGCCCGCCTGCGCGAGATCGCGCCGCCGACGATGAACGTGTCGGTGGTGTTCGATGGGATTCGAACGACCCGTCCCGGGCGCAGAGCTCGCGCGTAGATCCCCCTCCTCACTCCATTCTCTCCCACTCCTTCCTTCCTCCTTCTCTTCCGGCGTCGCGCCGTTGCGTCGTGGCGTCGTGGCGTGCTTCCCCCATCCGACGCTGGGACGAGAAGACGCACGCGACGACGCGACGACGCAAAGGCGCAACGATTGGGAACGGGTGAGGAGCGGGAACGGGAGCGGGGTCTAGGCCGGACCCCAGATCGCGATGTGGTTGTTCGACTCGTGGTCCTGGTACGGCAGCCAGAACGGCGGGCTGGAGGGGTCCTCGGTCTTGCCATCCTCGGCGGCCTCGAGGTCGAAGCCGGTGACCCAGATCTGGGGGCGGTTGTCGTCGATGGAGGTGACGAAGCCGTAGTCGCGCTTGGACGAGAAGGCGATCCAGGCGATGTCGGCGTCGGGCAGCGGCGCCCAGCCGGGCCAGGAGTTGGTGACCTCGTCCTCGGGGGTCATCTCGTCGCTGAGGTAGCCGTTGGCCGCGGCGAGCTCGTACATCTTCTCGCCGTCGACGGAGACGACGAACAAGGTGGCGGAGGGATCGTCGTAGGAGTCGAAGGTGGTGAGCTGCTGGCCGGCGTCCCAGGACTTGTTGAAGGCGATCCAGTTCCCGTCGGGGGAGAAGGCCGGGTAGTAGTTGTTGGCGAACGCCTCGCCGGGCACGAGGATGGTGGGCTCGGTGCCGATGATGCCGTCCTCGTCCACGTCGAGCAGGGCGATGGCGCCCTCGGAGAAGGCGGTGTCACGGCGGTAGTAGTCCTCCTCGATGAGCACGACGACGAGCTTGTCGCCGTTGGGGGACCAGTTGGGCTGGGTGACGGGCTGATCGAGCTCGACGCTGTAGAGGAACTCGCCGGTGGCGGTGTCGTAGACGTGGAGGATGCCCTCGTAGGTCACGACGAGCTGGGAGTCGTCGGGGGAGAACGACTTGAAGTTCCCGTGGACGCCGTCGTCGTAGGCGATGGGGGCGATGTCGTCGTTGGTGGGGTCGTCCATGGCCAGCAGCCCGAGCACGGCGTTCTCGCCGTCGTAGGTCACCGAGAGCATGGTGCCGTCGTTGCTGACCGCGTGACAGCTGACGCAGTGGCCGTAGCTGGTCAGGCCGTAGTAGGCCTGGGCCTGGGAGCCGCCGTAGAGGATGCGGTAGACCCCCTCGTTGCTGGCCGACCAGTAGTAGATGGAGCCCGCGGCGTCGAGGCGCGATACGCGCAGCGTGATCGGCGCCGTGGCCGCGAGCACGTCGCTGTCCGCCACCGGCGTGGTCCCGTCCATGTGGTACTCGACGCAGGACAGCTCCATGGTGGTGTCGCTGCCGCCGTTGTTCGCGGCGATGGCGTTCCAGGCGGTGTCCTCGGGCACCCACGAGACGTCCGTGGTGTAGACGAACACCTGGGTCGTGGCCGTGGTGAAGCTGTACTCGAACAGGTTGCACACCTCGCCGGGCTCGACCATGAAGGTGATCTGCGGGGTGTTGCGCGGGATGCGGACCTGGTCGTAGGGGTAGATGACCGTGGGTGCGTCGGCGGAGCCCTCCACCGGCGCGTCGGCGAACAGCGCGGCGGCCCCTTCGGGCGCGTCGCCCTCGACGATCTCCAGGGTGTAGTTCACCGTCAGCAGGGCCTCGCCGGTCACGCCCAGGTAGGTGGCGCGGATGATGGTCTGGCCGCCGGTGGCGTCGGTGGTGTGGAACACGCCGGCGTCGTCGAACTCGCCCAGGGAGAGGTTGCTCGAAGTCCAGCTCACCTCGGCGAGGTCCTGCTCGGTGCCGTCCTCGCGGGTGATGTGGGCCATGTACTGGATGGACTGGGGCGCGCCGGGGGAGACCTCCACCGACTGCTCCTCCGGGAGCACCTCCACCAGCTCCACCGGGGAGTTGAAGTCCCCTTCGGTCTTCTCGTCACAGCCCAGGGCGCAGGCCAGGACCAACAGCGGTGCCACCAGGTAGATGCGCATCGGATTATTTCCTGTGGTAGCTGGCCACGACCTCCATCCCCGCGCGGGGGATGGCGTAGCGCGTGAAGCGGATGGAGTTCTCGCCGGGGTCGTACTGCCAGCCGTCCACGGCGCGCTGGGGGATCACCACCTCGTCCACGGTGACCTCCAGCGATTCGAGATCGGGCTCGTAGGTGAGCACGAAGGAGTTCTGCAACCCCAGCGCCGCCAGGCCGATGCCCTCGAGCAGGTCGGTCCAGTCGTCGAGGCAGATGGAGCCGTTGAAG
Organism: uncultured Rickettsiales bacterium; assembly: GCA_964425605.1. Lineage (GTDB taxonomy): Bacteria > Myxococcota_A > UBA796 > UBA9615 > CAYRNR01 > CAYRNR01. The sequence goes on along the minus strand of CAYRNR010000094.1, from coordinate 13,572 downwards.
CCCTCGGTGAGCCGCGCCGCTTCCAGGTAGCGGAGCCCCGCCTCGGCCGAGGCGTCGGGGGCCAGGCAGCCGGTGGGCTCGTCGCCGACCACGGCGTGGATGCTGAACTGGTTGGGATCGGGGACGAGCTCGCTGAGCCCCGCCACCACGTCGTTGACGATCTCCTCACCGTGGTCGTCCTCGTCGCTGACGATCACCACCTGCAGCGCGGCCTCGTAACGGAAGAACCCCTCGTTGGAGCCGTCGTCGAGGGCGTCGGTCATGGCCAGACGCAGCGCCTCGAAGCCCTGCTCCTTGCGGCTGCCCTCGGTGCCCACCGCCGCGTTGGCCAGGAAGGCCGCGGTGAGCGAGGGCGTGTCCGGCCCCAGGACCGTGGGCTCGCCCTGGAGCTTGCCGCGGTGCTCCTCGTCCTCGATGTCCGTGGTGATGACCCCCAGCCGGTAGTCGGCCACGGACTCCTCGAACAGGGTCATGATGCCGTCGATGCTGCTGGTCAGGCGGGACTGCTCCCCGCTCATGGTCCCGGAGTTGTCGAGGATCCACAGGAAATCGACGCCCGACAGGGCCTCTCCCTGGTAGAACACGTCCGTGTACGTGACCTCCTCGATGGCGTACTCCTGGCATCCGGCCAGGGCGAGCACGAGGATCGGGCCGAGCAGCCCGTGTCGCAGGGGTCTTCGGAGCATGGTTTCGACCTCGGTGAACGTCGATTGTCGCATCTTCGGGCGATCCAGGTAGGATTGTTAGCATGAGATTCCCACGTCTACTACCGACTTGGCTCCCCTTGGTCTTCCTTGCCCTGGGCTGCACCACCACCTCCCAGGAAGAATCGTCCGTGGATACGGCGGCTTTTGTCGTGCCCGAGGCCAACCACGCCTGGGACTACGGCACCGACGTCACCGGCGACTGGCCCCTGGAGGACTCCGAGTTCACCTATCTGCGGTCCGAGGTCGCTGACGGCACTGCGGTGTGGTTCGACTTCAGCCGCGGCCTCGAGGACATGGAGCCCGACGCGCTGCTGTCGGTCCTGGTCGACGTCAACGGCGACGGCGCGGTGGTGATCCAGGCCATCGCGGACGCCGACGGCGCCGAGTCGACCTTCACGCCGGCGGTGGTCCTGGGACCGTCGTCGTGGGAGGTCGGGGAGGCCACGACCACGGACAGCGCCCTGGACGGTGTGCCGGTGAGCTGGAGCGTCGAGCTCGCCGAGCGTACCGAGCACGAGGTACGCTACGGCCTCTTCCCCGACGCCGTCCGCCTGGTGGTGGACGACGGCGGCGCCACCCCCCTGGGCGGCACCTGGTGGCTGGGGGCCAACGCCGGCCTGATCCAGCTGGACGCGGACGACGACCTGCTCGGCGCCCTGGACCTGCTCACCTATCGATAGCCCCGAGGAACTGACATGTACCGATTCCTTCCCTTGCTCCTGATCCTGCTGTGGCTCCTGGGCGGCTGTGTGGGCGTGACCGCGGAGGGGGGCCCCCCGGGGGACGACGACTCCAGCGCCGGCGACGATGACGACATCGGCGACGACGACGACGACGACTCCAGCGCCGGCGACGACGACGACGACACCACGGGCGACGACGACGCCGTGGACGACAACACCTGCGACGAGGGCGCGACGTCCGAACAGCAGGTGCGTTTCATCTTCCGCGACGAGGTGGGCACCCCCGTCGAGGGGGCGACGTGGCGGGTGTTCGACGTCGACGCCGAGACCGGCGCCGTCGACGGCACGGTCATCGACGAGGGCACGACCAGCGGCAAGGGCCACGCCCTGACCACCCTGGACTGCGCATACGGCTGGATGCTCATGGAGTTCAGCGCCGAGACCTATACCACGTCCCACGTCTTCTTCCGGGTCAACGACCAGCCGGCGTGGCCCAACTCCGTGATCACGGCGGCCCACCTCGATGAGCAGGTCGGGGTGGACATCGCGGCGCCCGAGGCCGGCTTCATGGCGGTGATCAAGAACTCCATCGACGTGGGGCCCGACCTCCAGGGGGAGGACAGCTGCACCATCGACGGCGGCTACGAGCTCATCCCGTGGGACGCCGCGGACGACGTCGGCATCTTCGTCTACGACGGCGCCTTCGCCACCCAGTACTTCGGCCTGTGGTACGTGGACTTCGAGCTCCCCGGCGCCGGGACCGTGGTCGAGTTCCGTTACGAGGATCTCAGCTCCGACCAGGTCTTCCTGGCCTACCTGCCGGTGTGGAGCTTCGCCGACGGCGACGAACGGCACATGACCGTGGTGGACATCAGGTCCTGATTCCCGCTGCCGAGGGGGCTGCATGACGGAGGAGGTCAGCGAGGGCAACGGCGCCACGCCGCGCGACACCATGGTCGGTGTCGGGACCGAGACGATCATCGTCGAGCAGATCTACGGCGGCTCCCTCCCCCACCCGCTCCAGCTGCTGGCCGCCTCGCTGCTGTTCAGCTCCGTGGGCATCGCCGTGGCTCGGCACCTCTTCGAGGGCGACGCGGGCGCCATCGGCGTGCTCCTGTGCGTGCTGGGGCTGCTCCCGACCCTGGATCACCTGGTGGACCGCCACAAGGCGTCGCCGGCGGGCCTCTCGCCAGTGCTGTACCTGCGCGCGGACATGCAGCTGGCGTCGCGGGTGCTGACCCTCTTTGCCGGAGTGATGCTGGCGTACGCCATCTGGTCTCTCCTGCTGCCGGTCGAGCAGGTCCGCCACTCCTTCCACAGCCAGCTGGCGCCCTGGCTACGGCTCGGCGCGCCAGGGTTCGAGCCAGGCTTCCTCACGGGCATCTGGACCAACAACCTCCTGGTCCTCGTAGGCGTCCTGTTGCTCTCGGCGCTGTATCGAACGGGAGGGGCCCTGCTCGTCCTCGCCTGGAACGCCTCGGTGTGGGGGGCCACCTTCGCGCTCATCGCACGTCTTCAGAGCGGCGACGTCCTGGGCAAGTGGCTGGTCGTTTCGGCGTGCGTGTTCCCCCACGTGCTCTTCGAAGCGGTTGGATACATCTTGATGGCGCTGTGCGGTCTGGGCGTCGTGCGACTGATCGCCCGCTACCGTGATCCGTCGCTCGAGCGTGTTCACCTGATACGCAAGGTGGCGCTGCTGGGGGGGGCTGCCGTGGCCTGCGTGCTGGTCGCTGGGCTGCTCGAGAAGATGCTCGCGGCCCCCCTCGTCTCCCTGGTCGGTCAGATCAACGACACCTTCTAGATTCGTCCGACAACATCAGATTTGGACGTTGCTGGATTACAGGTAATACTGAATAAGAGCCGTTAAATATTTTTGGATTGGTTGTCTTTGGGCATTGGAGAGGCCATGAAACGCAGAATCACCATCCCCGTGGGTCTGATCCTCGCTTGTGTGATCGTCGTCGCCCTGCTGGAGATGACGGGCCAACTGGGCAGCGGCACCGGCGCCGCAGTGGGCACTGACGCGCGCGGGTGCGCACCGCCCGAAGCGGTCGTTCCCGGCGAGTGGCCCGTGGACGTGTTCGTGGGCACTCCCATCGTGGTGGACGAAGATCGTCCGGCCTCCCTCCTCGACCCGTGGGCCGACGCCATCGCTGGACAGTACGTCGTCGGTCTCGCGCCCGAGGTGGAGATGGACGCCGTCCTGGCGCACCTGGATGGCGCTCGACTCGAACCGGTCCACCGGGATCTCCGCGCCCAGCCCTTCTACTTCGAGCACCTCGGCCTGGACCGCCAGTTCCTGCTGACCTCGGACTCGGCGGACGTGATCGCGTCGGTCGAGGCCCTCGAGGACGTGGAGTGGATCGAGCCCCTGGTCGAGGTACGCGCCACCGCAGCCCCCGACGACCCCTTCTTCGGCATGCAGTGGCACATGAACCAGTTGGACGTGGACGCGGCCTGGGACGCGGCCGACGGCACGGACGTGGTGGTGGCCGTGGTGGACACGGGGGTCTCCGAGGGACCCGACGGCTTCGGGACGCTCCTGTCCGGGTACGACTTCGTGGACGACGACGCGAACGCCGCCGACGCGAACGGCCACGGCACCCACGTGGCGGGCAGCGTCGCCCAGGCGACGGACAACGGCGAGGGTGTGGCCGGGGTCGCCCCCGGAGCCGCCATCCTGCCGGTGAGGGTGCTGGACGCCGACGGCACGGGCAGCAGCGTGGACGTGGCCGCGGGCATCATCTGGGCGGTGGACAACGGCGCCGACGTGATCAACATGAGCCTCGGCTCCGGCTCCCCCTCCATGGTCATCGAAGAAGCGTGCGCGTACGCGCACGAGGCGGGCGTGCTCGTGGTGGCGTCCTCGGGCAACGAGGGCTACGCGAACTTCGTCGGCTACCCGGCCGCGTTCGACACCACCGTCGCGGTGGGTGCCACGGACTTCAACTACGAGGTGGCGTACTACTCGAACCAGGGCGCGGCCCTCGACCTCGTGGCTCCCGGCGGTGATCTGGGCGCCGACCACAACGGCGACGGATACCCCGACGGCGTTCTCCAGGAGACCACCATCGCCGGGCACTTCGGCTACTACTTCATGTCCGGGACGTCCATGGCCACCCCCCACGTGGCCGGCGCAGCGGCGTTGCTGGTCTCCGCCGGGGTCACCGACGTGGAGGACCTCCGCGACGCCCTCACCTCCACCGCCGACGACCTCGGCGCCGCGGGCCGCGACGATGTCTACGGCCACGGCCTGTTGAACCCCGTCGCAGCGCTCGGATACTCGCCTCCGGCCGAGCCCACCCCCTTCGAGCTGATCAACGTGGTCACCCGGGACGTGGGCGTGGCGCGGGTGGTGGTGCGCTGGCGCACGGCCATCCCCTCGACGACCACCATCACCGGCGACAACGGGTGGGCCTTCGACCAGCAGAACCACAGCCGCGTCCACCGCGCCCTGGCCCGCGGGGTCCCCGGCTCCACCGGCACCTTCACCGTGGAGTCCACCTCGGAGGAGGGCTACACGGCCACGCAGACCGTGGAGATCACCTTCCCCGACAACAGCGCGTAGTCGTCGAAATTCTGTATCAGTTAATTCAGGGAATCGTGCAACAGACCTGACCGGGGTTGGTCACGGAGATCGTCCCACCCCAGGTGCACATGCAGGTCGAGGTGTTGTTCAATGCGACCTTGTTCTCGATCATTATCGTCGGCGATCCTGGCGCCCACGGCGACGTGGTCACGGGGATACAGGGCATGGGTGTGAGGACACCCTGGGCGGCGGCGGTGGCCGCTGCCACGGCAGGGTTGGAGGGCGTCATGCACACGCCGAAGGGGGGGATGTTGCTGTTCGGCACGTGATCCATGATCGTACCGGCCGGCATGTTCGAGACCTTGACCTTGATGGTCGTGGAGTTGAACGTGGATGGCGCCGCACCGAAGGTGCAGGTGAGCGAGGCTCCCGTGGCGACGAGCAAAGGCATCTAGCTTCCTCCAGACCTCGAGAGTATCCCCCGAATCACCGTCATTGACCAGGATCGGGCGCCACGGTGGCGGACAGGTTGGACATGTGGGCCACGGCGCGCATGGCCGACTTGGCGCCGGTCTGCAGCGCGTCGGACGGCCAGGGACAGCCCGCCGTCGGCGGGACCGCCGGGGCCAGCTCGCCTCGAGCCACCAGCGAGATGTCCGGGAGCACGGGCTCACCGGGCACGGCCGGATCCGAGGCGCGCGCGAGGCTGACGACCAGGTCCTCGACGCACTCGTCGACGGTCTGGTCCAGCACCCCCTCGGCCGGGGTGGGCATGCGGTTGTACGCGTCCCAGACCGCCAGGGACCACACGTGAGCCTGTCCCGGGGAGACCGGAGGCCGATCCTCGGTGTCGGCCCCGAGGAGCGAGTCCATGACCGCGCGCAGGCCATTGGCGAGGATGTGTGACGACCAGCGATCGTTCATCCGCAGATCGGTCAGGGGGCCGGTGGTCCCCTCGGGTTTGGGCTGGCTGCCACCGAACTCCTCGGCGGCCCGGGCGGAGATGCCCCAGCTACCCATCCGGTCCACGCCACCCTCCACCACGTTGTAGCCCGCCGGGCAGACCAGGTTGGTGTCCGGGTGCCACAGCAGGATGAACCTCGGCAGGTCGTGCCCCAGCACGCCGTCATAGCCCAGGCAGCGCTTGGCCTCCCTGGAGGCGCCGCGCATCAGCTGCATCTCTACGACGACCAGGTCCTGGAGATCGCTCATGTACTGCTTGTCGATCTCCAGGGCGGCCTCGTCGCCCATGCGGGGGCCACCGCGGTCGATGGCCATCGTCTGGGCCAGGGGGGTGGCGAGGGCGATCTCGGCCTGCAGCTCCCGCTTGGCCTCCATGTCGCTGAGCTCGGTGACCACCTCCTCGCGCTGGGCCACGCAGCTCGCCTCCGCCTTGAGCGCGGCGTCGAGGCTCGCCTCGGCGGTGGCCAGGGCGTCCTGGGAGCGCTCGGCCTCCTCCTCGGCGTTCGCGGCCTTCCGGGAATTCCAGACCCCCCAGAAGACGCTCAGGACGATGGGGACCAGCGCCATGATGAAGATCATCATGATGCCCGGCGAGATGCCGAGCTTCTTGAGCTTGTTCTGGATCGCGGCGACGACCCGGGCGCCGGGGGAGCTGATGATGGCCATGGCCGTGGGCACGATCCACAACATGCTGGTCACGTCGGACACAGCGCGCTTCTGACCGCCGCCGCCCACGGACGCCTTCGCGCCCTGGATCACCTGCGCCGCGTACTGCAGCCCGAACGTGACCGCGCCCGCGCCGGGCATCGCCACCCGGAAGCGGCTGCCCGTCTCGAACTCCAGGCCGTTGGTCACCAGGCTGTCCATCTCCGGCCGCCGCAGGTCCACAGGGACCTTCCGGTTGACCTTGCGCACGCGCATGATGGCGCGGTCGTCGGTCGTGACGGCCGAGAACAGGAAGACGGCGTCTGCCGGTGGCGCCTCGTCGGGGCGTCTCAGAACGGTCTGCCGCAATCCCAGCGCGGCCTTGTTCAGGGTGTCCGTCAGCAGGTACACCGTGAACGACTCACCAGCTTCCAGGTTCAAGGACACCTGGGTGGGTCGGGCCTGCGCTTCATAGCACTGAACGATATGGGCCATGATCCCTACCTGTCCGTTCTCGGGTTCGAAACTTGATCACCGCCGAGGAGGCGTTTGACCTCCTTGCGGTACGGCTCCACCATCACCTCGGCAGTGGAGCGATCGGCCTTGCCCAGCTCTCGAGCCAGGCTGGCCAGCACGATGGGCGTGGACAGGGGCGTTTCCATGCCCTTGGCCCACGCCGTGGCGCGGATGGCAGCCCCACGGATGAGGCCGCCGCTGATGGCGAAGCGTTTGCCGAGGAAACCGAAGTCCACCCCGTCCGCCTCGCCGTTCTTCGGCAACATCCTCATCCACAGCTGCGCGCGCGTGTCATCGTCGGGAATCGGCAGCACGACGAAGTCGTCGAACCGCCGGAAGAAAGCCTCGTCCATGTCGCGGATGCGGTTGGTCGTGGCCACGAGCACCCCGGAGTAGCGGTCGAGGCGCGTGAGCAGATAGGCCACGCCGGTGGCCAGCGCGCCGGCCCCGGACTGGCCCGTGTCCCTCTGCCGGAACAGGGCCTCGGCCTCGTCGAGCACCAGCACGGCGCCGGCGATCTCGGCCACGTCGAACACCTGGGCGAGGAGCTTCTCGGTCTCGCCGAGCCACTTGGACAGCACCGCCGAGAGGTCGAGCTTCATCAGCGGGCGCCCGAGGGTGTTGGAGAGCGCCTCGGCGGCCAGGGACTTGCCGGTCCCGGGCAGCCCCGACAGCAGCAGCCGGTACCCCTGCCCCTTGCCGGGCACGTGTACCTGACCGGGCAGCTCGTCGAGGCGGAAGCGGGCGTGGACGAGCGCGCGATCGAGCTGCAGCTGCACGTCCCGGGTCAACAGCAGGTCGTCCATCGTCGTGGTCGCACGGCGCGGGTTGGCGATCTCCGAGTCGGGGACGCCGCAGATGTCGGCGGCGGTCGTCCCGGACACCTCCTCGAGCTTGCGGGTGATGCGCTCGTCCATCACCACGTCACCGCGACGCGTGTGGACCACGGGCTCCACCCACTTCATGCGCGCGCCGGCCATGAAGGCCAGGTCGCGCAAGGGCGAGGGATCCCGCACCAGCAGCACCCGCGGCGCCTCGGCCGTCCGGGTCCGGGAGATGACCTCCCGCAGGGCCACGAGCCCCTGGGGGTTGTCGCGCAGCGCGAAGCCGTCGAGCACGGCCGCGCCCCGCGAGCACAGGGCCTCGGCCAGCTGTCCGCAGATGGGACCCGTGTCCTGGGGCTGCAGTGGCACGAAGTACAGGTGGTACGACGGATCGCCGATGAGGCTGCCCGCCTCCAGCAGCAGGGCCTCGCGGCTCGTCCCGTGGAGGATGGTCCACGGCCACGTCTCCTCACCGACCTCACTCACCTCCGAGCGAATCACGGGAGCCAGGCCCAGACAGGTCCGCCCGTAGTGGGTCAGGCGCAGCGCCGACGCTCCCGGCACCACCGGGTCGGTGGGCAGGCGGCCGACCACCTGGAGCAGCTCCCACTCGGACAGCGCCACCACGGCGCGCTCGAGCCCGGCCAGATCGGCGTCCTCGGCCTCGTCGAGGTCCACCAGCCGCTGCCACGACAGGACGCCGGCGCGGTGGTGGATGTCGGCCTGGCGGCATTCCTCCGCGGCCACGGCGTCCACGTCGATGCGCACGAGGATCCGCAGCACCCACTCCGCGCGCGGCGGCAGCCCGAGGACGGACACCGTCCGGGCGAGCTGCGTCTCGACGTGGTGCAAGAAGCTCAAGCGACTCTCCTCATCCTGATCCGTCGTCCACGTGGAAGCCTTCCATCGGTTGCGGCGCGCGCGCGCGCGTGACCGAGCCGGGCTCGAACGTGGGCCGCGCACCGAGCACGATGCGCATCTGGAAGTTCAGTGCGGCCTGCAGCGGTCGCTGCAGCGCCTGCATCAGCAGCGCGAACTCCTGGTTGGTCAGGTCATCCAGCGGGGAGATGGCGATGCCGATCTCCTCGGACGCCTCCAGCTGCTCCAGAAGCGAGGTGACGCGTTTTTTGTCTTCGCCCTTGGTCGAGTCGATGACCGCCTCGACGTAGGACACGAGGTGCTTCGGGATCGGCGGCGGCTCCACGGTCATCATCACCCGCCGCTCAAGGTGCACGCCGGTGGCGATCACGCTCAGCGCGGGCAGGGCCAGCGGGGCACCGGTGGACGAATACTGGGACGTCCCACGACCCGGGTCCGAGGCCACGGCGATGTAGCGGATGATGAGGTGGATGCCCGGCGCCCAGCCCAGGGCCGGCGGCGGCGCGTGCTTCTTGCCGTCCCACTCGGAGATCCAGTACTCGTCCTCGGCGGCCTTGTCGCGGGCCTTGTACCACTTCTGCATCGGCTTCGGCAGGTTGGACAGCAGCGGCATGGGGAAGTCCCGCCGCGCCGAGGCGCCCACCATGGGCTGGGTGTGGGGGAACCACTCGCGGGTGAGGCGGCCCAGCTCCGATCCCAGCTTGCGCCAGCCGACGGGGATGAAGCTGACCTGACCGTCGCCGTAGGTCTGGGTGCTGAACAGGGAGATGGGCCTCCCCTGCTCCACCAGCTTCGGCGTGGGTCCGACCCAGTACGGGAACAGCACGAGGTGGCTGGACGTGGTCCCCTCGGGCGGGAACTGTCCGTACACCTCGACGGTCTCGAGGTCGGCCTGCTTGAGCAGATCGCGGGCCCAGGACACGAGTGCGTCGTGGACGGTCCGCGTGAGCCCTGCTACGTGGGCGTAGGTCTTCATGGACCTTCCGGAAGGCCTTCGGCCTTCTTCTTGATACGGATCTGACCGCGGATGCCGATGATGGCGGTGATGCCGTAGTCGAGCTTCTTGAAGCGGGTCTCGTCCTCGGCGAGGACGAACTCGAACTGCGTCCGGATGAACGGACCGAGCACGGTCGCCGGGTGGTACGGCGTGAAGCTCGCGTGGGGCGAGCGTTTGCGCCGCAGCGAACCACCGACCCACAGCTCCAGGGGCACGGTGCCCTCGAGGCCGTTGAAACCGGGGCCGAGCAGGAAGCCGGCCCGGAAACCGATCTGGACGCGACCGACGCGGCTCGCGCCATCGGGGGTCTCGGCGCCCCAGGGCAGCCGGCGCTTCGAGCGCAGCACCTGCGGGTACGGGTTGGGCATCCCGCGCAGACCGAACAGGACACCGAACTGGGGCCGCAGGGCCCAGGCGTTGGTGCGGTCGTCGTACTGGCCCCAGATCCCGGAGGTACCGCCGGGGGTGATGTCGAGGTTGACGCTCGGGCCCATCTCCAGGGCGAAGCGGTGATCATCCACCACCCACCAGGTGGCCAGCGCGCCGATGTCGAGGCTGATGCCCTCGGTGAAGCGCGCCGACGACTGGCAGTAGACGGTGGACGGATCGGCGTCCTCGAACATGTCGTCGCAGCTGGCGCGCGCGTATCGGATGGGGAAGAAGCCGAAGCCCGCCATCAGGCTCCAGTCCGTGCTGCGGTTGCGGCCCCAGCGCGGCATGGGTGTCTTCGTGGCCACCGACTCCGTGGTGCGGTAGGCCGGCGAGATGAGGTGGAATGCGGTCTCGGGCTGGTGGGTCACGTAGTGGGCCCACGCAGCCGTCCGCAGGAACCTGTCCTCGTCCTCGCTGGGCTTGAGCACCCGCAGCTGGCGCCGCGCATAGGGCGTCCTCGGCCGGCGATCGCGCATACCGAACCGCTTGGGAGAGGTCGTCGAGTCGAAGACCACCACCAGGGTCGATCCGTTGGCCGTGGCCAGGTCGTAGAGCGGAGCACGCAACACGCCGTGGAGGTACACGGTGTTGCTCCGCAGCTCCTCGACCGTGCCGGTGCCGTCCTGCTTGCCGAACAGCCCCACGACGGCGGGGGCGGTGAGGTCCACCGAGTCCGGGATGGTCTCCGGGACCTCCTCGGTGACGTCGGCCACCGCTTCAGCCTGGGCCTTCGCGTCCTCACCCTGCTCGACCTGCACCAGCGCGGCGTTGACCACCTCGTCCGAGGAGGCGGACTCCAGCTCGTGGGTCGGACGGAAGCGCTCGCCCTTCATGACCGGGGTGGTGGGTCGGAAGTTGCCGTCGAGCAGGGCCGCGCGCACCAGCGTCGGGACCAGCTCGGGCGCGGCGAGCACGGTGTCGTCGCACACGGCGCCGGTGCGAACCAGCAGCTCGCGCTGTTGCTCGTTGGGCGCAGGGGCAAAGGACTGGGAGGTCCAGAAGAGGTGCCAGCCGCTCCAGATCTCCCAGCGCGCGCGGTACAGGGCGCGGCCGCCGGGCAGGGAGACCAGCTTCTCCACCTCGGGGGTGGTGACGTCGGGGCTGTCCACCATGATGAAGGGCAGCTGGCCGCGCGAACGCCACAGGATCTCGTCGTTGTCCTCGGTGGTCTCCTCGGCCGCGAACAGCAGGTCCAGCTTGACCGCGCCGAAGGAGGGCTCCTCGAGGGCCGAAGGGCCGTCCAGGGTGGTACAGATGGACGTGGGGTCCACCGCGCCGAGGCCCTGGCTGAAGTGGGCCGTGCGGTAGCCGTGCTTGCTCAGCACCGCCTCCCACTTGCCCGCGGTGGCGTCCACGAGGTTCTGCGGCGTGCTCAGGACCCCCTCGCCGCTGTCGAAGCTGGAGGTGACCTCCAGGTTCACGTGGTCCAGCAGGATGCGGGTCTGGAGCTCGTCGCGATCGTTCTTCTCGAGGTCCTCCACCAGCAGGTTGAGGGCTGCGCGCTTGACGTGCCCGGCCACCATCTCCTCGGAGGTCCCGGGGCGCGCGTACGCCTTGACCCACGCCTGGATCGAGGCCTCGTCCAGCCCCTCGAGGGGACCGACGGCGTCGCGCAGCAGGTCCTCGAGGTCGTAGACGAGGACGTCGTTGAAGTCGGCCCAGAAGCCCTCGCCGAGCTCGCGGCGACTCAGGAGCTCGGCCAGGTACTCGGCCACCAGCTCGATGGGCAGCTGGAAGTAGTTGATCTCGAACCCGTGCTGGAGGCGGTAGATCCCCTCCTCGAGGCGCTTCTCGACCGCCTCCTCGGAGTCGGTCTCACCGAGCGCCGCGGCGACCAGGTCGCCGGCGCGGCCGGTGCGCTGCTCCAGGGCACCGGGCGGGGACTGCATGGCGGTGAGCGCCGTGAGCACCCGCATGTGGTTGGTGGTGTAGTCCTCCAGGCCGAACTGGGCGATCTGCGTCGCGATGAGCCGCGCGAAGATGTAGAACTCCTGGCGCGCGTTCCACTTCATCTCCCCGAACTTCTGCTGCATGCGGCCGCGGGCGCGCCCGCGGGCCTGGTAGCCGCTGAAGTGGGACAGGGGTACGAGCTCGCCGCCCGAGGCCTCCATGGCCCGCGAGTACGGGTACATCTGCTCGAAGAACGGCCCGGAACTCATCGGGTCGCCGTTCATCAGGTCGAAGTCGTGGCGCCGGCTGTTGAAGCCCAACCGCAGGGCGAACCGCCCGGCGAGCAGCACCATGTCGGGCTGCGCGTGCTGCCCTTCGGGGGTCAGGTAGCGCACCCGGCGGAAGAACGCGTTGGCGCCCCCCCGCGGCCCCTCGATCCACTGGCTGGAGTCCAGCCACAGCTCCGGCCCCGGCACGCCGTAGACCCGCTTGTCCTTGCGGACCGAGGCCTCCCACTGCTCGGACGTGGTCGGCAGCTCGGACAGTCCCTGCAGGCGCAGGGTGTGCGCGATGACGTCCTCGTCCTTGAACCAGCGGTGGGCGATGTCCTCCCACAGCTCCGCATAGAGCTGCGAGGAGTTGCGCCACTGGGCCTTCTGGGTGCTCGAGGACGGCAGGTTGCTGAACGCCGGCACCATGTCGACGAAGCGCACCTCCTCGATGCACTCGCCGAACCGCGCGTCCATGGGATCGCAGTCGCCCGGCAGGTCCTGGAAGCCAAGCACCCGCACGTCGGGTGCACCCCCTTCCAGGACGGTCGCGGCCTCCTCCGGCTCCTCGGCCTCCTTGCCGGCCTCTCCGCCCTCGGCGGACTGGGCCTCGGCTCGGCTCACCGGACCGGTCAGGACCATGAGGACCGCCAGCGCGGCCACGTACTTCAAAAACCAGGTACTTGATCGTGTCATGAGATCTGTCTCAACCGTTCGATACGCCAGTACTCGTCGATCTGCTCCTGGACTTCCACGAGCAGCTGCCGCGCCTCGGGGCTGCGCACGGTCATGGCGCGCAGCACCTCGAGCAGCTCCTGCTCGGCCATCTGTTCCAGGGCCGTGTCCGCCTGCTTCGCGGGCGATTCCACGGTCCGCTCCGTCACCCGGCGTTGGGGCTGGGGAGCGCTCCAGGATTCACCTGAAGCATCCCACTCCTCCTCTGCCGTGGACTCCTCTTGATGCGGGGCGGCCCCGGGCGCCGCCGACGCTCCACGCCTGCGCCGTCGCGTGCCCGGAGCGCTCCACGCCGGCGCGCTCCCGCTCGACGGGGGTGTCGTCGTGGTCTCGGGGATCTCCTCGGGCTCGCTGGGCGTCGCAGCAGGCCTCGGGGTCTGCAGCTGCACCTGCTCGCTGGGTCTCCACGCGGTGGGGACCGCGTCGTCGGGCCGCGCCGGGTCGCATCCTGGCGCAGCTCGACGAGCTCGGCTGTGAGCTGATCACGCTCTCGGGTGGCGAGC
>CAYRNR010000093.1:0-35390 GCA_964425605.1 uncultured Rickettsiales bacterium | reverse complement strand
TCGAGGCCGCTGTTCCAGGCCACGTCGCCGACGACCAGCACCAGCTCCACCTGCCGCGCCCCGGCCTCGGCGTTGATCCAGTCCACGGCGGCGCCGAGGCGCTCGAGGTTCTCGCCCGCGGACGTGATGTGGGGATCGGCCACGATGGCGAACGTGAACAGGAACTCCATGGGCGGCTCCGGCGACGAGTCGTCGTCGTCCGCGGTGGCGTCGTCATCATCGTCGTCCGCGGTCACGTCGTCGTCGTCCGCCACCGTGTCGTCGTCGTCCCCGGGACATCCCACCAGCGCGATCACCACGATCGCCGCGATCCACCACGAAGCTCGAAGGCCGTTCATCGATTCTCCCGTCCAGGATTGGGTCACGGACATCCTACCCCAAGCGCGGTTCTGCCCTGGACGAACCCGGCCCAACCGGTATGCTCCAATCCCAGGAGAACACCATGCCCAAGACCTCGTGGATTGCCCTGGCACTGGCGCTCGGACTCGCCCTCGCGGGCTGCCCTTCCGGCGACGACGACGATGACGCCACCGCGGACGACGACGACGCCACCGCGGATGACGACGACGACGCCACCGCGGACGACGACGACGACGACGTGACCGCGGACGACGATGATGACGACGACACCGCCGAACGCATCGGCCTGTCGGGCAAGTCGGGCGAGGCCGTCGCCCTCGACGGCGACTACACCGGCACCGAGGAGATGTACTTCGTCGCCGACGACGGCAACGGCGAGGACGTCTGCCGTATCCGCTACGACCTGAACACCGTGGTCGAACGCTTCGACTGCGAGAGCTTCACCGAGGCGTGCATCTGGGCCTTCGACCTGGTCGTGGCCAACCCGGCCGTGGTGGCCGAATCCGACGTGGGTTGCGAGGGTGTGTTCGGTCTCGACGAGGCCGGCGTCGCGGCCCTCGACGGCGGCGAGGTCAGCCGGGGATACATCCGGTACATGGGCCACACCTGGGTGCTGCTCGAGCAGCAGCCCGACGAGACGTGGACGCCGTTCTGCAACGCCGTGTGGGACGAGGTCACCGGCGAGGTGGAGTACAACTGGATCGACGCGAGCCTGCCCTACTGATCCGAGAGACCCACGCGTCCATGGACCTGCGCCACACCCTCTGTTCGCTGCTGCTCGCCCTGCTGCTGGGCTCGGCAGGGTGCGCCGGCGACGCGAGCGACGACGACGCGGACGACAACTCGACCGCAGACGACGACGACGACCTGGCGGACGACGACGACCTGGCGGACGACGACGACAGCGGCGACGACGACTCCGCGCCCCAGCTCTTCGCCCCGCTGGGAGACATCGAGGTGTCCCTGCACCCCGAGGTCGTCACCGTCCCGGTGGTCACCTGGACCCAGCACGCTGCGACCCGGGCCGCCTGGATCCAGTACTCCTTCGACGGCCGGGACTGGATGCGGTCCCCCGCTCGCTCCTGCATCGCGGGCCGCCACTCCCAGGCCCTCTTCGGCGTCCCCGCCGAGAGCGAGGTCACCCTCCGCCTCGTCAACGAGATCGACGGCCGGCGCCTGTTCTCCGAGGCCTCCCACACCGTGACCACCGGCGAGCTTCCCCGGGAGCTCCCCGAGCCGTCCCTGAAGGTCTGGGAGCGCGACGCCACCAGCCCCGGCGACTGGTTCCTGGCCAGCCTCGAATACCAGAACGAGGACTGGTACCGCGGCCCGTGGTTCCTGTTCGTCCTCGACCGCGAGGGGCGCATCGTCTGGTACTACCCCGTCCCCCACAGCCGCTGCACCATGCACGCCCGCGTCGCCCTCGACGGTACCCACGTGCTGCTGGAGGAGACCACCATCTACCAGGGCGACAACGGGGAGGACTCCCTGCTGCGCCGCCTGACCCTCGGCATGGGCTACGACGAGGAGATCCCGGTGCCCTTCCTCGGCTCCACCTTCGCCGAGACGAGCGACGGCACCGTCCTGTACGACGACTACTCCGGGTTCCCGGTCACCTGGCTGTCCGAGCTCATGCCCGACGGCACCTCACGCCAGATCTGGAACTGCATGGACTGGGCCCACGGGTACGACCTCAACGTCTGGGGCTGCGATCCCAACGAGACGATCTGGGTCCCCGGGACCGACACCGTCCTGTGGTCCATGTGGGGCAGCGACACCGTGGTGGAGATCGACCGGGAGACCGGCACCCTGCTGCACCAGTTCGGACGCATCGCCGACGGCTGGAGCTTCGACCCGGCCAAGTCCCGCTTCGAGATGCAGCACTACCCCTACTACACCGACGCCGGCACCCTGTTGACCTCCACCCACACCCTGTCCGATCCTCCCGAGCAGCGGGCGAGGGAGTTCATCGTGGACGAGCACGACCAGACCCTGGTGGAGATCTGGACCTACGGCGAGGGGGTCGGCCGGTACGCCACCTACGCCGGCGAGGCCCTCCGCCTCCCCAACGGCAACACCCTGATCAACTACGGCACCGGCGCCGATCTCCGCGAGGTCACCCACGACAAGGAGGTGGTCTGGGAGGTGGAGTGGGACGAGACGTACCTCATCGGCCACGTCTCGCTGATCGAGGACCTGTACGCCCTGGATCGCGGCCCCGGAAGAGCGGGCGCGGCCCACGTGTTCGAGGGCCCATGAAGTCGCCCAGCAAGCCAGTCGCGTTCCTCGCCGCAGGCAAGCTCAACGTGGTCGGGGCGGACGGCGAGGCCCGTCTCCACGAGAGCGAGTTCGCCCAGCAGATCCAGGACCGCGCCCTGTCCATCCGCCGCCGCAACGCCTGGAAGTTCCAGGGCACCGGCGGCATGTTCATGAACGGCGGGCTCGCCAACGCCGCCGCCGACGCCGCCGTCACCCCGGCGCCGCCCATCAACCACCTGTGCCGCGGTCGCACCGACGGTCAGCTGCTGTACAGCCTCGACAGCGGCGAGGTCAGCGGCGTCTTCGCCGTGGAGACCGACACCGCCGAGGAGCGCCGCCTCTTCCACACCAACGAGGCCCACCTCATCGGCATCGCGCCGGGCCCGGGCGACAGCTCCATGACCTGCTCGCTGATCACGGGCAACGGCACCACCAACCTCGCCCTGCTCGACATCCACCGCGGGGGTCTACGCGAGATCACCGAGGGCGACTCCGTGGACGAGGCCCCCCGCTGGCACCCCGCCGATCCCAGCAAGCTGCTCTACCAGTCCGCCGGCGTGGGAAGGAACGAGCAGGGCTTTCCCGTGGCCCTCGGTCCCTACTGCGCCCAGTGCCTCGACTTCGCCGACGGCGACATCGCCACCCTCGCCGAGGACCCCGGCCACGACCTGCTGTCCCCCCAGCTCGACTCCGACGGCAACCTCTACTACGTCCGCCGCCCCTACAAGGGCCCCCGCGGCCCCGGCTGGTTCGAGGTCCTGCGCGCGATCCTGCTGTTCCCCGTGCACTTCTTCCTGATGTTCTTCCACATCGTCAACAACTTCACCGCCTCGTTCACCCGCAAGCCCCTGCTCAAGGCCGGGGGCCCCGACCAGAAGGTGGACGAGAAGCTGTTGCTGTGGGGCCAGGTCGTGGACATCACCGAGCGCGCCCGCGGTCGCAACACCGCCGATCTCGGCGACGACGACACCCCGATGGTCCCCGAGACATGGGAGCTGGTCCGCCAGCACGCCGCCGGCCACACCGAGACCCTGGCCAAGGGCGTCGTCTCCTTCGACATCGCCCCCGACGACACCATCGTCTTCACCAACGGCCGCGCCGTGTTCGAGCTCGACCCCCGCGGCAAGCCCCTCCGCATCGCCCGCGGCCACCAGATCCGCCAGGTCGTGTGGGCCTGACGGGAAAGGGGACGCTCGCAAGAAATCAACAAACTCGTCGAGTTTGTTGATTTCTTGCGAGCGTCCCTTTTCTTCTTCGACCCGGTAGGATCCCCATGAGGGCAGATCCTCGTGGAGGGTTGGGGATGCGATCAGGACGAATCGTGGCGTTGGGTCTGGGACTGGCGCTGGTGGCGTGTGGGCCGAAGGCGCCGGCGCCGGTGGCGGACGAGTTCCCCAGGGACACGCTGATCATCGCGTACTCGGCGGACGTCGAGAGCCTGATCTCGGTGGTGCCGCAGTCCGGGGCGGACATGGAGGTGCTGGCGGCGATCACGCAGATGCCGCTGTTGCCGGAGTTCGACTGCGGGCTGAAGTACCGGCCGTTGATCGCCGAGTCGTGGTCGTTCTCCGAGGACGGCAAGACGCTGGCGATGACCCTGTCGGACGACTTCACCTGGACCGACGGGACGCAAGTGACGGCGCACGACGTGGCGTTCACCTACGAGCTCGTCGCCGATGCGGCCGTGGCGAGCCCGCGGCGGGACTTCATCGAGCACATGGTCCCGGGCGCGGCGCCGCGGGTGATCGACGACACGCACCTGGAGTTCGAGTTCACCCAGGCCTACGACCAGCCGACGATGCTGGCCCACGCCACGGGGGTGGAGCTGATCCCGAGGCACGCGCTCGCGGACGCGGACTGGGCCAGCCTGCGGGGCAACGCATTCCACGACAAGCCGGTGACCAACGGGCCGTTCCGGCTCGAGGCCCGCGATCCGGGCCAGACCATCACGCTGGTCCCCAACGAGGCGTGGTCCGGGCCCGAGGCGATGAAGCCCAGACTGAACCGGGTGATCTTCAAGATCCTGCCGGAGTACTCCACGCAGCTGCTGGAGCTGGAGGCGGGCACGGTGGACATGGTCCCGGAGCTGCAGGTGGCGGACGCGGACCGCCTGGCAAGGGACCACCCGGAGATCGCCATCCGGCGGCGCGGATACCGGGCCATGGAGTACGTGGGCTACAACCAGATCGATCCCGCGCGGTATCAGGAGCTGGCGGCAGCGGCGGGCGAGGATCTCCCCGCTCCTGCGGACGCCGGTCCCCATCCCCTGCTCGGGGACGTCCGGGTACGCCGCGCCCTGACCCAGGCCATCGACATCGACCGGATGATGCGCGAGCAGTTCGCCTCCGAGGCGACCGGGGAGGTGTTCGCGAAGCGGGCGGTGGGCACGATCTCGCCGTCCTTGTGCGCGGCCCACGCCGACGACGTGTCGCTGTTGCCCCACGACCTCGACGCGGCGCGGGCGCTGATGGCAGAGGCGGGATGGACCGACTCCGACGGGGACGGCGTGCTGGACCGGGAGGGCCGGAGGTTCTCCATCTCGCTGCTCAACTCGTCGGGCAAGCCGCGGCGCGAGGCCATCGCGGTGACCGCGCAGGCGGCGCTCAAGGAGCTCGGCGTCGAGGTGCAGATCGAGACCGTGGAGTTCAACACCTACGTGGATCGGGCGATCCGCAAGGACTTCGACGCGCTCGTGGGGGGCTGGTCCATGGACTTCTTCGTGGACCCCACGGGCAAGTGGCACTCCGGTCCCGGACACACCTACAACTTCGTCAGCTACGCCGATCCGGACGTGGACGCGCTGATCGAGGCGGGGCTGGCCACCGCCGATCCGGCGGAGGCCGCTGACATCTGGCGGCGCTTCCAGCACGCGGTGTACGAGGACCAGCCCTACACCTTCTTGTGGTGGTGGGACGAGGTGGTGGGGGTGCACGGCCGGTTCCAGGACGTTCAGGTGGATCTGCTGTCGTCGTTCGGGGATCTGTGGGAGTGGTGGGTGCCGGTCGACCAGGTCAAGTACACTCGGTAGCGACGTCATGTCGCGATACGTCTCCCGCAGGTTGCTGATGGCGCTGCCACTGGTGTGGGCCGTGGTCACGTTGACCTTCGTGCTGCTGGAGGCCGCGCCAGGGGATCCTTCCCACCACATGCTGCCCCCAGGAGTCAGCGACGAGGTCCGCGCGGACCTGCACCACAAGTGGCGCCTCGACGCCCCACTGCACGTGCGCTACGCGGCGCTGATGGGAAACCTGGTGCGCGGGGATCTCGGGATGAGCATCACCCGCGAGAAGCCGGTGGCGCAGCTCATCGCCGCGTCGCTGCCCGACACGATCCTGCTGTCCGCGGCGGCCCTGGGCATCACCCTGGCCCTGGGGATCGGGCTGGCGCTGGCACAGGCGACGTGGCGCGGCCGGGTCGTGGACGGGGCGATCGACCTGGTCGCGCTGGGCCTGTACTCGCTGCCGGGGTTCTGGCTGGCCACGTTGCTGGTGCTGCTGCTGGCCCACTGGTGGCCCCTGTTGCCAGCCTCCCAGGCCACGGATCCCATGGCTCCATACATGGGCGCGGGTGCGCGGCTGCTCGACCGCGTGGCGCACCTGATCCTGCCGGCCCTGGCGCTGGGCCTGGCCAACACGGCGGTGGTCGCGCGGCACCTGCGCGCGGGGCTCGTCGAGGCGCTGGGTGAGGACTTCGTGCGTGCAGCGCGGGCGCGCGGGCTCAGCCAGGGCCGCATCCTGTTGCGGCACGCGCTGCCCAACGCGCTGCCGCCCGTGTTGACGCTGCTGGGGCTCTCGCTGCCGTTCCTGTTCTCGGGCTCGGTGGTCATCGAGCGGGTGTTCGCCTGGCCCGGGATGGGGACGCTGATCTTCGAGGCCATCCTGGAGCACGACACGCCGCTGGTGATGGGTTGCTTCTTCGTCTACGCGCTGGTGGTGCTCGCCGGCAGCGTACTGGCCGACCTCCTGTGCGCCTGGGCCGACCCGCGCGTCCGGCTGGAGGGGTGATGGCGGCGCGCGGACGACTGGTGGTGGGCGGATCGCTCGTCGCGGCGGTCGCCCTGACGGCGCTGCTCGCGCCGTGGCTGGCGCCCCACGGTCCCAACGACGTGGGCGTGGGATCGCCCCACGTGGCCCCGAGCGCCGCGTTCTGGCTGGGGACGGACGGGGTCGGCCGGGACTGCCTGTCGAGGCTGCTGTACGGTGCGCGGATCTCCCTGCCCATCGGGTTGCTGGCAGTGATCGTGGCCACGTCAGTGGGCACGGCCGTGGGCGCCGTCGCCGGCTACCTGGGTGGTTGGGCCGACCGGGCCGCGCTGTGGGTGGTGGACCTGCTCATGGCCCTGCCGCGGCTGGTGCTGCTGCTGGCGGTGGTGGCGGTCGTGGGCAGCCACGACGGCTCGCGCGTCTTGCTCGTGGCCGGGGTGCTCGGGCTCACCGGCTGGATGCCCGTGGCCCGGGTGGTGCGGTCGCAGGTGCTGTCGATCAAGCAGCGCGAGTACGTGCTCGCGGCGCGAGCGGTGGGCCTGTCCCCGGCCTCGGTCATCACCCGCCACGTGCTGCCCGGCGTACTCAGCCCGGTCATCGTCAACGGCGCGCTGCTCGTGGGGACCACCATCCTCCTCGAGGCTTCCCTGTCCTTCCTCGGGCTGGGCGTGCCCCTGCCCGCGCCCTCGTGGGGGGCCATGGTGGGTTCGGGGACGCTCCACGCCTGGTGGCTGTCGGTGTTCCCCGGGGCGGCCATCGCCCTGACCGTGCTGGGATTCAACCTGCTCGGTGACGGCCTGCGCGCGCTGTCGGATCCGCGCGCTCCCGCATGAGCACGATCGTCAAGAAACTGCACGAATAACCCAAACTCTCCGAAAAACCTCGGAGGTTCCAACTGCGCGTAGTTCTTGAGCAAACGAGATTCTTTCTTTTTTTCGTTTACCCCCTTTTTATTTCTTGAGAGACTGTGTAACCGAGCGGGGTAGTTCCGCTCAGGTTTGGGGGATACGATGGGATCGAACGGGAACAAGAGGTACTTCGTCCTGGTCGGGCTGCTCCTCGCGACGGTGGTCGCGTGGCAGTTCGGCACGCACGACGGCGCCAACGTCAACCCGCTCGACGAAAACGACACCGCTGCCATGGCCGCGCCGCACGCCGTCCGCGCCGCGCCATCCACACCGACCGCTGACGACGCTGGACGGTTCGTCGAACGACACGACACCTGGGAGGCTGCCGCGCGGCACCCGGAGGCCTACGTCCAGGGCCAGGTGATGATCCGGGTGGATCCAGCCATGGTCAGCGCCGTGGCGCGCCGCCACGGCACGACGGTCATCCGGCAGCCCGGCATCTCCGGGTACGCCGCCATCGCCGTCCCCGAAGGAAGTACGCTGGGGGACTTCTCCAACGAGCTCCTCGCCGACGCCTTCGTGGTCGATGCGGCCCCGATCGGGCGCATCTTCGGCGCCAGTGACGACGCGACGGTCGTCGCCGACTACCAGTGGCACCTCGAGGGCGTGGCGCGACCGGCGGACACCTCGGGATTCGGTCTGGGCAACGTCAAGGTCGCCGTGCTCGACACGGGCCTCGCCTACGAGGACCACGCGGCCGGCGTGGGCCTGCCGAGCCTGGACAGCACCAACATCAGCGATCCGTGGGACTACGTGAACGACGACTCCGAGCCCTACGACGACCACCAGCACGGCAGCCACATCGGCTCGGTCATCGCCTCGCAGGACCTCGACGGCGTCGGTGAGGTCACGGGGGTGGCCCCCGAGGTCACGCTGATGCCGGTCAAGGTGCTGGATCACGACAACGCCGGTACCGAGCTGTTCCTCCTCGACGCCCTCGCGTGGGCCGTGGAGAAGGACGCGGACGTGATCAACATGTCCCTGTCCTTTGCCGAGGGGTACGTGGGCTCCCGCGCCCTGACCGACGCCCTCGACGCCGCCTGGGACGCCGAGATCGTCACGGTCGCCGCCGCGGGCAACCAGGGGCTGGGCATCGTGACCTGGCCGGCGGCCCACAAGCGGGTCATCGCCGTGGGCGCCACGGCGATGAAGAACGACAACCACACGGAGCTGGCCGACTACTCCAACGACCACCCCCGCGTGGACCTGGTCGCGCCCGGCGGCGCCATCGGCGCGGACAGGAACCACGACGACGTGGATGACGGCATCCTCGCCCAGACCATCGCCCTGAACGACCCGTACACGCCCCAGTACGTGCTGTACGCGGGCACCAGCCAGGCCACGGCCATGGTCAGCGGTGCCGCGGCCTACCTGCTCAGCCAGGGCGTGCACCCTCGCAACGTGCGCCACGTGCTCCAGCGCACGGCCACCCGGCCCATCGGCGAGCTGGGATACCTGTTCGGCACGGGCGCGGGCTGCCTGGACATCGGGGCGGCCGTGGACAGTGTCACGGCCGCGGACGAGGTGGACGACGCGGGCCAGCTGTACGTGGCCCTGCTGCCCTTCCTGCGCTACACCGACGAGACCCACGCGGCCATCGAGCCCGTGGTCCAGATCTCGGTGGTGGACGACGCGGGAAGCCTGGTCCCCGGCGCCGAGGTCTACGGGACCTGGGCCGGCACCACCGGCAACTTCTTCTCCTGCGTCACCGACTCGGGCGGCCAGTGTGTGGTCGAGGGTACGGCCGCAGCTGCGGACGCGGCGGACATGGCCTGGGCCGTGGAAGTTCCCACGGTGACGAACGCGGGCGTGGTCTATCACCCGGACGCGGCCTTCTTCGCAGACGACGACGTGGCGATCATCCTCGCGGCCATGGCCGACGAGCCCGAGTTCGACGGCTCGCTGCTCGCCTTCTACTGGGACGAGGAGGTCGACCCCGAGCTCGGCGACCTGGTCGAGGCCTACTTCGTCATCGACACCGGCGTGGGGCTGGGCTCGTGCCCCCTGGGCATCATCTTCCCGCCGCGCACCCTGGGCAACGACTACGAACTGGCCGAGTTCCAGCTCGATCTCGACGGCACCGGCCTGGGTTCGTGCCCGCTGGGGCTCATCGGTGTGCGCCTGCTGACCATCGAGGGCGGCGGTCTCGGCTCCTGTCCGCTCGGCCTGCCTTCGTGCCGCACCAAGCTCGGCGGTCTCGGAGGCGGCGGCCTCGGCTCGTGCCCGCTGGGCAAGATCCAGCGCTGCTTCCTCGGGCCCGGCGGCTCCGGGAACGACGCCGTGGTCTTCGACTTCGGCGGCGAGGCGGTCCTGCTGGGCTCCTCGGCCACCAGCTCGGTCTCCCTCGAGGGCACGCCCTACGGCGACATCCTCGGCTCGGGCGGCTGGGTCACCGACGATGGGGAGTACGGCGGCGCCTCGGCCATCACCGGCAGCGGTGGGGTGGTCATCGTACCGCCCGCCGTGGGCATGGCCGGTGCTGGCGCCGGTTCCCTCCCCTTCACGCCCTAGGACGGGCGTTCGAACGACCTGACGGCCGCTCCCAGGAAGGGGGCGGCCGTCGGCGTTTGGGCGATCTCAGGGGATCAGGCCAGGGGGATCTCCACCACGAAGCGGGCGCCGCCGCCGGGGTGATTCATGGCCGTGGCGGTCCCGCCGTGTTCGGCGGCGATGCGCCGGACGATGGCCAGGCCCAGGCCCTGCCCCTCCCGGGCACCGCGGGCCTGGACGCCGCGTTCGAAGACGCGGGGCAGATCCTCCTCGGGGATGCCGGGGCCGCTGTCCCGGACGACCAGGCGGGCGCGCGCGCCCTCCGAGGTCAGGATCACGGTCACCTCACCGCCCTCGGGGGAGTACTTCACGGCGTTGCCCACGAGGTTGCCCACGACGCGAGACAGGCCGTTGTGGTCGCCGATCACCTCGATACCCGCCTCGAGGGTCTCGACGAGACGCACGTCCAGGGCCTCGGCCTCGTAGCGGAGCAGGTCGAGGGCGCGCTGGACGTGCTCGGACAGGTCCAGCGGTCGGCGGCTGCTGCTTCGCTCGACGAGGAACTCGCCAGCGAGCCCCTGCACACGCTGCGCTCCGTCGAGGATGCGTACCAGCGCGTCCCGCTCGGGGCCGCTGCCGGGGCAGTTCTCGAGCAGCTCCAGGGCGGCCAGCTGGATGCCCGCGGCCGGGCTGCGCAGATCGTGGGCCACCTCGGCGGCCTGCTCGGCGCGGGCCGCGGCCTCGCCGAGCTGCCGGGCGTTGTGGACCGCCACGGCGGCAAAGGAGCCCAGCGCCCGCAACAGGTCCACCGAGTGGGTGACCTCGACCTCGCTGGCGACCCGGCTGTCCACGTACAGGGCGCCCACCTGGTTCTCGCCGTCGAACATCGGGACGCACATGGCGCTCTTGAGTTCCATGTCCATGACGCTGCGCGCGCCTCGCAGATCCCCGCGCTCGTCCACGTCCGCGGCGATGACCTCACGGCCCGCGTCCAGCGCCCTGCGCACCACCGTGGACGAGGGCTGTCCCGGCTCCACGCCACGCCGGGTAGCGGTGGCAGCCACCGTCGGCTCGTCGCCGTGGTCGAGGATGACGAAGGCCCTGTCACTGTCGAGCAGCTCCAGCGTGGCGCCGGCCACCGCGTGGAGCAGGCCGTCCATGTCCCGCTCCCGGGCCACGGCGACGGCCAGGCCCAGCAGCTTGTCCTCGCTGCGTTTCGTGCCGTCGTCGTCCTGCAGACGGCGGATGGAGTCCACCAGCGCATCGGCGCGCTTGCGCAGCTCGGTGTGTTCCACCTCGTCGGCGTAGACCAGCGCCCGCGTGGCCTGCTGCAGGGCGTCCACGCGCTGGCCGGAGATGAACATGGCGCGCGCGGCCCACAGCCGGACCTCGGCGAGCTCGCCAGCGGCGCCGGCCTCCACCAGGGGATCGACGGACTCGTTGACGCAGCGGTACATGTCCTCGAGGTGGCCGTTGCGCGCGTGGGCGAGGGCCAGCAGCGCCGTCGCGCGCGCCTTCTCCACCACGTCCCCGGCCGCGTCGGCCTTCTCCAGGGCGCGGTGGGCCTTCTCGGCCGCGTCGTCCGCGTTGCGCCGCGCCGCCAGCTCGGCCTCCCGCCGGGCGAGCTCCACCTTCTCCCCCTCGAGGGAGTGCGCCGTGGCCACGGTGTCGGCACGGCCGTACCACTCACCGGCGAGGGAGAGCTCCTCCATGGCCAGGGCCAGATCCCCGAGGTTGCCCGCGGCCATGGCCTCGGATTCGGGCATGGACAGCTCACGGGCGGTTTCGTGGGCCCACTCTCCAGCCTCCTGCGCGCGCTCCCACTGGCCAGCCTCGCGGTACCCGACGCACAGGTTGGTACGGACCACCACCAGGTGGGCCTCGTCCCCCATCCGCTCCATCAGCAGCGCGGCCTGCTCCCAGGCCTTCAGCGCGCCGCTGCGATCGCCGATGCTGTACCGCGCCAGGCCCGCGTTGGACAGCATGCGCGCGCGATCCACGGCGGGGAGGCCGCGCTCCTCGGCCGCGGCGCGAGCCATCACGTCGCCCGCCTCGCGGGTGCGGCCCGCGTGCCAGAGCAAACGGCCGAGGGTCGCGTCGTACAGCGCCCGCGAGGCCCGATTCTCCCCCACGGCGGTGTCGAGGCCCTCGAGGAGGGACACGGCATCGGCGAGGCGATCCACCTGCTGCAGGGCCTGGGCCCAGGTGACGCGCATGGAGAGCCAGCGGTCCAGGCGATCGGGCTCATCCGGCGGCGGCCGATCGGCGATGGAGCGGGCGGCCTCGATGGCCTCGTACGCACGCTCGGCGCGGAAGTGGACCTTGGCCTTGATCTCCACCAGCTCCTCGGGCAGCGGCGCGCCGTCCAGGGCCACGCGGGCGCGCTCGAGGAGGTCCAGGGCCTGGGCGTCGTCCTTGCGAACCGTGGCCTGGAGCTGGGCCAACAGTCCGAGGACCGTGGCGGCGGCGGTGCCCAGCTGGCGCTCGTCCAGCAGGAGCTGGCCGAACTGCTCGGCCTCGTCCACCCGCCCCGCCGCCACCAGCGCACGCAGCCGTCCCGTGGCGAGGTCGTCGCTCTCGGACAGCGCCCACAGGGCGTCGGCCAGCTGTCCCGCCTCGGCCCCATCGAGGATGCAGGCTGCCTCGAGCACGGCCGGCCCCTCGTTCCGGGCGAGGCGCTTGTCCCCGCTGCCGACGATGTGCCACCCCAGCTGGATGGCCGAGGCGCCGGGGCGCCCCAGCTGCTGCTCGGCCAGCAGCCTGTGGGTGCGCTGGGGTTCGGGATCCAGATCGCGCAGTGCCGCGGACGCAGCGCCGCTGACCGCGGTGACGTGGCCTCCCT
This sequence comes from uncultured Rickettsiales bacterium, assembly GCA_964425605.1. Classification (GTDB taxonomy): domain Bacteria; phylum Myxococcota_A; class UBA796; order UBA9615; family CAYRNR01; genus CAYRNR01. The sequence goes on along the minus strand of CAYRNR010000093.1, from coordinate 22,548 downwards.
CCAGTCGCGCGAGCCCCGCCGCCGACAGCTCGCTCAGACCGCTGCGCGTTCGGCCCTCGCCCAGCCCGGACAGGACCGCCAGCGTGTCCAGGTCCATGCCCCCCCGCTCGGCGCCGATCAGGCTGCCGAGGCGCTGGGCGTCCTCGCCCACCTCCACGCGAAGACTCAGCCCGCTGACCTCGTCGAGGACGAGCTCCCCGAGCCGGACCGGATCCACCACCCAGCAGCGCCCCCGCCAGACCACCGCGTCCTTGCGCACGGCGTACAACAGGGCGAGCACGAGGGGGCCGGGCAGGCCGGCAGAGGCGTCGGCCAGGTAGGTCATCAGATCGTCGGCGTCGCCCACCTCGCCGAGGAGATGGGACAAGAGGGAGCGAATGCCCGCGTCGTCCAGGCGTGGCAGCAGCACCGTGACCTCGGCCCAGCCCAGGTACTCGGCCGTTCCCGCGCAGACGTGCACCCCGGCCTGGCCGGCCAGGGCATCGACGAACAGCTGGACGGGCTCGGCCGCGGCGTGCAGGTCGTCCACCAGCAGGTGGAATCCCATGGCGCAACGGCCGTGCAGTGCGCGGGCTGCGGCGATGGCTCGCGCGGCAGCGTCGGGTGCTTCGGGCAGCAGCTCCGGAGCGCCGGGGAGGGCGCGGGAGGCCAGGGCCTTCTCGATCCCCATCCACGACCGGGCAGAGGCGTCGAGGCGCAGCCACCGCCGGCCACGGGCCTGCAGCTCCCGCACGAGGTGGTCCAGGGCGTGGGTCTTGCCGCTGCCCTCACCCCCCAGCAGAGCCAGGGTGCCGCCATCGGCGAGCCATCGGTCGAGCTCCAGGTCGAGCCCCTCGTCGGCCACCCACAGACGGCGCGACCGGCGCATCAGGAGGTCGGCCCCGGGGACGGGGAGCACGGCGCCGTGCTGGGCGAGGCGATCGGCCAGCTGGGCTGCGCCGGGGCGGTGGCGCGGCTCCGGCGCCAGCAACTCGGCCAGCAGGGTGCGAAGCCACGGCTCGCCCTGTGTGGGCGCGGGCGCGTCCTTCTGGCGCTTCATCAGGGGGGTGGAGAACCCCAGCTCGGACCAGGGCAGCTCACCGTGGAGCATCTCCCAGAGGATCATGCCCAGGGAGTACACGTCCGAGGCCGCCGAGGTGTCCGCCCCCTTGAGGCACTCGGGCGCCGCGTAGTTGAGGGTACCGCCGCGGCGCTGGCCCGCCAGCCCGAAGTCCACCAGCTTCAGCCGGGGCTCGCGCACCGAATCGACCACCACGTTGTCGGGCTTGATGTCGCCGTGGATCACCCCCGCCTGGTGGACGGCGGCCAGGGCGTCGGCCAGGTGGGCGGTGATGCTGACGGCCGTCATCTCCGGGGCCGGACGCCGCCCCATCCAGGCCGTGAGGGGTCTGCCGCGCGCGAACTCCATGATCAGGTGGGGTGCGGGATCTCCGCCGCCGCCGAGCACACCGATCACCGAGGGGTGGGTGACGCGCGCCAGGGCGAGCAACTCCTCGCCGGGCGGCTCCCGCAGGACCTTGATCGCGGCGCGCCGCCCCTCGGCGTCTGCGGACAGCCAGGTGGTCCCGAACTCGCCCTGGCCGAGGCAACTGCGCAGCCGCCAGCGGCCGAACCGCGCGCCGGACCGGACCGTGTCTACGCCCAAGTGGCCTCTTCTTCCAGCCACTCCGAGTGGGCCTCGAGGATGGCGAGGACCTCGTCGATGTCTTCGATGAACAGGTCCACGAGGACCGGGTCCAGCTGCCGGCCGCCGGAGTTCTGGAGAATCTCCACGGCGCGGGTGACCGTGTAGGAGGGTTTGTAGCAGCGACGGGTGACCAGGGCGTCGAAGACGTCGGCCACCGCCACGATGCGGGCCTCGAGGGGGATGTCCTCGCCCTTGAGGCCGTGGGGGTAGCCGTCGCCGTCCCAGCGCTCGTGGTGGAAGAACGCGATGTTGGTGGCCATGGACGGCAGGCCTGCGGTGCGCAGCAGCTCACCGCCGATGAGGGTGTGGGCCTTCATCTCCTCGCGCTCGTCCTCCTCGAGGGAGTCGGGCTTCTTGAGGATGTGATCGGAGATGCCCACCTTGCCCACGTCGTGCAGGCCCGCGTAGCGCAGGATCTTCTCGCAGTAGCCGTCGCCGTTGCCCGCGGCGCGGGCCAGCAGCTCGGCGTAGCGGCACACCCGCTGGATGTGCTGGCCGGTGTCGGTGTCGTTGAGGCTCGAGGCGCGTTCGAGGGCGGCGACGAGGCCGATAGTCAGCCGCTCCAGCTCCAGGGCGCGGGACGAGAGCTCCTCGTTGGCCTGGTCGCGCTGGGCGGTGACGTTCTCGAGGTTGAGCACCAGCCGCGACTTGCGCGCGAGGGCCTTGAGGCGCGCCCCGAACTCCTCGGGGTCCACGGGCTTGCGGATGAAGTCGTCGGCGCCGCGCTGGAGCAGATCGATCTTGGTCTGGCGGGCCGCGTCGGCGGTGATGACCATCACCGGGGTGTCCGAACCCGTGGCGTGGGTGCGTATCCGCTCGAGCAGCTCTCGGCCGTGCATCCCCGGGAGGTGGTAGTCCAGGACGATCAGGTCGGGGTGTTCGGTCTGGAAGATGTGGAACGCCTCCAGGCCGTCGGCAGCCTTGCGCACGAAGAACCCCGCGCGCGCGGCCCACTCGCCCAGCTGCTGGAGCTGGTAGCGGTCATCCTCGATGACCAGTACGACAGGTGTTCCCACGTGACCCCCACTGGGGCAGCCTACCCTCCCGGCTGGCGGCCCGATATCCCAGTATAGCGCAAACCTCCCAAGTCGACCTGTTTCGTCAACTATCCCGATGGGTTGAAAGGGTTCACGGTAGGAGTACGGCCGCGACCTCGCTTCCCTCCCGCGCAAACGCCGGGAACTGGTCCAGCGGCACCTCCAGGGTGTGCTCGCTGCCGCCGGCGAAGGTCTCGTGCTCGCCGTACAGCCACACCCAGCTCCCCTCGGGGAACTCCACGGCGCGCTCGGTGCCCGACTCGATCATCGGCGCCACGAAGATGTCGGGGCCGAGCATGAACTCGAAGGTGTCGTTGTTGTCGAACTGCATCAGCGACTCGCCCGCGGCGAACGCGATTCCGCCCTGCTCCATGAGGTAGGGCAGCACGGCGTGGTGGAGCTCCACCAGGCCGCGGTAGATGTCGGCGGTCTCCTCGTCGAACATCCACGGCCGGTGCTCGCCGCTGCCGCCGTTCTCCATCACGGGGCAGAACGCGCCGAGCTGGGCCCAGCGGATGAAGGTCTCCTTGTCGCGACCCAGCTCGCTGTCGTCCTGGCGGTATCCGCCGATGTCGGAGCCGAAGGCCACGTAGCCCCAGTCCGCCGACCAGTACAGGTTGCGCAGGGCGGCCTGCAGTCCCAGGAAGTCCGGGTCCTGGTCGCCGACCCAGCCGGCCCAGGTGATGTCCAGCGGGCCGAAGGCCACGCCCTGGCCGCCGATGTCGGCGCCGTAGTTGTCCACGGGCCGCAGCGTGAGGATGCGGTCGTCGCCGAGTTGGGCTCGCGTGTGGTCGTGGAAGTCGCGGTAGTACTTGTCCGAATAGTCCCAGCGGTCGACCGACTCGCCCAGGGCCGGCGAGTAGTCCGCCTGCACCGCGCCGAAGTCCAGGCCGTCGCACTTCCAGCCGTCGATGCCCAGGTCGAGCACCGGCTGCATCAGCTCGTGCCACCACTGAACCGCGTCGGGGTTCCAGTAGTCGATGAGGCTGCCCTCGCCCTTCCACCACTGGATGACCGCCGGGCCGCTGTCGGCGTTGTACTGCATGAAGTACCCCGCGGCCTCGGCCTCGGCGTACAGCTCGTCTTCGTCCACGTTGATCGCCGGCACGATCCAGATGAAGACGCGCACGCCGCGGTCGTGCAGGTCGTCGACCATCTGCTGGGCGTCGGGGTACAGGTCGAGGTCCCACTCGAAGGTGTTGTAGCCGGTGGCCCACGGCGAATCGATGATGATCGCGCTGACGGGGATGTCGTGGTCGAGGTAGCCGTCCACCAGGCCCACGGCGCTCTCCTGGGTGGACTCGTCCTCCCACACCCAGTGCTCGAAGGCCCACTGGGGCCAGGGGGGTTCGGCCGGGGTCATGTCGTCGTCGTCGCCGGTGGCGTCGTCGTCGTCGCCGCTCGCGGTCGAGTCGTCGTCGCCGTCGTCGTCCGGACAGCCGGCGACCAGGCCCAGGCATGCGAACAACGCCACGAGGGCCAGCCAGCTTCGATGGTGGATCATGATCGGTCTCCCTTCGGGCCGCGGTGGCGGATCAGCCCCTCCTGCGCCACGGAGGCTACCAGCGTTCCGTCGCGGGTGTACACCGCGCCACGGTTGAAGCCCCGCCCCTGGCCCGCCGACGGGCTGTCCATGGCGTGCAGCAGCCACTGGTCCATGCGGAACGGCGCGTGGAACCACAGAGCGTGGTCCAGGCTGGCCACCTGCATGCCCGGCTCCCAGAACGTGCGGCCGTGGGGGAACAGCGACGTGCCCACCAGGTGGAAGTCCGAGGCGTAGGCCAGCAGGTATCGGTGCACGGCCGGATCGTCGGGCAGCGTGTCGGCCGCCTTGAGCCAGACGTACTTGTGGGGACCGCGGCGGTCGGGCGCGAAGGGGTTGATCGGGTCCACGACCCGCATCTCGATGGGCTTGTCGCACAGAAGCTTGGCGCGGAGGCGCTCGGGGATGCGATCGCGGTACTGCTGCACCCAGTGCAGCTCCGCCTCGACCTCCTCGGGGGGAGGTACGGTGTCGGGCGCGGGGAACTGGTGGACGAACCCCTCCTCGGCCACCTGGAACGACGCGGCCACCGAGCAGATGGCCTTGCCCTTCTGGATCGCGACCACCCGGCGGGTGGTGAAGCTGGCGCCGTCGCGGATGGGGTCCACCTGGTAGACGATGGGCCGGTCGGCGTCGCCGGCGCGCAGGAAGTATCCATGCAAGCTGTGGGCGCCGCGCTCGGCAGGGACGGTGCGGGACGCAGCCGACAGGGCCTGGCCCAGGACCTGGCCGCCGAACACCGCACCGAACCCGAGATCCTGGCTGCGGCCGCGGAAGAGGTTCTCCTCCAGCTTCTCCAGCTGCAGCAGCTGCAGCAGCTCGTCGAGGACCTGGCTCATACGCGCACGCCGATCTTGCCGAAGTGACCGCCCCGGGCCATCAGCTCGAATCCCTCGCCGACCCCGTCGAGGGGGAAGGTGGCGTCCACCACCGGCCGCAGCTGGTGCGCCGCCATGAAACCGCACAGGGCCTCGAAGCTGGCGCGGTGGCCCACGAGGATGCCCTGCAGCCGCAGGTACCCCATCAGGATCGGGGTGACGGCGACCGGGCTCTTGATGCCGGACAGCACGCCGATGACCGCGATCCGGCCGCCGATGGCCGTGCACTGGATGGACTGCTCCAGCGTGTTCGCGCCGCCCACCTCCACCACGTGATCCACGCCGCGGCCGCCGGTGATCTCGCGCACCCGCTTGGACCAGCGCTCGGTCTCGCGGTAGTTGATCGTCTCGTCCGCCCCGAGCTCCCGGGCGCGGGCGATCTTGTCGTCGCTGGACGAGGTGAGGATCACCGTGGCGCCGGCGGCCTTGGCCAGCTGCAGCGCGAAGATGGACACGCCGCCGGTGCCCTGCACGAGCACGGTCTGGCCGGGCTGCAGATCGCCCTCGGTGAACAGGGCGGTCCAGGCGGTGACCGCGGCGCACGGCAGGGCCGCGCACTCCAGATCGGTCAGGTGCGCCGGGGGCACCACCAGCCCGTGCTCGTCCGCGACCATCGCCTCTCTCAGGGTGCCGTGGAGGGGACCGCCGAGGGTGGAGCGGACCTTGTCGCGGTCCGGCGGACCGTCGATCCAGTCCCGGCAGAAGATGGGGCAGGCCCGGTCGCCCACCGCCACGCGGGTCACCCCCTCGCCCACCGCCTCGACCACGCCCACGCCGTCCGAACAGGGGACCAGCGGCAAGGGCTGGCGGGGGTTGTAGTGGCCGCGCACCGTCAGCAGATCGCGGTAGTTCAGGGACATGGCGCGCATTCGCAGCAGCACCTGACCCGGGCCTGGGCGGGGGGTGTCACGCTCCACGACCCGCAGGTTCTCCAGGCCGAAGGCACCGTCGATGATCACCGATCTCATGGCTGCCCCCCCCTCTTCAGCTCGGCGAGGTAGGCCTCGAAGTCCCGCACGGCCTGCTCCTGCTCCTCGGTCTCGATGGATCCGGGCCGCAACCGCCGGATCTCGGCGATGGCGTCGTCCGCCCCCATGCCCTGGGCCACGAACCACGCCGCGAGGAAGGTGCCGGTGCGGCCCATGCCCGCCTCGCAGTGGACCGTCAGCGGGCGCGTGCCCACGGACTCGAAGGCCTTGGACGTGAACTGGTGCAGCTGCTCCATCGACGGCGCGGTCATGTCCGGCACCGGGATGTGGATCACCTCGATCTCGTGGGCGGCCGCGGTCTCGGACGGGATGGCCGACTCGGTGAGGGACACCAGCAGCACGATCCCCAGCTCGTGCAGGGCGGCCAGATCCTCGTCGAGGGGGTTGGTTCGCCCCGGGTGGCCCATGCCCGCGAGCTGGTCGGGGACGACCCACGAGAAGTTGGGCAGCTCGCCGCTGGCCTCGGTCACGTCACCTTCGCCCACGGTGGGCTCCACCTGCACGCTGCCCCGACACCCGGTGGTGCAGCACAGCGCGAGGCCCGTCAGTAGAATTCGCCAGACCATGATTTGCCTCCGCAAGCCCCATGGATAGCACGAACGCTGCGCGATCGCGCGATCCTCTGCGGGCGCGGCCTTCACCGTGGGTTTCATCACGTCCCCCGCGGGCGCGTTACTCTTGATGCTTGGGCTGGACGGGGGGCGTTGGTATTCTCGTCGAGCCGATCCGGCCCGCCGGATCCCGGGGAGGTCACGATGACTGCGAACCGATTGGGCCTCGTCGTTGCCGTCTTGTTGCTGGCCATGGGCTGCAACGAGGGCAACTTCAACACGTTCGACACCCCGCCGAGCGTGGTGATCCAGGAGCCCCTCGAGGGTTCGGTGATCGAGAGCGCGGCCACCTCCATCAACTTCTGGGGCACCGTGTTCGACGAGCAGGACATGGAGGAGGAGCTGGAGATCACCTGGTCCACCACCGCTCAGGAGGAGCCGTTCTTCACCGGCTACGCGGACACGGCGGGCAACACGGAGATCGTGGAGACCCTGGAGGCCGGCGACCACACCATCACGCTCAAGGTCGTGGACACGGCGGGTCACGAGGCCACCGACGCGGTGGACATCACCGTCGAGGGCGAGCCCGACGATCCGGTCGATCCGGCCTACGTGGAGATCGTCGAGCCGCTGCAGACCTACCTGTACTACTACGCCGACCCGATCCACTTCCTGGGCCTCGTGGAGGGCTCCCAGGGTCCGGCCGCGCTGGAGGTGGAGTGGTTGTCGGGTCTCGACGGGGTGCTGTACTCCAACGTGGCCAACGAGGACGGCGAGACCTCCTTCGACAGCCTGCTCACCGCGGGCGTCCACGTGATCACCCTGCGCGCCGGCTACACCCTCGACCCCGCGGTGGGGGTGGGTGACGCCTCCATCACCATCCAGGTGGGCGACACTCCCCTGGGCGAGATGGACCAGGACGGCGACGGCTACTGCCCCGACGGTATCGACGGCGACGGCGACGGCGACTGCGAGGGCGCGGAGCTCACCGGCCCCGGCAGCCAGGACTGCAACGACTTCGACGACCACGTCTGCCCCGGCTGCCCCGAGGTGTGCGACGGCCAGGACAACGACTGCGACGGCCACATCGACGTCAACGAGCTGGATCAGGACGGCGACGGCCAGAGCCCCTGCGCCGGGGACTGCGACGACGCCGATCCCATCAACTTCACCGGCAACCCCGAGATCTGCGACGGCTTCGACAACGATTGCGACGAGCTCGTGGACGACGAGGACCCGTCCATCAACGGGCAGCAGACCTGGTACGACGACCTGGACGGGGACACCTACGGCGACCCCCTCACCGGCGTCACGGAGTGTTTCGGCGAGGCCGGCACCGTGTCCAACGGCGACGACTGCGACGACACCAACGTGGACGTGAACCCGGGCGAGCCGGAGATCTGCGACACCATCGACAACAACTGCAACGGCAGCATCGACGAGGGCTTCGACGCGGACCACGACGGCGTGTCCACCTGCGACGGAGACTGCGACGACAACGACGCCAACGTCTACCCCGGCGCCCCGGAGTACTGCGACGAGCTGGACAACGACTGCGACGGGATCGTCAACGAGGACTTCGCCGACTCCTACGAGACCTACGAGACCAGCCCCAGCGATCCCGGCTACGAGCTGACGTCCATCAACCCCACGCTGACCCTGGGCAGCGGGTCGTGCGACTTCACCATCGACAACCCGATCCCGTTCCTGCCCGACATCACGCTGAACCTGACGCCGGGGACGTCCTCCATCGCCGGCGGCTTCCACGCGCCCGACGACCTGTGGGACATCTACTACTTCGACACGGACCTCACGACCAACCTCGTGGAGTGGGCCGCGTTCCTGATCAGCGGCCAGACCCTGCACTCGTCGTGCACCGCCGGAGAGATCACGTTCTCGTCCAACCACCAGATCATGGTCACCGCCTACGTCGCCGGCACGCCGTACTCCGCCACCGGCTACTCGGGCAACATCAACTTCCAGCTGAGCATCTGGGACCTGTTCGACATCGACTACGAGATCATCGTCGAGCCCATCGGCACGTGGATCGACTGCAACCAGACGTACACGCTGAACTTCGAGATTCCGTAGGACCGCCCCTCAGGGAGCAGCTACTCGTCCACGCCCACCCGCTGCCCGGACCGGGGCACGGGGAAGCTGATCGCCCGCAGGTGCTCGGAAGCCCCCATGGTGGCCGTTGAGGTCAGCTGGACCGGACCCTTGCGGTCGGGGTGCTCCTCGAACTCGTACACGAGGACCTCGAGGGTGTACTCCCGGGTCACCTCCCCGCCCGGCAACCGCTTCCCGAGCTTGTTGCGCCCGATCATCCACCATCTGCGGGCCATGGTCTTGGTCAGCGGCAGCTGCCTGTAGCCGTGCTCGTGCTTGCGCGCGACGAAGACGAACACCCTGTACCGGGCCAGGTCGGGATCGACGCGCGTGACCTTTCCCCACAGCTTGGCGAGGAAGGTCGCGCGCGGGGCGGTCCCCTTGGTGACCGCGTAGCGGTGCTTGACGCTGGACTTTCCGCTGGAGTCGAACCGCTCCATGCGGGTGATCACCACGTAGCCGTCGGGGAGAGGGAAGTACCTGAGCTGCTCGTATCCCGCCGCGAACAGGAGGGACGTCAGGAGATCGGCGGTATCCGCCAGGGTGTTCTGGGTGTCCGCCTTGGTGAAAGCTGTCAACGGGAAGCTGGTGTCACAGGTGGCCAGGGGCGGCTCCCCCGCGAACACGGCCAGCCCGACCCGGGCCCAGGCCCGCGACGGCACCCGTGGCCGGACCTCGGTCTGCGCTCCACCCGCGCCGCCGAGTCCCAGTGGGCTGTCGGTATCGGTTCCGGCGCCGGCGCTCGTGTCCTCGCCGGTATCATCGGAGCTCGTACTCGTCTCGTCGGCCTCGGCCGCGCTGCAGACCAGCAGTGCGGTCAAGGCCATCGTGACGCTCCACCCGAGGCGTCTCGCGTCGCTGTGCATCCTCGACATCTCCCCCAACGCAGTCGTCACTGCAGCTTCACCTGCCGGGTGACCGGGTAGTAGTCCACGCGCGTCAGCTCGAACAGCAGCTCGCCGCTGTGCGCCTCCACGTTCAGCTTGCCTGCGCACTCCTCGCTCACCGACGCATGGAGCCCATCGATTCCGAGACCCGCGACGCTGGCACCTCCGCTCGCGGACGACGCCTCGAACACGTCCGCGGTGACACGATCTCCCCGGACGATGGAGGTCACCACGCCGAGGTGGATGTACCGATTGGGCTCGCTGGCGTCGACCAGCTGCGCCAGGGACTCGAGGTACGCCTCGTCGTTGAGCCGCGCCAGCACGCCGGGGAGCCTGACCGACTCGTGCTGGTACCCCTCGACCTTCACGCCCTTGTCGGCGGCGAACCCCTTGAGGACCTCGGAGCGCAGCTGTTCGGAGACCTCTCCGGAGAACTCCACGTCGAACCCGCCCGAGATCGTGGTCGAGAAGACCTCGGTCCTCGTGGAGCGGTGGACGTCCTGCTCCTCGAAGTCCAGCTTGTCGTACCGCTGCCAGCCCTCGGACGTCTCTCGCAGGACCTCGCCCAGGACGTATCCCCGCGGATTGAACGCCCCGTGCTCGGTGGTGATGGGCTCGTCCCCGGGGCACACCACGATGGCCTCGACGGCCTCGGGGGGCTTCTTCAGGGCCACGAAGGCTGTCGCCGCGACGATGCCAGCGCACGCCAGACCCACCCCGATCTTCTTGTAGTTCATCTGGACTCCGCCCCAGGAGCCAGACGGAGCCCTCGTGGCAGCTCGCGCCGACTCGCATCCGACTGGAAGGATAGAACGGCTCGCGCCGTCGGTGCAATCGGGAGGGGGGGTGGAAAACGGGGTTCAGGCGCCGGCGGGCCGGGGCACGTACCAGGTCCAGCTGAACTCGATCATGCCCTCCGCGCCGGGCATCACGTCCTGGTAGAAGACCTCGTCCTCGTGCAGGACGCCGACGAATGCGCCGGGGCGGAAGTGCACGCCGAAGCCGAAGGTGCGGTCGGTGTTGGAGAACTCGGCGCCGATGCGCATGGAGAAGCCGATCTGGCCGCCCACGGGCAGGACCGTGTAGTACGAGCCCGCGCCGAAGGTGAGCCCCGGGGCAAAGGAGAATGCCACCAGGCCGTCGCCCGCGTGAACGGGGGCGCCCCAGAAGTGGAAGTACAGGTTCATCAGCGCCACGTTGGTGCCCGCCCAGCTGCCGAAGCCGTTGGCGGTGGCCCACATGCTGTATTGGGCGGCCGAGCCGAACTTGAACAGCAGGTCCAGGGAGAAGTCGTCCCCCTCGGGGAACAGCCGCAGCTCGAAGCCGGGCAGCTCCAGATCCATGTGACCGTCGAAGTGCTCGGGATCGGTGAGCATGGCGTTGGTGGTGTACTTGTGACCGAACCCCACGGAGGTGTTGAACCCGAACCCCATGAACCGGCCCGTGGAGGCGGGGACGACCGCCTGGGCCGCGACGTCGTGGGGCGCGGTGACCACGGGCGCGGGCGGCGCCGGCGCTGCCCCGGCCAACTGGACGATGGAGCTGACGTCCAGCATCTGCACCGTGATCGCGGGGGCGCCCACGCCCTCGATGACCAGGGCCAGGCAGTCCGCGTCCTGATCGACCACGGTGCCCCGCAGCACCGAGCCGTTGGTCAGATGGATCTCGGCCCCGTATCCCTGGGCCGTGGCCGTAGTGAAGGGCGAGCAAAGGACGAACGTGAGGGCCAACGTGCAAGCGATCGTTCGAAACATGTGGTTCTCCCCTGTCTGTGCTCCCGACATTCCCGATTGAATCGATGTGCTGGGGGAGTTGCAGGAACCACCGACAAGGGATCGGGCACAAACGTGCCCGATCGACACTACAGGTACGACGCCTGGAGCAGGCCGACCAGCGGCAGATGGACGCTCTCGCCCACCGCCGGCAGCGTGAACTCCTGCAGGCCCTGGCCCGTCCAGCACATCCAGCGGTAGCCCGGGTGTTCCAGCGGCTGCTCGAAGACGAACTCGATCTCCAGCGGCCGCCCGTCGGCGGTGACCTCGCGCACGGTGACGGTGTAGTCGGGCAGGGTCCTCGAGTCCCCGGCCTCGAAAGGGGGATCCAGATCCCGCATCAACCGGTCGAAGGCGATGGCAAGCATCCCCCCGTCCACGCCGATGGCGACCGTGCGGTCGTCCTCGCGCGTCACCGTGTTGGCCGCGTTCATGGTCGACAGCAGCGCCAACCGCCGGGGCACCGGTCCGGAGTCGTCCAGCTCTCGCATCAACGTCAGGTAGAACAGCGGAAACTCGTTGCCGTTGACCACCACCAGGGTCTGGTCCTGTAGCGCCTCGTCCGTGGGCACCTCTCGCGCGCCCAGCGAGAACATCTGGCCGAACATGGGGAACGTGAGCACCCCCGCCAGGAACAGCACCACGGCCAGCGGCCCGTGGAACACCAGCAGGGTCCCGGTCCCCCACCTCCGGAGCCGTCCTCCCCGGCGCGGCTCGTCCGCAACCCACCCCGTGCAGTCCGCAGCCACCGCCAGCAGACCGAACGCCCCGACCCCCGAGAAGATCAGCAGCCTCGTCATCGGGAACGCCGCGCACAGGGGCACCAGCGACAGCGCCATGCCCAGGGCCCAGAAGCGGGCCTCCGGCCGCTCGCGCAGGGGCCGCCACAGCAGCGCCAGCGCCACCAGGCTCAGGGCGCCGCCGATGACGGACAACGCGATCTGTCCCGCCACGTCGAACCCGGCCCAGAGGTCCGCCGACAGCTGCCACCACTGCGCGGCCAGCAACAGCGGCCAGCGCAGCACCAGCGCCCCGACGAACTGGAGCGGGTGGCTCCCCGGGTCCACGTACAGCCCACATCCCACCGTCCCGCATCCCAGCGCGTCGTAGACGATCCGCCAGGCCACGACGACCACCGCGTAGGGGACCAGCGCCCCCACCCGCCTCCCCCACGAGCCCCCATCCATGGTCACCTGCCACGCGAAGACGTAGGCCACCGCCCCCAGGGCGGCCTCTCCGCTGCACAGTCCCACCACCAGCGCCACCAGCGCCCCCACCAGGTGCATCGGACGCCCCGACCGCCGCCACTCCACGTGGCCGATCACCGCCAGTACGCCGAACGTCAGCGCGATGAGCGCGTTGCGGTTCGCCAGCCACACCGCCGGCATGGCGTGGGCGTCCTCCACCGCGAACAGCAGCGCCGCCAGGCCCGCCACGGCCACCGCCCCGTGCACGCGCCGATAGAGCTTGGCCACCACCAGCACCGACAACCCGAACCACAGCAGGTTGTGGGCGTGGTGCAGCGCCGGCCGGTTCGGCCACAGGGCGTGGTCGAGCATGCCCAGGATCGCCGTGACCGGGCGGAAGAAACGGATCTCCAGCTCCGGGTGGGTCCACCAGGGGTAGAAGCCCAGATCGATCAGGTGGGCGAGGCGGTCGCGGTCACCGGCGAAGGCGAACAGATCGAGCAGCGGGTTGGTGTCCTCGCCGATGGGGGTGAGCCCCAGGTACACGGCGCGCTGGAAGTAGTCGTCGCCCTGGATGCCGGCGAACAGGGCAGGGAGGCCCAGCGCCACGGCGATGGCCGCGGCGATCCAGGGGACTCGCGGATGGTCGAACAGTCGTCGGATTCCCATGGCACGGTAGACTATCGCCTGCGAGGAGGACGAAGCCATGAGTTTGCACGCCACGAGAATCTTCGCCCTGGCCGTCTGCCTGGCCGCGGGGAGCGCGTTCGCGCAGGACGCGGCCGCCGAACGGGCCCAGGCTGCGCAGCAGGCCTACGAGGGGGCGCTGGCGTCCCTGGACATGGGCGCGGGCACGGCCGAGGAGGTGTACCGCTGGTCGCGGCGCTGGCTGGAGGCGACCAAGGGGGCCGAAGGGGCTGCCGCCACCGACGCGCACCTGGCGCGGATGGAGGCGCTGCAGATCAAGGTGGGCGGGCTCGTGGCCAGCGGGATGGCCCCCGCATCGGCGGACGTGGCCTGCCGGTACTACGTGGCCGAGGCGAGGGTGTGGAGAGGGGGGTGAGTCATTGAGCGGGCACGGGCACGGGCACGGGCACGGGAGGGACGCTTTGCGTCCCTAGGGAGCCGTGCACTGGCCGTAATCCCAATTGCCGCCGCAGCCCCAGCACTGGACGTCGCCGGCGGTGTCCACGCCATAGCCGTGGGCCTGGCCCACGTGGATGCTGAAGAAGGTGCCTCCGGGGGGATCGCACTGGCCCACGTCGTAGTCCTCGTCGCCGCAACCCCAGCAGGTGAGCTCGCCCGAGGTGAGGACGCCGCAGGAGTTGTGGCGGCCGGCGGTGACCTGGGTGAAGGTCTCGCCGTCGGGGGGGTCGGACTTGCCCGAGGACGTGGAGCCCCAGCAGTCGGCCTCGCCGTCGGCGAGGACGCCGCACGTGTGGTAGGCGTCCGAGTCGATCTGGGTGAAGACCACGTCCGGGGAGTTGCACTGGCCGTAGTCCTCGTCCGGCTCCCCGCAACCCCAGCACATGACCAGGCCGTCGTCGCGCAGACCGCACGAGTGGTCGTCGCCAGCGCTGACCTCCACGAACTCGAAGGCGGGGGGATCACACTGCCCGGCGTCGACGAACACGCCGGGGTAGCCAGCCAGCTCGCCCTCGCAGCCCCAGCACTCGACGGCGCCGTCGGTCTTGACGCCGCAGCTGTGGTGGCGGGAGGCGACGACCTGGACGAAGGTGCCGCCCGGGGGGTCGCACTGGCCGTAGTCGTAGCTCTCGCCGTCGCAGCCCCAGCAGGCCACCGTGCCGTCGGTCTGGACGCCGCACGAGTGGTACTTGCCGGCGCTCACCTGCTCGTAGAACCCGGTGGTTGGGGTGGACTGCTCGTAGTTGTCGTTGCCCCAGCAGTCGACCAGGGTGTCGTTGCGGACGCCGCAGGTGTGGTAGCGGCCTGCGGAGACCTGGGCCCAGACACCGACGGTCACGTCGTCGTCGTCGTCGTCGGACTGGGTGTCGTCGTCGTCGGACTGGGTGTCGTCATCGTCCCCGGACACGTCGTCGTCGTCCCCGGAGACGTCGTCATCGTCCCCCGACGCGTCGTCGTCCCCGGGACCAGGATCGTCGGCGCACCCCCAGGCCAGGGTCATCGCGCACACCATCACCGCCAGCGTTCGCCAACCCATCGAGACACCTCCAGGGCCAGGGTAGCACGGGGATCCGGCGACAGAGAGGTGCGGAGCGGGCCCGGTCTGGTAGTATCTTGACGGGGATCGACCTGGAACCGCTGGGAATCGCCTATGGATTCTGAGAATCGCCAGAGCCTGGAAGAGTTCACGCCGCGGTCGTCGCGACTGGTCGCCGAGGGCGCCCACGTGGCCGCGGACTTCGAGCGTTCTCTGACCATCGGGAGGCACCCGGACAACGACCTGGTGCTCGACTCCCGGCGGGTCAGCACCCGCCACGCGGTGATCGAGTGGACGCGCACGGGATTCCACATCCGGGATCTGGGATCGCGCAACGGGACGTCCGTCAACGGCCGGCGCATCCACACCTGGAAGGCGATCAAGCAGGGCGACCGCATCCGCTTCGGGCGCGTGTCCACCTGGCGAGTGTCCCGCCTCGTGGAGCCCGCGCCCACGCTGGGCGCGGTGGCGTGTGTGGAGCGCAGGGACCTGGGCCAGCGAATCCCGGTGGACTCGGACCGCTTCTTGATCGGCACGTCCAAGCCCGCCGATCTGGTGGTGGAGGAGTGGACGGACGGGTGTCCGTCGCCGCTGAGGGTCGTGCTGTTCGTGGAGTCGGCCCGGCTGTGGGCCGAGGCCATGCACGACGTGCCGGACATGACCATCGACGGCCACGCGTGGAGCGAGGACGAGCCCCTGGAGGTGCGCCAGCCGTGCCTGCTGGAGATGGGCCCGACCGCGATGTGGATCGTGCCCTCCCCGCTGACCGACGGGGTGGACACCACCGAGCACGGCGAGGGGTACACCAAGGCCTACGGCCTCCGCCTGCACCTGACGTTCGAGTCGGCGGGATCCGGGACCGTGCGCGTCGAACACGACGGCGGCGACTGGTCCACCCGCGCGGGCCAGCGCTTCATCCTGCTGTTCGTGCTCGCAGACGCTGGGGGCGAGTGGGTGACCGACGAGGTGCTGCGCTCCCGGATCTGGGGCAAGTCCGTGGCCAAGAGCCTGGGCCGCAACGCCCTGAACAAGCTCATCTACGACACGCGCCAGATGTTCCTCGCCGCCGGGCTCGACGGCTGGTTCGTGGAGAAACGCCGCGGCGCCACCCGGCTGCGCCTCTCACCGGAGCGGATCACCATCATCCGCGCCGATGGAAGCAACGCGTAAGCCACGTCCCGGAAGTTCCGAGCTACAGTATTCAGTACGCAAGTGCCCTGGAACCGATTTGGGAGCAGGATCTACCTGTTCCCAACGACCCCACCCAGGTCGGTTCCAGGGCACAGCTGCGTTTGGGGCTATCGCGAGACCACCACCCACGACGACA
The DNA here is from genome assembly GCA_964425605.1 of uncultured Rickettsiales bacterium. Lineage (GTDB taxonomy): Bacteria > Myxococcota_A > UBA796 > UBA9615 > CAYRNR01 > CAYRNR01. Next base: position 6,399 of record CAYRNR010000093.1, on the reverse strand, counting down.
GGACGATGTTGGCCCCCGAGGAGGGGTACGGCGCGCCGTTGTAGTACCCCTCGTAGTCCACGGTGGTGTCCTCGCCGGGGGTGACGTGGGCGGTGATGTCCTGCATGACCAGCTGGACCTCCTTGCCCGGGCACCAGCCGCTGCGGCCGTACCACCAGGTGCCGTACTGGTTGGGCACGGTGCCCTCGGCGACCTTGTCCATGCAGTCGGTGGAGGTGCTGGCCTCGGGGAAGTCGCGCATCACCTCGACGCCGTTGACGTCGAAGTGGTGGGTGGTGTTGCAGAACTCGGCGCAGTTGCCCGGGTCCGCGCCGCCGTGGCCGGTGATGACCGTGGCGAGCTCCACCTTGACCGCGTCGGCGGGGATCGGGACGGTGGTGGGCTCGAAGTTGTCGTTGTAGGTGTCGTTGAAACTCGCACCCGAGAACAGGAAGGTCGCCTCCTCGGGGCGCTCGGTCTTGCCCGCGTCGAACAGCCGGATGCTCAGCTCGGTCTCGTAGGGCTGCTGGGAGTAGAAGGCGAACCGGCGCTCGCCGCCCCCGGCGATCAGCGGCAGCAGGCCGCTGACGTCGTGCACCCAGCGGCCCTCGCGGTGGTATGTGGTGATCCAGCGGCCGAACTCGGTGCCGCAGCTCTCGGGATCGTCCGCGTCGCACAGGTACATGTACACGAGGTAGTCCCAGGCCGGGCAGTCGCCGTACTCGCCGTCCCCCTCGCAGCCCAGGTACAGATCCAGCTCCACGGAGTCGAAGGTGGCCATGGTGGCCGCGTCGGGCAGGGTGACGTCGGCGTAGCTGCGGACGCCGGCCCAGCCGGGATCGGAGATCACCTCGCCGGTGAACACGGGCACGACGGTGGCGGACTGCTCGTCCAGGCGCGCCTCACGGACGGTCTCGAAGTTGTAGTAGACGGCCTCGTTGGCGGCCATGGCGAGGTTGGGCTCGAACCAGCCCGCGGACTGGGAGTAGCGCTCCCAGTCGGCGTAGCTGCCGATGTACCGGATGCGCTGGAGTCCGTCGATGCCGATGCCCCAGCCCGGGCGGCCCATGACCTCGCCGAGCCAGCCGTCGAGGAGGTCCGAGGCCTCGGTGATGTAGTGGATACGCGCGCGCCAGTGGTCCGCGTCCTCGGTGGACATGGACGCCAGGGCAGCGTCCACCTCGACCTCCATGCCGTCGAGGGCCTCCTCACGGGTGGAGCCGTTCCACGAGTCCGAGGCAAAGAAGACCTGCACGTTGGTCGGCAGCCTATCCAGGAAGGTGTCCACGTCCCGGTCCCACAGGGGGGTGGGCCAGCCCTGGGCTTGCTGGGGGCTGTCGGAGATGAACAGGTACGTGTCGCAGCCGTCGAAGTTCTCCGACAGCGTCCAGTCCCCGCCGCGGGTGGGCACGGTGAAGTCCGCGGCCACGGCGTAGAGATCCTCGGCGTCGGTGGCTTCGATGAACTCGCGCGGATCCAGGCCGGTCTCGGCGCAGACGCTGGGCCCGGTGGTGTCGTCGTCGTCGCCGGTCGCGCTGTCGTCGTCGTCGCCCGCGGTGGCGTCGTCGTCGTCGCCGGTGGGCGACGAGTCGTCGTCGCCGTCCTCCGAGGGGCATCCAAGGGCGAACAGCATCAGGAAAAGGGGCAGGACCGACCAGCGCATGGCTCCTCCATCTATGGGGCGTTATCGACTCACGGTCGCGGTGCACGTTAGCGTCTCGGGCACAAATGGCAATGGCAACGTGCGCGGGCGCGCGGAGTTGGTGGACTTCGACAACTGCTGGTAGGCTGCACCGCCGAACGACGCCGCGGACCGTTCCCGCGGTCGATGCCCCCAGGATGATCCCATGACCTCTTCAGACGGCAGCTCCTGGAAGTTCTCCAAGCCCTTCTGGACCGCCAACTTCGTCGAGCTGCTCGAACGCGCCGCGTGGTACGGCGTGTTCATCGCCATCACCCTGTACCTCTCGCGCATCCTCGGCTTCTCCGACATCGAGGCTGGCGTCGTGTCCGGCGTGTTCTCCGCCGGGCTGTACTTCCTGCCCCCCTTTGCCGGGGCCTTCGCCGACCGCATCGGCTTCCGCAACGCGCTGATGCTGGCCTTCGGGCTGCTGACCATCGGCTACGGCAGCATGTGGATGCTGCCGACGATGCTGGAGGCGGCGGATCTGGTGCAGTACGGCCGCGAGGTGACCTTCACCGGGCTGGAGTCGAGCGGCCACAAGTGGCTGTTCGTGCCGGTCATGATCATCGTGATGGTCGGCGGCTCGGCCATCAAGTCGGTGATCACCGGGACGGTGGCCAAGGAGACCACCGAGATCAACCGGGCCCGCGGGTACTCCATCTTCTACGCGATGGTCAACGTCGGCGCCTTCTCGGGCAAGACCATCGTCAAGCCGCTGCGCGAGGCGATGGGCAACGAAGGGCTGATCGTCCTCAACCTCTTTGCAGCGGCCATGACCCTGCTCGCGTTGATCCTCGTCTTCGTCTTCTACAAGGCCGAGAAGGCCCCCAGCCAGGGCAAGTCCCTCGACGAGATCTGGCGCAGCCTCGTCGCCGTGTGCACCAACGGCCGGCTCGTGGCCCTGACCCTGATCATCACCGGCTTCTGGATGGTCCAGCACCAGCTGTACGCCACCATGCCCAAGTACGTGCTGCGTATGGCCGGCGAGGGCTCGTCCCCGTCCTGGTTCGCCAACGTCAACCCCGCCGTGGTGGTGCTCACCGTCGCCCTGGTCACCCAGCTGATGCGCAACAAGACGGCGCTGACGTCGATGACCGTGGGCATGTTCATCATGCCGCTGTCGGCGTTCTGCATGGCCGCGGGCAACGTCATCGGCGACGACCGCATCCTCGGGCTGCACCCGGTGGCGTTCATGATGATCGTCGGCATCGCGTTCCAGGGCCTGGCCGAGAGCTTCATCTCGCCGCGCTACCTCGAGTACTTCTCGCTGCAGGCGCCCAAGGGGCAGGAGGGGCTCTACCTGGGCTTCTCGCACATCCACTCGTTCATCTCGTCGATCCTCGGTTTCTCCATCTCGGGGGTGTTGCTGGAGAAGTACTGTCCTTCCGAGACCAAGTTCGCGACGCCGGAGGCGTGGGAGGCGGCGAAGGCCAACGCGCACTACATCTGGTTCGTGTTCGTGGGGATCGCGGTAGCGTCGGCGATATCGTTGATCGTGTTCGGGTGGGTCACGGGGCGGATCGATCGGAAGCAGGGGGCGGAAGAGTAAGCTCAGGGCGGACTTCCGTTCGACAGGTAGAGCTCGGCGCCGGGACCGAGGGGCAGCCCCAGCAACAGCCAGACCGCCACCAACACCATCCACACCACGAGGAACGCCACCGAGTAGGGGAGCATCGTGGCGATCACTGTCCCGATGCCGGCCTTCGGGTCGTACTTCTGGAGGAAGGCCACGATCAGGGCGAAGAACGACATCATCGGCGAGATGATGTTGGTCGAGCTGTCGCCGATGCGGAAGGCCACCTGGACCAGCTCCGGGGAGTAGCCCAGCAGCATGAACATCGGGATGAACACCGGCGCCATGAAGGCCCACTTGGCCGACGCGCTGCCCATGCTCAGGTTGATGGTCGCCGCCAGGAGGATGAAGGCGAGCATCAGCGGGATCGGCCCCAGCCCCGACGCCTGCAGGATCTCCGCGCCCTTGATGGCGAAGATCATGCCGAGGTTGCTGTACTTGAAGTAGGCCACGAACTGGGCGGCGAAGAACACCAGGACCATGTACAGGCCCAGGGTCTCCATGGACTCCTTCATGCCCTTGATGACGTCTGAGTCGCTGCGGAACACACCGTCGACGATGCCGTAGGCCAGGCCGGCGAGCAGGCCGGTGAGGAAGATGATGGTGACGATTCCGTGCATGAACGGGGAGTGCAGGACGCTGCCAGTCTCCGCGTCGCGCAAAAAACCGTTCTCGGGGACGAGTCCGATCAGGGCCACGGCGACCAGCACCAGACACACCGCGAGGGCCCAGACGAGGCCGCGCTTCTCACTCGAGGTCAGCGAACGCAGCTCGTCGCCTTCGGCGATCTGGTCGCCCTCGTACGTCCCGAGGCGCGGCTCCACGACCTTGACGGAGACCCAGGTGCCGGCGCCCGAGACCAGGAAGGTCGACACGACCATGAAGTAGTAGTTGCACGCCGGAGAGACGACGTACTCGGGATCGATGATCCGGGCGGCCTCCTGGCTGATGCCGGCCAGCAGAGGATCGATGGTGCCCAGCAGCAGGTTGGCGCTGAACCCGCCCGAGACGCCGGCGAACGCCGCGGCGAGCCCGGCGATGGGGTGCCGGCCCACCGACAGGTAGATCAGGGCGCCCATGGGCACGAGCAGCACGTACCCGATGTCGCTGGCCATGTTCGACATCACGCCGGCGAACACCACCACGAACGTCAACAGCCGCTTGGGGGCGGCGTGGACCATCAGCCGGATCACGGTGCTGATCAGGCCGCTCTTCTCGGCCACGCCGATGCCCAGCATGGCCACCAGGACCGTCCCCAGCGGCGCGAAGCCGGTGAAGTTGTCGATGGTGTTCTCGAGAATCCAGTGTAGCCCTTGCCGTGAGACCAGGTTGATCGGCAGGACCGCGGACCCGTCCCTGGGATCGACCGCCTCGAGCCCCAGCAGGCTGGACAGCCAGGACAACACCACGAGCGCAGCGGCGAAGATCGCGAACAACACGGCGGGATGCGGCAGGGCGTTCCCGATTCGCTCGATCACGGAGAGGAAGCGGGACACGAGGGCCGAGGACTGGCCCGGCTGGTCCGTCTTCGGCATCGAAGGTGTTTCCTCCTCCACCCCTTCGGCGGGTGGACCGGCACGACCGTGAATCCGTCACCCTAACGCACGCACAGTGCGCGATCCAGGTGCGGGACCCAACAGGAGTCGGTGGACCCAGGCAGCGGGCCGAGTCGCCTACTCCACCCCTTCCCAGCTCGACATCCCCTCCTCCGGCGGCATCCAGGCGCTCGTGTCCGCGTGCCCCATCTGCACCTGCAAGAAGGCCAGGGACAGGGTTCGCACGGTCACCCACCTGATGCGCAACAGGACGGCGCTGACGTCTATGACGGTGGGCATGTTCATCATGCCCGTCTCGGCGTTCTGCATGGCCGCGGGCAACGTCCTCGACGCCGACAAGATCCTGGGACTGCACCCGGTGGCCTTCATGATGATCGTCGGCATCGCCTTCCAGGGCCTCGCCGAGAGCTTCATCTCCCCGCGCTACCTCGAGTACTTCTCGCTGCAGGCCCCCAAGGGAGAGGAGGGGCTCTACCTGGGCTTCAGCCACCTCCACTCCTTCATCTCGTCGATCCTCGGCTTCTCCCTGTCGGGCTTCCTCCTCGACCGCTACTGCCCGGCCGAGACCCTCTACGCGACCCCCGAAGCGTGGGAGGCCGCCAAGGCCAACGCCCACTACATCTGGTTCGTGTTCGTGGGGATCGCGATGACCTCGGCGATCTCGCTGATCGTGTTCGGGATCATCACCGGGCGGATCGATCGACAGCGGGAGAACGCTGGTCCGGCCTGAGCTCGCGTCCTAAGCTGGGAGAGTTCCCCTTCTCGACCGGGAGGTCTCCATGCGTCGCACCGCCGCGCTCGCGGTTCTCGTCCTCTTCCTGACCACCTTTGCCTGGGCCGAGTCCCGCGTCTGGCCCCTGGACGATCCAGGGGGCTACGGGTACGACCCATCGCTGGTCGCGGTGGAGGATGGCGCGGCCACGCTGCTGTCGAGCCTCCGCGGCACGGGCGCCGACGGCGATCTGGAGCTGAACGGGGCCGCGTTCGACCTGTCCGTGGACATGAGCGGCGTGCGCACCGAACCCGACGGGATCGCCTGGCCGGTGGGCCAGGACCTGCTCGCCGGCGACACGCAGTTCGATCTCGACGGCTACGTGGCCGGACTCGGCCCCGGGGACGAGCTGCTGCTGGTTGACCTGCAGGGCAGCCCCGGTGACCTCGCCGGGGTGGGGACGTGGGAGACGGTGTGGGTGACGGACGTGGTCGGGACCACCGTGACGACCACGGCGGTGGCCGGCGACTACCTGGGATCCACCCACGTCGTCGTGGCGCAGCGCGTGCCCAACTACGGCGACGTGACCCTGGTCGCCTCCACCCTGACCGCGGGCGCCTTCGACGGCGTCTCGGGCGGGATCGTGGCGTTCCGCGCCGCAGGCGCGCTGAGCGTGGACGACACCTCGGCCATCGACGCCTCGGCCCTGGGCTACCGCGGCGGCGAGGGCGGGGACGCGTCGGGCGGCGGTGGCCAGGGGGGCGAATGTCTGGCCGGCGCGGACGGGGACGGCGGGGACGTGTCCGGCGACGGCGTCGGTGGCGGCGGCGCCGGGGAAGGGCACGCCCACGCCAGCGCCACGCGCGGCGGTCCCGGGGGCTACGGGGCAGGCGGC
>CAYRNR010000092.1:0-35472 GCA_964425605.1 uncultured Rickettsiales bacterium | reverse complement strand
GCTTAGATCACAGCTGATCCACGCTGTCAAGCGCCAACTAATCAAGTAGTGCTAGCTACCCGTCCCGTTGACCACCTGACACACCCGATCCACCTGCTCCTCTGTGAGCGTGGGGTGCATGGGCAACGAGACGAGGGTCTCGGCGAGGCGCTCGGCGACCGGCAGGGAGAGGTGGTTGCAGTCCGGGTAGGCCACCTGCTTGTGGATGGGCACGGGGTAGTGCAGGGCGCAGCCGATGTCGGCGGCCTGCAGCTTCTTCATCAGGGCGGCGCGCTCGGGTTCGCTGTCACAGCGGTACTCGAACAGGTGGTAGACGTGCTTGGCGTCGGGGGTCCGGGCCTGGAGGCGATCCGCGTCGAGGCGGGCGGTGTACCAGTCCGCGGCCTGCATCCGTCCGGCGTTGAACGAGTCGACGCGGTCCAGCAGGATGTCGAGCACCTTGGCCTGGATGCTGTCGAGGCGGCCGTTGTACCCCACGCCCTCGTGGTAGTAGCGCTCGCCGCCTTCGCCCTGGTTGATGAGCATCCGCGCGTGGGCCGCGACGGCAGGATCGTTGGTGGTGATGGCGCCGCCCTGGCCGAAGCAGCCGAGGTTCTTGGCGGGGTAGAAGCTGATGCCCCCTGCCCTGCCGAACGAGCCGGTGGTCTTGCCCTTGTACGACGCGCCGATGGACTGGGCGTTGTCCTCGAGCACGGTGGCGCCGAACTTCTCGGCCAGGGCCATCAGCTCGTCCATCGGGCAGGGGTTGCCGTACAGGTGCACGGGCAGGATGAAGCCCGCCTTGCCCTCGGACAGGGCGTCCTCGACCTGGTTCAGATCGAGCAGATAGGTGCGGGGATCACAGTCCACGAGCACGGGCACGCCGCCGGCGTGGGCCACGCCGTGGGCCGAGGCCACGAAGCTGTTGGTGGGGACGATCACGCCCTCGCCGGGCTTCAACCCGCAGGCCTGCAGCGACAGGTACAGCGCGGCGGTGCCGTCGGAGCAGCCCACGGCCGCCTCGACGCCGACGAACTCGGCCAGGTGGGCCTCGAAGCTGGCCAGGGCAGGTCCGCCCACGAAGGCGGTGTTGTGGATGAGTTCGGCGACGGCGTCCACGAGGGTCTGCTCGAGGTCGGCCCACTGGGCGCGTAGATCGACGAATTTTACGGGTTCGCTCATGAGTTCACTCCTCGATCGCCGTCAGCGGGCGAGCCGCGCGGGCACTCCTGTGACCAGCGCTCCGGGTTCCACGTCGCGGGTGACCACTGCGCCGGCTCCGACCTGGCATCCCTCGCCCAGTCGAATCCCGCACAAGATCACCGCGCCGGAGCCGATGGACACGTCGTCCTCGACCCAGGTCTGTTCCAGCTTCCAGTCGGGGTTGTTCGCCACCGGGTGGCGGTCGTTGATGAAGGTGACGCTGTGGCCGACGAAGACGCGCGCGCCGATGCGCACGCCCTCGCAGATGAAGGTGTGGCTCTGCACGCGGGTGCCCGCGCCCACGGTCACGTCCTTCTGGATCTCGACGAACGGGCCCACGAACACGCCGTCGCCCAGGGTGCAGCCGTACAGGTTCACCATGTCGGGGTAGAGGATCTTGACGCCTTCACCCAGGACACAGGATTCGGCTACCGGCACGCCGCGAGCCCCTTGACCACGTTGATGCCCTCCTCGATGCCGGTCATCGGCGGCGTGCCGTCGCGCAGGCAGGCCATGAAGTGCACGGCCTCGTTCATCAGCGGCTCGGACTGGTCGTCGATGCCGATGGTGACGGTGCCGTCGTCGGTGTGGGCGAACGTGCCGGGGCCCTCGCGCTGGGCGAACTTGCGGTGCAGCAGGATGTGGCCCCAGGACAGGTCCCACTCGAGGATGCCGCGGTCCCCCACGGCCACGAGCTTGCGGGTCTTCTCGGGGTAACTCCACGAGAGGAAGGCCGAGCAGTGCACGTCGCCGAAGTTCGCCGCGACGTAGGCCACGTCCTGGTTGGGGTTGACCATGGCCTGGACGTCGTCGGGGAATCCCTCGCACAGGTAGGTGAAGATGGACAGGTCGTGGGGCAGGAGATCGGGCACGACGCCCACGTCCTGGTACAGGCCGAAGTTGGCGCGCACGGTGTACACGGACCGCAGCTCGCCGATCTCCGGGAGCGCCTCGCGGAAACGCCGCACGGCGGGGTGGTACACGAAGGTGTGGCCCACCATCACGGTCTTGTCGAGTCGCTCGGACTCGAACTTGATGCGGTAGCAGTCCTCCAGCGAGTCGGCCAGGGGCTTCTCGATGAACACGTGCATGCCCGCTTGCATGGCGGCGATGGCCGCGTCCGCGTGGGTGGCCGGCGGGGTGACGACGAACACGCCGTCCAGGTCCAGCTCGAGCATGTCCTCGTAGCGGTGCAGCAGGGCGACGTCGGACTTGTCGAGCCCCTGTTTCTCCACCACCTGCTTCACCCGCTCCTGATCCACGTCGCAGATGGCCCCCAGCACTCCGAGCTGTGAGAGGACACGGACCCAGTTGGGTCCCCAGTAGCCTGCTGCTCCGACGATGCCGAACCTGGTCATGGGGCGCTTACCTCGGGATTGGATTCGTTGATGGGCCGTCGTGCTTCGGTGAGCGTTTGCCACCGCTGCCAGTCCCTCGATTCTATCGCGTTTGCCCTGTGCAGCGAAACCACCCCAGGGCAGCTACGTACCGCGGCGCGAGGACAGGAAGGTCCCCCCGGGGGTGGTCCGGGCGCGATAGGATGGCCCGACGAGGAGGAGACACACCATGAGGATCTGGGCTCTTTGCCTTCTTTGGCTGCTCGCCGGCTGCGCGGGATCGGGCACGCTGACGGACGACGACACCTTCGCCTCGGACGACGACGACGCGACGGCCGGGGACGACGACATCGGCGACGACGACACAGGGGACGACGACGACACCGTGGGCGACGACGACGACACCGTGGAGGAGACCTGCGACTCGCGGTACGACACCCTCCTGGCCACCTACGAGGCCGAGATGAACGCCTACGGCGCTCCCGGATCGGCGATCGCCGTGGTGGAGGGGGGCGCCATCACCTGCGCCAAGGGTTTTGGCACGCGCACGCCCGACGAGGACGATCCGGCCCGGTCGACCACCCTGTTCCGGATCGGCTCCATGACCAAGATGCTCACCGCGGCGGCCCTGCTGCAGCAGGTCGAGGCTGGGACGGTGGATCTGGGCGAGTCGGTCAACGAGTACGTGCCCGGGTTCACCTTCCCGTTCCATCCGGAGTGGACCGAGGACATGCTCGTCGAGTTCCTGCTCGAGCAGACCTCGGGCATGTACGACTACATCGAGATGGACGGGTACGACGACGACGACGCCCTGGCGTGGTTCTTCGAGGAGGTGTACGGACAGAGCCTGTTCCTGATGTCCCCGCCGGGCCGGTTCTACAACTACTCCAACCCCAACTTCATGCTCGCGGGCCTGATCGTGGAGGAGGCCAGCGGCCAGTACTACGACGACTACCTCGCCGAACACCTGCTGCTGCCGCTGGGTCTCGAGCGCACGTTCTTCGACGCCGAGGACGTGCTCGACGACGCCGACTACGCCACGGGCCTCGCCTACGACTGGACCGGCCAGACCCCCTACGAGGTGCCCGCCGGTCCCGAGTCCTACGACAACATCTGGGCCCGCCCCGCCGGATACGCGTGGTCCTCGGTGCTGGAGATGGCGCAGTTCGCGATCTTCCTGATAGAGGGCAACGACGAGGTGCTGGCCGACGAGTGGCGCGAGGCGATGAGTACCCCCCAGGTGGACACCGAGGAATACGGCGGGCTGAGCCACTACGGGTACGGGCTGTTCATCTACGAGGGCTTCTTCATGGGGTACGACTTCCACGACGTACGGCTCGTGGAACACAGCGGCGCGATCCCGGGTTTTTCCGCCCAGATGTACTTCCTGCCCGACCAGGAGCTGGCCCTGGTCTCCCTGGCCAGCACGGACGGCGCCTACCCGTCCTCCAGCATCGGCGTGGCGCTGACCGAGCTGGCCGAACTCCCCGCGCCGGTCCCGGGTCCCGATCTCTCGGTGGACCCGGCCACCTACGGCGACTTCGTCGGCACCTACCGCGACGAGTACAACGTGGGCAACATCGACATCACCGAGGTCGACGACGAGCTGCACGTCTCGATCCCGCTGCTGGACGACTACGGCTACACCTACGACACCGTCCTGGCCCCCTATGTCCCCGACAACTTCGTGTTCTACCTCGAAGGCGGCGGCATGCTCGTGACGTTCATCCGCGACGACGACGGCGTGCCCGAGTACTTCCGCACCCGCTACTTCGTCGGCGAGGCCGTGCAGGGTGAGCCGGCCGCGGCCGCCCCGGTGGTCGGCGATCCCGGCCGCCTCGACGCCATGGTGCGGCAGCTGCACATGGACCCCGATCCGAGGATTCGTTGACCCACCCCTGCGCCGATCCCATCCGCGAGTACCAGCAACGTCTCGCACGGTTCACCGCCCGCGTCGAGGAGCTCGAGCGCCGCTCCACGCGCCTCGCCAACGCCCGCGCGGCGCTGTTCGTGGGCGCCGTGGCGTTCGGCGGCCTCGGCCTCGGGCTGGGGCCCGCGTGGTTCCTCCCTGCCGCGGGCCTGCTGGCTGGGTTCGTCGTGGCGGTGCGGCGCCACGGTGGGGTCGAAGGCGAGCTGTCCGCGGCGCGCACCCTGGCGGCGCTGCAGCGGGAGGCCCTGGCGCGGCTGGACCGTGAGATGGCGTCGGTGCCCTGCCCTCCCGAACCACGCCGGGCCCCGGCCTTCGTCGCGGACCTGGATCTCGCCGGGCCGGGCTCGCTGTTGCACCTGCTCGGCACCCCCGGCACCTGGCACGGCCAGCGATGCCTGGCCCGCTGGCTGCTCGACCCGGCCGGGACCCAGGAGATCCACGGCCGGCAGCAGGCCGTGCGCGAGCTCGGCCCCCTGCTCGACCTGCGTCACGACCTGGCCGTGCACGCCCGCGCCATCGGCGAGGGCACCGCGGATCTCGAGCCGTTCCTGGCGTGGGCCGAGGGCGAGCCGTGGCTGATGACGCGGCCGTGGTTCACCTGGATCGCCGTCACCCTGACCGTGATCACCCCCACCGTCATCGTCCTGTGCGCCGCGGGCGTGATCAATCCCTGGCTGTGGGTGGCCCCCGTGGCCCTCAACCTGGCGCTGACCCGGGTCGTGCACCACCCCATCAAGGACACCTTTGCCGCGGCCACCCCGGGCGAGCGCGTATTCCAGGACTACGCCCTGCTGCTGCAAACCCTGTCCTCGACGCCGCTCTCGGCGGCACGGCTCGCCGGGATCCAGGACCAGCTCTCCACCCGCGAGCCCGGCGCCCACGGGCGGATGCGGCGGCTGGATCGCCTCGCCAGCCTGGCCAACCTGCGCACGTCGGGCATGGCATGGTTGCCGATCCAGGCGGTCACCCTGTGGGACCTGCACGTGCTGCGCCGCCTGGAGATCTGGCAACGTCAGTCGGGCCGCGCGGTCCGCGCCTGGTTCGCCGCGGTGGGGGAGCTGGAGGCCCTGGCCGCCCTGGCGTCGCTTCACCACGACCACCCCCGCTGGAGCTTCCCGGAGCTGACCGACGATCCCCGGGTGATCGCCGAGGGCCTCGGCCACCCGCTGCTCCCGCCGGACACCTGCGTGGCCAACGACGTGTCCCTCGGCCCGCCGGGGTCCTTCCTGCTGGTCACCGGCTCCAACATGTCCGGCAAGTCCACCCTGCTGCGCGCCATCGGCGTCAACGCCGTGCTGGCCCACGCGGGCGGGCCGGTCTGCGCCCGGCGCATGCAGCTGCCGCTGCTGGTCCTGGGCACGAGCTTCCGGGTCCAGGACTCGCTGACCGACGGCGTGTCCTACTTCATGGCGGAGCTGCGCCGGCTCAAGGAGGTCGTGGATCGCGCCGCGGCCGTGGGCGGCGATCGGGTGCTGCTGTTCCTGCTCGACGAGATCCTGCTGGGCACCAACGTGGCCGAACGCCAGATCGCCGTGCAGCAGGTGCTGGGCCAGCTGCTGCAGCACCGCGCCCTCGGGGCGGTGGCCACCCACGATCTCTCCCTGGCCGACGCGGACGGGCTGGCCGAACGCTGCCAGCCGATCCACTTCACCGAGACGTTCTTCCGCGACGACGACGGTCCGCAGATGACCTTCGACTACCGGGCCCGGCCCGGCGTGTCCCCCACCACCAACGCGCTGAAGCTGCTGGAGCTGGTGGGGCTGGATCGACGACGATAGACTCTCCCTGGAGGAGGGCCCACATGACCAGGATTGGCTCCGCGCGTCGTGCGATCTGGATCGCGTGCGTGCTGGCTCTCGGCGGCTGCGCGCCAGCGACCGACGGGGATCTCGACGCGTTCGGCGCTGCGGCGCTGCGCGATACCATCCTCGTCGACGACCAGCACGGCGAGCCAGGCTTCACCCTGACCGGCGACGACTGGACCACCTGGGGGACGCTGGGGTACGGCTACGCGGCCGAGGACACCGAGTACCACTACCTCTCGTCCACGGTGGGCGGCAGCGATCGACGCGGCACGGCCACGTGGAGCCCGGAGCTGCCCGTTGAGGGCACGTACCTCGTCGAGGCGTGGTACCGCCTGACCGGCAACCGCACCCGCGACGCCGACCACTTCGTGTACGACGGGTACGGCGGGCAGACCCACGTCGTGCTGGACCAGTACGGCGACGGCCCCAGCGGCTGGGTCTCCCTGGGTGAGCACTGGTGCGTCGCCGGGTTCGCAGGGTGCTACGTCGTGCTCGACGGCACGGACGACGACGAGTCGGACGAGGCCAACGCGATGCAGTTCACGCTGATCGACACCGAGCCGCCGCCGCCGCCGGAGGATTGTGACGAGTTCCAGGGCCTGGGCCAGCACGCGATGGAGTTCTGGGCCACCACCGCCAGCGGGGCCGGCTGGAACGACGCCGCGCTGGCCTCCGGGGCCGACGACGGCGCCGAGGCCCACAGCGAGAACGTCGACGAGGGCGAGTACCTCGCCGCGGGGGACTGGGAGGTCTGCGATCCGCAGGGCGAGGAGACCATCGACGCCGTCGAGGTCGAGGTCCTGTCACGCATGCAGTACGACAGCGGCACCTACGCGCTGATCCTGGCGCTGGACGGCGGCGGCGACGCGTACACGACCTACTCCCACACCAGCTCGTCGTGGGACACCGTCGACGTCACCACGGATCGCGCGGAGTGGACCTGGATCGACGTGGAGAACGTCGTCGCCTCGGTCACCCTGTACGACCACCCCGGCGGCGCTCGCGACTCCGACGCCTGGGTCGATACCTTCCGCATTCGCGCCACGTACACCACCACCGAGGCGCCCGGGGACGACGACGACGACGCGGCCGATGACGACGATGACACGGGCGGCGCCGACGACGACGATGGGGTGGGGGACGACGACGACACCGGCGGTCCGCCCGGGGCGAGCGACGACGACGACGGAGGCTGGGAGAGCGGCTGCGGGTGCCGTCAGGGTGCGCACGGGCCCCGCGCCTGGGCCGCGCTGGGGCTCCTGGTGACGCTCGCTGTGTCCCGGAGGTTCAGGGCTTGTAGATGAAGTCCCGCTCCAGCACGGCGCGGATGTCGCGGTCGAGCACGGTCTTGCGCTCGTTGCGGACGGCCTCGCGGATGGCGCGGTCGGCGATGTGACGGAGGTGCTCGGACAGGGCGTCCATGACGCCTCCCGAGGTCTTCATGTCGCCGCGGGCGCGGATGTAGTTCTTGATCTTGGTGACCACGACGAGGGTCTCGCGGGGGATGTCGTCGTCGAGCTGGACGTCGGCGCGAGCGGCGGGCCGGACCAGGCGCCGGCGAGACTCCTCGTTGGCGGCCTGCTGCTGCTGCTGCACCCAGTCGGCGCGGCTGGGGGCTCGCTGCTCCTCGGCCCACGCGTCCCTGTGACGAGCCACCGGGAGGTGCGCCTCCCAGCACCGCACCGAGCAGAACTGCAGGGCGGTCCGCTTGCGGTTGCACGTGGAGACGCTACAGGTCCAGTAGGTGTGCTCGAACGCGATCTCGCGCTTGCAGCTGCTACACCGTCGCCAGAATGCGCTCATGGCCCCTCCTCACGCCCCCCGGTCGAGCGAACGGGCTCAGTGCCCGCCGCAGCTGGTGCACCCCTCCTGGTGGGGGTGGCCGTGGCCCTTCTCCTCGTCGGTGGCGTCGCGCATGGCCTCCACCTTGACGTCGAAGTGCAGCGTCTGGCCGGCCAGGGGGTGGTTGAAGTCCAGGGTGACGTTGGTGTCGGAGAAGCCCTTGACCCACGCCGGCGTGACCTGACCGTCGGGCCCCTGCACGCCGAACATCATGCCCTCTTCGAGCTGGACCTCGTCGGGGAACTGCTCCTTGGGCACCTCGTGGACGGCCTCCTCGCTGCGCTCGCCGTAGCCCTCGCCGGGCTCGACGGTCAGCTTGGCCTCGAAGCCGACGGCCTCACCTTCGAGCTGGCGCTCGAGCCCGGGGACGATATTGCCGGCGCCGTGCAGGTACTCGAGGGGATCGCGGTCCTTGGAGCTGTCCAGCTCCGCTCCCTCGTCATCGCGCAGGGTGTAATGGAAAGAGACGACCTTGCCTTGGCCGATGATCTCCTCGGACACGGGACCTCCTTGGACGGCTACAGCGACAACGGTCGATCTCGACCGTGGGCGTGCCGTGATGTTCGGCGCAGTCTACGCGCTCGGGTCCACCAGGGATAGGGCCGGGCGCGCGCCCGCGCAAGCGAGCGTTCGCCCGGCATTGACCCCTCGTCCGGGGCCCACCTACCATGGAACACAGCTCATGACCCGGATCATCTCCAAGGCCTGTGCGGCCATCTGCGGTGTCCTGCTGGCGATCCTCACGGTCGTGTCCATCGTGCTGCACCAGCGCATGCGCATGGACTACGACAACGGGATCTACTTCGACGAGCAGACGCTGCTGGTCTACAGCGAAGGGACCGTGGTGATCCTCTGGTTCGTGATCTGCGTGGGGGTGCTGATGTTCGCGGGTTTCTTCTGGCTCGGCCGCAAGGTCCTCAAGCTCGAGTAGGACCATGGACGAAGAACGTATCCGCGTCCTCGTCGTCGAGGACAACGCCGGTGACGTGGCCCTGCTGCGCGAGGCCCTCGGCGCGTCCCCGGTGCCCATGGACGTCGAGTACGTCAGCCGCCTGTCCAGGGCCATCGCCCGGCTGGCGCAGTCCGGATTCGACGTCATCGCGCTGGATCTGACCCTCCCCGACAGCCGGGGCCTGGACACCTACGATCGCTTGCACGCCGAGGCCCCCGACGTCCCGGTGGTGGTCCTCACCGCGACCCAGGATCAGGCGCTGGGTGCGGAGGCCGTCCAGCGCGGCGCCCAGGACTACCTGCCGAAGGGCTCGGTGAACGACGACACCCTGTGCCGCTGCCTGCGCTACGCCATCGAGCGCCACCGCATCCGAGCGCGCCTCAAGGACTACCTGTGGCGGACCGAGGCCAGCGAGGGCCAGCTGCGGCGGACCATCGAAGGCAGCGCCGACGGGGTCGTCGTGGTCGCCGAGGACGGCGAGCCCCTCTTCGCCAATCCAGCGGCCGAGCACATGCTGGGTCACGGCATGGACGAGCTGGCGCAGCGCCCCACCGATCTGCCGCTGTCCCCGGATCAGACCACCGAGATGAGCGTGATGCGGCGCGACGGAACGGTGATCGTCGTGGAGATCCGCACCACGCGCACCGTCTGGGACGGACGCGACGCCCTGCTGGCCTCCTTGCGCGACATCACCGACCGGCGGCAGGCCGAGGAACTGCGCCACGAGCTCGAGGTGGAGGCGCTGCGCGGCCGCCAGCTGGCGGAGCTGGGCCGCCTCAAGTCCCTGTTCGTGGAGACCATCAGCCACGAGCTGCGCACCCCCATGGCCCCGCTGAACACGGGGGTCGACATGCTGCTGGACGGCTCCCTGGGAGAGATCGACGGCGACCAGCGCCGCAAGCTCGAGCGGGTGCGACGCCACATCCAGCGCCTCTCCCGCATCACCACCGAGGTGCTCGACGTCTCGTCCGAGGCGACCGAGGAACACCTCTGCCGCGACGTCCCGCTACGGCCCACACTGCGACCCGCGGTGGACCTGCTGCGACCCAAGGGTCGCCGCCACGGGGTGACCCTGGACCTGGGGGTGGCCGACGGCGCCGCGGCGCACGCGGATCCCGACGCCCTGTGTCAGGTGGTGGCGAGCCTGGTCGACGCCACCATCACCCACTGCCCCGACGGAACGCGCATCTCCATCACCAGCCATCCCCTCGACGACGAGCTGGTGGAGATCCGCATCGAGGACGACGGCCGAGGGGAGACCGCCGAGGCGCTGATGCGAGAGGACCCCTCCCTCGACGACCGCGTCCCGGTGGCCGGCGAGGGCATGCTCTTCGGCCTCGCGGTCTGCAAGAGTCTGGTCGAGGGCATGGGCGGGGCCTTATCCTTCGAATCGAGGCCGGGGGAAGGGACCCTGTTCCGATTCTCGCTCCCCGCTGCCCGCTCGTAGGAGGTGAGCCGTGCTCCATCCGCTACGCTGGACGCTGGTGTTGTTCGTGGCCCTGGGCCTGGTGGGCTGCCCCGGCGACGATGACGACGACACCACCGAGGGCGACGACGACACCACCGCCGCTGACGACGATGACACCACCGAGGGCGACGACGACGACGACAGCACCGCAGGCGACGACGACGACGACGATGACGACGACGACGACGACAGCGCCGACGATGACGACACCGTCGAGGAGGACCCCTACATCCAGCCCGCCATCTACGTCACCCCCCTGACCCTGGTCCCCGGCGGCACCGCCACGGTGCACTACTACGGGGACCTGGCCCAGGAGGACGACCTGACGATGCACTACGGCTTCAACGGCTGGAACGAGGTCACGGGCATCGCCGACATGGTCGAGGTGGGCGATCACGGGGACACCGCGTTCTACAAGCGCGCGGAGATGACCCCGGTGCTCGACGGGTTCGAGGTCACCGTGGACCTGCCCACGGACGGACGGGCCATGCACTTCGTGTTCTTCACCCTGGACCACAAGCTCGTCGAGACCTGGGACAACAACGGCCACCGGGACTACCACCAGTCCATCGCCTTCCCTTACGTCGGTCCCTACCTCACGTGGAACGACACGGCACGACCCGACAACGGCGTGGTGATCAACTACGTGACCTCGGTACCGTGCAAGGGCACGGTGGAGTACGGCACCACGCCGGCCCTGGGCACCGCGGTGGTGGGCGACGACGTGGACCAGACCCACCACTTCGAGATCACCGGGCTGGCCCCGGACACCGAGTACCACTACGTGATCCGCGACAGCGCCGGCCACGAATCCGCCGTGCACAGCTTCCGGACGGCGCCCACGTCCGCCACAGCGTTTCGGTTCATCTCGCTCTCGGACATGCAGGACACGGGCGAGCACAACCGCTGGCCCGACACGGTGGCCGAGCTGCAGAACCACGCGGACGTGGCCTTCGTGGTGATACCGGGTGACCTGACCGCCGGGGACAGTCCAGGGGCCTGGTGGACGTTCTTCGACCGCGCCCGCGACTACTTCCCCGGCACCGTGATGATGCCCGTGCCGGGCAACCACGACACCCCCACCGGCGGCCACGACCCCGACACGACGAGCTTCCTGGACTACTTCGACCTGCCCACGAGCCCGGGCCTCGACGCGGTCTACCGCTTCGACTACGGATCGGTCGCGTTCCTGGGCCTGAACTCCGAGGAGCTCCCCCAGTTCGCCATCGGCGCCGACCAGTACCTCTGGGTGGAGGACGCCCTGCTGGACATCGTCACCGCCGGCGATCGCGCCTGGGTGTTCGCCCTGTGGCACGTGCCGCCGTACAACGCCGGGCTGCGCCACAACGAGGACCAGGGCTCCGTGCGGGACATGACGGGCCTGTTCGACGGGATCGTGGACTGGGTGCTGTCCGGCCACGAGCACCTGTACCAGCGCACCCACCCGCTGCAGTTCAACGGCGACATCGCCCCCAGCGGCCTGTACGGCCTGGGTCCTGACGACGGCGTGGGCTACCTGGTCATGCCCCCCGCCGGTCAGAACCCCGGCATCGAGGTCTACCCGGAGGACCACCCCGACGCCGACCGCCGCGACCGCCTCGCCTACCCCCCCGTCGCCGAGGGGGAGATGGTCGTGGACAGCCAGAACGGCTTCGTCGTCGTCGAGATCGACGCCGCGACCCTCACGCTGGAGACCTGGGGCTACGGCAGCTACACCGAGCCCGAGACCGCGACCGTCGTGGACACGATCAGCTACACCAAGTAGCTACAGCGCGCAGCCCGGCGGGATCTCGTCGGAGCCCTCGATGACCTGGGCGGCCTCGCCCCGCTCCTTGTGCCAGAAGCACAGCTCGTCGGACATGCCGAGGAAGCCGAAGCGGTAGATGGTGGCGTTGTCGCCGAGGGAGATCAGGCGCTGCGGCTGCGGATCGTGCAGATCGGCGTGGCGCGTGTCCACCACGTCGCGCGCCTGGTCGAGCAGGCCGTCGGCCACCGCGAGCCAGCCGTCGTCGGAGCCGGTCGCGGCGTGGGCCAGGGTCGCGCTGTACAGGGCGTGGGCGAAGTCGGTGCGCAGGGCGTCGATCCGCACCCCGTCCGCCACCTCGTCGAACCAGCGGTTCGAGGCGGAGGTCGCCAGCAGCTGCACCTCGCCGTCGATGGCCCAGGTGGCCTCGGAGAGCTCGGCGAGCCCCTGGACGATGGCCACGTCGAAGGTCGCGCGCGCCGTCTCGTCCATCTCGGAAAGCTCTTCCAGCGTGACTCGCTGAGGCTGGGACACGATGCCCATGGCGTAGCCCATGTCCATCACCGCGTCGCGCCCGGCCAGGTATCCGGCGAGCCGCCCTTCGAGCAGGTACTCGTGCTGGACCTCGGTCAGCGCGAAGATCTGGGCGGCGAGGGCTTCGCCGTCCGGGCCGAAGGGCGCGTACATCTCCTCGAAGACCTCCTCGTAGCTGCCAAAGGGGAGGGTGTGGTTCATCCGCAGCGTCGCGTAGTCGTTCTGCCAGTAGCCCCACTCCCAGCCCGACGAGAACAGCACGTGCTCGTCGAGGTAGGGAGTGCCGAGCAGGCCCGAAGCATCGATGGTGGCCATGTCCCACCACCGCGACCGCACGTACAGGGGAAGGTACGTGGGCACCGGACTGTCGAAGGCGCACCAGTATGCCGACTCGGGGAAGTAGCCCACCGGCTCCCCCGCCTGCAGACGATCCACCAGGAAGCCGGCGTGCTCGTCGAACTCGTCGTGCAGGTACGCCCCGCCCGCGTCCTCGAACAGGTTGTAATACATCACCGTGTGCACCCACGGCACGATGTCCTCGTGGGCGAACTGGGTCAGGAAGTAGTACTGCAGCGTCTGCCCGCCGTACTCCACCTGCAGGTCCTCGTAGTTGCCCACGTGGATCACGGTCATCATCTCGGCGCCGGGCTGCTGCTCCAGCAGCACCTCGTAGGTCAGGTCCACCGCGTCGATGAAGGCCTGGGGCTCCTCGCCGAAGAACTCCCCGAACGAGAGGTTGTACCGATCGAAGCCCGCGCCGCCGGTGAACAGCGCCAGCCGCTCCTCGATGGACGCCCGCTGCTCGTCCGGCCCCTGCTCGCCGTCGATGAGGTCGAACGCCTGCTGCAGGTTGCCGCTGCCGAACAGCTGGATCCCCACGCCGGTGCGCAGGCCGCGCTCGTGGGCCACGGCGTTGACCGCCGCGGTGTGCTCGGTCCACTCCTCGGTCCGCGCCCCCGCGTCGAGGATGTCCTCCAGGGCCACCCACTGCAGGTAGTTGCCGCGGCTCTTGACCGTCCAGTCCACGATCTCGGTGGCGCGCTCCAGGGAATCCTCGTCCGGATCCCACATGGCCCACAGCCCCTCGATGGGGTGCAGCGTGTGCAGGTGCAATCCGCGGGTGGCCATGTCGGGTGTCACCCGAACGCCCAGCTCCTCGTGCCCGTCCAGCGGCAACAGCTGCGCCGGCGCGTGCGCCTGCACCGGGTGGAAGAACCGGAACCCCCACAGCTCCAGCAGGTGGGTGAGCCCGTACTGGACACCCAGCGGAGCGTCGCCGTGCACCTCGTAGACCGCCCCCTCCCCCGCCAGCTCGTAGCACTCGAGGCAGTCCAGGTCGTCCACCACCGCCACGTGCATCCGCCCCGCCGCGCCGGCCGCGGCGCTGGCCGCGGGATCGTCGGCCTCGACCACCTCCACGTCGCAGGGGATGGTGTAGGTCGCCAGCACCGTGGCCGTGGCCGCCGTCGCGTGGAGGGTGATGCCCTCGGCGGGCGGGAGATCGACCTCGGCTTCCTGGCACCCCGCGGCGACCAGGAGCGCGAACACGGGGAACAGGCTTCGCGTGCGCATCATGGGCAGCATGATACCCTCCCCTATTCACGGAGGGCCGCCCATGTTCGACCTGATGCTGACCGATGCCGAGAGGGCCGTGCGCGACGAGGCGAGGGCCTTCGTCCGCGACGCCGTGGACCCCGATCTGCTGCGCAAGATGGACGCGGACGAGGTGCGCTACCCGCGTGAGTACCTCGAGGCGCTGGCCGAGCACGACCTGCTGGGGTTGCGCTTCCCCGCCCAGTGGGGCGGGCGCGGCATGGGCTGGACCGCGGAGACGGCGGTGCTGGCCGAGATCGGCGTGCTCGGCTCGTCGCTGGGCTGTCTGTACTCGCTGCCGAGCATCGTGGGCGAGGCGTTGAACCTGTTCGGCACCGACGACCAGAAGGCCCGCTACCTGCGGCCGACCCTCGAGGGCAAGCTGACCTGCGCCGAGGCGTTGACCGAGCCCAGGGGGGGCAGCGACTTCTTCGGCGCCACCTGCCGCGCCACCCGCCACGGCGACGTGTTCGTCCTCGAGGGCGCCAAGCGGTTCATCGTCGGAGGCGAGGGGGCCGACTACTTCCTGGTCTACGCGCGCACCGGCGGCGACGAAGCGCATCCGCACCGCGCCATCTCCGCGTTCCTGGTGGACCGGGACATGGGCGTGGAGGTCGAGTACCTGTTCGGCCTGATGGGCACCCGCGGCGGGGGCACGGCCCGCATCTCGTTCCCCGGTATCGAGGTGCCGGCCGAGAACCTGGTGGGCGACCTCGACGGCGGCGGCGCCGTGTTCAACAGGATGATGGTGCCCGAGCGGATGACCTCGGCGTCGGGTTGCCTCGGACCGGCCCAGGCGGCCCTGGACGTCGCGGTTCGCTACGCGGACCGGCGCAAGGCGTTCGGCAAGAAGATCCGCAGCTTCCAGGCGGTGAGCTTCCAGCTCGCCGAGGCGGTCACCCAGCTGGACGCGGCCAGGGCCCTCGTGTGCGTGGCCGCCCGCAAGGCCGACGCTGGAGAGGACGCCCGGCGCCTGGTCTCCGAGGCCAAGAAGTTCGCCACCAAGACGGCCTGGGACGTGGTCAACACCGCCATGCAGGTGCTCGGCGGCATCGGCTACACCACCGTGTACCCCGTGGAGAGGATGCTGCGCGACGCCCGGCTCCCGATGATCTGGACCGGCAGCAACGAGATCATGGATCTGCTGATCCAGCACGAGCTGTTCGCCGAGGTCCTGGGCCGGGAGCCCGACGGCCGGGACGTGGAAGCGGACGCCGCCGATCCGCAGGCGGACGAGGAGAAGGTCTACGAATGACGCCCGTCCGTCGTACAATCGAGCCATGGTCGTCCGCCTAACCACCCTGCCGCTGATCGTCGTCTTTGCGATCGCCTGGGCCGGGTGCGACACCATAGGCCTGTCCGAGTCGGACGACGACATCAGCTGGGACGACGACGACGACGACGGCAGCGGCGACGACGACGACGGCAGCGGCGACGACGACGGCGGCCCCGACGACGACGACGACACCTGGACCCCTGGCGTGGACGTGGGCGGCGACACCTGCGAGGACGCCACCGATCTGGGGGCCCTCGTCGACGACGGCGCGGGCCTGACCCTCCACGAGGATTGCTCCCAGAAGGGCGACGTGGACTGGTACACGTTCGTGGCCGACGACGACCTGGACCAGGATCTTGCCGAGGGAGGGGACCACTGGGGGGTACGCATCCGCTTCGTGCGCAACGACGACGACTGGTTCAGGTTCCTGGTGTTCCGCCACGGGTGTCTCGAGGAGGACTGCGCCGATCTCGGTGGCTACGACGAGTACGACTACACCCTGGACCAGAACCCCTGCGGCGACCTGCCCCTGCCCGATTGCCTGGACGACACCACCGCGGTCTGGATCAAGGTGTTCCCTGCCCAGGGCCCCAGCGGAAACCGCGAGTACGAGCTGTACCTGGTCAACGGGTGAGCCTCGGTCTCGGCTAGAATGGTCGACATCGTCATGTCCCCTCCCCGCGCTCTGTGGCTACCCGTCGTCCTGGCCTGCGCCCTCGCGGGATGTCACCCCCGCGCGCAAGACGAGGTCCTGACCACCGAGGAGCTGGCGCGCCGCGCCGCGGCCGAGGACGGCATGGTGCTCTCCTACGGCATGCCGGACTCGTGGGGTGGGTACCGAGGGCTCTTCGAGGCCTTCGAGGCCCAGTACGGCATCCGCCGTCTCGACATCAACATGTCGTCTTCCGACGCCCTGTTGAGGCTGCGGGAGGAGCGCGACGATCCGGTGGTCGACGTGGCCGTGGTGGGCTACCTGTACGGCCCGACCGCCGCAGAGCAGGGGCTGCTGGACTGCGTCCAGACGCCGCTGGTTGCCGAACTCCCGGAGCTGGCGACGGGGCCGACGGACGGCGACTGCCGCGGGTGGTTCACCACGTACACGGGGACCCTGGGGTTCCTGGTGAATCGCGAGGTGGTCCAGGACCCGCCACGGACCTGGGCGGACCTGAAGCGTGAGGATCTCCGGGGCAAGGTCGCATTCATCGACCCACGCACCTCGGCCACGGGGGTCGCGACGCTGGTCGCTGCGTCGCTGGCCGGTGGTGGCGACCTCCAGAACACCGATCCCGGCATCGACATCCTCGCGGACATCGCGCGGACCGGCGGGATGGATCGCGTGCTCCCGGGCCAGGACTACGATCCGTTCGTCCGCGGGACGGTGCCGATCCTGATCAACTACGACTACAACTGCGTGCTGATCCAGGACGAGTACGGCATCGACGCCGAGTTCGTCATGCCCGAGGACGGCACGGTGAGCATGCCGTACTCCACGCTGCTGGTCCGCGATCGCCCCCACCCCTACTCGGCCCGGCTGCTCATCGACTTCATGCTGTCGCTGGAGGGCCAGGCCAGGATGGCCGACGGCCATGTCCGGCCCATCCGATCCACGTCCCGGCTGGCTCCCGATCCACGCCTCTTCGAGGTGGACTGGACCGAGGTGGCCGAGTCGGTAGAGGCGATGAAGGGCGCCTTCGGCCGGGCCATGGACGCGTTGACACGGGAGCCGCGATGACTCTGTCGATCCGCGCCCGGCTCGCCCTGGCCATGTGGGGCCTCGTCGCCGGCGTGGTGATCGCTGTGACGGTGGTGGCGGACAACTTCCTTCGCTCGAGCATCGAGCAGACGCGCACGCAGGAGCTGCAGAAGGAGGCGGAACGCCTGGAGTCGTTCCTGGAGGATCGACGCTTCCGCCTGGCCGAGAAGGTGGAGTATTCCCTGTCCACTCACCCCCAGGTCTTCGGTGCCCTCGACGGCGTGGTGACCAGGGAGCAGCTCGGAGATCTGCGCCGCGCCGCGGAGGTGGACCGGCTCGCTGTGGTGCCCCCGGCCGACGAGATGGTCGTGACTGCCGGGACGGGCATGTCCGATTCCGACGTGCCACAGGACGCCATCATCCGCAACGCGCTGCAACTGGGCATCGCCGGCCAGGACCTGGTGCGGCGGGGGGAAGCCTTCGAGATGCGCGGCGTACACCCCATCTTCGGCGAGGGTCGGGTCATCGGCGCGGTGCTGGCCAGCCACGTGCTCGACGAGGCCTGGCTCGAGGGTCGGCGGAGGGAGACGGGGCTGCAGCTGGCGTTGACCCACGAGGTCAGCGTGCTCGCCTCGACCCACGATGGATTCGACCGCGTGGACTCACGCGCCATATTCGCAGTCAAGGCGCAGCTGGACGACCCGGGGCCGTTCATCCGCTGGCCCATCGAGCTGCACGGCGAGCCCCACGACGCGGTGTTCTGCCCCATCGATCAAGGCGACGAGCCCGTCTTCCTCAGCACTCTGGTGATGCTCGTGTCGGCGCGGCCGATGCTCGAGACCCGCAAGCAGGCCCGCACCGCCATGGCCCTCACCGGCGCCATCGGCGTGGGGCTGTCGACCCTGCTCGCGGCGCTGTTCGCCTACGGCCTGTCCCGGCCCATCCGCCGCCTGGCCGACGTGGCCGACGCCATGCGCCACGGCGACCTGGCCCGCCGCACCGGTATCCGCCGAGGAGACGAGATCGGTGAGCTGGCCCGCGCCTTCGACGAGATGGCCGCCACCCTCCAGGGGCACGTGGAGACCGTGCGGCGGCTGGCGGTCACCGACGATCTCACCGGCCTGCCCAACCACCGCCGCTTCAAGGAGGAGCTCGAACGCGAGGTGGCCCGTCACCTGCGCTTCGACGAGCCCCTGTGCCTGGTCTTCCTGGACATCGACCACTTCAAGCGCGTCAACGACACCTACGGTCACGCAGAGGGGGACCTGGTGCTCAAGGACATCGCCCGGGAGCTGCAGCTGGGGGTCCGGGCCGTGGACACGGCGTGCCGGTACGGCGGCGAGGAGTTCGGTGTCATCCTGCCCAGCACCGAGCTCGAGCCGGCGATCGCCGTGGCCGAGCGGCTGCGCGCGGCCGTGGCCGGCCAGACCATGGGCAAGGAGGGGCAACACGTCACCCTCAGCGCGGGAGTGGCCATGCTGCCTGCGGACGGCAAGTCGGCCCAGGAGCTGCTCGAGTGCGCGGACGCCCGGCTCTACCGCGCCAAGGAGTCCGGCCGGAATCGAGTCGTCTACCGGGACGTGTGATACTAGGTTTCTCCGAAGAGGAGCCTCCATGCTGCACCGATTGCCCGTCGTCGCACTCCTGGGTCTCCTGCTGAGCGCCCCCGCCTGTGACGACGGCGAGGGCGACGACGACGACACCACCACCGGCTCAGCCGACGACGACGACGCGGCGGCCGGAGAGGTCTCTGCGGTCGTGCTGGAGTCCCTCGAGGACGCCATCGGCGGCCCCCTGGCCGGGGCCGTGGCCGGTGACGTGCTCATGGCCAACGACCGCATCCGCGCGGTGCTCCAGAAGCCGGGGCGGGCCCTGGCGCTGAACCCCTACGGCGGCAACATCATCGACGCCGACGTGATCCGCGACGACGGCGTGGACCGCGACCGCTTCGGCGAGGCGGGCCTGTTCATCAACTCCACGATCACCTGCGCCCCCGAGACCATGGAGATCGTCAGCGACGGCTCGGACGGCGCGGCCGTCGTGCGCTTCGTCGGCCCGTCCGCGCGGGCGGACTACATCAACGCCGCGGTGGGCATGGAGCAGCTCATGGGGTTCGACTACCCCATCGACTCCCTCGACATCCCACCGCTGACCCTCACGCTCACCTACACCCTCGAGCCCGGCTGGGACCACGTGCGCGTGGACGTGGAGGTGGTCAACGACGGCGACGACGACGTCCCCTTGGCCGCGGGGTGGCTGATCCACGCGGGGCTCGCGGAGAACTACTACCCCGAACTCGGCGGGTACGCGTACACCCAGATCGCCGCGGCGGGCGCCGTGCTCGCCGCCGAGGAGTCGGTGGCCTACGGCTTCGCTCCCCTGCCCTACGAGCCCGGCGCCCACGGCCTGGGGTACATGGCCGGCGGGTCGGCGCTCATGGATCAGGTCCAGGTCCTCGACGTGCTGGACTGGCCCGACAGCGCCACGGTGGTCCTGGCGCCGGGCGACACCTTCGAGTTCGACGCGGCGCTCGCCGTGGCGCGCGACGTGTCCGGGGTCCTGTCCACGCTGCGAGACCTCGCCGAGAGCCCAGCAGAGCTCGGCGTCGTCTCCGGCAGGGTGCGCGTGGACGGCACCGACGATCCGGTGCCCGCGGCGCAGGTGGCCGCGATGGAGCGCGGCGGCGACGTCGTGCTGGCCTCCACCGTGGCCGACGGCGACGGCCGCTACGAGCTGCGGGTGCCCGCCGGCGACGTGGACCTGGTCTGCGGCAAGATCGGCTGGCTCCACGCCGACGGCGACGGCGAACCCGAGCGCATCGCGGTGTCCCTGACCGACGGCGGCGACGTGGAGCAGGACCTGTTCCTGCCCCCCACGGGCCAGCTCACCGTGGAGGTGACCGACACCGGCGGCGACCCCCTTCCGGCGCGGGTGATGGTGCTCGGCCTGGATCCCAGCCCACCCTACGAGCCGTTCGAGCCCGCGGGCCTCGATCCCCTGCCCCCCGGCGTCGCGGCGATGCTCGATACGCCGGTGACCGGCCAGCTGACCGTGGATCTCGAGCCGGGCGAGTACGACCTGGCCGCCTCCCGTGGGGTCGAATACGACGCAGCGATCCAGACCGTGGAGATCGTCGCAGGCCAGACCACGACCGCGGACTTCACCCTGAACCGGGTCCTGGACACGGCGGGCATGCTCAGCGGCGACTTCCACATCCACGCCGCCGCCGGCCCCGATCTCGTGCTGACCAACGAACAGCGCGTGGCCAACTACGCCGCCGACGGCGTGGAGGTGCTCGTGATCAGCAACCACGCCTACGTGGCCGACCTGACCCCCGAGGTCGAAGAGCTGGCCCTGGAGCCGTGGATGTCGGTGATCCCGAGCCAGGAGGTCACCACCTTCGACTACGGCCACTTCGGCCTGTTCCCCATGGTCCGCGACGACACCAGCCCCAACGGCGGCGCCTTCGACTGGGTCGGCGTCAGCCCCACCGAGATCTTCGACTGGGGCGCCGAGCAGGACCGCGAGATGGTGGTCCAGATCAACCACCCCCGCGCCATCCCCACGCCCGCGGACATGCAGAACTACTTCACCGTCCTGGATCTGCTCTACGACGGCGCCGGCCCCTACATCGGCCCCGACCACTTCGATCCCATGGGCTCGGGGCTGCCCCCGGACGCCGTCATGTTCGGCGCCGGCTTCACCGCCATGGAGGTCATGACCTGGCTCAACGTCCAGGGCCTCAGCGACTGGTTCAACCTGCTCAGCGCCGGCTACCGCTTCACCGCCGTGTCCAACTCCGACAGCCACACCACCCGCGTCGAGGGTTCGGGCTGGCCCCGCAACTTCGTGGTCTGCGGCGCCGACGATCCCGCCGACCTGGACGTCGAGGGGTTCGTCTCCGCGGTCAACCGCGGCCAGCTCGCCGGCTCGTTCGGTCCCCTGCTCACCCTCGAGGCCGCCTGCGACGGCGGCGGCGAGCCGGTGGCCATGGGCGGCATGATCGACTGCAACGGCGAGGCCGTGGAGATCCGCGCCCGCGTCCAGGCCGCCCCCTGGGTCCCCGTGGACACCCTCGATCTGTACGCCGACGGCGAGATCGTCACCACCGAGGCCCTCACCCTCGAGGAGGTCCCCGGCGCCGAGGGCGGCACCCGCCTCGAGCAGACCGTCACCTTCGTCATCGACGCCCCCGACGACACCTGGATCGTCGCCGTCGCCCACGGCACCGGCGCCCTGTACCCCTACCTCCCCTTCAACCAGACCCCACGCGACGAGATCACCCTCGAGCGCGTCCGCGCCGGTGACGTGGAGGGCCCTGCCACGGCCTTCGCATTTGCCAATCCCGTCTTCGTGGACGCGGACGGCGACGGGGTGATCGCGCCGAGCCACCACGTCGCCCTGGACGACTGGGAGGACTATCGGCGAGAGAACCGGCTGGATCCGTACTAGGATCGCCCCATGCCCGAATCAGCCAACTACACCTTCCAGCGCTTCGGCCGCGCCTACCACCTCCGCGTGGACTCACCGAGGGACCTGCGCTTCGTGCTCAGCCTCGACGAGGCCCTGTGGGTGGCCAACAGCGCTTCGATCGACACCATCAACGCCGACGCGGTGCTGCTGGACTACCTGGATCCCAACGACGACAAGCGGGTGCACGCCCAGGACGTCAAGGAGGCGATCCGCTGGATGCTGGACCGCCTGGCGACCCTCGACGGTGTGGTCGAGGGCAACGAGACGCTGCGCCTGGCGGCGATCCGCGAGGAGGACGACGAGGGGCGGCGCATCCGCCTCGCAGCGGACAAGATCCTCAAGCGCGTGGGCGCGGCCGACAGCGAGGTGGTCACGCTGGAGCACGTGCGCAAGGTCAAGAAGGTCGAGGACGATCGCGGCCTGAGCGCGGCGGGGATCGTGCTGCCGGCGGCCGCCCAGGACGACGAGATGCGCGCGTTCCTCGAGGCCGTGCTCGGCACCGTGGGCGGCGCAGATCACCCTGGCGGCGAGAAGGGGGTCACCGAGGATCACCTGAAGGCGTTCCTCGAGGAGGCGCGCACCTATCTGGCGTGGCAGAAGCAATCGGACCTCGGCACAGAGGGCTCGGCCACGGCCGTCATGCCCCTGGGCGCGGACACCCACGCGGCGTACGAGCTGCTGGCGGGCCTGCGCGACAAGATCGACCAGTTCTTCTCGCTGTGCCACGCGGCCCGCATCGATCCCCAGGTGGCGGATCGAGTGTGGGCCCCCAACGCCGCGCCCAAGGAGCTCGATCTCGCCGATCGCGGCGCCCTGGAGAGCTTCCTCATCGCCACGCCGCTGGCCCGCCCCAACCCCAACGGGCGCCTGGACGTCACCGGCGAGCTCAACCCCCAGTTCGCCGCCGACATGGCCCGCTTCCACGAAACGATCATGACGCCCCTGGGCGCGGGCGGGCGCCTCGACCGCAACGAGTGGGCTGCCATCAGGGGCAGGTTCGCCGCCCACCGCGCGTGGTTCGAGGACCGGCCCGCGGTGTCGGTGGGGGGGCTCGACGTCGAGGTGCTGCAGGCCTTCGTGGACGACGAGCGGTTCCACACCGACAGCATGTCCCTGATCGCCCAGAGCCACCGCACCGCGCTGGATCTGCGGGAGGTCCACCTGGTCGAGCAGCTGATCCTCTACCAGGCGTGGATGCTGCCCTTCGTCAACAGCTTCGTGTCGTTCCCGGCCCTGTACGATCCGAAGAAGCGGGCCCTGTTCGAGATGGGCACGCTGATCATGGACGGCCGCCACTTCACCCTGGCGGTGCGGGTCCTCGACCGGGAGCTGCACAAGCGCCTCAGCTCCGCGTCCAACGTCTTCGTGCTCTTCGCCGAGATCACCGACCGCGAGGGTCAGCCCCAGTACGAGGTGGCGGTCCCCGTCACGTCGGGGGGGCGCGGCAACCTCCAGGTGGGCAAGCGCGGGATCTTCGTGGACACCGATGGCGAGTCCCACCACGCCAAGGTCATCCACATCGTCGAGAACCCCATCAGCTTCCGCGAGGCCCTGGTCTCGCCGTTCGTCCGCATGGGCCAGGCCATCACCGGCAAGCTCGAGAAGATGCAGTCCGCGGCCGAGGACAAGATCGAGGAGTTCGGCGTGGGCGCCGTGTCCAAGGTCGAGGCCACCGAGGCCCCAGCCGAGGCCGCGCCCCAGCCCGCCGCCCAGTCCGCCGGCGGCGTCCTCGCCGGCGGGGGCATCGCCCTGGCCGCCCTGGGATCGTCCGGCGCCTTCGTCATCAGCACGCTGGCAGACATGAGCCCCTGGACCATCGTCGCCACCCTGGGCGCCCTGTCCCAGGTCATCCTGCTGCCCATCCTGCTCGTCGCCTGGATCAAGCTACGCCGCCGCGATCTGAGCTCCATCCTCGAGGGCGCCGGCTGGGGCATCAACGCGCGCATGCGCCTCGACCGGCGCCAGGCCGACACCTTCACCCTGCGGCCGCCGTATCCCCCGGGCGCGCGCGGCATCCGCCACCGGGCGTGGTGGGCATGGCTGGTGGCGGCGCTGGTGGTGGTGGGAGGAGCCGTGGCGATCGCGTGGTGGCAGGGGTTGATCTGAGCTACGGCCGACGCCGCAGGATCAGCACGCCGAACGGCAGCATCAGCATCAGAGCGAAGCCCGCTTCCGGCTCGTCCGCGTCACACGCCGCGCAGCCGTATCCGAGTTCGTCGCCGGCGTGGAAATCCGACTCTGTCGTGTCGTCGTCGGCGGCGGCGTCATCGTCGTCGCCGGAGTCCTCGACACAGCCTTCGTCCACTTCGCCGTCGCAGTCGGTGTCCACGCCGTCGCAGGCCTCCTCTGCGCCCGGGAAGACATCGCCATCCGAGTCGTCACAGTCCTCGTCGTTGGCCGACAGGCCATCCTCGCAGACACACGCCTCGACCGTCTCGCCACCGGGCTCGCCGTATCCGTCCTGATCCGCGTCGACGAAGCACTCGGCGTACGTGACCTCCTCGTCGGTCAGCCCGTCGCAGTCGTTGTCGAGCCCGTCGCACACCTCCGCCGCGTCGGGATGGACCGCGGGATCGTGGTCGTCACAGTCCCCGTCCGGGACCGCGAATCCATCCCCGTCCTCGTCCACGCACTCGACCGCCTCGGAGCATTCGTCGTCGGCACAGTCGAACAGGCCGTCACAGTCGTCATCCAGGCCGTCGTCGCAACCGACCTCGGTCACCAGACCGTGGTCGACCGTGCCGTCACAGTCGTTGTCCAGGCCATTGCAGAACTCGAGCGCGCCGGGGTGGATGTAGGCATACGTGTCGTCACAATCTCCGTACGCTGGCGTGTACCCGTCGCCGTCGGCGTCCAGGCACCAGGGATCGGCGGCGCAGTCCGTGTCCGAGCAGTCGACGAAACCATCGCCGTCGTCATCCACGCCGTCGTCGCAGACCTGCTCCAGGCAATCCGGGAACGCCCCGCAGCCCGGATCGTCGCAGTCGACGAGCCCGTCGCCGTCGTCATCCACGCCGTTGTCGCAGACCTCGGGCTGGCCGATGCACGCCGGATCTCCCGAGCAGTCCGCGTCATCGCAGTCCATGTCCCCGTCGCCGTCATCGTCCACGCCGTTGCCGCAGTCCTCCGTGGCAGGCAGACACGAGGGATCGGCGAAGCAATCGGTGTCATCGCAGTCGACGAGTCCATCGCCGTCGTCATCTACGCCGTTGTCACAGACCTCCTGGGCCGAGGCCGACAGGGCGAACAACATCAACAGCGCGGGAGCCGCGAGCCAGATCGCAGCCAACGCAGCGAAGCGCGAAAACGTTCGTGAGGACATCGCGGCTCCCTCCCTCGAGGAAGATCCTACACCCGAAGAAAAAGGGGACGTTCATAACTTCATAACTTTGCCGCCGGCAAAAGTTATGAAGTTATGAACGTCCCCTTTTTTTCTTGGTCGTTCGAGCGATGAGGATATGTGTCCGTGAGCACATGTCGGCCCTCCGATGCTTCACGCCCCGTCGTTCATCAGCCGCCTCAGCGCATCCTCGGCCGACATCCCGTCGTCGATCACCGCGCGCAGGGCCGGCAGGAGCGAATCCATGCCGGTGATGCACAGCAGCGTGGACCGCTTCAGCAGGTGGCCGGACGGGTCCCCCTCGGAGACGTCCAGGCCGATGCGGAAGCGGATCTCGCCGTCCTCACGGTCCATCACCCAGGCCCCGTAGGTCATCCCGAAGTTGACGCGCTCGAGGAAGACCGACACCTCGTCGAAGCGTTCGGGAGGGCACTCGAGGGGAGCGCGGCTGAACAGCGTCACGACGCGAATGTCGTCGTGGGGGACCACGACGAATACCCACTGGCCGTGGGTGCCCTCGTAGGTCGTCGTGAGGATGGCCTCCCCGGGGACCTGGACCATGGGCCACTCGGCCTCTTCGTAGAACGCCTGCAGCACCGGGAATAGCTCGCCCATCGTCTTCCTCCTGGGGATTCGGTGTCGAGCGTACCATCGACGCGCCGGGGGAGCGGGGTCTGGTATGCTCTTTGCTCCATTCAAGGGGGACCCTCCGTGCGCTACCCGTCCCGACTCGCTCCGCTCCATCTCGTCTGGGTGTCAGTCGCCGTCATGTGGACGTGCTCGGTCGCGTCGGCCCAGGAGTCCTACGACGACGATCCCAAGCCCTTCATCATGGAGGTCGCCCGGGAGGCCCAGGTCAACGACCGGGCCATCGGGTTCGGCTGGAACCTGGCGCTGGGCGCGCTCGTGGGCGACAAGCCCTTCTACCAGATCGGCTCCGTGACCTTCGATGCCGCTGCCGAGGTCCGCCTGTTCCTGGCGAACTCGTTCTCGATCGACGTCCAGGTCGAGATCGGCGAGGCCATCGTGGAGAAGCTCCTGCTGCGGCACTGGACCTCTTTTCACCTCGCGACCTACTTCCACCTGCACGTGGATCCCCACGTGGATGGGTACTTCTCCGCGGCGCCCTACGTGGCCGTGCACGCCTACATCGGAGAGGAAGAGACCATCCCGGCCATCCAGATCGGTGCGCGCGCAGGCGCCGAGGTCCTCAACATCCCCAACACCTTCGGGATCGGGTTCTACGGCCGCCCGGGCATGCGCATGTTCAAGGGGGCGCGCGGGGACGTCAACGTGGCCTGCGAGGTGGTGTTCGAGATGACCTGGACGGGCTACATCCTCAGGGGGCAACTGCGCAAGTAGGCGCGGCGTTCGCGGGACTGTCCTACAGCAGCAGGTTCACCTTCAAACGATCCACCCCCTCCAGCCCGGAGCTGGCCAGCAGCTCCTGGGACAGCTGCATCACGCCCTGCTTCGCGCCCTCGCCGCCGACCACCGCGTGGGTGGATCGCCAGCCGCCCTGGATGAGGCCGGGGTGGACGAGGAGGAGGAGGTCGCCCGTGTTGGCGCCGGTGGTCTGCAGGTCGTCGGGGTGGACGAGGACGGGGTGGCGGGTCATGCCGAGGAACCCCTCGAACACGGCGTCGCCGGGTCTCGGGAGCTGGTCGGCGGGGACGACCTCGACGGCGAGGGTGACGCGCTTGCCCAGCGTCTTGTTGGGCGCGGCGCCCTTGAAGCGCCGGCGCGCGTCGTCGACGGTGCCCCAGACGAGGCCGCGGATCTGTTCCGCGTCGGCCTTGGGGCACAAAACGCCGGCGATCAGCCCGATGCCGAACGTGACGACGAAGCCGTAACACGCGCGCTGGAAGCTCCAGGCCTTGAATCCCTCGCCGCCCTGCTCCACGCCGAAGCTGAAGGGCTCGATCACCTGGGGCCAGATGATGGAGATCACCATGGCCACCACGCCGCCGCCGAGGGTGATCAGGGCGGCGCTGGAGGAGAACCGTTTCCAGCAGATGGCAAAGACGACGGACACCGCCATGGGAGGCGTGATCGACGCCGTGAAGGCGCCGTGCGCCTGGTAGATGGACTTGAAGGAGTCGAACACGGGCACCAGGGCCATGCCGATCAGCGCCGAGCTGATGGTGACCACGCGGGCGACCTTGAGGTAGTGCTTGTCCGGCGCGTCGGAGCGGACGTAGGGCTTCCAGATGTCGTTGACGACCACCGCCGAGGTGGCGTTGATCAGGGTGTCGGCGGTGGACATCAGCGCCGCGGTCACCGCGGCCATGAGGAAGCCGAAGATCGCGGGGTGGAACAGGTAGTCGGACACCACCACGAACACGTCCTTGGGGTTGGCCAGGGGTTCGAGGATGCCCTTCTCGACCATGGCGCGACCGAGCCAGCCGCCGGAGCACACGGCGATCATCGAGATGAACATCAGACCGAGGATGGTGAACGTGATCGCCTTGCGCCCGTCCGACTCGGAGCGAGCCGCCAGGAAGCGCATGATCATGCCCTGGTTGATGAAGTAGGCGAACATGGTCTGGCTGACGCCGTCTTGCCAGAACACCCCCACGAAGTTGAACTCCGAGGGTTTGTTGTACGGCTGCAGACCGGCCCGCATGTCGGGCGGAATCCCCGACCAGAACTCGCCGAACCCGCCGAGGTACCAGATGCCGACGCCCAGCAGGGCCAGGCCGGCGATGAGCAGGATGAACCCCTGGAGCAGGTCGGTCATGATGACCGAGGTCTGCCCGCCGGCGGTGACGTAGATGGCGCAGATGATGGCCACGATCCACGCCGCAGTGGTCACCTTGATGCCCAGCATGGCGTGCAGGGCCTGGCCCATGGTCACCAGGTTCACCCCGATGTAGCCCAGCAGGTACAGCAGCATGATCGCGGTGACGATGTTGCGCACTGCGCGTCCGAAGCGGCGCTCGAAGAACTCCGGCACCGACGTGACCCTCGAGAAGTAGATCACCGGCAGCCAGATGAAGATGAAGAACGGCATCCAGAACCAGTCGTTGGTGTACGACATGGAGGCGCTGATGCCGTGCTGGTAGGCCACCTGGGAGTACTTGATGAACGAGTACGAACCCACGGTGGTGGCCACCAGCGAGAACGCGATGATCCACCACGCGAAGCGCTGGCCCGCGAAGAAGAAGTCCTTGGTGCTCTTGGTGTTGCGCCCGAAGATGGCGCCGAAGCCCAGGACGACGACAAAATATCCGACCAGCACCACGTAGGTGATGGTGGTCCCCGCGATCTCCTGTCCTTCACTCATGGTCTACAACCCCGGCGCCACGAACTGGAAGAAGCCGTGGACGACCGCGTACAGGAAGAACCCGCCGGCCACGGTGAGGAAGTTGCGCCGTTGACGTGCGTCGCCCCAGCCCACGTCACCCTGGCGCCAGGCATAGAACATGCCGATCCAGAACACGGTGCCCAGGCCACCGTAGAGGTACAGGTAGCAAAGCAAGTTCTCGGACATGCGGGTACTCCTTGGTCGTTGAGGAGTATACAGGGCGCACAGAGGGGGCGGAGGGGAGCGTCAGGCGATCAGCGTCGGGCAGGGCGCGTGGCGGACCATGCGCTCGCTGGTGCCGCCCACCAGCCGCTCGGACAGCGAGCGGTTGGACTCGCGGCCGACCACCAGCAGGTCCGCCTCGAGGCGCTCGGCCTCGGCGGTGACCACGAGGTGGGGCTTGCCCTCGATCACGTGGGCCTCGGTGGTCCAGTCCGCGGGCACGGCCTGGCCGGCGCGGTCGATCAGGAGACCGGACAGGGTCTGTTTCATCTCCGGGTTGACCTTGAACGCCTTGGTCACGCCGGCGGCCACGTAGGCCGAGGGCACCTGGGACTCCACCGCGTGGATCACGTGGACCTCCGGGGCGTACGGCAGCAGCTTCTGCACGGCGTAGGCCATGGCCGCCTGGGACTGATCCCCCAGGTCGTGGGCCACGGCCATCTTGCGCAGCTGGACCCGGCCGGAGGCCGGATCGACGAAGTCCCGATCCCCCTCCTCCACCACCAGCACCGGGCACGGCGCATACCGGATCACCCGCTCGGTGACCGATCCCATGACCATGTACGACAGCGGAGACTTGCCCTTGAGGGCGATGACGATCAGGTCGATCCCGTGCTCCGAGGCGTAGGTGATGATCCCCTCGTGGGGGTTGACCGACTGCACCACCTTCTGGACCACCGTGGCCTCGGCCATGCCGCCGTGGTCCACGCCGGCGTCGAGCTTCTGGCGGGCCGCCTGATCGGCGCGGTCGAGGAACGGCTGCAGGTCGGGGAACTGCGCCGCGCGGTCGGTGTCCTCGGTGTCCTCCAGGGTCATCGCGTGCACCAGGTGGATGGTGGCGCCGTACCGCTCACCCAGGCTGGCCGCGTACAGCAGCGCGTGCTGGGAGTGCTCGGAGAAGTCCGTGGGGACGAGGATGTGATCGATGGGAGCGTTCATGGGTCGTCCTCGGTGCCGAAGATGTTGGGGACGGGGAGCCCCGCCTGGATTCGCGTTCGCCGATCCCGGACCCAGAGCCGGGCCGCGGCGTCCTGGAGCGATTCGCTCCGCGCGCTGGCCGTGGACAGCAGCGCGGGATCGAGGGGGAGGCCGATCCGCACCAGATCGAGCCGATCCGCGTCCCAGCACGCGCCGATGGTGGGATCGTCGGAGACCCGGCCGCCCGTGTGGTGGGTGATCGCCTCGATCAGCAACGCCATACGGTCGTCGGACATGCCCAGGCGCGGCGCCAGCTCGTCGCCGAGACGAACCGCGCCGATCGGACCGTGCTCCATGTCGCGGCCGTCGTGGATTCGCGCCACGTCGTGACAAGCGGCGAACACCGCCACCACCAGGGCGTCGGCCCCCTCCTGACGGGCGATGCGCAAGCCCAGGCGGCTGACCCGGCGCCAGTGGGGCGGGCCGTGGATGCTCTCGGCGGACACCCGGGTACGGTCCAGGGACCAATCCCAGGCCAGGCGCGCGATCTCCCTCTCGTTCGGGGTCAGGTAGGGCGGTCGAATCACGAGGGCTTCGGGGTCAGGCGAGGATGGCCTTGACCGCGTCGAGCAGGGTGTCCACGGGCACCGGCTTGGTCAGCACGGTCGCCACCTTCTCGCGGATGTCGGGCCGCTGCTCGAGTTTCTCGTAGTAGGCGGTGCACAGGATCACGGGGATGTTGCGCGACGCGTCCGCGTCCCGCACCCGCTCGAGCACCTCGAACCCGTCCATGCCCGGCATGTGCACGTCCAGCAGGATCAGGTCCGGGCGCCAGCGCGCCACGGCCAGCCCGGCGGCGAAGCCGCTGCGCGCGGTCTGCACGTCGTAGCCGCCCTCGATCTCGAGGACGTCAGCGAACAGGGTGACGATGGCGGGGTCGTCGTCCACCACCAGGACCCGCTTCTTTCCGGTGGACGAGCCGAGCTCGTCGCCGTCCAGCGGCATCTCGTAGTGGTGGGCGAACGCGATGAGGTCCTCGCGCTGAATACGGCGATGCCCCCCCGGGGTCTTGTGAGCTTTGAGCTTGCCGTCGTCGATCCAGTTCACCACCGTGGCGACGCTGACTCCGAGGAGTCGCGCAGCCTGGGCCGTGGTGAACGTGTCGCGCTGCTTGGCCATACCAGTTTGTAGCCTTACTCGAATACTGAAGCGTAAATCCCCAGAAAGTGGAAAAACCTCAGCCAAAAGTAACAAAGGACGTTTGGAGCGGTCAACTTATCGGGGCACGTAATTGCATTTGTAGCGCTGGACTCGCCCGCCCGGCGGCAGGGCGTCTCCCCCGATCACCGAACCTCCACGGACTCTGTGAGGGTCGTGTCACCGTCCCTCAACGGCTGCATCAGCTCGACGATCCGGCGCCCGATCTCCTCCGGAGCCAGCTCCTGGGGATCCAGCAACGCCAGCAAACGGTCCCCTCCGAGCTCCACCTGCAGCTCGGGTGTCACCTCGGAGCGCACGATCACCACGAGGTTGGGGCGCTCGTCCTCGTCCTGGGCCTCGATGGCGTTGATCAGGTCGTTGACCGAGATGTCCGGCATGTCGTTGCACGCCACCACCAGCGGCACGGTGTTGCGATCCAGGAAGGTGATGCCGCGCGCCCCGCGCATGGCGCGGGCCACGGCATACCCCTGCTCGCGCACGTACCCGGCGACCCCCTCGACCGCCTCGTCCCGCGCCCCGATGAGCAGGATGCGGTGGCGGCGGTGGCCGATCAGCGGCCAGACACACTCGGCCACCTCGGCCCCGTCGGTGGGTACGACCACGTAGCCGTCCACCGGCAGCTCGCGCAGCGCGGACTTCAACGAGGCTGGACCCACCAGCACGATGGGGATGTGGGCGGTGACCGGATCACCACGGACCAGGGTCACCAGATCGGCGGGGTTGGTGCGGGCCGCGCCCAGGAGGTGGACGATGGCCGTGGGCAGTACGGATCGCGCCCGGTCGAAGCCCTCGGCGGAGTTGCGCGCCTCGGTGAGCTCGAGCCCCTCGTTGCGCAGCCCCTCCAGGACACCCAGGTACCCCTGCCCCTCCACGCCCACGGCGAGCACGGTGGGCGCGTGGCGCTGGGGCAGCCTCAGGCCGGTCTCCGCCGGTACGTGGGCCTCGGCCTCCACCTCGGTCACGGCGGGCTCCGGCCCCTCCTCGGGCATGTGCAGGTAGAACGTCGAGCCGACGCCGAGCCGGCTCAGCAACGTGATCTGGCCGCCCATCTGCTCGGTGAGCCGGCGCACGATGGACAGGCCCAGTCCGGTGCCACCGTGGAACCGCGTGGAGCTGGCCTCCACCTGGTAGAAGGCCTCGAAGATGGCGTCCTGGTCCTCCGGCGCGATGCCGATGCCCGTGTCGCTGACCGCCGTGACGAAGGCGCCCTCGGCCTCCCGCCGGCAGATCACGTCCACGTGCCCGCGTTCGGTGTAGCGGATGGCGTTGCTGACCAGGTTGAGCACCACCTGCTTGTAGCGTCCGCGGTCCCCCACGACCTCCTTGGGGGCGTCCCCGAGGAAGGTGCGGATCTCGACGGTGGCCGGCCCCTCCTCCTCGTCCTCGTCGCCGTCGTCGTAGAACGCGCGCTCGTCCGAGCTGTCCTCCATGTTCTTGGACTGCATCAGCTCTGCGGTCTGGATCACCTCGTCGAGCACCTCGACGGGATTGAACCGCGTCTGCTCCAGCTGCAGCCGGCCCGCCTCGATGCGGCTGAGGTCGAGGATGTTGTTGATCAGCGCCAGCAGGTCGTTGCCACGGTTGACGATGCCGTCCACGGCCTTTTGCTGGCGTTCGTTGAGCGGCCCGTACAGGCCGCGGCCGAGCAGCTCGGCGTAGCCGATCACCGCGTGCAGGGGGGTGCGCAGCTCGTGGCTGACCGAGCTGATGAACTCGCCGCGGCTGCGGTTGATGCGGAGGATCTCCTGGGTCTTCACGGCCAGGATGGCGTTCTTCTCGGCCAGCGCCTGGGTGGCCTTCTCCAGCAGGGACTCGCGCTCCCGCTTGGGGGTCATGTCCTGCAGCAGGGTGCGCACGCCCAGCAGCTTGCCGTTGGACCCGATGACCGGCTTGGAGTGGGCGAGCATGTCCAGCGGGCGGCCATCGAGGCGGATCAGCCGGAGCTTCAGCTCGAGGCCCTTCGGTGCGGTCCGCACCTCCTTGAGGTGCTCGCGCAGCGCCTTCTCGCTGGAGGGGTGCACCAGCCCGAACACGGACCGGCCCACCAGCTCGTCGACGCCGTAGCCCAGGACCTCGGCCTCGGTGCGGTTGCACGACACCACGTACCCGTAGGTATCGACGGTCTGGTACAGGAACGGCGCGTCGTCGAAGATGTCCCGATTGCGGGTCTCGGCGGCGGCCAGATCCTGCAGCACCGACACGACCCCGGACGGCTCCTTGGCTGCGGCCATCTTCTTGGCCGCAGGGGGTGGCGGGGGCAGATCCTCCTCGTCCGCGGACGCGGCCTCGACGACCGGGGGTTCGTCGTCGTCCGGGTCCTCCTCGGTGGGCAACTCGGCGGGCGACTGTACCGTCTCCTCGTCCACGTCGTAGCTGGCGGAGTCGTCGTCGGGGTCGCTCTCCTCGGTGGGACGGTTGGCGTCACGGCTCGCCTCCCACGGTGGGATCTCCTGCGAGTCGACCGCGAGGGCCTCCTCCTGCGGCAACGTGATGGGCTGCGAGACCGTCGATCCCTGCCCCGGCGGACGCACCGGCGCGACGGGCGGGGGTGGTTCGACGGGGCTCAGGTCAGGTAGCCGAGGGGACACGTCGCGGAAGCGCGTCGCGAGCAACCAGCCGCCGATGATCCCCAGCCCGGCGCCGGCGATCAGCAGGACGCCCACGGTGATGAACTCGGCGAGGGTCGTCTCCATCAGCGCGCCAGCCTCCCGATTCGCTCCCCGGCCGGCTCGAGCAGCTCCGCGTCGACTCCGGTCCGAGCATCATCCCCCGATGGCGTTCCCGGGTCGACCCGCTCCCCCTCCTCCTCGATCAGCAACGGCAGCGCCGCGGCACCGCCGAACTCCTCCACGTAGCCGCGGATCTTCGGGTGCTTGGGGAAGTTGTGGTGGGCCAGGGCCAGCGCACGTCCCTGGCACGTCCGGTCTCCCAGGGTGTGGCAGACCTCGTAGCACAGCATGAGCATGTCGCCGTTGGTGCTGTGCTGGACCAGCGCCTCCTCCACCAGCGTCCGTCGCTGGGCAGCCTCGAGGTCGAACCTGTCGTACAGGAACAGCAGCCAGAACAGGGGCTCGTCCGCCTCCGGCCCCATCTCCCTCGCGCGCAGCAGCTCGCTCTCCGCCAGCTCGGTCTCGCCGTAGACGGCGTAGGAGCGCCCCAGATCCGAGTGCAGCTTCCAGAAGTCGGGGTAGATGCGCAGGTTGTCCTGCCCCTCGCGGATGGACCTGGGGGTGTCCAGGTGGGCGGTCTCGAGGATGCGGCGTCGCAGGCGCGCGTGGTCGTCGAAGGACTCGGGCCGGTTCTGGAACGTCAGCCGGAACTCGATACAGCCGCGGTAGGTGACCGCGCGCTGGTAGACGCGGAGCTTGGAGCCCTCCTGCACCGTGACGGTGATCACCCGCCACACCTCGGCCCCCACCTGCTTCTCCTCCTCGACCAGGGTCCCGTACAGGGCCTCGTAGCCCGGCACGGCGCGGATCTCGTCGAGCAGCCGCGCGGCCGAGTCCTCGGGCTGGACCGGGTACTCCTGCACCTCGGCGCCGTAGCTCACCGCCATGGCGTTGGACGGCGAGGCATACGCGTCGTAGGGGAAGGCGTCGTACACCGGTGGTTTCTCCCAGTAGCGCGGCACGTTGAAGGACAGGCCGGCGAAGTCGTGGACCACGGCCCTGTCCAGGCGGGGGAACCGAAGCATCCCCGACGGCCCGATCAGGTAGGGCAGCCCCAGGATCACCAGGAACAGGGCCGCCGCCACCAGGTAGGTCCTGAACCGCGCCGCTGCGGTCCGATCCGCGTCGCTCTGCACCACCGTCGGGGTCAGGGCGAAGGCTGCCGCGCCGCCGCCGAGGACGCCGCCGACGTGTCCCCAGTTGTCCACCAGCTCCGACCGGAACCCCAGCACCAGGAACAGCGCCAGGAACGGGAAGAACGCCCAGCCGAACTTCTTGGTGTACCCGGGCGGGATCAGGGGTTCGTACTTCCAGCCGAACACCACCGCCGCGGCGAACAACCCGAAGGTGATTCCCGACGCCCCCACCGACGGGATGGTGCTGGCGACCAGGCTGACCACGCCGCAGCCCAAAGCCGAGAACAGGTAGATCACCACGGCCCCGCTGCGGCCGTACACCGCCTCGACGTTCCAGCCCACGTAGGAGGTGTAGAGCATGTTGGGGACCAGGTGGATCAGCCCCGCGTGCAGGAAGCTGAAGGTGAGCAGCCGCCACCACTGCCCCAGCTCCAGCATGTGGCCGCCCTCCTTGGCGCCCAGCTGAACGAGCAGATCGAACCGCGGCGTCTGCAGCAGCTGGACCACCGTGGCGCCGCGCTGGACCATCTCCACGGCGAGGATGGCCCAGTAGGCCACGCAGGCGATGACGAAGATGAACGTCACGTAGGGGAACTGCCGCAGGCTGAACTGGCGGTGGAAGCGCGACGCCTCGTCGTCCACGAGGCTGCGGTACAGCTCCAGGTCCCCCGCCTTGACCCACTTGTCTCCGGTCACCGGCGCGAACAGGACCTCGACGCGCTCGTGGACCCGCCCCTCGCGGACCCACCGCTCGAACTCCTCGTACGGGATCTGCACCACGTGGCGCCCGGCGCGGAGGAAGACCACTCGACCCTTCCCTCATCCATGGG
>CAYRNR010000091.1:0-35571 GCA_964425605.1 uncultured Rickettsiales bacterium | reverse complement strand
TGAACGACCTTCCTCGCACCCCCGGGCAGAGGAGCGCGTTCTCATTTGTTGTTGCGCACGGAGATCACTCCGCGGCGACCCGTCGCCGACGTGGCCTCGTTGGGAGCGAGCAGGAGGGAAGGAGATCCCGACGATCGGGGGGTGCCCGGACCGTCACTCACGCGCGCGCGAGCGCGCCGTGTGCGCGTTCCTCCTTTCAGTAAGGGCCATGGGGGGTATCTCCTCGGTCATCTCGTGTTCCATCACCGAGTCCGGACTCGGTGGACCAGTTTCTCCCAGCTCCCTACAAGGGCCGTCACGCTGCCCGCCGAAACGCCGGCGCGACGGGTATCTACAAACGACCCGTGGACGTCAGCTGCTCGTCGATGGTCTCGATCAGAGCCTGGGTCCTCGAGTCGACATCCTTCTTCAGATCCTCGTGTTCGCGGCGGAGCTTCACCAGATCGGAGGCGAAGTTGAGGGCGGTCAGGACCGCCACATGGAAGGAGACCTTGCCCCCCGCAGCGCTGGTCAGTGCCTCGTCCACCATCGCAGCCACGGACAGAACGTGCTGCTGCTCGTCATCGCTCGTCAAGACGTAGCGATTACCCTGGATGATGACTTCGATGGAGCGCATCTCAGGCACGTAACCCACCAGAATTTCGGCGAAAGTCTATGGGCCGGGTCCTGGGGTGTCAAGGGTCGGCGGGTGGGGACTCGTCTCCGAACAACGCGGCGATGAAATCGTCGGCCGCGAAGTCCCGCAGGTCGTCGGCCTTCTCGCCGATGCCGATGAGCTTCACGGGAATCCCGAGCTCGTCACAGATCCCCACGATGACGCCGCCCTTGGCCGTCCCGTCGAGCTTGGTCAACACGATGCCGGTGATGCCGACGGCCTCGGAGAAGGTGCGCGCCTGAGCGATGGCGTTCTGTCCGTTGTTGGCGTCGATGACCAGCAGCGTCTCGTGGGGCGTGCCCGCCAGCTTCTTGCCCATCACGCGGTGGACCTTGCCCAGCTCCTCCATCAGCGGCGCCTTGGTGTGTAGCCGGCCCGCGGTGTCGGCGATGATCACGTCCACCCCGCGCGAGAGCGCCGCGGTCAACGCGTCGTGCACCACGGACGCAGGATCACTGCCCTCGCGACGCTTGACCACCTCTGCGCCCACCCGCTCGCCCCAGATCTCCAGCTGCTCGATGGCGGCCGCGCGAAAGGTGTCCGCCGCGGCCAGCAGCACCGTCTTGCCCTCGTCCCTGTACCGGCCCGCGAGCTTGCCGATGGTCGTGGTCTTGCCCGCTCCGTTCACCCCCACGACCATGATCACCAGCGGCCCCTCGTCCGGCGCCGCGGCGAGGGCCGCCTCCCGGCCCCGCACGATGGTGGCCATCTGCTCGCGCAGGTGATCGCGCACCGCGGCCGCGTCGATCCCCTCCTCCGAGCGCAGCCGCCTGCGCAGCTCCTCGAGGATCTTCGAGGTGGTCTTCACCCCCACGTCCGCGGTGATCAGGACCTCCTCGAGCTGATCGAGCAGCTGGGCGTCCACGGCAGAGCCGCCCGCGAACAGATCGTCCAGACGCTGGACCAGGTGGCCCTTGGTGCGTGCCAGCCCCTGCCTCAGACGCGCCAGGACCGTGTCCCGGCTCTCCCCCGGGGCGACCACCTCGGGCCGGCCCTCGGACTCGGGCAGCGCCCTGCGCCGGCGCGCCACCACCACGACCAGCGCCACGATCGCCGCGACCAGGGCCGCCGCGCCGACGCCAATCCCAATCCACAGCTCCACAGCCATCGCTTCACCTCGAGTCGTTGGGGGAGTTCTTAGAGGACCGCGCGCGCGCTGGCAAGTCGGACGACCGTCAGGCCACGTCCTCGAGCTTGACGGTCACCAGCTTGGACACGCCGGCCTGCTCCATGGTCACGCCGAACAACACGTCGGCCGACTCCATGGTGTGGCGCTTGTGGGAGATGATCACGAACTGGGTGCGGTCGCGCATCTCCCTGAGCAGCTGGGTGACGCGGCCCACGTTGGCCTCGTCCAGCTCCGCGTCCACCTCGTCCAGCAGGCAGAACGGCGAGGGCCGGTAGAGGAACACCGCGAAGAGCAGCGAGATCGCCGCCATGGCCTTCTCGCCGCCGCTGAGCAGCCCCATGGCCTTGAGCTTCTTGCCCGGGGGCTGGACGTTCACCTCGACGCCGGTGTCGAGCAGCTGGGTCGGGTCCGTCAACGCCAGGAACGCCTTGCCGCCGCCGTTGAGGCGGGGGTACAGGTCCTGGAAGTGCTTGTTGACCTCCTCGAAGGCCTCGGCGAAGCGGCGCTTGCTGGTCCGGTTGAGCTTGGCGATCCCCTTGCGGATCTGCTCGATGGACGACTCCAGATCGTCCATCTGCTCCTTGAGTTCCCCGTACTCGCCCTTCACCCGC
This sequence comes from uncultured Rickettsiales bacterium, assembly GCA_964425605.1. Lineage (GTDB taxonomy): Bacteria > Myxococcota_A > UBA796 > UBA9615 > CAYRNR01 > CAYRNR01. Next base: position 33,176 of record CAYRNR010000091.1, on the reverse strand, counting down.
TCGTACGCCTCGGGGGCGCCCATGTTGATCTCGCCGATGCCGTCGAGATCACGGCGCACCTTGCCGAGCTTCTGACGGCGCTCCTCGAGGCCAGCGTCGTCCAGTAGCTGATCCCAGCTGTACTGGACCGTGAACCCCTGGGTCGCCTCCTCGGCCTCGGCGGCGTCCGGGCCCTGTGCGTCGTCGTCCAGGGGCCTGGGCAGGCTTCCCCGCAGCCCCACCTCGACCTCGCGTTCCTCCTCGAGGCGGGCGAACAGCCCCTTCAGGTGCAGGTCGTAGTCCTCGCGCAGGGTGTCGCCCAGGTGGCCGATCTTGGTGTCGAGCACGGCGACCTCGTTGGACGCCTCCTGGATGCTGGCCTCGAGCTCGGCCTTTCGGCTGGACAGCTGGCGCAGCCCCTTCTCCAGGTCCTGGCCCTCGCTGCGCACCTTCTCACGGTGCTGGATCGCCTGCTCGAGCTCCTGGCCCGCGGCCTCCAGGCTCCGCGCGCACGCCTCGAGCTCTCCGGTCAGGACGACCACCTTCTTCTCGTGCTCCTGGACCAGCCGCTGCGTCCTCAGGCGCTCTGCGTGCTCGTTCTCGATCTTGGAGCGCACGTCCTCCCGGTTGGCCGCGATCTGGGCCAGCCGCATGCGCACCCCTTCGAGGCGCTCCCGCGCGGCGGTGGCCTCCAGCCGCGCCTCGAAGGCCTCGTTGCGCCGGTCGTCGCGGGTCTCCCGCAGCTCCTGGACACGGCCCTCGAGGCCAGCGAGCTGCTCGAGCATGGCCATCCTCTTCGCCTCGGCCTCCTCGAGGGCTCCCTGGACGCGGCGTAGGGCCGCCTCCAGCTCGGCCCGGGCCGGGGCCATTCGCTCCAGCTCGTCGTCCACCCCGGCGAGCCGGCGGGCGGACACGCCCACGTCCCGGTTGGCTCCCTGGATGTCGCTGTCGAGGCCAGCGCCGCGCACGTCCAGGGCGTGGATGTCGCCCCGGACCCGCTCCCGCCGCTGGCTGATCTCGTCCATGGCCCTGGAGATCTCGTCGCGCGCGGCCCGGGCCTCGCCCTCCTGGGCCCGCAGGTCCGCGAGCTCGGCCCCCACCTGGCGCAGCTCGCGCTTGTGACCGAGGATGCCCCCCTCGACCCGGGCGCCGCCGGTCACGGCGCCGCTGGCCTCCACCAGATCACCGGTCAGGGTGACGTACCGCTGCTGGCCCGGGTTGCGCTTGAACACCCGCAGGGCATCCCGCAGGCTCTCCACCACCGTCACGTCCCCGAGGAGGAGATCGACCAGCCCCTGGCGCTCCTCGGGTACCCGCACCACGTCCAGCGCGGCGGCGACCACACCCTTGCCCCGGATCCGCTCGCCCACCTCGGGCACCCGCAGCTCCTGAGCCGGGAGGAAGCTCGTGCGCCCCGCCTCCTTCTCCTGCAGGTGCTCGAGCATGACCACGCCGTCGTCCTGGGTCTGCACCAGCACGTGCTGGATGGCGGCGCCGAGGGCGGCCTCGATGGCCTGCTCGTACTGGGGGGACACCTCCAGGACGTCGGCCACTGTCCCGAGGATGGTCTCGTCTCCCTCGTCGCGGCGGCGCATCACCTCGCGCACGCCGTGGCCGAAGCCCTCGAAGCGCTCGAGGATCTCGTGGAGGGACTGCTCGCGCGCCTCGCGTTCCCGGATCAGCTTCGCCATCTCGTCGATGGCGGTCATCATCGCGGCCCACGCACCGTGGCGGCCGGCGAGCTCCTCCTCCAGGTCCACCAGCTGCGCGCGCCGGGCCGTGGCCTCGGCCTTGAGTTCTCCCGCCTGCTCCTCCAGAGAGGCCTGCCGTTCGCGGCATTGCTCCAGCTGGGTGGCGGCGTCGGTACGGTCCCGCTCGAGGCTCTCCGACCGGGCCTCGTGGTCGCGCTGCCGGTGCTCGGCGCCCGCCAGCTCGGCCCGGAACCGGGTCACGGCGGAGACACCGTCCTCCCGGTCGGCCTTCAGGCGATCCAGCTCGGTCACCGCCTGCTTCACGGCCGTGTCCAGGCGGGACATCTCCACGTCGTGCGCCTGCTGCTGTTCGACCCGGGTCAGCAGATCGCGCTGCCGCGTCTCCTCCTCGTGCAGCAGCTGCTCCTCCTCCTGGGCCAGCAGCTGCGAACGCTTCTCCGAGTCCCCCACCTCCTCGGCCAACCCCTCCAGGCGCTGGCCCAGCCGCAGGATCTCGCGCGTGGCGAACTCCCGCTCGCGCTCCTTGCCCTGGGCGTCGGCGCGGAGGTGGGCCTGGCGCTCCTTGAGGTCGTCCACGGCGGCAGAGGCGTTGCGCAGGTTGTCCCGCTGGGCCCCGAGGCGGACCTCGGTGTCCCCCTCCTTGCGCCGCAGCTCGTCGCGCTTCCCCTGGAGATCGGCGAGGCGGTCGTTCCACTCCCGGAAGCGGTCCACCCGCTGGCGCGTCTCGGCCAGGATCAACAGGATCTCGCTCTCCTTGCGGAACGCCTGCAGCTTGCGGAAGCGGTTGGCCTTGCTCGCCTGGCGGCGCAGGGAGTTCATCTGCCGCTTGAGCTCCGTGGCCAGGTCGCCCACGCGCAGCAGGTTCTGCTCGGTGGAGTCCAGCCGCCGCTGGGCCTCGTGGCGCCGCGCCTTGTAGCCCACGATCCCGGCGGCCTCCTCCAGCAGAGCGCGCCGGTCCTCCGGCCTGGAGCTGATCAGGCCCACCACCCGCCCCTGCTCGATGATGGAGCAGGCCCGGGCCCCCACGCCGGTGTCCATGAACAGCTCGGTGACGTCCTTGAGCCGGCAGCGGTTCCCGTTGAGCAGGTAGAGGCTCTCCCCGTCCCTGTAGAGCCGCCGGCCCACCTCCACCTCGGCGAAGTTGGCGAACCGCTCCCCCAGCTGACCCTCGCGGTTGTCCAGCACCAGCGTGGCCTCGGCAACCCCGGTGGCGGACGACGACTTGGAGCCGCCGAAGATGATGTCGTCCATGCCCTGGCCGCGCAGCCGTCGCGCGTTCTGTTCGCCGAGGATCCAGCGGATGGCGTCGATGACGTTGGACTTGCCGCAGCCGTTGGGGCCGACGATGCAGGACATCCCCGGGGCGAACTGGAACACCGTGCGTTCGGAGAACGACTTGAAGCCGGTGAGTTCGAGCCTGCGGATCCGCATGGAATCATCCTTGGCTTCCCGTCGCGCCCGTGGCATGGAAAACCAGGTTATTTCTACCATAGCGGGGAACACCTGGCAAAGGTTTCCGACCGCAGTTTTGCCTTGTTATTTCATGGAGTTAGAAGGCCCCGCGTCATGTATTGGCGGAGATTACCAGAGGGGGCCGCGGGTCAGGGCCCCTCCTCCACCCGGTACTCGTTGCCCTCCACCTGCTGCAGGGCGAGCAGGAACGCCCCCAGATCCACGTCGCGTTCGAAGAAAGACCGGGCGACGTCTCCCTGGAGCTCGTAGACGACGCTGACGTCGCTGTCGATCACCACGTGGAGCACGATACGGCGGAGGCGTACGTGGGCGTCCGAGCCGTAGTGGCCGATGACGAGCACGGCCTTGGCCAAGGCGTCCTCGCCTTCGGTCCCCTCGCCGGTGTCGAGGCGCAGCGTGACGTTGACCTCTTCGGGCCGCTGGCGGTGGGAATCGGGTAACGGCGCGACCACCAGCGCCTCCACGTGGAGCTCGCGCACCCTCACGCCGGCGTTGGCGATGTCCATGAACAGGACGTCCTCGAACTCCTCGACGTTCATGAACCGCTGGAGCGCCACCGGGATGGAGCTGCGCAGGACCCTCTCGCGGCGGCTGTCGTCCACGCGCACGGGGGAGGCGTCATCGTCGGCGGTGTCCTCCGTGGGCTGGTCGGACTCCGCGGTCACCGGTTCCAGGTCTCCGCCGCCGTACCTGGCGCGGATCTCGCTCTCGGTGGGGTACTGGCGGTTGGCGCCGGTGCGCACCGTGCCGTAGACCGCACCGAGCACGAGGATGGCGAGCACCACCAGGGCCACGGGCCACAGGCTGAACCGGCGATCCCGCAGACCGGGCGGAAGCGTCCCGTGCTCGTCGCCCTTGATCTCGAGGTCCATGCCTGCGGCCTTGCGCTGCTGCACGAACTCCACGAACGTGCTGGGGCGGGTCGCTGCGTCGGAGTCGTCAGCCGAGGCCACCAGGGTGGGCGTCGGCGGGTTGCGGGGCCGCGACGTGGGAGCAGGCTCCCGCTGAGGTGTCTTGTGGGTCGGGTCCTCGGTGAGGGGATGCCACGACCGCAGCGAATCCACCTCGTCGATGGACTCGGCCGGGAGATCCTCGATGAGGGCCTCGGGTAGCACCTCCGGCTCCACCGAGGGCCGCTCGTCGGCCTCGAAGATCTCGCCCACGGCGTCCCAGATCGGCTCCGGCTCCGGCTCGGCAGGGCCTGGCGCGCCGGTGAGTTCGGCCTCCACCGACGCCACCTCCCCCAGCATCTGGGAGACCAGGTCGTCCACGGGGAAGGAGTCGGTGTTGGACCACGCATCCCAGAGGTCGTCGGCCGAACCGCTCGGAGGAGGTGCCTGGAGCGCCGGCTGGGGCTCGGAGCCGACGTCCTCGAGCACCTGCGAGACGTGCACCGGCTCGTCCTCGCCCTCGAACAGAATCCTGTCCGAGGGTGAGATGAGCTTGCGTTGCAGCAGCTCACGCAAGGTCTCGAGCCGTGCCAGCTCGAACTCACGATCGCCGACGAACAGGGTGAATCGCTCCATCAGATGCCGAGGATGCCTACCCCTTCATGGTAGATCGCCGCGTCCATCCACGCCAGCGGCGCGTCAGGCGTGGCGGACACTACCACCGGGGAGCGCGTCCAGGAAGGTCCGCCGCCGGTCGGCCCAGCTGTGCCCATCGAGGCTCGCCAGGCGCTGCTCACGACCACCACCAGGATCGTCCACGGCGGCCCGCGCCGCGGCGAGGAAATCGGCCGGCGTGGCCGCCACGCGCACGTGGGGCTCCCAGCGAACCACCTCGGGCAAGGGGGTGGCCACCACCGGCGCGCCCGTGGCCAGGTACTCGCGGAGCTTGAGGGGATCGATGGCCCGGGTCCGGTCCCCGACCACGTAGGGCAACAGCCACGCGTCGACCCCGCGGGCGAGTCGAGGCAGATCGCGGTAGTCCACGGCGCCCAGGTGCCGCACGGTCCCCCCCATCGGGAGGGCCGGCGCGTCCGCGCGGATCTCACCCACGAGGGCCACGGTCCCCGGCCAGTGGCGGTCCAGGTGGGTCAGGAGGTCCACGTCGAGCCGATCGTCGAGGGTCCCGAAGAACCCGAGCACCGGACCGGGCAGGTCGGCGACCGCGGGGTGGACGGGGCCGGGGCGCGCGGCCGCGCCGAAGTGCTCCCGATCCACCCCCTGCGGCAGGTACACCGCTGCCCCCCCGCGACCGTGGGCGGTGGCCAGGAGCTCCGTCGACGTGCAGAACGTGACGTCGGCGCGGTCCATCAGCGCCCCCTCCAGGCGGGTCATCAGGGCGCCGTCGATCCCGTGCCAGCGGGGCCAGTCGTCCACGCGGTAGTACGCGGTTCGCCGCGCCCCTATGCCGTCGAGTAGATCCACCGCGGTGGGCAGGGACGTCAGCAGCAGATCGGGCGTCCGATCCCGGGGGAGGGCCCGACGCACCGCGTGCGTCACCAGGCGGGCGTTGAGCCGCCGCGCCGCCGCGGAGCCGTACACCGGCACGACCAGCGGCGCGACGATCCGGACTCCGCGCCGGTCCGGACCACCGCGCACGGCCCGCCACCCGAACGCCCGCCCCACCTTCCACAGCGCCCGCGAGAGATCGGCCCGGGTGGGTCTGGGCGCGCGCAGACCGATGGACTCCACGTGCACCAGCGCGTGGTCGTCCGCCAGGGCGCATTCGAGGTGCCGCAGGGGACTGGGGTGGTGCCAGTCGAAGCCCACGCACACCACGACGGGGCGGTCCTTGCTCTCCATCGACTCTCCGACGTTGAATCCCGGAGTGGATCCTAACGTCCGTTATACTCGCCGGGGCAAATGTGAGGTGATTCCGGGGTGGACCAGCAGACCCAGTTCGGACGGTACGAGCTGCTCGAGGTGCTCGGGGAGGGCGGCATGGCGCGCGTGTTCCGCGCCGTGCGGTCCGGGCCCATGGGGTTCCGCAAGGAGGTGGCGCTCAAGCAGATCCTGCCCCACGTGGCCAAACAGGAGGCCATGCTCCGGGCGCTGATCAACGAGGCCCGCCTGGGGGGCTTCCTCCGCCACCGCAACATCGTCGAGGTCTACGAGTTCGACCACGTGGACGACACCTACTTCATGGCCATGGAGTTCGTGCAGGGGTACACCCTGGACGAGGTGCTCGGGCGCGTGCGTTCGCGCGGATTCCTGCCTCCGGACGTGGTCCTGCAGATCACCGCGCAGATCTGCGAGGGCCTCCACTACGCCCACGAGGCCCACGACGACAGCGGCCGCCCCATGCAGCTGGTCCACCGCGACCTCAAGCCGTCCAACGTGATCCTGGACCAGCGGGGCGTGGTGAAGCTGATGGACTTCGGGATCGCGCGATCCGACGTCAACCTGTTCCAGACCACCGCGGCGGACGTGACCAAGGGCACGCCGGTGTACATGAGCCCCGAGCAGGTCAAGGGCGAGGATCTGGATCGCCGATCGGATCTGTTCAGCCTCGCGTCGGTGATCGTCGAGATGATCACCGGCGAGGTGGCGTTCAGCGGGACGCAGCTGTACCAGGTGCTGCAGAAGGTCGCCAACGCCGACACCTCGTCCCAGATCGACGCGGTCGCGCGGCGCTTCCCCCCCCTCGTGCCGGTGCTCGAGCGCGCTTTCCAGCTCTCCGCCGACGACCGCTTCGACGACGCAGCCCAGATGGGCGAGGCCCTCGCAGCGACCCAGGCCGAGCCGACGACACCCCTCGGGCCGTGGCTGGAGCAGTGGATGGCTGGCCCGGGCCCCGAGACCTCTCCCACCGTGGACGCCGCGCCAGCTCCCACCCTGGCGCGCGCGACCGGCACCGCGGCCCTGATCGGGGACAGCGATCCGGGACCCATGGGGGACGCATTCATCTCCTTGCAGTCGGGCATGGAGAAGGAGGTCTCCGATCCGGCGAGCACCGACAAGAGCTGGCTCGCGGTGGGCTTCCTCCTCGTGGCCCTGATGGTGGTCGTCGGGGTCATGGCGGCGTGGACCATGGGCATGTTCGACCGCGCGAGCATTCCCCCCGAATCCGCGGTCGAAGAGGACGCGGCGGCGACCGCCGAGGATCCAACGCCCGAGACCACGCCTGCCGAGGTCTCCCCTCCCGTCGAGCCGCCACCAGCGGTGGAGGAGCCCTCCAGCGAGCCCGATCCCGTGGTCGAAGAGCCCCTGGTCGCCCCCCCCACCGAACCGATGCAGCCGATCCCCGCCGAGGAACTGCCCACGCCCGGAGACGCCGACGCCGCGCTCCCCCAGGAGGAGCCCACCGAATCCTCGACGCCCACCTTCGGCGCCGAGGTGGAGGTGGCGTTGCCCTTCCCCGGGAGGCCCAGCGGCGATCGCCAGGAGACCGAGGACGAGGTCCCCCTCCGCGTCCACATGGGCCTGGAGTCGGAGGAGGCCCATCGGCGCGTCGTGGCCGCCCGCGCCCTCGCAGACTGCCAGGGAAAGGCCGCGAGCAAGCTCATCGATCGGCTGGTGCGGGAAGACCACCAGCTCGACGTGCGCCGGCTCGCCCTCCAGGCGGGGCTCACCCGGCGCACGACCGCGGACATCCGCGTGGCGATCTGGGCCCTCAAGAACGATCCCTCCCCCGATATGCGCGCCGAGGCCTGCCGGGTGCTCACCGCGTACGGCGACCGCGCTGCCCTGCGCCCCCTGTGCCGGGCGCTCATGGGGGACCCCTCCACGGACGTGCGCACGGAGGCGGCCCGGGCGCTGCAACAGATGGGCAACGAGGGGTGCCTGGGCGCGTTGCGTCACCAGCTCGGTCGAGAGACGGATCCGGGCGTCCGGAGCCTCGTGGAGGCGGCGATCGCGGCCATCGAGGGTTGAGGGGGGCCTACCAGCGGAGGGTGCCGGTCAGCGCGATCACGGTCATCCAGCCCCCGCACCAGCACAGCTCGTCGTCGGTGGCCACAGGCATGGTCACCCCTTCGGGGACGAGCGCGGGATCCTTGTCGTAGGTCACCCCCAGCGCCCGGTGCAGCTGGAAGGCCAGATCGATGGAACCGTTGCCCGCCATCAGGCCGAGGGGATCGGGCCCCGCCAGCCCGAGGCCGGCCGTGGCGGTGACCACGCCCGAGTCCATCAGGTTGGTGGGCCCCGCCTGGGGCTGGACCATCGCCGGATCGTAGGCTCCACCCAGGCGCACCGTCATGCCCGTGTGCCGGCCCACGGTGCTCTCGCGGCTGGCTCCCGGCCGGATCTCCACGCCGCCGCGCACCGTCCACGTGTCCTGGAAGGTCTCCGGCGGCACGAGCCGGCCGTCGATGACCCCGAAGGCCGACACGGAGCCGTCGTGCGCCCAGTGCACCTCCATCCCGCCGTCGTCCTCGCGGCCCTCGGCCAGCACGGCCGTGTTGGGGATGGTCTGGCTGAAGCGGTTGTAGGTGAGATCGAGGTACGCGGCGAAGCGGGGGCGGTCCCAGGCGAACGACAGGGTCAGCTGCGCCGGGGTGTAGAAGTCCACCATGGACAGCACGGCCGTGGCGCGCACCTTGGTGGTGGCCTGGAAGATGAACTCCAGGGCCCCCGGGTTGGTCAGCTCCATCTCCAGCTCGGTGGGGTCCAGGGTCAGGGAGATGGAGCCCCGATAGGTCAGCCCGAAGCGCAGCCCACGGAGCCGCTCGTGCACCAGACCGAAGTCGAACAGCACCCCGAGGATGGGACGCGCGACCGGCTTGATCTGGACCTCGGCCTCCCGCATGGTGGCCAGGGCGATGGGCTCGTCGAGATCTTCGCTCTCGTAGCCCTCCCAGGCGTAGTTGATGTGTAGCCGCGCGCCCACCGACACCTCGGCGGCGACCCCGAACTGCAGCCCCTCGACGGGCCGGAAAGACGCGCCCGCGTACAGGGCCATGCGCTGGGCGCGGTTGCGCCACCGCACCATGGTCGGCACGTAGGGGTCCTCCTGCTCGTAGTAGAAGAACCCCTGGTAAGGGTGGGTGTACGCCAGGCCGAACCGCACCGACGGCACGATCCGCTTGACCATGGAGATGTGGAATCCGTGGGGCGGCAGCGACGACTGCATCACCCGGCCCATCCGATCGTCGGACCACGACGCCCCGTTCACGTCGGGCAGGGAGGGGAACCCCACCTGCCCGCCGAAGGAGAACGTGTCGAAGGGGGTCAGCGCCATCCCGGCGGGGTTGTAGAACAACGAGGCGGCCTCGTTCTCGAGCCCGCCGCCGCCGTTGCCCCGGCCCATGGCCGCCGCCCCCACGCCGTAGAGATCGGCCTGGCCCCCGGCCGCTCGCCCCAGGGGGAGGAGGCAGGCGATCAGGGCGAGGGTGACGAGCTGGCGTTGTCCGTGCATCACGTGGCTCCCTGCCTCCGCGGGAATGGCTGGACACACATACCCGAGTTGTGTCGCAAACGCGACCGCTACGGGTACTCAGCGGGGGATAATCGTGGTCAGGGTCGCGCCCAGAATGCGCGGGAACTGCTCCACCACGGCGCGAACGGGGATGTGGGCGCCATCCGAGGACAGGAGGGTCAGATCGACGCCGCGCGGGGCCGTCAGCGCAGCGTTTCGCAGCGCGCGCGACATGGCAACGAGGCGTGCCCGATCCTCGGGGGGTACCGTGATGAGCCACGAGTGCCCGATCAGCTCGTGCAGGCCCCGGCCGACCAGGTCCCGGTACGCGGCGTTGGCTCCGATGATCATGCCGGCGCGCGCCAGGACGCACGCTGTGCGGATGATGTCGAGGGCGGCGGACTCGTCGCACAGCTCCACGTAGTAACTACATCGCGTGCAGGGTTCGTCACAGCCGACGGCCCCGTCGCCGAGCTCCGTGCGGATCGCGAAGCAGTGCAGGGCGTGGGCGCGGTAGACCATGCAGGCCCAGCAACGGTGCCCCTCCCGATCGGTGTTCTGCAGCCAGCAGTGCTCCCCCTCGCCGGGCCAGGTCCATCCCGCGTGCTGCGCCGCCGCCTGGGTCCGCTGGGAGACGAACGCCTTGCACACCGCCTCGTGCACGCTGTAGCGGCCGTTGGGCAACCGGGTCGCCTCGAGCTGGCCCTTGGAGATCCAGTTGAGCACGGTCCGCCGGGTGACCCCACACGCCTGGGCCACCTCTCCGACGTTCAGATAGGCCTTCTCGACGACCACGAGTCCTCCTCTGGACCGACCAGCCTACCCCTTCGAAGGGTGCAGTGGAAGCGGCCGGGCTTTCCCATTGCCATCGTCCGATGGAGACGCCATCATTCCGTTTCCATCGTCCCGCAGGAGGAATCACCATGACCGATCTGTTCACGAGACTGTGCCTCGCCCTCTGTCTGGCCCTGTTCGTCGCCGGGTGCCCGGGGAACGACGACGACGACGACAGCGCCGTCACCGACGACGACGACGACGCGACCGCGGACGACGACGACGCGACCGCGGACGACGATGACGACGACGACACGGCCTACACGGGCTGCGAGCCCGACGACGTCCCGTGCCTGGACGACCTGATCCTCGACCTGTCGCTGCACGACGACAAGGTCAGCGAGGGTGAAGTGCAGAACACGGCCGACGGCGACGACTGGGTCTCGACGGTGGACGCCACGGCCGGTGGCTTCAACATGGCCACCGAGAACCCCTTCATCTACCTGCGGTTCGACGACGACGGCCTGTCCCGCGTGGACATCGACGACGAGACGGCCCTGGAGTCCATGGAGTGGCACATCGCCGCCCGCCGCTACATCATCCGCCTCAACGGCGGCACGTCCGGCCCCTCGTGCGTGGGCGCCGCGGCCCAGTACGGTTCCGCGTACGCCGACGTGACCGAGGTCCCCGCGGGGACCACCTACGAGATGGACGCCTCCTACGACGGCGACTGCAACATGATCGACGACGGCTCGGGGCTCGACGGGAGCCCGGACACCGCCCTGACGCCCTGGTGGAACTACGGCAGCTGCGTGGCCACCACCGGCGTTCCGTTCCTGGTCGTGCTCGAGGACGAGCGGGTGATCAAGATCGAGATCGAGGCCTACTACCAGTCGGGCCAGGACGCCTGCAACGACTCCGGCACGCCGGGTAACACCAGCGCCATGTACACCTGGCGCTGGTCCTTCGTCGGCTGATGCGCGCCCTGCTGATCCTGGCGTTGCTGCTCCCGGCGGGCTCGGCGTGGGCCGTCCGCCCCACCGAGGGTGGCATGTTCTCGTTCGACGTCACCGACGTCGTGGAGTACTGGGACGAGCCCACGGGCGCCGTACGCGTCTTCTACAGCGTGGACGGCCCCAACGTGACCCGCCTCACCGACTCGGACGAGGACGGGATCCCTGACCTCCCCGTGGACGTGGCCAACACGGCCGCGGAGGTGCTGCGGTTCTACGAGGACGACATGGGCCTGCGGCCCCCGATCTCCGAGGAGGAGATGGGGCTCGATCCCCTGGGCGGGAGTTACGCCCTCGACGTCTACCTCGTGGACTTCGACGGCAACGGCGACGGCGCATTCGGAATCGATCACTGCATCGACTCACCGCGCCACTGCAGCGGCTACCTCACCATCGACAACTACCCCACCGGCTACCCCAGCCTCCAGAACGCCGTCGACGTCCTGACGAGCCACGAGCTCTTCCACGGCATCCAGAACGCCTACGACGCCGAGCAGGAGGTGTGGTTCTCGGAGGGCACCGCGGTGTGGGGCGAGCTGCAGTACGATCCCGACTCGGTGGACTTCCTGTGGTTCGCCGACGAGTACCTCGCCGACACCGGACGGTCCCTGGACAGGCCCCCCTCGGGGCCGGTGCCGTCCTTTGCCTACGGCACGTGCCTGTGGTGGGACTTCCTGACCACGCGACACTCCCCGAGCCTGATGAACACCCTCCTCGAGGCCACGGAGACCACCACGGGTGTGGCCGTGGACACCCTCGCGGAGATGGAGGCGGCCATCGACGCGCAGGACGACTCGCTGGACGCCGCCTGGATCGAGTTCGTCAGCTGGAACCTCGCCACCGGCTCGCGCGCGGGGGCCATGGAGAGCTACCACTACGCCTCGGACCTCGACGGGATCGTCGCCGAGGCGGAGGGGGAGGCCATCGACGACGACAACCGCTTCTACCCCCTCGCCGCGACCTACTACCTGCTCGACCACGACGGTGGCGCGATCTGGTTCGGCGTGGAGGAGGTGGCCGAGGCGCTGCAGTTCGCGCTCTTCCCGGTCGAGGGGGGCTCAGACGACGGCCCGGTGGAGCCCGCCGTGGACTCCTGGACCGCGGATCAGGCGGCCGCCTGGGCCCTGGCCGATGGTGCCGACCTGCCCGCGGGAGGGTACTGGCTCGCCGGCAGCTACCCCGCGCGCGGGGACGAGTCCATCAAGGTCCGGTTCTGCCTGGGCGACCAGGACGCCGCCACCGAGTGCGGGCCGATCGTCGGGGACGACGACGATGACGACGACGACAGCGAAGGGGACGACGACGAGACGCCGGCCGACGACGACGACGACGACGGGGACGACGACTGCAGCTGCTCCGTCGAGGGTGGCCGGGGCGGCGGCGCCGGGCTCCTCGTCCTCGCGCTGCTGGTCGCGGTCGGACGACGACTTCGCCGGTAGAGAACGGGGAGACGAGATCATGCGGGTGACCCTGGCGGGATTCAACGTGGACAGCGCAGTGATCGCCGAGGCGGCCGAGCTCGGCGTGGACCGCGACGTGCTGACACCGGAGCCCATCTCGGCGGCCTATGCGCGCATCAGCCGCTACCGCAAGCCGGTGGGTGAGCTGCGGCGCGCCGCCCGCACCGAGGTGGCCAAGGCGCGCCGCTCCAACCACAAGATCATCTGGGAGATGGGCCACCACTCGGTGGCCGAGCACGCGGTGTTCAACTTCGACCTGGTGGGTCTGTCGCGGCTCGCCATCGAGGCCATCGAGCACTTCCGGCTGTGCTCCTACACGGAGAAGTCCCAGCGCTACATCACCCTCGACGGCGACTTCGTGGTCCCCTCCGAGGTGAAGGACGCGGGGCTGGTGGAGGAGTTCACCGAGCTCGTCGGGATACAGAACGACCTCTACGGCGAGATCTACGACACGTTGCTGGAGCGGCTCGTGCAGGCGTCGCCGGAGCAGGCCGAGACCCGGCCCGGCAGGCGGCTGCTCGAGGGTGAGGCCAAGGAGGACGCGCGCTACGTGACCTGCCTGGCCACCGAGGGCCAGCTGGGGATGACCCTCAACGCGCGCAACCTCGAGCTGGCCGTCCGCCGGCTCGCCGCTCACCCGCTGGCCGAGGTCAGGGAGCTGGGCAAGGAGCTCCACGACGCGGTGACCGAGGTCGCGCCGTCGCTGATCCTGTTCACCCAGGCGTGCGACTTCGACCGGCTCACCTACGACGACCTGGCAGGCATCCGCACCGCGCGAGCGGACACCTCCACCCCCATCCCCGGCTCGTCAGCGCGCCGCCAGCTGAACAACGGCGCGGTGCGTCTGGTGGCGTCGGATGCGGACGCCGACCGCCGCCTGGTGGCGGCACTGCTGCACACCACCACCGGCCGCAGCTACGGCGACTGCTACGACGACGCCCAGGGCATGAGCCAGGCGTCGCGGCGCAAGCTCGTCCTGGCGAGCATGGCCCGCATGGAGCTCTTCGACGCTGCGCTGCGGGAGTTCGAGCACGTGGGCTGCAGCTTCGAGCTCGAGGTGTCTGCGGCGTGCTTCGGTCAGCTCAAGCGCCACCGGATGATGACCCTGACGCGCCAGCCCTATCTCCCCTCCCTCGGCATCACCGTGCCCCCGGCCATCACCGAGGCCGGCCTGTCGGAGCGGGTGGAGGAGGTGGCCCGGCGATCGGAGGCGCTGCACGACCAGCTCCTCGACGTCGCCCCGGCCGCGGCACCCTACGCGCTGATGAACGCCCACCGGCGCCGCGTCCTGGTGACGCTGTCGGCCCGCGAGCTGTACCACGTGTCCCGCCTGAGGGAGGACCAGCACGCCCAGTGGGACATCCAGCAGATCGCAGCGGAGATGGTCCGTCAGGCCGCCGACGTCATGCCGCTGACCCTGGTCCTGGCGTGCGGCAAGGACGCGTTCGCGGGTTGCTACGAGGACCTCTTCGGGCACCCCCCCAGGGTCATCGAGTCCAGCTTGCCCTGCTGAGCGAGCGCCCCACGAGCCCCAGCCCCAGCAGCGCTGCCACCAGCCACCCCACCGGCCTCCGGCGTGGCGCCACGCTCGCCGCGCACCCCGCCGAGTCGTCGTCCTCGAGGTAGGACACCTCTTCGGTGTCGTCGTCCTCTTCCTCCTCGTCCAGGACCAGCCCCAGCTCCACGACCTCCTCGATCCACTCGAGGTGCTTGTCCAGCCGCACGTCGCCGCCACCGCCGGAGCAGTAGTCCTCGTAGGTGTCGATGGGATAGACGAAGGAGGCCACGGCCACCTGGGTCCACGCCTTGTCGTCCCCCTCGCCCGCCGAGTCGTCGTCGTCGCCCTCCCCCTGGGCCTCCACGAACAGCGGACCGCCGGAGTCCCCGGAGCAGGTGTTCTGCCCCGGCGTCTCGTGGTAGAGGATGTAGGTGTCCACCCCGGAGATGTCCACGTCGGTCTCGCGCTTGATGCCGCCGGTCTCCCCCGTGTACGAGTCCTCGTTGCCGAAGCCGACGGCGTGCATCGTCGTCCCCGTCCACGTCGAGTCCAGGCTGCGGGTGTCGATCTGCGCGGGCTCCACCGCCGACTCCTCGGCGAGGAAGGCGATGGCGAGGTCGTGCCTGGGGTTCTCCTCGTCATAGTCGGGGTGGTTCTCGATCGCTGCGATCTCGACCACCTCCCCCTCCTCGAAGATGGACGAACCGAAGTAGGCCACGTCCCCGGGGACCCCGACGACGCCGCAGTGGGCCGCGGTGAGGATCACGTCCGGCGCAATCAGGGTGCCTGTGCACAGGATGGTGCCCTCACCGAGGATGAGAGCCACCACCTCCGGCCACTCGGTGGTCTCTTCGCCGCCCACGATCCCCTGCAGCTGCCGCTCCATCGGCGCGGGCCCGGCCGTGCAGCCGGTGAGCAACATCACCGCGGCCAGCCAACCCGCCCTGCCCATCCCGTGCATCATCGTGTCGTCACCTTCCGCGGACCTGATCGTCCTCTCGATCAGTGTAACCCCTCGAAGAAGGAGCCGCACCGGGAGCCGCGGTTGCTGCTCGGTGGCTCCAACCCTATACTGAAAAATTGGTTGGACCATCGGCTCATCGGACGGCAGGAATGGCCTCGTTCAAACCCATCTCGCGCAAGAAGGCCTCCGAGCAGGTGGCCGACCAGATCCGCAAGTCGATCCTAGGAGGGGGGCTCCGGCCGGGCCAGCGGCTCCCGTCCGAACGGGATCTCGCGTCGCAGTTCGAGGTGACGCGGACCACGCTCCGCGAGGCCCTCAAGCGCCTCGAATCCCTCAAGCTGATCTTCATCCGCCACGGGGACCGCGCCACGGTGCTCGACTGGATGCGCCACGGCTCGCTGGAGCTGCTCAACGATCTCATCTCCCGCAAGGACCGCCTCAACGTGGCCCTGCTCGAGAACGTGATGGAGGCGCGCGTGGTGGTGGGCGCCGAGGTCGCCAAGCTGGCGGCGCGGCGGCGCGGCGACGACGATCTGCTCAACCTCGAGGAGGCGTTCCAGACCCTGGAGCACGCCACGGGTGAGCAGCGGGAGTTCCAGGCGGCGGAGTTCGACTTCTTCCACGCTCTGGCCACCACCTCGCACAACCTGGTGTTCGTCTTCCTGCTCAACTCCATGCGCAAGCTCTACGTGAACAACGGCGGCTACTTCGCACCCCTGGTGGGCGACCAGGAGGCGACCGTGGCCAACCACCGCGCCATCCTCGACGCCGTCCGACGGCAAGACGGGGAGGCCGCGGCGCGCCAGTCCCGGACCTTCCTCGAGGAGGGCATGGAGCGCATCATCTCCGCCCGTGCCGGCGCCGACGACGTACCGCAACCCTGAACGACCATCCCGGAGCGGAGGAGCGATGGCCAGGGGCAACAAGAGGTCGCGCGGGCGATCCCAGAGACAATCTTCGGGACGCCGGTGGGGCCGTGGCACCGACAGAAAGCAGCTGCGCGTCCTGGTCACGGGCGCCGCCGGCAGCGTGGGCGCTCCCATCACCCGCCAGCTGGCCGGGGCCGGGCACCGGGTGACCGCCCTGGACCTCCCGGGCAGCGATCCCCGCTCCATCGACGTGTCGCGCGTGAGCTTCAGGCCCGGGGACCTCCGGGACACGGCCCTCGTGCGGGACCTGGTCCGGACGGCCGACGTGATCGTCAACGTCGCCTCGGTCCACACCGAAGGCCGCACCGAGCGCCGGGCCGACGCCATGGAACAGGTCAACACCCACGCCGCGGTGGACCTGTACGACGCCGCGGTGGAGGCAGGCGCGGACCACTTCGTCCAGCTCGGCACCGGGGCCGTGGCTCCCACGGGACCCACGGCTCGGGACGAGGACGCGCCGCCAGCCCCCCGCACGGGCTTCGAGCGGACCAAGCTCGCCGCGGACGAGGCGTTGCTGCGGCGGTCCGCCGCGGTCCCCGTCACCGTCCTCAGGCCGGCCCTCGTGGTGGGTCCGGGGCGGCGCACCCACATGGCCACCCTCGCGGCGGCGCCCGCCGTGCTCGCCGAGGTGACGTCGCGGCTGCCGAGGCTGGCCGGCGGCCCCCGGATCAGCTGGGTCCACACCGAGGACGTGGCGCGGGCCGTCCGCCTGCTCGTGGCGCAGTCACCGCCGCCCGCTGGCGTCTTCCACGTGGCTGCGCCGCAGCCCGCGTCGCTGGGCGAGCTGCTCGATGCCCTCGCCGACGCCGCGGACCTGGAGCGGTCCCCGGTCCAGATCCCCTACCCCGGCCCCCTGGCGCGCGCCCTCGGGCCCGTGCTGAGCGCGGGCGCCCCGCTCATCGACAGCGGCCTGCGCCGCGCCTTCTCGGCGCTGGTCCGCGAGCACGGGCTCCGAGACTCCCTCGAGCCGGTCCTCGCGCGGACCGCGCTACGGCGCGCCACCGAGAGCCGCGTGCTGGACACGTCGCGCCTCGAGGCGCTGGGCTTCGAGGCCGAGCACACGGATCTGGACGAGGCGTGGGCCTCGACGGTGCAGTGGTATCGCGAGCACCGCTGGCTGCCATGAACCCCTCGAACCGGGAGGAATCCGACCCATGTCGAAGCGGGGCCGTCGCTGGTCATGGCTCGGCGCGGCCGTCGCGGTCTGCGCCGGAGGTCTGCTGATGCTCCGCAGCCTGTTCGGCATCGGACCCGCCGTCCAGCCGGTCGAGGTGGGCGCGTCCGGTCCGGCCCCTGCCCTCCCCTCGTCGCAGGTGATCCGCGTCCTGTCGTGGAACGTGCAGTACTGCGCGTCGCGCGAGCACCAGTTCTTCTATGACGGCGGCGACGCGGTCCACGTGCCGCGACAGGACGTGGTCGAGACCCTGGCCACGGTGGCCGCCGCCATCCGCCTCCACGAGCCGGATCTGGCGCTGCTGCAGGAGATCGACCGGAGCTCCTCGCGCACCGCGCGCATCGACCAGCTCTCGGGCATCCTCCGCGCCTGCCCCCACCCCCGCTGGTCCAGCGCCCACTACCACCGCGCCCCCTACGTGCCCCATCCCCCCGGCCAGCACCTGGGCCGCGTGGACATGAACCTGGCGACGCTCAGCCGCTGGGACGTCGCGGCGAGCCGCCGCCACCAGCTCCCCCTCCTCGCCGAGCCCCTCTACCGCCGCCTGTTCAACCTGCGGCGCGCCGTGCTGGTGAGCGAGATCCCGCGCGAGGCCGGGCCTCCCCTGGTGGTCCTCAACACCCACCTCTCCGCATTCAGCCGGGGAGACGGCACCCTGGGCCGGCAGGTGGCCGCCCTGGACGCCCTGCTGTCCGAGCTGGACCGGGGTGATCAGCCGTGGATCCTCGCCGGCGACCTCAACATGCTCCCACCCGGCGACGAACCCGGGCGCCTCGGCGACGACGCCGAGCTCTACGACGAGACCAACCCCATCGAGCCCCTGTTCGAGGGCGCGCGCCGATCGGCCTTCGCCGTGCAGGGTCTCCCGGGCTACCCCGGCGAGCTGGGCACCTACCTGCCCTTCGGCGCAGCAACGCCCGACAGGACCCTGGACTACCTGTTCGTCTCCGAGGGCATCGACGTGATCTCGGCGCGCGTGCTCGACGAGCTGTCCGAGGTCTCGGATCACCTGCCCCTGCTCGTGGAGCTCCGGATACCTTGAATCTTCCCCCTTGTCCTCCACGGGGAGGATCGCGATCATGATCTCCCTGCCGCACAGGCGGCGAGAATCGGAGAGGAACGATGGCTAGGACGAACGGCCCCGCTTACAACCGCTTCACGTGCCCCCACTGCAGCGCCGACCTCAACCCGGGCAACGGCCCCATCATCCGCCTCCGCGGCACCCTCGACGCCCCCACGTTCTCGGTCACCACCGACGTCTTCTTGCCCTCTGGCCTCGGCGTCTACGGCCGCCTCGCCGCCACCGGCGTGACCCTGCGCGAGGGCGCCAAGTTCGAGTTCTACTGCCCCGACTGCAAGCAGCCCCTGTCCGAGTCCGAGGAGGCCAGCCTGGCCCACGTGAAGATGGAGGACGAGGACGGGCGGACGTTCTGGGTGAGCTTCAACAAGCACTACGGCAAGCGCAGCACCTTCATCGTCGACCCCAAGGAATCCAAGGTCGAGCGCTCCTTCGGCGACGACGCCGACGACTACCGCCCCGGCCTCGACGAAGCCCTCGACAAGACCCTGAACTTCTTCGGCTCCTGATCAAATGTATTGACCGCCGTCGACCTTGATCACCTCGCCGGTGATGTGGCGAGCGCGATCCGACGACAGGAAGGTCACGATCCCGGCGACGTCCTCGGGGTCTCCGATCCGCCCGACCGCGGTCTCGTCCTCGGCGATCTTGATGAACTTCTCGGGGATGTTGTCCGCCATGGCGGTGCGGATCATGCCGGGCGCGACCACGTTGACGGTCACGTTGGCGCGGCCCAGCTCCTTGGCCACGGCCTTGGCGAAGCCGATGCCGCCGGCCTTGGCCGCGGCGTAGTTGGACTGGCCGAACTTGCCGCGCAGGCCGTTGATGGACGAGATGATGACGATCCGGCCCTTCTTCTGGGCGCGGAACACCGGCGACGCGGCGCGGGTGTAGTTGAAGACGCCCTTGAGGTCCGCGCCGAGCACGGCGTCCCACTGGTCCTCACCCATCTTCCAGACCACGCCGTCGCGGTTGAGCCCCGCGTTGAGCACCAGGATGTCGAGGGTACCCAGCTCGTCGCAGATGGTCTGGACCACCTCGATGGCGCGCTCGTGGTCCGACACGTCCGCCTGCAGGGCCAGCGCCTTGCAGCCCTCGGCCTCCACGGTCTCGCGGAAGATCCCCTCCGCGTCGAGGCCGCGGCCACAGGCGGCCACGTGGGCGCCGTGCTGCGCCAGATCGCGGGAGATGGCCAGGCCGATCCCCTTCATTCCACCGGTCACCAGGGCCACGCGTCCTTCGAGAAGCCGTTGCGTCATCGTCGTTCTCCTTTTTGATATCTACGTCCCTGCAGGGCAGTGGACGTGGTTTTCAGCCGCCGTAGACCTCGTCCTGCTCGATGGCCGAGAGGACCCAACCGAACTCACCTGTGACCACCTTGGTCCCGCAGTACTCGCACACCCCCGCCTGGCTCACCTGCACGGCCGCGCCGCAGCTGGGGCAGGTCCCCGGATCCGCGTCGGGATCCGTGTGCAGGCCGGCGCGACGGATGAGGGTCCAGTACTCGGTGAAGATCCGCGGCCGGGTCTTCGATCCGGACAGGACCTTGCCCTGGCGATCGGCCGTGTAGTCGATCATCGAGGCGTGGATGCGGACCGTCAGCGCGTCGTAGAAGGCGTCGCGCTGGGCCTTGACCAGCTCGATCTTGCGGATGTGGATGTCCTCGAGCACGTTCCGGGTGCCCGTGGATGCGAACCGGTCCATCCAGAAGCGGTGCGTCGCGTACAGGTGATCCGTCTCGAACGCCCGCGCCCGATCCCACCTCCCCTCGGTCCAGGCCTGCTGCAGGGACTCGAACACGTGCTCGACCTTCCCCTTGAAGCCCGCGAGCGAGAAGTCCTCGTCGCGCATCTGCAGCGCCCGCAGCTCGGCGGCCAGCTGGGGCTGGACAATCGAGGGGAGCTGGGTGCCGATCTCCTCGCCGCCGGAGACGGGCAGCTCGTGGGTGGCCCGGGCACGCCGCTCGATCACCTGGATGCTGGCCACGATCCAGTGGAAGTCGCCCCGGTCCACCACGTTGTGGCAGTAGGGGCAGGCCCCGTCGGGGCCCAGCTCCACCGCGGCGCCGCAGCTCGGGCAGCGCAGATCGGTGATCGCGTCGGGCGCCTTGGACAGCACCCCGGCCTTGCGCCGGAAGATCCACCGCTCCTTGGCGTACAGCGTCTGCGCCCCGTCGCGTTGCTCGGTGTAGTTGGCCTCGAACTCCACCTTGAGGGCGCGATGGGATCCGCCCCAACCGCCCACCTCCATGACGCGGCTCGCGCCGATGACCACCTGTTCGACGCCGCGCAGGGTCCCGGAGCCCGGCAGGGACCGCAGCGTCTGCCTCGCCTTGGGCGCGAGGTAGGGCGCGAGGTTGTCCAGCTTGCCCGAGCCGCGGTGTTCGTGGGCGCGGGCGTAGAGGAGCTGGACGAAGTCCAGCAACAGCGGCCTGGAGAAGTTGGGGTCCTCCTCCCGCAGGCGCTCCAGCGCCTGGTTCACCACGCCGGCGCGCTGCGCGGCGCTCATCCGCGCCCTCGCGGCGCGGCGGCGCGGCGCCTGCTCGAAGCTCCCCGCGCCCTGTCGGCCGGTCCCCCGGCGCTTTGCGCGGGCCCGGAAGATGAAGATGACCACCACGACGAACAGGATGTCGAGGGGGATGCCGATGACGGGGTGCTCGATGGTCAGGATGATCAGCAGCCGCGCGACCTCGAACAGGATGACGAACAGCAGGTCGTCGCTGCCGCTGCCCCCGCCACCACCGCCACCCCCGCCGCCGTAGCTGCCGCCGCCGCCGACGCGGGCCAGGGCCTCGCCGGGCTCCCCCAGCACGACCAGGGCTGCGGCGACCGCGAGCGCGAGGACCGCGACGAACCGGACGCAAGAGCTGTCGAGGAGATGCCGCAGCTTCATGGCAGCACCCTCGGACGGTTCGGGATCTCGTCGGGGTTGTCCTCGTGCGGGGGGAATCGCTCGGCCAGCACCGGGGTCGCGTGCTCGAGGATCTTCTCCAGCTGCTCGAGCCACTGGCCAGCGCTCGATTCGCGCACGGCGCGGTCCACGATCTCGTTCCAGGTCCCCACGGCGATTCGGGCGTCCAGGCCGTGGTCGGGGAGGATCTCGACGCGGCCCTCGAGCAGGGACACGTAGATCAGAAGACCCGTGCGCTCGCGCGTGGCCGAGACCGCCTCGTCCACGAAGGCGATGCGGGCCGCGTCCCGGACCTGCGCCCGGCGCCGGTCCTCCGTGGCCAGCCACCTCAGCAATCCTGGCAGACGGCCGCACGCGAAGGTCCCCAGGACACCGGCCAGGGCGGTCAGCGGGACCACCGTGATCTCGGGGAAGCTCAAGGGGATGTAGAGCAGCAGGAGCAGGACCACCAGCGCGGCGCCCGCGCCGATCAGGACCGCCAGATCCCGGTAGGAACCGGATCGACCGGCGATCACGGTCACGATCTCGGCCGTGGTGGCCTCCTCCACGTCGGCCACGCGCTGTTCCAGGCGGTCCAGCGTGGCGCTGTCGACGGCTGGGGTCATCGGTCCTCCCGTGTCGGCTCCTGTGGATCCGGACGGCGATCATACCTTCGCTTGATCTTTATGACGATACGTCGATAACCTCGCGACCAGATCGATGAAGCTCCGACTGACCATAGCCCTGCTCCTCGCCGTGACGTCCGCGTTCGTGTGCGGGTGTCATTGCGGCAGCGAGCCGGCCGAGCCACCGACCGAAGAGCCCGCGACCGAGGCGGCCGTGGAGCCCGCGGTGGACGAAGGCCCCGTGGTCTCCGCGGAGGTCCAGGCGATCCTGGACGCGGGGGACGCCACCGCCATCGCCGCGGACATGGAACGCCTCGCCGCCGCGCTGGCGCAGCAGGCCACGTCCACGGGCACGTCCGCCAAGGCCCTCGAGACCGTCGCCGAGACCATGACGGGTCGCGAGAAGACGCTGGATCCCAGGGACGCCGAAGTCGTAGCATCCATCGAGACGTCCGCCAGCGAGCTGGCCGAGGGTGCGGTCGAGCTGGAACAGGACATCGCCGCGTTGCGTCAGATCATCATCGATCTCCAGGCCGAGTCCGAGGCCCTGTACGGCCGTCCCGCACCTTGATCCTCGCCCGCTGTCACGCGGATCCGACAGCCCTGTATTCGACTTGACAGCGCTACACCC
Organism: uncultured Rickettsiales bacterium; assembly: GCA_964425605.1. Lineage (GTDB taxonomy): Bacteria > Myxococcota_A > UBA796 > UBA9615 > CAYRNR01 > CAYRNR01. The sequence goes on along the minus strand of CAYRNR010000091.1, from coordinate 10,673 downwards.
GGGCCGTAGTTTCTCGTTCAACTGGATCCCCCTGGAAACTGAGACACAAAACGGAGGTCGCCGATGAACCCCGTGTCGCAACTGCTGCTTCGCCGCCTTCGCGACAGGCTCATCCCCACGATCCGCAGAACGGCCGAGGACGTGGTGTTCGAGGTCATCGAGCGCAAGGGCATCCCGAGCCGCACCGAGTTCCGCCAGACACTGGCAGGCGTGGAGGAGAAGGACCGTCTCCTGGAATCCGCGCGCGACGAACTCGAGGCGATGAGCCGACCCCGATCGGCCTGAGGACAACGAGCATCAACTCCCGCAGGAGAAACGGACCATGAGCACCATCTCGAACTTCATGCTGGCCAACCTCGCCGAGCGGCTCACCCCCCTGCTGCAGACCCCGGTCGAGGACATCGTGTACGAGATCCTCGACCGCAAGGGGCTCCCGACGCGCTCGGAGATCCGTGACCTCAAGAACCGCCTGGAGCGGATCGACGAGGAGGTCAAGAAGCTCAACGAGCAGCTGGCTCAGGTCCGACAGGCGGCTGCTGCGGCGCCGGCCAAGAAGGAAGAGGCGCCGCCGGCGAAGGCTACAGCGAAGCCCGCTGCGAAGCCCGCGGCGAAGCCCGCGGCGAAGCCTACGGCGAAGCCCGCGGCGAAGCCCGCTGCGAAGCCCAAGGCCCCGGCGAAGCCGAAGGCCAAGCCGAAGGCCGCGGCCAAGCCGAAGGCCGACGCTCCCAAGCGTCGCGGCCGGCCCCCCCGGCAGGGTCCCCCGCCCATCTGCACCGTGGACGGCTGCGGCGAGCCGGTTCGCTCCAAGGGATTCTGCGCCAAGCACTACCAGTCGTGGCGCCGTGGACGGCTCCAGGGGTTCATCAGCCCCGACGGCATGCTCCTGCTGGACAAGAAGGGGCTGGCGGTCAAGGTGGACAAGCGCTACGCGGCCGAGCTGGCGACCTTCGCGCTGGACGGCGAGCAGGTGCTGATCCAGGTCAAGGGCAAGTCCCTCAAGCGCAAGAAGCCCGCCCCGCCGAAGGCGAAGGCCAAGGCGAAGGCGAAGGCTACGGCGAAGCCCGCCAAGAAGAAGTAGCGAACAATCAGCTCACGACCCTCGCCACCACCTCCGTCAGCGCACGCACCCCATAGTTGAATCCCTCCACGGGGATACGTTCGTCCACCCCGTGGAACAGGGCGCTGAACACGTCGTCGGGGCCCAGCTGTAGCGGAGAAAACCCGATACAGGTCGATCCCAGCGACGCCCACGCCTTGGCATCGGTGAAACCCGGGATCATGTTGGGCACGGCCACCACGCCCGGATCGAGTTCGTCGAGGACCTCCTGGATCACGGCGATCACTGGATCGTCCACCGGTCCGTCCACGGCGGGCATGAACCGGGTCACCTCGATCTCGAATCCGTCTCCGATGGTGTCTCGCACCTGCGCGACCAGATCGTCCGCCGTCCGTCCGGGGAGCGTCCGGCCATCCACGAGCAGCTCGGCCGTGGCCGGGATCACGTTCACCTTGTCGCCCGCGCTCAGGACGGTGGGGGTGGCCGTGTCGTGCAACAGGGAATGGAAGAGCAGCGCCTGGTTCGGATCGGGCATCACCTTTTCGAGGATCAGGCGGCTGGTAGCGGGATTCAGCAGCATCCGCAGGACAGCCCCGCGGGGGAACGGTTGCCGTCGCGCGATCTCGTCGACGAAGTGTCGCATCACGTCGGTCACGATCAATGGGGGTGTCGCACGCGACAGGCGGACCGCTGCCTCGGCGATGCGCTCCATGGGTGTGTTCGGCCGCGGGATGGAGCCGTGCCCGCCCTCGCCCTGGACCCGGATTCTCAGCCAGCAGACCCCTTTCTCCGCCACCTGGACCGGACAGATCCGCGACTCCCCCAGGTGGAGCGTGAAACCGCCGATCTCCCCGAAGACGTACTCCGCCCGGACCTTGTCGGGGTGGTTCTGCGCCAACCACAGCGAACCGAGCTCGCAGCCCGCTTCCTCGTCGGCCACCGCGGTGAGGATCACGTCGCGCCGCAGCTCGCCCCGGCCGTGCCGATGGATCGCGAGCAGACACGCCAGCTCCATGGCGGTCATGTTCTTCATGTCCAGCGCGCCGCGCCCCCAGATGTAGCCGTCGTGGACCTCGCCGCCGAAGGGCGGATGGGTCCACGCCCCCTCGTCGGCGGCGACCACGTCCACGTGGCTGGACAGCATCAGCGGCTCGGCGCTGCTGTCGCCGGTGACTCGCGCGACCAGGTTGGCTCGACCCGGTGCCACCTCGAAGACCTCGTGCTCGATGCCCTCGCGCTCGAGCACCTCGGCGATCACGGCGCAGGCTGCGGCCTCGCGGCCCGGCGGGTTCGTGGTGTCCACCCGCAGCAGCTTCACCAGCAAATCGAGGGCCTCCTCCTGGACGGATTCCCAGTCCATGGACTCGAGCCAGCTCGGTGTCGTCATGACGACCTCCCCCTCCGAGATACCCGGTTCACGACGGCTCGGCAAGGACCCGCCGATCCTGGTCTACAATGGGGGGCATGCAACGCCTCACCTACCCGGTTCTGATGTGCGCGGTCGTGCTCCTGGTGGCCCCGGCCCGCGCGGACACCAAGCTGGACGCCGCCGGCCTCTCGGCGCACATGGCTTCCATCGCCTCGATGCTGGAAGACCGGGTCGGGGGTCCCCTGCCCGAGCTCACCGATGCGGACTACGCCCGGCTCGCCAGCGGGGAGGACGTCATCGCCCAGCAGGCCATGGACGACACCGACATGCTCGGCGCCACCGTCTACCGGGTCTGCGACGTGGAGGCGTGGCGCATCTGGCTGGCCATCTGCGACCGCGACCACCACGAGGAGTTCATGCCCCACATACGCGAGGGGGTCTGCCTGACGGACTTCGGCCACTCGCGGCTGGTCTATCAGTACCTGGCCCTCCCGGCGATCAAGGACCGCCACTGGATCATCCGCACGCGCACCAACGGTCCCCTGTGGAACCGCTCCGGGCGCACGATCTGGGAGTCTTCCTGGGAGCTCGAACCCGGCGCCGAGGACCTGATCACCGAGTACCTGGAGCAGGGCGCCATCGAGAAGATCACCGCCGATCAGGCAAACGACGCCGTGGTCACGCCGCGCAACGACGGCTGCTGGCTGCTGGTGGATCTGCCCGGTGAGCAGACCTTCGTGGCCTACCAGGATCTCAGCGACATCGGCGGCAACGTCCCCGCGTGGCTGGTCAACGAGCTCGGCCCCAGCGGCCTGGCCAAGCTCGTGCAGAAGGTGGAGGCGCGCGCACGGCAGGTCGAGCAGTTCTTCGACGAGGATCGCCCCCCTCCCGCGGCGCCCGATGGGACCCGGGTGGAGCAACTCGACTAGCCCGGTTTATTGGTCCAACCACTATACTTCTTGACAAGTATACGACCCGACCTTAGGGTGGGTGCATCACTGGATGAATCATCGTTCAGTGCCCACAGTGCCCGCCGGAGCGGGCGACGAGGAGAGGCGCCATGAACCTGCCCATCGTGGACAAGCTGCAGGAAGGGGCCCGCAAGGCCGAGAACGTCACCAAGGAACAGGTCGAGAAGACCCGCGAGCGGCTCGAGGAGCTGCAGGACAAGGGCCGCGAGATGGTCGAGCGCAGCAGCGAGACCCTCAAGACCCGCGCCGAGCGTTCCCGCCGCAACATCACCCTGGCCGAGGCCCAGGCCCTGGACACGGTGGGGGCCTGGATCGACCGCGCCCACAAGGCCACGGGCGAGCGCGCCGAGTGGCTGGACCGCGGCCGCACCTTCGTGGACCGCGTCGCCCAGGAGATCCGCATCGGCAACCTGTCCGTCGAGGATCTGCCCATCGACGACTACGACAGCCTCGGGGTCAAGGCCATCGGCGAGGCGCTCAAGGAGTTGGAGCCCGCCCAGCGCGAGCTGATCGATGCCTACGAGCAGACGCACAAGAACCGCGTCACGGTGTTCCGCACCATCGAGCGGCTCGACGCCCAGGACGCCAGCTGACCGACCGCCCGAAGACGGGCGCTGCCCGTCTTCGGGCGCGCGGCCTGCGCGCGATCGCGCTACACTGACCCCTTTCAACCCCCCCAGGGAGGTGTGGCGTGTGCCTTTCGAGACCCCATCTGGGTGACCTCGCCCACGGCTGGTTGATGAAGCCGCTGCGACGGGACATCTTCTCCCGCTTCCGCTACACCGAGCCCCTCCCCGACGATCAGATCCAGGTGACCTGGCTGGGCACGGCCGGCATCGCGCTGCAGGCTCGCGGGCGAACCCTGCTGCTGGACCCCAACGTCTCCCGGCCCAGCGTCCGGCACAGCCTGACCCGGCGACTGGTCGCCGACATGGACGCCATCCGGCGGTACGTGCCGCGGGCCGACGGCATCGTCTGCGGTCACGCACACCACGATCACATCGCCGACGTGCCCGATATCGCCCGCGTCACCGGCGCCAAGGTCATCGGGTCGTCGTCCACGGCCAACGTGTGCCGCGGCCACGGCCTGTCGTCGAACCAGATCCTCGAGGTGAAGGCGCCCCAGACCGTGGAGCTGGGTCCGTTCCGGATCACCCTGCGGCCCTCGATCCACGGCAAGGCGATCCGGGGCCGTATCCCCCTGGAGGGGCACATCCCGCCGGGCACCAAGCCGCCGCTGCGCCTCAACCAGTACCGCTGCGGGGACACCTACGGAATCCACGTGGAGATCCTCGACGCGGACGGCCTGTCGCTCTTCCACCTCGGCTCCGGGGACTTCTTCCCCGAGACCCTCGAGGGGCTGCGCTGCGACGTCCTCACGCCCTGCCTGTACGGACGCGAGCACCACGCGGACTACACCCGCGAGCTCATCGCCAACCTGCGCCCTCGCGTGGTGATTCCCAACCACTTCGACGACTTCATGCGGCCCATGGACCACCCGATCCGGGAGATCATGGGCGCCGATCTGGCCGCGTTCCGCCGCGAAGTCATCGACTCGGGCGCGCCCTGCCGCCTGGTGGTCCTCGATCTGATGGGGAGCTTCCGCTGCGGCGTCGCCGACGAGTCCCTGCCGACGCGGAGCTGGGAAGCGGGCTAGAACTCGGCCTCGATGGCGGCCGTCACCCGTTCGGTGACCTCCTCGAGGGTCCCCTCCAAGGTGGCGCCGGCGGCCCGCTCGTGGCCGCCCCCGGAGGCGCTGAGCTGCCGCGCGATCCCGGACACGTTGACCTTCCCCCGCGACCGCAAGGAGATCTTGACCTCGCCGCCCGGCCGCTCCACCAGCAGGCAGCCCACCTCGACGCCGACGACGAACACCAGGCCGTTCACCACGCCGTCGGTGGCGCCGGCGCCCACGGCGCAGGCGTCGCGGAGGGACAGAGGCACCTGCGCCAACGCGATCCGTCCACTCGAGGTGCGCTGCGCGCTCGCGAGTATCCGGCCGCGGAAGCGCGTCTCCTCGAAGGGTGTGTCGAGGAACAGGCGCTCGATGATCTGCTGGGCGTCGATCCCGGTCTCGAGCAACTCTGCGGCCACGCGCAGGGTGCTCGGCGCAGTGCACGAGTACCGGAAGACGCCGGTGTCGTAGGCGATGCCGGCGAAGAGCTGCTGGGCCATGTCCCGGTCGAGCGGGACGTCGAACAGGGGGTGGCGAGCGATCTCGTGGACGATCTCGCAGGCGCTGGCGCGCCCCGGGTCCAGCAGGGCGAGATCGTAGTCCCGCGGATCGGCGGACTCGTGGTGGTCCACCAGCACGCGGGTGGTCGCGCGGTCGAAGGCGGCGCCCACGTCGCCGATCCGGTGACGCACGCCGTCGAGGACGAAGGCGAGGTCGAACGGTCCCCGGGCCCGCGAGGGCCGCACGAACTCGTCCACGCCGGACAGGAACGCGTAGGGACGCGGGATCGGGCCGGCGGACACGACCACGGTCTCCAGCTTCGGATTGGCCTGGCGCAGCGCAGCGGCCAGGGCCAGGCACGCGCCGATGGAGTCTCCGTCCACCTCGACCGGGCCGCACAGCAGGGCGCGGCGGGCGTCGAGCACCCGCGGGTGGAGCAGGGAAATGGCCTCGTTCACCACCATCTGGACACCCCCGTGAGAGGCGGACCGCGCAGTATACACGACCGCGAGAACGGTACACTGTGCTCGCTGGATCCCGCACTGGAGGCGTCATGTACCCCGATCTGCCGTCCGAGACCTTCGCTTCGAGACGCCGCGCCCTGCTCGCGCGCATGCCCGACCGGAGCGCGGCGCTGTTCGTCGCCACGCCGCCCGCGGAGCGGAACTCGGACGTGGTGTATCCGTACCGCCCCGACAGCGACCTGTGGTACCTCACGGGGTGCGGCGAACCGTCCACGGCGCTGCTGCTGACCCGGGGTTGCGGCGGCCCCGAAGCGGTGATCTTCCTGCGCGACCGCGATCCCAAGCAGGAGCAGTGGACCGGGTTCCGCGTCGGCGTCGCCGAGGCCCCGGCCCGGTTCGGCGTGGACGCGGCCTTCCCCATCGAGAAGCTGGCCGACGAGCTGACCGGAGCGCTGAAGAAAGCGCAGCTCCTGATCTACCGTCCAGCGCGTCCCAGCGAGCTCACCACGGCGGTGGACGCGGCCCTGCAGGCCGTCCGAGGTGGACCGCGCGGACCGCACAAGGGCCCCCACACGGTGTTGGACCCCACGCTGACCCTGCACGAGCTGCGCATGATCAAGTCCGCCGAGGAGGTCGAGCGCATCCGCGCGGCCAACGCCATCACCGACGAGGGGCTGCGCTCCGTGATCGCGTCTTCCCCCCCGGGGACGGGCGAGTGGCAGATCCAGGCGGGCCTGGAGGCCGCATTCCGCGGACTGGGCGGCTGGGGCTGGGCCTACCCCACCATCGTCGCGTCGGGTCATCGCGCGTGCGTGCTCCACTACGACTCCAACGCCGCGCGCGCCGAGGCGGGTGACCTGGTCCTCGTGGACGCCGGCGCCGAGGTGGGCGGGTACGGGGCGGACGTGTCGCGCACCTTCCCGGTGTCCCCCCGGTTCGAACCGGCCCAGCGGGACCTGTACCAGCTCGTGCTCGACGCCCAGGAGGCGGTCATCGACCGCACGGCCCCGGACCGGACCCTCGACGACCTGCACCAGGTGGCCATCCGCGTGCTCGCCGAGGGCATGGTGGAGCTGGGGCTCCTCGAAGGTCCCGTCGATCGTGTCCTCGAGACCGAGGCGTTCAAGCGCTACTACCCCCACCAGACCAGCCACTGGCTCGGCCTCGACGTGCACGACGTGGGCCGCTACTACCTCGACGACGAGCCCCGCGTGCTGCGGCCGGGCATGGTGTTCACCGTGGAGCCGGGGCTGTACGTCCCCCGGGGGGACGAGGACGCGCCCGAGGCGTTCCGGGGCCTCGGCGTGCGCATCGAGGACGACGTGCTCGTCACCGCCGAGGGGTGCGACAACCTGAGCGCAGGGATACCCAAGGGTGTGGACGAGATCGAGGAGCTGAAGGGCTAGGGGAATCCGGGGGGAGCGGGAGCTATCAGCCGGCGGAGCCGAGCGCCGCGATGCCCTCGAAGAAGGCCTTGAGGTCGTTACCCGTGGCCTCGATCTCCTCGGGGAGCGCGATCAGGTAGTCGATCTGGCCCTTGAGGATCTGGGTGGCCTTGGGGACCTCGACGGCGGCCTGGATGGGGTTGCCCTGGAACTCGCTGGCGATGTTGGGCACGAAGTTCTGCAGCTCGGTGATCAGCGCCTGGGTCTGTCCGGGCAGCTCCGCGATCTTCATCGGGGCTTCCTTGAGGTCGTTGGACAGGGCCTCGAGCTCGTCGGCGACCTTGGCCTGCTCCTCGGTGAGGTTGTCGCGGCTCACGGCGATGTTCATCGTGGCGACGTCCACCGTCACGGGCAGCTCCAGCGCGACGATCTCGTTCATCGCCGTCTCCAGGCTGTCGATGTTGTCCTTGCCGGTGGCGGTGCTGATCCGGGTGGGGATGCCAGCGACCGTACCGCGAATCCCCTGCCAGTTGGTGGCCAGGGCTTCGGTCTTCTCGCTGAGGCGGTTCACCGTCTCGATCTTGCACTCGTCGATGTCCGTGGCGTCGTACTCCTCGTCGGAGCTCTTCTTTGCCAGGGCCGGCAGGGCGATGACGAGGCTCAGGGCCAGGGCGATCAGCATACTGAGGTTGGACTTGCGCATCTCTATTCCTCCTGTGTGGCTACCAAGCGCGCGTGGCAGCCCTTTTTGGTCAGTTTGAAGCTGTTGGGTCGCCACCCCTCCGCGGCGCCGAAACCCACAGCAGCGCGACCTTAGCAGAGACCCACTCGCGAATCCAACGAGATACGTACCCGGTGTGGTGATTTCCATGTAGAATCCGCCCGCTGAACAATCCGACAAGGGCATCAGGAGGATGGAATGACCGAGACGATGAAGGCCGTGGTCAAGGTGGAACCTGCGTTCGGAGCCGTGGCACAGGACAAGGCGCTGCCGCAGATCGATCCCGATCAGGTGCTGGTGAAGGTCCGCGCGACCTCCATCTGTGGGACCGACGTACACATCTACAAGTGGGACGAGTGGTCCGCCAATCGAATCGGTGCCCACAACCTGCCCCAGACCCTGGGCCACGAGGTGGCCGGCGAGGTCGTCGAGGTGGGCAGCCACGTCAAGCGCGTGAAGGTCGGGGACTACATCTCCGCCGAGACCCACATCTATCACCCGGCCGACCTGCAGTCGCTGCTGGGGCAGTTCCACATCGGCGAGCGGATGAAGATCCTGGGCGTGGACTGCGACGGCGCGTTCGCCGAGTACTTCGCCGTGCCCGAGTCGGTGTGCTGGATCAACGATCCCGCCATCTCTCCCGAGGTCGCCACCATCCAGGAGCCCCTGGGCAACGCCACCTACGCCACGCTGGGCGAGGACAACGACGTGGGCGGCAAGACCATGGCCATCATCGGCGACGGCCCCATCGCGCTGCTGGCCGCAGGGGTTGCGCGAGTGTGCGGCGTGACCCAGATCTTCCTGGTGGGCAAGTACGACTTCAACATGGAGATCGGCAAGCAGATGGGCGCCGACCACCTGCTGTACGCCAACCGCGACGACGTGGACCGGGTGGAGTACATCCGCGACTGCACCGGCGGGTACGGCGCGGACATCGTGCTGGACATGGCCGGCTCGCCCCAGGCGCTGGACGAGGGCTTCAAGTACCTGCGCAAGGGTGGCCGCTTCACCGCCTTCGGCGTGGCCGCCGGCGCCACCGCCGCCGTCGACTACAACAACGGCATCGTCTTCAAGGGGGCCCAGGTGCACGGCATCAACGGCCGCCTGATGTACGACACCTGGTACCGGGTGCGGAACTTCCTGGCGTCCGGACGCCTCGACGTCTCCCCCGTGATCACCCACATGTACACCCTGGACGAGTACGCCAAGGGCTTCGACGCCATGCTGGAGCGCCCGCGCCACAGCGCCAAGGTCGTGCTCTTCCCCGAGGCCGCAGAACTCGAGGCCGCTCGCAAGCGCAGCAGCCTCTGAAGATAAACAACGGAAACCAGACAAACCGAGGAGAACGGCATGTACGGAAAGATGAAAGGCGACCTGCAGCAGGAGCTGCAGAACATCGATCAGGCAGGTCTGTACAAGCGTGAGCGCATCATCATGGGCCCCCAGGCCGCGGGCATCCGCATCAGCACGGGCCAGGAAGTGCTCAACTTCTGCGCCAACAACTATCTGGGGCTCTCGAGCCACCCGGCCGTGCTGGAGGCCGCGCGCAAGGCCCTGGACGAGTGGGGCTACGGCCTGTCCTCGGTGCGCTTCATCTGCGGCACCCAGGGCATCCACAAGGAGCTCGAGGAGAAGGTCTCCGAGTTCCTGGGCATGGAAGACACCATCTTGTTCTCGTCGTGCTTCGACGCCAACGGTTCGGCCTTCGAGCCGCTGCTGGGCAAGGAGGACGCGATCCTCACCGACTCGCTGAACCACGCGTCGGTGATCGACGGCATCCGCCTGTGCAAGGCCAAGCGCTTCATCGTCACCCACGACGACATGGAGGACCTGGAGACCAAGCTGCAGCAGGCCCAGGACTGCCGCTACCGGATGGTGGCCACCGACGGCGTGTTCTCCATGGACGGCGACATCGCCCGGCTGGAGAAGATCTGCGACCTGGCCGAGAAGTACGACGCCCTGGTGATGGTGGACGACTCCCACTCCACCGGCTTCATGGGCAAGAACGGCCGCGGCACCCACGAGCATTGCGGCGTGATCGATCGGATCGACCTGATCACCACCACCTTCGGAAAGGCCCTCGGCGGCGCCTCTGGCGGCTGCATCTCCGCGCGCCAGGAGATCGTCGACCTCATGCGCCAGCGCGGCCGCCCCTACCTGTTCTCCAACACCCTGTCGCCCGTGGTCGCCGCCGGGACGATGGCGGTGCTGAACATGCTGTCGGAGACCACCGAGCTGCGCGACAAGCTCGAGCGCAACACCATGTACTTCCGCGAGCAGATGGGTTCCCTGGGCTTCGACATCCGCCCGGGTGTCCACCCCATCGCGCCGATCATGCTGGGCAAGTTCGACAACGACGCCGCGCTGTCCCAGCAGTTCGCCAACGCGCTGCTCGAAGAGGGCATCTACGTGATCGGCTTCTTCTTCCCCGTGGTCCCGCGCGGTCAGGCCCGCATCCGCGTGCAGATCTCCGCGGCCCACGAGATGGAGCACATCGACAAGGCCATCGAGGCCTTCACCAAGTGCGGCC
>CAYRNR010000090.1:0-36091 GCA_964425605.1 uncultured Rickettsiales bacterium | reverse complement strand
ATCTTGGGCGGCGATCTTCGCCGCCCAAGATGCAAGACCAGACTTGACCCCTGTGGATAAAAAAACCCCGGGAGACAACCTCCCGGGGCTTCGGACGACGCAGGCGCGCGTCGTGGAGGGGATGAACCGCGTCGTCCGACTGTCCTGTCTCGCTCCATCGGGGGCGAGGTGAGTGCGGTTCCGGACCGTCTTCGTTTTTTTGGGTTTCGCGACGGTCTTGAGTGGGTAGACGAGGGGGGGATCAGGAGTATTCGGAAAAAAGTTCGGGGGCAGAGACGTCCCTCAGCTGGGGCGGTGGAGGAGGCGTGGGACGAGCTTGCGCCGGGTGCGGCGGGAGCCGGGATCGACGCGGTGGGAGATGGCGATCAAGGCGACGGTGACGAGCCCGGCGGCGAGGGTCTCGGCGAGGCCGAGCTGGAGCAAGAGGGTGGCCTGGTCGGGGACAGGGACGCCCATCTCGAGAGAACCGGTTACGGCGGCGGCCCAGCCTGCGGCGCCGACGAGCAGCGGGAGGGCGGAGGTGGTACCGCAGCCGACGAAGGCGAGGAGCTTGGGGAGCAGCGGTACGGAGGGGTAGGCCACGAGGTAGGCGCGGGCGAAACGATCGCGGGCGAGCGCGGGGGGACCGCTGGAGAGGGTGGGGCGGCAGATGGCGGAGAGGTCGGCGCCGGCTGCGCCCCGGACGGCGTCGAGGAGGAAGCGGGCCTTGTCCAGGTCGCCGGTCGCCACGGCGTCGGCGAGCTGGACGAGGGGGCGGTGGCGGCGGACGTGGAGCCACGCCAGCGCGACGGCGGTGAGACCGATCGTGCCCAGGTTGACCACGGTCAGGGCGGCCAGGGCCCAGGCCCACGCGGTGGGGTCGCTCATCGCAGCTCCTTGCCGGAGTGCTGGAGCAACCCTGCCGCGGCTGCGAGGCGCCGCGAGTACTCCAGGGCGCCGAGGTGGGCGGCCAGGGCGGTGGCGAGCAGACCCACGGGGGTGAGCGCGGCCACGGCCAGCAGCGCCACGGAGACGGCGGCCCAGAGATCGGCGGTCACGGCCACGCCGTCGAGGCGAGCCACCGCGGCGTGCAGACCCACCGGGACCAGCGGGAGCGCGACGAGGGGGGCGGGGACGAGGGCGACGAGGGACCAGCCGGTGACACGGACGCGGCCGCTGCGGCGGAGCATGCGCTGGAACGCCCCGCGGGCCTTGGCGCCGTCGCCCCGGTCCAGGGCGTGGACCACCACCTCGAAGTTCGTGCCCGCGATGGGCAGCGGCACCAGGTTGCGCGCCTGCCCGAGCAGCCCGTCGCGCGCCAGCCCCAGCAGAGACGCCAGCTCGCCCACGTGATGGCGATGCACGAAGGCCATCAGCGCGCACAGCATCGTCAAGGCGACGCCCGCCGCGAGTGCCATCACCAGGGTCTGCTCGGCCGTGGTTCCCGCCGCCTCTCCGTCCAACTGTGGACCGGCCAATGCTACCCTGTCTCGCATGAAACCTCACCACGCGCGCCTGCTCCTCTCCGCGGTCCTCGTCGTCTCGACGCTCTGGTCATCCAGGGCTCTCGCCGACGTGGTCATGCCGCCCCCCGACGACTGCCCCGAGGGGACCACCCCCCGCACAGGTCACATGGGGCCCTACTGCCAGCCGCCGCCGCCGGCCGAGTGCCCGCCCGGACACCTGCCCAGGGTGCACATGGCCAGCGCGTACTGCGAGCCGCCGCCGGCCGAGCCGTGCCCCACGGGTTCCCGCTGGATGTCCACGTCCGAGACGAACGTGTATTGCCAGGGGGGCTGGGCCTGCGACGTGCACAACTGCGGGGAGGGCACCACCTGCAAGGAGAGCGCCCTGTGCGTCCAGGAGATCCGGCAGTTCCGCGGCGGTTCCTGGGAGAAGGTCTCGGGCACGTGCTCGACGGACGCCGACTGCCCGGACGGTGAGACCTGCGTGACCAAGAAGCGCTGCGATCCCGACGTCAAGCGGATGCCCATCGATGCTCCCGCGCCAGAAGGCGGCGCCACGGACCCGCCCACACCGGAGGAGTCCACGGAGGCGGTCGAGGCGACGATCCCCGATGTGTCGGACCACGAGGAACCGGACGAGGTGTCGCAGAAGGGCTGCTCGGTGGGGAGGGGCGGCGCTGGCGCTGCAGCGCTGCTCGTCGTGCTCGCGGGCTTTCTGCTCCGTCGTTGAGCGGCTACTCGTGGAAGACCTGCGCCTGGAAGGTCTCGAACGTGCAGCCCTCCTTCCAGCCGTCCGGCGGGAGGCCAGCCTTGCGCGCCAGGCTCGACAGGGTCTGATCCAGATCCCACCCCTGCTCCACGGCCACCTGCGGTAGGTACACGGCGCGGCGCATCCCCTTGATCAGGAACACACCGTCGCGACCCAGCACGATGTCCTGGGCTCCGCCGACCTGCCGCGGGGGTGTGAGCGCGGAGATGTCGATGTGGACGCGCTCGAACTCCTCGCGGGTCAGCGGCGAGAAGCGCGGATCGCGGAAGGCGGCGTCCAGGGCGTGGTCCTGGACCACCTCCACCAGGGGGCGCGTCGAGGGGATCTCGCCGATGCAGCCGCGGAGGTGGCCGTCGATGGTCAGGGTGACGAAGGCGCCGGAGAGTTCGCGCATGGGGTCGGTGACGGCGTAGTCGTCGAGGACGGGCTGCGGCCGATCCTCCAGCCGCGCCCGGATCGTGTCCCGGGCCAGCATCAGCAGGGTCAGCTGCTCGGCGCGGGAGAGGCGCCAGGTGCTGTCGTCGCCGCCTCGGCCGGTCCACGCGGGGCCGGTGGCCACGGCAGCGAGGTAGCTCACCGAGTTGCTCCAGTCGCCGGTCATCGCCCCGGACGTGTCGTACCGCAGCTGCTCGACGGCCGCTCCCGGCTCCCCCTGGGCCAGCATGGACGCCAGGATGGCCATGGGGCGGAAGCCGCACACCGTGATGCCCGTGTCCCCCTTGTGGGCGAGGAACCGCTCGACGTCGAGGGAGGCGAACGCCTCGAAGGCCCCCGCGTCCAGCGCCCGTATCCCCGCGGGCTTGTCGGCGCCCACGTCGGGCTCGTAGCCGAAGCGGGGGCCGTAGTGGGTGAAGTCGCTGGACACCACCACCAGATCGCCGGGGCCCACCTCTGCGCGGAGCGCCGCGGCGAGCGAACGGATCTCGTCGGCGTCCACCTCGCCCACCACCAGCGGCACGATGGGCGTGCCCATGGCCACCACCTGCAGGAACGGCACCTCCATCTCCAGGGAGTGTTCGCGCGCGTCCACGCCAGGGCTCACGGCGATGAGTTCGTGGGCCGTGAGCCGCTCCACCGCGGTGGTGTCCACGGGGACGCGGCCCAGGGGGGTCTCGTAGTGGGTCCAACCGCCCGCCGCGAGGCCGTGCAACGCCACCCCATGGGAGGGGCCGAGGACGAAGACGCGATCGTACCGCTGCTGCTCGAGGGCCTTGAAGGCCCAGGCCGCGGCCTGGCCGGAGAACCGATACCCCGCGTGGGGGCAGATCAGCCCCAGCGGTCGCGCGCCGCCGTAGGGGCTGGCGTCGGCGAGGAACTCGCGCAGCTGCTGGTCGAGCTGTCCCCGCGTACCGGGGTACCAGCTCCCTGCGATGGGACTGGGTCGGACGGCCATGTCCTGGGCCTCCTCCTGCGGGTCGGTTGCGGCGGCGGCGGTCCTGGCGTCGAAGGACGGCGGCGGGCTGGACGCGGGGCACTGGCGCTGGACCACCAGCAGCACGGCGACCAGGAGCAGCAGCCCTCCGATCCCGAACGAAAGCGTGTTGCGAAGGCTGGATCGCATGGGAATCCTCCCGGGGATCGGTACGTTCCCCGTCTCACCTCGTTTCAATCGTACGTCGTGCCCGGCGCGCTTGCCAAAGGAGTTGACCGCTCCGGCAGCGGCTGGTAGCGCGATGGGAGGGGCCGGCACCGGCGGCTCCGGAGAGGTGGTGAGCCGTGCGCGCCATGCAGCTGTCCGAGGTGGGGCCCCTCGACGACACGGATCGGCTGGTCCCCGTGGAGCTCCCGACGCCCGAGCCCGGCCCCGGCCAGGTGCGCATCCAGGTGTCCGTCTGCGGCTGCTGCCACACGGATCTTCACGAGATCGAGGGTGAGATCGAGCTGCCGCGCCTGCCCGTGGTGCCCGGGCATCAGGTGGTGGGGACCGTGGACGCCGTGGGCCAGGGGGTGACCTCGGTCGCAGTGGGCGCGCGCGTGGGCGCGGCCTGGCTCCACGAGACCTGCTGCAGTTGCCGCTTCTGCGACGACGGCAGCGAGAACCTCTGCCGCGACGCCCGGTTCACGGGCTTCCACGTGGACGGCGGCTACGCCGAGGCCATGGTCGCGCCGGCCGAGTTCGTGTACCCGCTGCCGTCGGGATTCCCCGACCTCCAGGCAGCGCCCCTGCTGTGCGCGGGCATCATCGGCTACCGCGCCCTTCGCCTGTGCGGCATCCGGCCGGGCCAGCGCCTCGGCCTGTACGGCTTCGGTGCCTCCGCCCACGTGGCCATCCAGGTGGCGAGGCACTGGGGTTGCCACGTGTACGTGTTCACGCGCAGCCGAGGTCACCAGGAGCTGGCCCGCCGGCTCGGCGCGGCGTGGGTGGGACACGCAGGCGGCGATCCGCCGGCCCTCATCGACGCGGCGATCAACTTTGCCCCGGCCGGGTGGCTGACCCTCGACGCGCTGCGCATCATGGAGCGCGGGGGCACGGTGGCCCTGGCCGGCATCTACGTCGACGAGATTCCCGGGATGGACTACGAGGAGCACCTGTACTTCGAGAAGTCGGTGCGCAGCGTCACCGCCTCGACCCGCCAGGACGGGCTGGACTTGCTGGCGCTGGCCGCGGAGATCCCCATCCGCACCGAGGTCACCACCTGGCCCCTGGACGAGGTGAACCAGGCCCTGCGCGCAGTGAAGCACAGCCGGGTGGACGGAGCCGCGGTCATCCGCGTCCGCGGCTCTTGAAATCTGAAATCTGAAATCTGAAATCCAGAATCACTCGTACATCGTCGTCAGGGCAGCGCCGCTGTAGTAGTGCTCCAGCACCTCGCGGTAGTCGTGATCCGCCTCGACCATGCCGTGGGCTCCCCACTGGCACATACCCACGCCGTGGCCCGCGCCGTGGCCCTGCAGGTGGAGCCCGTCGTCCACCTCGGCGACCTCGAAGCGCGTGCTGCGCACCTTGGTGTACCCGACGATGCGCCGGAAGTCGTTTCCCCCGAGGACCACCGAGCCGTTCTCGGTGCTCAGGCGGATGCTGCGTGCCCGGCCCGACGGTGTGCGACCCAGGACCTTGAGGGAGGTGACGATGCCCATGCCCGACTTCTCGCGGCGCAGCGCCTCGGACAGGTCGGCGATGCTCAGGGAGCGCTCCCAGCTGTGCAGGGGGGACGACGTGCAGAACTCGCAGGTCGTGCTCCAGTCGAAGGGCACCCCGCGCTCGGGCCAGACGTAGGCGGCGGCCTCGGTGTGGCCCGCGCAGGTGGCGTGGTAGAAGGCCTCGACCAGGGAGTCGTCCTGGGCGAGGACCTGCCCTCGGGTGGCCTTCACGGCCTCGACGGTGCGCGAGTCCACCGCGCCGGGCCGGAAGACCTGGTCCAGGGTGGAGGACTCCAGCGCGAAGTAACCCTCGCGGCGAGCGCGCTGCACCAGCGCGTAGGACCGGGCGGCCACGGCCTGCGCCTTCTTGACCTCGGCGCTCCACGACGCGGGCAGCTCGCTGCCGACCACGCCCTGGAGGTAGGTCTCCATCGGGAGCTCGTTGACCACCAGGATCCGCGATCCCTCGTGGTACAGCCGCAGCTTGCCGGGGAAGGCGCCCCCGCCGCCGGTGACGTAGACCGGGCCGTCCGCCTCCAGGATCGTGCCGTCGTGCACGGGCCGGCCGTCCACGAGGTTCATGCCCTCGGTGGTCCAGCGGACCTCGATGGCGCCGGTCACCGTGGCTCCGCCCAGGGTCAGGCCGTGCCCCTCGAAGGTGATGGAGGGCGCCACGCGCTTCACCGCCACGGTGACCGTGGGCTCGCCGTCCATGGACTCGAACGGGACGGGCTGGGTGGTGACAGCCTCCTCGGGGAGCAGGCCGACCTCCTGCTCGAGGACCACCAGGCGCTCCCTCAGATCCTGGTTCTCTCGCTCGAGGAACGCGGTGCGTGACGCGAGATCCGCGTCGTCGGCGGGGGCGGCGAGGCGTCCCAGCAGTGCGCCCACGGCGAGCAGGCCGAGGGCAGGCACGACGAGCAGCAACGCCAGGCGCACCACGGCGATCCGGTACGCGCGGACGCGCCCCGCTCCGTCGCGGACGCGGATCTCGAGTCGCCCATCGGCGCGTCGTGCGGAGGAGGTCAAACGGTGGCTACCTCTTCTTGCCTCGGCCGAACAGACGGCTCAGGCCGCCAGAGGTCTTCGGGGGCTCCTTGCGTGCCGACATGACCGCGCCGGAGCGCATGGTCATGCGCGCGGACGCCTGGCTTCCAGGTCGCGTCTCGGGTGACCAGGGCGGCTTCATGGGCTGGTGGGGCTGCGTGTCCACCGAAGTCTCCGTCGGCTCGGAGTCGATGGACGGCGCCGGCGCGACCGGCTCGGTCAGCTCGATGACCTCGTCCACCGACGGCGGTGAGCGGCGGAGCTCCTCGATCTCCTTGTCCCGCGCCACGAGCAGGCCCTCGAGGCGGCGGATGTGGTCCACGGCGCGCTGCTGGTTGGCCAGCAGGTGGTCGCGCTCCTGGTCGGCCGCGCCGATGTCGGACTCGAGCTTGGCGGCCTTGGCGTGGGCGGCGTCGGCCTCCTTGACCAGGGCCTGGTAGGCGGTCCGTCCCTGCTCCAGCTCGCCCTGGAGCTTGCGGACGCGTTCGGTGGACTTGCCCTGGACCTCGACCTCCTGGGTCTCACGGGCCTCCTGGATGTCCTCCAGGCGCGCTATCTCGGCGGCGAGGTCGGCGTTCTTGTTCTCGGCCGCGTCCAACCGCTGTTCGGCGGCTGCCACCTGGGCGGCGCGGTCCTCGGCCACCTTGCGAGCGTTGTCCAGCTGCTTGTCCAGCCCCTCGATGCGCAGGGCGACCTGTTTCGCCGTGACGCTGCCGTCGCTCGATTCCTGCGACGCCCGCATCTCGGCCATCCTGCTGGCGCTGTCCAGGAGCTGGGCGTTGACCCGCTGCAGCTCGGCGCGCAGCGAGGCGGCCTCGGCGGTCTTGTCCGCGGCGATCGTCGCGGTCTGACCGGCCTCCTCGACGCGCTGCTCGGCCTCCTGAGCCCGCTGCTCGGCCTCCTGGGCCCGCTGCTCGGTCTCCTGGACCTGCTGCAAGGTCTCCTGGGCTCGCTGCTCCGCATCGGCCGCCCTCTGCTCGAGCTCCTCGGCGTGTCCCTCGGCCACGTTCGCCCGGGTGACCGCTTCCGCGACGAGTTTTTCGGCCTCCTCGACCTGCCTGGACAGGTCGTCGGAGAGCTGGTCCCCGACCTCGGCGACACGAGCGCGGGCTCGCTCGGCCTCGGCCTTTGCCTCGGCCAGCTCAGCCTCGCGTTGCTCCAGCAGACGCTGCAGCTCGGCCTGGTTGGCGCCCAGGGTCTCGCGGTCCGCCTCCACCGTCTCCATGGCCCGCTGGAGCTGCAGGAGTCGATCGTTGGCCGCGGCCAGATCCTCCCCGGAGCGTTCGCTGTGGGCGCGGAGGTCTCCGAGCTGATCGGCCAGCCCCTCCTTCTCACCTCGAGCCTCGGTCAACTCGGCGGTGAGTTCGTCTCGCTCCCGGTCCGCCTTCTCGAACCACTCCGTGATCTCGGCGATCTCGCTCCTCGCCGTGGACAGCTCGGCGGCCAGGGCGTCCCGTTCGCGCGCGGCCCCCTCCAGGTCCGTCGAGAGGGCGTCCCGCTGTTGCCGCACCGACGCGAGCTGGCCGTCCAGGTCGCCGTGCCCCTGCTGGGCGGCTTCCAGGTCTCCGGTCAGGGCGTCCCTCTCCGCGCGAACCCGCCCGAGGTCTCCGTCCAGCGCCTCGGCCCTCGCAGCGGCCTCCGCGACCTGGATCTCGAGCCCGGCGGTCTCCTCCCGAGCCGCCTCCAGGTCGCCGGAGAGGGTCTCGGCTCGGCGGGCGGCGTCCTGCAGCTCCTCGCGCAGCGCCTCGAGGGCCTCGCGCGCCTCGATCGACTCGGGCGATTCAGGGCCGTCGTCGCTGTCCGGCGCGACGAGGTTGCGCTCGAGGCGATCCATCCGCTCGGTCAGGCCCGCGGTGAGATCCTCGACGCTGCCCCGCGTCTGACGGAGCTCGGCGACCATCGCCGAGAAGGTCCCGTCGAGCTCCGAGGCGATGGCGGCCACCTCTCGCCGGACCTCCTCGCGGTCTGCACCGGCGCGGTCCGGCGCACCGGCTTGCACGATGGAGGGCGCGGGCTCCTCCACGGGGATCTCCTCGCCCACCAGGGACAGCAGGCGAGTCAGCAAGGTGGCGGTGCGTTGCTCGGACGGCTCGGACATGGCCGCAGCATAGCAGACGGAACTTCAGAGGGGGTCCGCCTCAGCGGCAGGTCTGGGTCTGTGCCGAGCTGCCCAGGTCGCACGACGTCCAGGGGAAGTCGCCGACCCAACAATCCGTGACCCAGCTGCCCGACGCGCCGCACGCGGGGACGCTGCCGCTGTACCCGTGCTGGGACACCGAACAGGCCACGCACACGCCGAGGCAGTCGCAGTCGTAGATCACGGTGTTGGGGTACTGCTGCTCCTCGACTCCGTTGCAGTCGTAGTCGAACGAGCCGTTGACGCTCGAGGTGGAGAACCAGTTGGACTGGCCGGGGTGCACGTTCGCGTCTTGGTCGTCGCAGTCGCTGCCGTACGCGCCGGTGTAGTCCCCCGATGGCCCACACAGGCAGGCCGAGGCGGTGCCGTAGTTGTCGCCGTCGAGATCCTCGTAGTAGTCGTCACACCCCAGGGCACCCTCGTCGTCGGCCACACCGGAGCAGTCGTTGTCGACGTAGTCGCCGCAGACCTCCGTGGCCGCGGGGTTCACCGCGGCGTCGGTGTCGTCGCAGTCCCCGGGCAGGGCTCCGTCCGAGCAGTCGTCGACGCCGTCGCCGTCGAGGTCGTACCCCTCGCAGTAGCCGTCACCGTCGTCGTCGGCGGCCGTGGTGCCGTCGTCCACCAGCGAGTTGCAGTCGTTGTCGAGGCCGTCGGGGGCCTCGGTGGCGGTGGGGAAGACCGCGGGATCCGCGTCGTCGCAGTCGCCGTCGTTCTCGGTGTATCCGTCGTTGTCGTCGTCGAACAGCACCGTGCCCTCGTCGATGGTGCCGTCGCAGTCGTTGTCCACCTCGTCGGCCAGCTCGGGCGCGTCCGGGTACGTGTCGGCGTCGTAGTCGTCACAGTCGCCGTCGGTCTCGGTCAGCCCGTCGCCGTCGTCGTCGTACAGGTGGGTGCCCTCGTCGATCAAGCCGTCGCAGTCGTCGTCCACGCCGTTGGGGTCCTCGGTGGCGCCGGGGTAGACCAGGGGGTTGTCGTCCTCGCAGTCCCCCTCGTTGGGGGTGTAGCCGTCGCCGTCCTCGTCCACCTCGCTGGACTGCAGCACCACCACGGTGACCTCGTCCTCGTCGGACTTGCCGCCGCTGTCCACGACCTCGAGGGTGATCACGTGGGTGTTGATGCTCAGGTCGTTGATCACGAAGGTGAGCAGCCCGTCCGAGTCGGGAGGATCGGTGTTGATCACGCCGTCGTGGTTGCTCATCCAGGTGATCTGGAGGTCCTCGGCGGAGCCGCCCTGGTCGATGGCCGATCCCTCGAAGGTGATGTTCTCCAGCTCCACGTAAGGTGCTGACTCGGGCGGTGGCAGAGTGATGGTCGCGGACGGGGGCGTGTTCACCGTCTGGACCGTCTGGTTGTTGCCGCACCCTGGCAGGAGCAGGGCGAGCGACAGCAGGGCGATCGTGCACGCGCGGATGCTCATGGCACCTCCCACCGGGCATTCGCCCGGATCCCGGCGAGTGTACCAGAGGTGGGGTTCGGAGATAGACTGGGGCCGCTCCGGCCATCCCACCGGGGCCCGGGAGGATCGCGATGCGTAGCCGCTTCACGTGGATGGCACTGTGCGCTGCCCTGATGGCCTGGTCGGTGGTCTCGTGCGTCGAGGAGACCGATCCCGAGGCCGAGTGCGACGACGGCGAGGACAACGATCTGGACGGCCTGTACGACTGCGACGATCCCGATTGTGGCGGGGTGGGGGACTGCCCGGGCGACGACGACGACGCGGGCGACGACGACGTGGCGGACGACGATGCGGCCGACGACGACGTGGCCGACGACGACGTGGCCGACGACGACGACAGCGGCAGCGGCGATGACGACGACAGCGGCGCCGGCGACGACGACAGCGCCGCCTGAAGCTCAGCTCTCCGGGATCGCCTCGTCCAGGAACGACTCCAGCACCCCCGACCACGCCCAGTAGGACTCGGCCGGCGCGTCCACGCAGTCGTCGGTGGCGCCGTCGCAGACCACGTTGCCGTGGCCGGCGTCCTCGGAGAACCACAGCTGGCGCGGCGTGTCCGACGCGTCGTAGAGCATCTGGGAGAAGTACGGGGCGATGTAGTCGTCCTGCGCTCCGTGGACGAACAGCTTGGGCGCGTCCACGCGCGGGATGCGGCCGATGTTGTCCATCTCCATGTCGGTCAGGAAGGTGCTGGGCAGCGCCAGGCCCGTCGAGTCGTCGACGAACGCCTGACCGCTGGCCATGGCGGCCTCGGAGACCAGGGCGGCGGGCTCGTCCACCTCGGCGGCGAGGTAGATGGCCGGCGCGGATCCCAGGGACCAGCCGTAGTAGACGACGTCCAGGTCCGCGGCATCCCCCAGCGTCCCCCTGTCGTCGCCGAGGCGGTCCAGCACGTGGAAGTGGGCCTCGTCGGCCGACCGGAACAGCCCGCCCTCGGTGGGGGTCCCGGTGCTCATCCCGTACCCCGGGTAGTCGAACACGAACACGGTGTGCCCGCGGTCCCACAGCAACATCACCCGGTCCCAGTACTCGTCCAGGTTGGCGTTGTTGCCGTGGCAGTACAGCACCGTGGTCCCGTCGGGGTAAGTGTCGCTGAACGCCCAGTAGCCGTAGATGGTCTCCCCCTCGGTGGTCTCGAAGGACACCCGCTCGAGGGCCTCGTCGGGGATGTGGTTGCCGGGCAGGGCGTACTCGTCCAGGGCCACGCCGGGGAAGAACATGAAGTCCAGCTTGATGCAGCCGGTGGACGCCAGGACGGCGCCGAGGCCGATGACCAGGCCCAGGGTTCTCGTCGCGCTCATCGGTCTTCCCTCCTCGCCATCGGCTCGCCGTCGGGCCGCGCCCCCTTCTTCTTGCCCCCCAGGTAGAAGTTGAAGCCGCCGGTGATGCACACGCCGCCGCGGTTGCCGGCGTAGTCGACGATCATGAAGTCGGTGTCCTTCCACGGATCGGCCCACTTGACCTCCAGGCCCAGGCCGAACCCGCGGTTCTTGCCCAGCCGCACCTCGCCGCCGAGCATGGGCGCGAAGTGGACGGGCGCGCTGTTCATGGCGTCCGACCGCACGGGCACGAACACCAGGTGGAAGCCCAGGTACAGCAGGTGGCGTGGGTGCAGCAGCCAGCTGGCGGTGAGCTGGGTGTCGGCGGCCAGCCAGAGGTCCCGGGTGTTCCACACCGCGTGCACGGTCGCGGCCGTGCTGAGGCCAGGGCGCCCCTTGTGCTGGTCGAGGAAGTACCACGACCCGCCCACGTCGAACGCGGCGTTGCCGAGGATCGCGGGCATCACCTGCCAGTCGGCGAAGATGTCGTGGCGCTCGGTCACCCCGTACTTGATGCCCACCGTGGGCAGGGGGACCGGGACCGTGGCGCCCCCGAGGTCGGCGATGGGCCCCCCCAGGGAGGTGACGATGGCCGTGTTGCCCTGGCCCAGCGGCCGCGCCGTGTGCGCGGTCCCGCAGCCCGTGAGCAGCACGAACCCCGCGACGAGGATCGGGACGGTCAGTTCGGTTCGCATGAGGAAATCCCAGGTTGATCGGCGGCAAACTAGGGGCTCCCGTGAGGGGGGTCAAGCACAACCCGCAGCTGCGGAGCAGGGGAGTGCGGACCGCCCCACACGGTGTTAGGTTAGGCCCCATGCGCTACAAGGGTCCCGTCTTCCGTCCCCCGTCCGAGGCGACCAGCTACATCCTGCAGGTGGTCTACGGCTGCTCCTGGAACAAGTGCACGTTCTGTTACATGTACCCGGGCGTGAAGTTCCACCTGCGGTCCATGGACGAGGTGCGCGCGGACATCATCGACGCCGCGCAGGTGATGCCGACCCAGCGCCGCGTGTTCCTGGCCGACGGCGACGCCATGGTCCTGGGCGAGCGCCGGCTGCTCGAGATCCTCGAGCTGCTCCACGAGCACTTCCCGAAGCTCGAGCGGGTGGGCATCTACACCGACGCCAAGGGCATCCTGCGCAAGAGCGACGCCACGCTGCGGCGGCTGCGCGACGCCGGCATCGGCATCGTCTACATGGGGCTGGAGTCCGGCTCGGAGCGCGTGCTGCGCCGCCTGCACAAGGAGGCCTCCGCGGCGGAGATGACCGAGGCCATCCAGCGCGCCCGCGGGGCGGGGCTGGCCACGTCGGTGATCGCGCTGATCGGCGCAGGCGGCCAGGAGCTGTCGGACGAGCACGCGCAGGACACGGCGGCCGTGGTGACCGCCATGTCGCCCGACTACTTCTCCCTGCTGACGCTGATGATCCTCGACGGGACGCCCATGTCCGCCGAGCTCGCGGACGGCACCTACGAACCGCTCACCCCCATCGGCACCCTCGAGGAGATGCGCAGCATCGTGCGGGGGCTCGACCTCGACGGGCCGTGCGTGTTCCGCACCAACCACGCCAGCACCTACCTCCCCCTGTCCGGGACGCTGCCCCAGGACAAGCCCCGGCTCCTCGAACGCCTGGACTGGGCCATCGACAACAAGGTGCTGCGCCCCGAGGCCTTCCGCGCCCTGTGACGGCGCCCGAACGGAGAGACCATGAGCGACGACTCGATTCGCGAGCGAGTGATGAGGGCCCTGTCGTCGGTGCAGGACCCCGAGCTGCACCAGGATCTGGTGACACTGGGGATGATCCGCGAGGTGGAGGTCAGCGAGACTCGAATCCGCGTCGAGGTGGAGTTGACCACCCCGGCCTGCCCCCTCAAGGGTACCATCGAACGGTCGGTGCGCGAGGCCGTGTCCGCGGCCGTCGAGGGCGTCGAGGTCGAGGTCGTGCTCTCGGCGCGCGTGCGCCAGGGGACGCGGGCGGCACCCGAGGGTGATCAGCCGCTGCTGCCCCACGTGCGCAACGTCATCCTGGTGGCCTCGGGCAAGGGCGGTGTCGGCAAGTCCACGGTGGCCGTGAACCTCGCCGTGGCCCTGTCGAGGCTCGGGGCCAGCGTGGGGGTGATGGACGCGGACATCCACGGGCCGTCGATGCCGATCATGATGGGCATCGAGGAGGCCCCGGTGCGGCCCAACGACGACGGCAGCTTCGACCCCATCGAGGTGCACGGCGTCAAGCTGATGAGCATGGGGTTCTTCCTGCCCCCGGGCCAGGCGGTGATCTGGCGCGGTCCGATGGCGTCCAAGGCCATCGTCCAGTTCGCCCGCGACTGCCGCTGGGGAGAGCTCGACTACCTGGTGCTCGATCTACCGCCGGGCACGGGGGACGTGCAGCTGACCACGTCGCAGAAGCTCGACGTGACCGGCGCGGTGATCGTCAGCACCCCCCAGGACGTGGCGCTGGCGGACGTCGTCCGCGGGCAGGCCATGTTCGACAAGGTGGACGTGCCGGTCATCGGCGTGGTGGAGAACATGTCGTACTTCCTGTGCGACGAGTGCGGCAAGCGCCACGAGCTGTTCGGCACCGGGGGCGCCGAGGCCAAGGCCAGGGAGCTGGGCCTGCCGTTCCTCGGGGCGCTGCCCCTGGTGCCGGAGCTGCGCAGGTCCGGGGACGACGGCGTGCCTCTCGTGCTGGCCGAACCGGCCGCAGAGGTGTCGCAGACCCTGGAGGACATGGCCCGGCAGGTGGCGGCCCGCGTCAGCGTCCTGGCCCACGTTCGCAAGGCCAACGTGCCGGGTGAAGAGGCTCACTGATGCCCACTACCGGCGCCGCGAGGGGACTGTCGCGGGCGCTGGAGATCCTCGCCATCAAGATCGCCGTCGACGCCGTGCTCGGCGGCCTCGCGCTGTCGGTCTTCGGGGCCGATCTGCCGGCGCTGGGGCTGTGCGCGGTCTCGGCGGTCGCGTGGATTCCGATCCTGGCGCTGATCCACCTCCGGACCCGTCAGGTGGAGCCCGCGCGCCGCTGGTTCCACTGGCTGCCCAGCCGGACCTGGAACCGGATCGCGGTGCCGGCCGTCGGTGTAGCCGTGATCGGCGCCGCGCTGGGGCTGTCGTTCCTCGCGCGGGACCTCACGTCCCCCCTCCAGGACGCGATCCGCGGGCGCGCCGACCTGATCGCCGTGGTGGTGTTCGCGCTGACCGTCGCGCCGCTGGTGGAGGAGGTCTTCTTCCGGGGCTACCTGTACGCGGCCATCGAGGACGCCGTGGGGGGCCGCCTCGCCGTGGTGGTCGTCGGCCTGCTGTTCGGGGTGTTCCACGGCTTCCAGTACGCGGGGGTACCTGCGGCCCTGGTCGCGGTGACGTTGATGGGACTGGCCACCACCTGGGTGCGTCGCACCACCGGCGGGCTGGTGCCGTGCATCGTCCTGCACGTGGCGTACAACGTGGTGGGGGTCCTGGTCCTGGTCCTCGGGAGCTAGTCCATCGAGACGTCGGGATCCAGGGTCGCGTCGCCAAGGCCCGAACCCTCCCAGATGGGCAGCGTGAAGCAGAACGACGTGCCGTCGCCCGCGCCGCTCTCCACCCAGATCCGGCCTCCGTGCAGCTGGACGACCCGGCGGGCCACGGCCATGCCCACGCCGGAGCTCTGCGGGTCCTCCTGGCTGTGGACCTGGGCGAAGACCTCGAAGATGCGGTGCATGTCCTCGACGGCGAGCTCGGCCCCGTCGTCGGTCACGGAGACGACCCACTCGCCGTCCTCGTCCTCGGCGGTCACGCGGATGCGCGGCGTGTCACTGTTGGACAGCCGCGCGATGTGCCCGACGAGCTGGACGAACACCTCGCACAGGTGGGGCGGATCGCCAACCACCGTGGGCAGCGGCTGCCGGTCGACGCTGGTGTCGTTCGACATCAGGGCCGGTCCGAGGCGCTCGAGGGCCGCGTCCAGCGCGTCGTCCAGCCGGACCAGGCCGGAGGTGTCCACCACCGCCCCGAGGCGCGCGTAGGTGTGTAGATCCTGGAGCTGGCGGCGCATCCGCTCCACGGCGCGGCCGATCTCCTCCAGGCTCGCCTCGCCGTCGCCGGCGCCCTCCATGAGCTCGATCTGGTGGTCGATGGCCCCAAGGGGCTCCATGAGCTCGCGCGTGGCCGCCCGCGCCAGCTGCTCGAGGTCGGCCAGCGCCGCGTGCAGCTCCTCGGTCTGTCGCGCCAGGACGCGGCTGTAGCGGCGCTGGTTGGACAGGTGTTCGGACAGGTGTATCCGGTCGAATGCCCGCTGGAGCCCCTCCGCGTCCACCGCGCTGAACTCCACCACGGTCCTGCGGCCCACGTGGAACACGCAGCGGTCCGGCAGCTTGACCTTGCCCTTGATGGCCCGGCGTCCGATGTGGGTGCCGTTGGAGCTGTCCAGGTCCCGCAGCCAGAACCCGCCTTGCTCGAAGCCGATGCGGCAGTGGTTGCGCGAGACCTTGGTATCGCTGAGCTGCAGATCGGCCTCGTCGCCGCGGCCGAGCAGGGCGCTCTCGGTGCCGATCAGGTGCAGCGCGCCGGCGTCGGGCCCCTGGAGTACCTCGATGACCCCGCCGGCGACTGCGGCCTTGACGGGCGACAGCGCGTCCAGGTCCATCCCGGTGGATTCGTCGTGGCCAGGGCCTGTCTTGTGACCCCATGGGTGTTTTGGCTTCATGAGCGTGCTCCCGCGACCCCGTTCGATTGTAGCTGGCCCGGCGCGGCAGGCAAACCAACGGCTTCCACAACGCTTCTTGGCTTCGTCGCGGGCAGCTGCGACACTGGAGCTATGCACAAGTACACGAGCTTTTGTCTGTTGCTGGGGCTCTGCGCGGCCCTGGCAGTGGGGGGGACGAGGGCGCGCGCTCAGGACACGGGTGAGACCGAGGAGGCCGGCGTCTCCATCGAGAGCATCCAGGAGGTCCGCAACCTGCGCTGCGAGGCGCTGGACAAGGCCAAACGAGCCTCGGCCAAGGCCGACGTGTTCGCGTCCAGCGCGGCGTCCATGCCGTTTGGGGCCGGCAAGATAACCACCGAGGAGAAGGCCTCCCAGGCGCGCGCCGAGGCCGACGCGTCCTACTCCGAGACCGGCCGGCTCAAGAAGCAGGTCGCCGAGATGGTCGAACGGTTCCTCGCCGAGCAGCAGGTGCTGCTCGACGCGACCACGGAGGAGGAGGCGCGCGCCAAGATCGAGGCGGCCATGGCCAGCGCCCAGGAGATCCGCGACGGCGGCTGCTCCTGAGCTACTCGCGCCGGTACACGCTGTACAGAGTCAGCCCCGCCTGGACCGCCAGCAGGTAGGCCACGGCGAACAGCAGGATCGAGATCGCCGCGGCCAGGAGGTTCGTCTCCAGGTTCGCGCGTGCCAGCCCCACCAGGGACGTCATCGTCACCGCGAACATGAAGACCATCGGCACCAGGGCGAACCAGTTCGCGCGAGCGCGGCGGGCGAGCCACACCGAGATGGCCAGCAGCGCCAGGGACGCCAGCAGCTGGTTGGCCGATCCGAAGATGGGCCAGATCATCCGCCAGGCGGAGACCATCTCACC
Source organism: uncultured Rickettsiales bacterium (assembly GCA_964425605.1). GTDB lineage: Bacteria > Myxococcota_A > UBA796 > UBA9615 > CAYRNR01 > CAYRNR01. The sequence goes on along the minus strand of CAYRNR010000090.1, from coordinate 19,287 downwards.
GGTGGCGGGGTGTTCCACCTCGTGGAACGCCAGGATCATGGCCAGCCCGATGGAGACGCCGGTGGCCAGGTAGCGGTTTCCGGCCAGGAGCGAGGCGCGGCCGTCGGAGCGCTCGAAGAACTCCTGGAACGCGAAGCGCGCGAGGCGGGTGCCCGTGTCCAGGGAGGTCAGCGCGAAGGCGCTCACCGCCAGGGCCACGAAGGCCACGGCGCCCTCGACGGGGATGCCGAGGGTGGAGATGAACTCGCCCAGTCCAGCGGAGAATGCCGCCACGGGGCCGCCGCCGCCCGGTTCGAAGAACCCGGCGTAGCGACCCCTGGCCATGGTGATCACCGCCACGAGGGCCAGAACGGCCAGCAGGGACTCCACCAGCATCGAGCCGTAGCCCACGGGCTGGGCGTGGGTCTCGCGGTCCAGCTGCTTGGACGTGGTGCCCGACGCGACCAGGGAGTGGAAGCCGGAGATGGCCCCACAGGCCACGGTGACGAACAGGGCGGGGAAGATGAGGCCGAGCTTGGGGTGGGACCAGCCGGTGCTGGCCTCCATCTGGATCTCGGGGTTGGCCACGGCCACCCCCACGAGGCCCAGACCCATCAGCCCGTACAGCAAGAACGAGTTGAGGTAGTCGCGGGGCTGGAGCAGGACCTGCACCGGGGTCACCGAGGCCACGAACACGTAGCCGAACAGGATCCACAGCCACCAGCGCTTGGCCGCGCGGGCGGCCTCGGCCGGATCGCCGTCGATCCAGGTCGTGAGGTCCAGGGGGTAGGCCTGGCCGAGGAACAGGGTGCCCAGCAGCAGCGCCACGCCCACCACCGTGGCCATCCACAGCGGCGCGCCGAAGCGGTGGACCCCCTGTCCGAAGACCAGGGCCAGCACGATGAAGCCCAGCGAGGACGTGGCCACGGCGGGCACCTTGACGAAGGTGGACGCGACCACGTCGGCGAAGACGGCGATCACCAGGATCAGCGCCGACCAGGCGAACAGCAGGAACAGCACCTTGCCCGCCGGGCCGATCTGCTCCTCGACCACCTCGCCGATGGACTTGCCCTGGTGGCGGATGCTGGCCACCAGCGACATGAAGTCGTGGGCCGCGCCGAGGAAGATTCCCCCCAGGACGATCCAGACGTAGACGGGCAACCAGCCGAACACCGCGGCGGTCACCGGCCCGATGATGGGCGCCGCACCGGCGATGGAGGCGAAGTGGTGACCCACGAGCACCGCGGGCTTGGCGGGCACGTAGTCCACCCCGTCGCGCCGGGAGTGGGCCGGGGTCTCGCGCTGGGGGTCGATGCCGAGCTTGCGGCTGAGGAAGCCGCCGTACAGCACGTACCCGCCCGAGAAGAACGCGACACCGAGGATCAGAAGCCAGATCGCCGCCATGGCCCGCACTCCTTTGCCGGGATCACTCGACCAGCTCGACCACCTCGCGGCGGGACTGGAACCTCACCAGCCGGTAGGGGGGGGCGCTCTCGATCCAGAAGTGCAGCGCAGGCGCGAGGTGGTACCAGGTACCCCGCATCTTGCACACCACGTGGAACGTCTCGAAGCTGGTCGAGCCGAGGATGACGGTCTCGGTCTGCCTGGTGCTGGCGTGGAAGTGGTAGAGCACGTCGTCGTAGAGGAACGAGAAGCGCATCCGCCCGTCGTCGTCGAGGAACTTGAGGAACAACAGCTGGGCGGCGAGGAACTCCACGGTGTCGCTGCCGATGCGCAGCTCGCGCGCCTCCTGGCCCGGCGCGGTGATCGTGGCCGCGCCGCGCCCATACGTGGTCTCGGTCCACAGCTGGGTGTCGGGGTGGCGCTGGCGAGAGGTCAAAGGGCGCAGCGTGTGCCCGTCCAGGACGACCTCGTGCCGAGCCACGGCGCCCAGGTTGTCGTCGTAGCGGTCCAGCTCGATGCGCAGCACCGCCTCGCCCTCGAGGGTGTCCTGGTGGATCCGGAAGCTCTCCTCGGAGGTGAGGACCACGCCGTCTCGCAGGCGCCGGTAGGTGGCCGCGGTGTCGCAGGCGTCCGCGGCCCGCGCGGCGGCGAGCATCCCGTCCTCGGCGAGCTCGAAATCCACGGAGCCCCAGTTGCGGGCATGGCCGGGCGCGGCGTCGCCCACGAGCAACAGCGCGAACAGAGCCAGGGTGAACACCACGGGGCGGGAGTGGTTCATCAGGACCCCATTGTCCCGGATCCTCGCGTGCGCGCGCCAGTGCGGCTGCGTGCCCGGTGGCGCACATTTCTTTTGACTTCGATGGTGCTTCGATTACGATGCGGAAACTAGACTGACACGTCAGTCTAGTTTCCCTGGAGGGTCTCCCCCATGAACGGCATCGGCGAAGAGGTTTTTGGCGTACGTGCGGACGCGCTCGTGGGCGCGCTCGGCATCGACGTGGGTTCGCTGTTCACCAAGATGGTCTGGATACGGCCGGACGGCGTGCGGATCGCGGACGCCGCCGAGCACAAGGGCCGGCCTGTCAACGCACTGCTGGACCTGCTGCGCCGCGCCGACGTCCCCCCCGCGCTGCCCATCGGCGTGACCGGCCCGCTGGCGGACGCGGTCACCGACCAGGGCGTGGGGGCCGCCGTGGATCCCATCCGCGCGGCCATCCGCGGCGTGCAGATGCTCGACGGCGACATCCGGCACATCCTCGACGTGGGCGGTGGCAGCCTGGCGCGCATCAGCATCGACGACGCCGGGCAGCTCCTCGAGTACTCCTCCAACTCCCTGTGCGCCGCCGGGACCGGGTCCTTCCTCGACGAGCAGGCCCGCCGCCTGGGCCTGGATCTCGAGCAGATCGAGAACTTCGCCGGCGTGGCCGAACCCCCGACCATCGCCACCCGCTGCGCGGTGTTCGCCAAGTCGGACCTGATCCACCGCCAGCAGGAAGGGTACGGGCGCTCGGCCATGTGGTCCGGCCTGTGCCGGGGGCTGGTGGGCACCATCCTGCAGACCCTGTGCGGCGGTCGAACCCTCTCGGGCCCGACCCTGATGATCGGCGGCGTGTCCCGCAACCCCGAGGTGCAGCGCTGGCTGCACGAGCGCCTGGGCGAGGACTTCCGCAGTGATCCGCAGGCATACCTTCTCCCCGCCATCGGCGCCGCAGACGTGGTGGCCGCGGAGCTCACCGAGGCCACCGAGTGGACCGGCCTTCGCGAGATCCCCCCGGCCAAGGCCGACGACCACCATCGGTCGCCGCTGGAGCTGCTGCGTTCGCGATACCCGGACATGACCGTGCTCGACGAGTACGTGGACGAGCGCAACGTGGAGGTGCGCCGTCACGTGGAGCTCCCCGGCGGTGTCCTGGACGTGGCGCTGGGCGTCGACATCGGCTCCACCTCCACCAAGGCCGTGGTGATGGACCGCGACGGCGTGGTGCTGCTCGATCTGTACTGCCGCACGTCCGGCGAGCCCATCGACGCCACCAAGCGCCTGCTCTCCACTCTCGAGGCCCTCCAGGGGGAGCACACCTGGAACGTGATCGCGTGTGCCACCACGGGCAGCGGCCGCAAGCTGGTGGGCCAGGTGATGGGGGCCGACCTCGTGGTCAACGAGATCAGCGCGCACGTGCGCGGCGCCCGGCAGGTGGACCCCGACGTGGAGACCATCTTCGAGATCGGCGGCCAGGACGCCAAGTTCATGGACGTGCGCGGCGGTTTCCTGCGCGACGTGAACATGAACTACGTGTGCGCCGCTGGCACCGGATCGTTCGTGGAGGAGCAGGCGATCAAGCTCGGCTTCCCCATCCAGGCCGTGGGCGCCGCCACCGAGGGCGTCGCCCCGCCGGTCACGTCGGACCGCTGCACCGTGTTCATGGAGCAGGACGTCCACCGGCTGCTGCGCCAGGGCTACCAGCGCGAAGAGGTCATGGCCGGTGTGCTGTACTCGGTGGTGCAGAACTACCTCAACCGCGTCGTGGGCAACCGGCGCAGGTCCTCCGAGCGGATCACCTTCCAGGGCGCCACCGCCCGCAACCGGGGGCTCGTGGCCGCGTTCGAGAACCTGCTGGGCGTCGAGGTGGTCGTGTCGCCCCTGTGCCACCAGATGGGCGCGTATGGCGCGGCGCTGCTCGGCGTGGAGAACCTGCGCGACCGCGGCTGGCCCGGCTCCGCGTTCCGGGGCCTGGACCTGGCCAACCGCGAGGTCACCCTGGCCCGCTCCACATGCGAGCTGTGCGCCAACGTCTGCACCATCACCTCCGCCGATATCGAGGGGGAGGACGAGACCCCCTCGTGGGGCTACCTGTGCGGCCGCGATCCCGCCGAGGAGCGCATGCGGCGCCCCGACGGCCTGAGGCCCATCCGGGCGCGCGCCAAGGCCTGGCGGCGCCAGCGGGTCGAGCGGCCCGCGGCGGACGCTCCGCTGGTGGGCATCCCGAGGGCGCTGGGGACCTGGGACCTGTACCCCCTGTGGAAGGCGTTCCTGGAGTCTCTGGGATTCCGCGTCAAGCTCAGCCCGGCGACCAGCGCGGACATCGCCGCCGAGGGCGTGAAGCTGTCGGGATCGGACTACTGCTTCCCGATGAAGCTCGCCCACGGCCACGCCGTGGCCCTGTTGCGGGACGAGGCCGTGGACCACGTGTTCATGCCCTTCGTCATCCAGGAGAAGGTCGACCCCGAGGTGACCACCGCCGCGCACCTGTGCCCGTACAACATCGCCCAGACCGCCCCTGTCCGCGCCGCGTGCGCGGGCGCGGGCATCGACGCGAGCCGCATCGTGGCGCCGCCGGTGGACATGCAGTGGACGGACAGCCGGATGGTCCGGGAGCTGCACGACGTGCTCGGCGACGCCCTGGGCGTGAGCGCACGTCAGGTGCGCGCCGCCTGGAGCCGGGCCAGCGCGGCGCTGCTGGACTTCCGCCGGGAGTGCCGGGAGATCGGCGAGACCGCTCTGGCCGAGCTGGAGCGCAGCGGCGGCCACGCCCTGGTGCTGCTCGGGCGCGGTTACAACCTGTACGACGAGGGCGCCAACGTGGCCCTGCCGAGGAAGGTGGCCGAGCAGGGCTGGCTGGTGTTGCCCCTGGACACCCTGCCCCTGCCCAAGGACAGCCTCGGGCCCGGCCTGCGCAACCTGTTCTGGTGGTCGGGGCGGCGCATCCTCGAGGGGGCTCGCTTCGCGCGCGACCACGCTCAGCTCCACGCCATGTGCTTCACCAACTTCAGCTGCGGCCCCGACTCCTTCGTGCTGACGTACATGGAGAAGGTCATGGGCGAGGAGCCCTACCTGGTGCTGGAGCTGGACGAGCACGGCTCGGACGGCGGGTACCTGACCCGCATCGAGGCTTTCGTCGACGTGCTGGGCCAGGAGCGCCCCGTGGCCGAGGTTCCAGCGCCCATCCGGCCCCCCTCGGGCCCCTTCACGGAGGTGGGCGATCGCACCCTGTGGCTGGCCCCCATGGGCCTGTACGGGCCCCAGATGCTCGGCGCGGTGTTCCGCGGGGAAGGGCTCGACGCGCGGCCGTTGCCGCCGGAGACCGAGGAGGCCTTCCAGCGGGGCAAGTCCCTGTGCCGCGGCACCGAGTGCCTGCCCGCGCCCGCCACCCTCGGCACGCTGATCCACACGGTGGAGTCGAGCGGCGAGGACCCGGGCAAGCACGCCGTGTTCATGCCCACCGCGTGCGGCCCGTGCCGGTTCGGTCAGTACAACCTGCTGCAGCGCTTGGCGCTGGACCGCATCGGGATGGAGGACCTGTTCATCACCTCGCCGGGATCGGAAGACACCTACGCGGGCGTGGGTACCGGGCTACAGCTGCGGCTGTTCCAGGGGATAGTGCTCGGCGACGTGCTGACCAAGCTGCTGTGCCGGTTCCGCCCCTACGAGCTCGAGTCCGGCCGCGTGCTCGACCTCATCGAGGAGGGCAGGGCCGACCTGGAGCGCGCCCTGGAGCAGCACCGCGACTACCTGCCGGTGGTGCGCCGTATCGCCCGGCGGCTGCGCGCGATTCCCATGCAGGACACCCCGCGCAAGCCGCTGGTGGGCATCGTCGGCGAGATCTACGTGCGCTGCAACACGTTCTGCAACCAGGACGTCATCGGCGCCATCGAGGCCGGCGGCGGCGAGGCCTGGCTCTCGCCCGTCTCCGAGTGGCTCCTGTACACCCAGGCCATGGAGATCCGCATGGCGGGGGTCAACCGGAACCCCCTGGAGTGGGCGCGGGCGCGGCTCCGCAACGCCGTGCTCCACCGCATCGAGCGCCAGATCTACGACGCCTGCGACGGCCTGCTCGACGGGCTGCACGAACCTCCCGTGGAGGAGGTCATCGGCGCGGGCGAGCGGTTCGTGCCGGTGTCCTTCCAGGGCGAGACCATCATCACCATCGGTCGAGCGGTGCGCTACCTCCAGGACGGCGCCGCCATGGTGGTCAACTGCGCGCCCTTCACCTGCATGCCCGGCGCCCTCACGGCCGGGGTCCTGCAGCAGGTCCAGCAGGAGCTGGGCGCCCCGGTGATCAGCCTGTTCTACGACGGCACCGGCGACGTGAATCGCCGCGTCGTGCTCACCCTGCGCAACCTGGGGAAGGACGCCCACGTTGCGCGGCCCAGCGGGTTGGCCTACGATGCCGAGCGAAGCGGAGAGGAATACCGTGTCGCTGCAGGCTCGTATCTGGACGCTGTTGCTGCTGATCGCGCTGCTACCCTCCCCGGCAGGGGCCACGACCCTGATCGGAGGTGAGCAGCTCAACCCCGGCGAGAAGGCGCACGAGTTCTTCGTGGGCTTCCCGCGCGTCGGCTACCAGTGGGACTTCTCGGCCAACGGCAAGCGCACCCTGGGCCTCCAGGTCGACGCGCTGGTCTGGCCCCTGACCTTCCACGCGGGGCTCTCGTCGAGGTCCCTGATGGGGATCGTCGGCCGCTCCGTGATCTCGTTCCGGTTCGAGCCGGGGGTGTTCCTGGGGTTGTACGGGGGAAGTCGCGGGTTCTACGAGAACCTGCGCTGGGGCCGCTCGCGCGCATTCATGCCCACCCTTGCCCCGACGGTGAACCTGGGCGTGGCCGCCTCCATCGACCTCAAGGGCAACTTCTCGCTGGTCGTGGGCTTCGAGAGCCCCGTGGCCGTGTGGTTCCTGTTGCCCACCGCCAATCAGGGCTTCGGCCTGTGGGTGGAGTGGCCGCTGCTGGTGGACGTCGGGATGGAGTACGACATCAGCTACAAGTCCACCCTGTTCGTCAAGGCGGCCGCCGGCCCCGTGATGGTGTTCACCGGCGAGGATCAGTTCGCCGGCGGCTCCTTCGAGCTGATGATCGGGCTGCAGCTGAACTACGAGTGAGGCGGGGGAGCGGGGGGAACCGCTCTCAGAGCACGTCGGGGTCGATGGCGGAGACGACGGCCTCGTCCAGGGACACGTTCAGCGTCTCCTTCTTGTCGTCCATGTAGGTGGTGACGGAGTCGCGCTCGAGGCGCCGCTCGATGCGGGGCTGGACCTCCTCGAAGGGGATCTCGGTGCGCGTGCCCTCGACCAGGATGATGTGGTATCCGAAGCGGGTCTTGATGGGGCCCACCACCTCGCCCTCGTCGGCGCCGAACGCGGCCTCCTCGAACTCCGGAGCCATGCGTCCGTGGCCGAACCAGCCCAGGTCGCCGCCCTTGACCTTGCTCGCGCGGTCCTCGCTGACCTCCTTGGCCACGGCCTGGAAGTCCTCACCGCCGGTGACGCGGGCGCGGGTGGCGGTGGCCTTGGACTCGTCCTTGAGCAGGATGTGGCGGGCCTTGACCTGCTCCTTCTTGTACTCGTCGAGGTGCTCGTCGTAGTACGCGCGGGCCGCCTCCTCGGTCTTGGAGTTGGTGCGCAGATCCTGGACGAAGCGGTTGATCAGGTAGGTGTCCGCCGCCTGCTGCATGGCGATCTTCTCGCGCGTGGTGGTGCCGAAGCCGGCGGTGGTGGCGTCCACGGTCAGCGCCTTGTTCAGCGCGAGCCGCTCCACCATGTCCTTGCGGCCGTCCGGGGTCTTGAACCGGGTCCGCTGACGATCGGGGATCGAGGACAGGAAAGCCTCGATCTCGGCCTGGGTGATGGAGCCGCCCTCGTAGGTGGCTGCCACAGGGCTGTCGTCCTGGATGGTGTCCGCGGTGGTCGTGGGGCACGCGGCGATGAAGCCGACGAAGGCGAAGAGCAGAGCGCTGCACAGAATACGCATGGTCAATCCCTCCAAGTAGGTCCGTTCTAGCGTGGGAGGGGAAATCTAGTGAAAAACAGGGGCAAGGGCAAGGGCAACGTCGGTCAACGGCGGAGGACCTCCGCGGCGTCGTCGTGCTGGCCCATGGCGTCGAGGGCGCGGGCGAGGGCGTCGGCCACGTCGGGGCGGTCGCCGGGATCGGCGCGGTCGGCGCGGTTGGCGTAGTGGAGAGCGAGGCGGGGCTTGTAGTGGTCGGCCACCTCCTCGCGCAGGTAGAAGTCGCAGGCGAACAGCAGCAGGGGCAGGTCGTCGGAGTGGCGCTCGAGGCCTTCGCGGAAGGCGGTCTGGGCCGCGAGATCGTCCCCGCTGGCGAGGGCGGTCTCGGCTGCGGTGAGGGCTTCGGGGGCGCTGGGACCGCAGCCGGTCGCGAGGATCAGCAGTCCAAGCGACGCCAGGGCAGAGCGCATCGTGCGTCTAGTTCTCGATCTCGACGAGGAACTGGGTGAGGTGCACCAGCGTGTCGGTGGACACAGGCACCTTGGGATCGGGCTTGGGGCGGAGTTCGAGGAACACCGGCGGGCCGAGGTCCACCTCGGGGATGGTCTCGTCGTCCAGGTTCAGCTCGGGGAGGGTCTCCAGATCGATGTCGCCGATGTCGCCGATCTCGGCCGAGGCGAGGATCTCGATCTCGTCGTGGGTCTCGGGATCGAGGTCCAGCTCCTCCTCGTCCGCCACCTCCTCGTCGAAGGTGTCCAGCATGCGGGGGGCGGCGGTGGCGGCGTTGAGGCTCGTCACACCGGACTCGGACTCGTCGAGCACGTAGTACTCGGTGTCGTCGTCCTCGCCGCTGTGGCTCCGGGGCCGCGCCGGCCGGAGCGTGGGCGCGCCGCTGCGCTTGTTGCCCGCTCCGGGCAGCTGGTAGTAGCGGGTCGGATCGTCGAGGTGGGCCGCCAGCGGGGTCTCCTCGTCCACCGAGGGCGTGGGCTCCTCCGGCTCCTCGATCGCGTAGTAGCGCGTGTTCTCGTCGGGCGCCTGCGGCAGCGCCGGGGGCGGCAGCTCGTCGCTGGCGCGCGCCGACTCGAGGGTCTGCTCGTCGTCGTCCTCGGGCAGGATGCGCATGGAGGCGGCGGAGGGGATGGTGTCCTCTGGCCGCACGTCGCTGGGCTGGGTCTGCTCGGCGACCGCGAGATCCGGCTGCTTCGAGGGCTGGGTGCCCTCCGGGCCCTCGACGACGGGGGGCGGGACCACGCCGCGGGATCTGGGCGGCCTGATGTCCAGTTCGGTGGCGTCGTCCTCCAGCGTCGGCGGCGGGATCGGTGTGTCGGCCGGGTACAGGAACTCCAGGTCCTCCTTCATCCACAGGGCGTCGGGGTAGCGCTTGAGGGGTTCGGCGGCCGTGGCGCGCAGGAACACCTTGCCCACGCCTGGGGCCGCCTCTTCCACCTCCTCCACCTGTCCCGTCAGCTCGCCCTCACGCACCTTGCGCAGCAGATCGCCGAAGTTCTCGCCGGTGAAGGGCTTGCGGCCCGTGAGCATCTCGTACAGCAGCAGCCCCGCCGTGAACACGTCCGAGTGGTGTGTGAGGTGGTCGCCCCTCGCCTGCTCCGGGCTCATGTACGCCGGGGTGCCGCGGGTGGTGCGGTGTACGGTGGTGATGTCGCCGCCGTACATCTTGATCTTGGCCACCCCGAAGTCCATGACCTTGGCCACGCCGCTGAGGGAGACCATCACGTTGCCGGGCTTGAGATCCCGGTGGACGACCCCCAGGTGGCCCTCCTTGTCCCGCAGGTTGTGCGCGTAGCTCAGGCCGTCGCACACCTGGACCATGAGGCTGGCCACGAGCTCCGGCGGCAACCCCCGCTCCTGGTCGTCCACCATCTCCAGCAGGTCTGCCACGGTGACCCCCTGGACGTACTCCATGGCCAGGTAGGGCAGCCCGTCGATCTCGCCGAACTCCAGCGTGGCGACCACGTGAGGGTGGCGCATCTTGCCGCCGATGACCGCCTCGCGGCGCAGCAGGCTGAGGATCTCGGGCTTGCCCGAGTACTCGCGGCGCAGCACCTTCAGCGCCACGTCCTGGTGGAAACCCCGCGAGTCGGTGCGGCGGGCCAGGTAGACCTTGGCCATCGCCCCTTCGCCCAGCTTGCGCATGATCAGGTAGGGCCCGAAGCGCGCCTGGTGGGGTACGGCGGCTGGCATCGTGTCTGTCCCCTTCCTCGAAGAGCCACCATCATAGGGCGAGAAAAGGGGGCGGGGGAAGGGGTATGGAGACGGGAGTGGTGAAGGAAGGTCAGTCGTAGAGGAGTCCGCCCTCGCGGGGATGGAACTCGTCCCAGAAGTCCCACTCGCCGGGGTACTGGACGAGCCACTCGTCCAGGAGCAGGGCCATGAGGTCGGCGCCCCAGTCGAGCAGTGGCCTCATGGGCATTTCGGGGAGGGGGATCTCGGGCTCGATGAAGCCGTCGAAGCCCGGGCCGTCCTCTCGGCGCACCACCAGCAGGGGCAACAGGGCCGCCCCCGAGCGGCGGGCCAGGTACACCGGGCCGACCGGGGTGCGGAAGCGTTGGCCGAGGACGTCGCGCTCGACGCGGCGGCCGATCTCGTCACCGCTGCCGGTGCCGTCCACCGCGGTGAGCAGGACGCCGCCGCCCTGGAGGTGGCGCAGGACCGGCCGGATGAAACCCTGGCCGTCCATCAGCTGGGCCGGGATGAGGTTCTCGAGCCTGACGCGGGTGTCGGCGACGCGCTGGCCCAGGCGGGAGAAGCGGAGGTTGGCGCCGCCGCCGCCGATCTGCATCATCCGGTAGCCGCGATGGGCCAGATCGAAGTGGGGGAGCTGGGCGCAGCCCATGTGGGGGTGGGCCAGGACCACGCCGCGGCCGCTGGCGGCGGCCCGCTCGAGGTGCTCCACACCGTGCATGCGGATGTAGTCGGACATGGTGTCCGGTCCGATGCGCGGGAAGGTGAAGCTGACGTACTGGGTGCAGAAGTGCTCCTCGAAGACGCGCTCCCGGAGCTCCTCGAGCTCCGGGCCCGGTTCGAAGACGCGCCCGAGGTTGTCGTCCACGAGCCGCCGGGTGTGGCTGGGCAGGCGGCACGCCTGGCGCCCCAGGGCCCGGAACACCTCGAACTCGTGGCCGGGGGGCAGCGCGCGCAGGCTCGGGCGGATGCCGTACCACAGGCCGACCCTGTACAGATCCTTGAGGGGGCTCTCCTTGAACTTCACGGCAGGCGGATCTCCTACTCAGCGCCGCGGATACTCCCACCATCGGGCGCGAGGTACAAGCCGGGGCCGCCCTCCACCAGCCCCTTGAGGGCGTTGCCGTGGTGGCTGCCGTCGGGCATCCGCTCGTGGTAGTCGGCCACGTCGTCCACGTGGAACTGGATGTAGGCGCCGGGGCGCAGGCCGCCCACGCGCGTCGGTGGGTCCACGAGGATGCCCTCGATGGCGCCGTCGTTTTCCCAGCGGACCACCTGGACCCACATCCACTCGCGGCCCACGCCGCGGGATCGGACGTCGAAGGGGAGCTTGAGGTAGATGGGCGCCAGCTCGCCGGGGGCGTGCTGGTACAGGTGCGCCCGCACCTCGTCGAGCTGGGCGCGGTCGAGCCGCTGCAGGACATCGAGGGAGCCGGCCTGGATGGGATCGAGGGTGGCGTCCGCACACCCGACGGCCAGCATGAGGGCCGCGGCGGCGAGGAGGCTACTCCTCTTGTTCGAGCTCATGGCGCAGCTTGGCCAGCATGGTGTTGGACCGCTGGAGGCGGTTGGCCATCTCGTAGACCAGCCGGATGGCCACCGAGGGGTTGTTGCGGAGCAGGGCCTCGAAGCTGGTGCGGTCGTAGACCTGCAACACGCAGTCCGTGGCGGCCTTGACCGTGGCGGAGCGGGGTTCGCCGTTGAGCATGCTCAGCTCTCCGACGAAGGTGCCGGCGGGGAGCCGGACCAGCTCGCGTTCGGTGCCGTCGACCTCCTTGGTCACGGCCAGCTCGCCGTGGGAGACCACGTAGAGCAGCTCGCCTTCGTCACCCTCCCGGAAGAGGACCTCGCCCGCATTCAGGTGTACTGATTCCATACGCAGGGTTCCTAGCCGCCGCTGATCCGGCGGAGCAGCTCCTTGTCGCTGTTGCGAAGGTGATCCGAGAAGACCTTGTGGGCGCTCGCCGAGTCTCCCGCCTCGATGGCGTCCACCACCTCGGTCATACGATCCAGGTAGTCGGGCGCGAACCAGATGATCTGGGGGAAGATCTCGACGAACTCCTGGACCACGCGGTGCAGGGTGTTGAACAGCAGCGTGCTCACCACGGAGCCCGAGGCCTCCACCAGGGTGCGGTAGATCTCCACGTCCGTGGTCACCAGGGTCAGCAGGTCGCCCTCGGCCTCGCGCGACCGGGTGATGAGCTCGCGCAACAGCGCGACCTGTTCGGAGGTCCGTCGCTCGGCAGCCATGACCGCGGCCTCGGCGCAGATCGTGCGGCGGATGCGCAGCAGATCGCCGAACAGGAACTCGCGCTGAGGGGACTCGGTGAGCCGCACCAGCTGGGGCAACAGGCCGAAGTCCCCGGTCTCGCGGAAGTCCTGGACGCGGACGCCGTCGCCCTGACGTGCGCGCACCAGCCCCTGGGCCTCCAGGGCGCGGATCGCCTCGCGCAGGGTGTTGCGGTTGGTGCCGAACTGGGCAGCCAGCTCTCGTTCCGGTGGGAGGCGGTCGCCCGGCGCCACCTCCCCCTTGAGGATGCCCTCGCGGAGCTGATCGCCGATGACGTCGGCGAGTCCCTTGCGCTGGATGCGGTTGATCTCCATCGAGGCCTCGTGAAGCGCCCGTCCGACTGCGGGGAAATTGGTCAATGGATCGATCCAATTGTAGTCCCATGGGGACCGCATCTCTAGCCCGCTCGCCGATGGAGTCGCGAAGCACTACCATACGGCCATGTCACTTCCCGTGGATCCAGGGGTCCTGTCCAGCATCTGTGCCGAGGCGGGCGAGTTCGCCCTGAGGCGCTGGCGCAGCGCCCTGGCCGAGCCCGCGGCGTTCGACCGCAAGGGGGATGGCTCCCCCGTGACCGAGACCGATCGGCGGGTCGAGGCGCTGCTGCGCGAGGCGCTGGCGCGACTGGATCCTGGTATCCCGGTGGTGGGCGAGGAGGGCGGCGGCGACGCCGGAGGCGGGGACCTCGCATGGGCAGTGGATCCCATCGACGGGACGCGGGCCTTCATCGCCGGAATGCCGACCTGGACCGTGAGTGTGGGTCTGCTGCAGGGCGGCCGGCCAGTGCTCGGTTGTGTGGTGTTGCCCGCGTCGCGGGAGGGCAGGATCTTCCTGGGGGGCGACGGTGTCCCGTTGACGCGGGACGGCCGCGCCGTGGCGCCGGCCACGCCCCGAGACGTCACCGAGAAGGCCGTGCTCGTCCCCAGCGACACGCACCGTCGATATCGCATCGGATTTCGCTGCCGCGCCCGCTCCTTCGGCTCCACGGCCCTGCACCTGGCCCTGGTGGCCGGCGGCAGCTCGCTGGCGGCGCTGGTCCACGAGAGCTACCTGTGGGATCTCGCCGGCGGCATGGCCCTGCTGTCCGCGTCGGGGTGTACCGTGGCCCTCCTCGACGGCAGCCCCGTCGATCTCGGCCCGCACCTGGACGGCAGCAAGTTCCACGGACCGCTGCTGGCCGCGCCCCCCTGGGCCTACGAGCGTATCGTGGGGCACATCGAGCGCCAGCCTTGTTGATATCGGCCAGCCGGAGGACGGACGTCCCGGCCTATCACGCTGGGTGGTTGCTGGAACGACTCCGGGAGGGGTGGTGCGAGGTCGTCCACCCCTTCACCGGCGCGGTCAAGCGCGTGGATCTGCGCCCCGAGGCCGTGACCGCGCTCGTCCTGTGGACGAGGGATCCGCGTCCCCTGGTGCCCCACCTGGAGGAGCTCGCCGATCGAGGCTACCCGTTCACGTTCCTGGTCACCGTCAACGACTACCCTCGCTGGCTCGAACCGGGCGCTCCGGACCAGGACGCAGTGGCCGGGGCGTTGAACGCCCTGGGCGAGAGGTGGGGAGCCGACGCCGTGGTCTGGCGCTACGATCCGGTGATCCTCACCGATGCGACCCCGCCGGAGTATCACCAGGAGCGGGTGGAGCGCCTGGGGCGCGCCCTCGCCGGTTCCGTGGACACCTGCATCACGAGCTTCGTGGACCTCTATCGCAAGACCGAGCGCAACCTGGTGCCCGCGGTCGAGGCCGCGGGGGCGCGGCTGCTCGACGCCGATCCCGAACGGGACCGCGCCCTGATGGGGGCGATGCGAGACACCCTCGCCGGCCTCGGGATCACCCTGTCGGCTTGCTGTGAGCCGGAGCTGACCGGCCTCGTGGACAGAGCCCGCTGCGTCGATCGAGCGCGAATCTCCCGGCTCGTGGGCCGACGCGTGCCCCTGCCCGCCCGGCCCACCCGGACCGGCTGCGGCTGCCACGCGTCCGTGGACATCGGCGCGTACGACACCTGCCCCCGTGGCTGCGTGTACTGCTATGGCAATCGATCGCCGGCCGCAGGCCGGCAGGGGGCGGCTGGCTGCGCGGCAAGGAACCCGCGGTTGGGCTGAGCGGCTACTCGGCCCCTGCGCTGTCGTCGTCGTCACCCGGGGCGCTGTCGTCGTCGTCGCCCGGGGCGCTGTCGTCGTCGTCGCCTACCGCGCTGTCGTCGTCGTCGCCTTCCGCGCTGTCGTCGTCGTCGCCCACGGTGTCGTCGTCGTCCCCCGTGGTGTCGTCGTCGTCGTCTCCGCCGCACTCCTCGTCGCTGTCGTCCAGCGCGCCATCACAGTCGTTGTCCACCCCGTCCGCGCAGTCCTCGTCGGCGTCCGGCTGGATGCCGGCGTCGGCGTCGTCGCAGTCCAGGTTGTTGTCCACCATCGCCTCGGGCGCTGCGCAGGCCCAGACCGGGGGCGTGACCACGAAGTCCACGTCGCCGTACCCGTCGCCGTCCGCGTCCACGTAGAACGGGCGGATCACCTCGTCGAGCTCGTGGTCCTCGTCGTAGTACCCGTCCCCGTCGTTGTCGACGCCGTCGCAGACGTCCTTGGTCTCGCAGGCACACAGGGCGGGGAGCAGGGTGGACCACAGCAGGATCTTGCGCCACATGGCGGCGATCCTACTACACTGGGGGGCGATGGTCCGATCCTCCACGCGACTGCTGCCCCTCTTCATCGCCGTCGGGCTGGCGATTCCCCTGTCGGCGGGGCTGCCCGACGAGCCCATCCCCCACCTGATCCTGAAGATCCTCAGGGACTCCATGGACAACGTCATCGGCTACGAGGTCCACCACGAACTGGAGATGGTGCCCTACGTGGCGACCCTGTCCCCGGACTCCATGGGCCGCAAGGCCTGCCGGCGCGACAACATCCAGTTCCTCGAGGTGCGGGAGGGGGACGGCCTGCCGACGTTCACCGGCAGCGACGGTTCCGCGTGCACGCTGGCGAAGTTCAAGCCGGCGATCCTCGATCCCTACGAGAAGCTGCCTCCGAAGGAGGAGCCGCGGGGGGAGTGTCCTAGCTGTCCGGGTTCGTGAGTCCGGACTCAGTCCAGCTTCACCGGCCAGGTGATCTCGAACTCCTCGCCCGTGGTCGACTCCGGGAAGATCATCTGGGTGAACTTCTCCACCAGGCAGGCGTCGATCTCCGGGTCGTCGAAGGTGGAGGAGAGCACCTCGGGATCGCGGACCACCCCCTTGCCGTCGATGGTCATGCTCACGCGAGCCTCGCCCGTGGGGCGGTCGCCGGTGGCCATGACGATGCGGCTCTGCTGGCAGAAGCGGATGGACGAGTTGTTGGAGCGGATGACCTCGGCGATGGTCTCGGCGTTGAGCTCGCGGCCGCTCTCCTCGCGCTCGGCGAGCAGGTCGGGGGGCGCGTGGACCACGGTGCCGGCCTCGACCACGGTCCAGGTGGTGGCTCCGTCGAGCCCGTCTTTGGCGAACGCGGCGGGATCCACCTCGGCGATCCAGCCCAGCGCGGCGTACTCCACGCGGATCTTGGTGACGTTGGTGACGGCCGCGTCCTTGGCGAACTTCGCGGCGATCTCGGTGATGCGCGCGAACACCGCGGTGTCACCGGGCTTGCCCGGGCCGGGATCGCGGGTCACCGAGGCGTCGCACCCCTGGGTGGCCAGGGCGACGCGCAGGGTCTTGGCCTCGAACATGGGCACCACCTCGGTCTCGGCCACGATGCAGGGCAGGGCGGGATCGAGGGCGCGCAGGGTCTCCTTGAGGGGCTCCGAGGCGTCCTCCTCCTCCCACTCGATGTCCTCCTCCTCGGCGAGGGCGGGGAGGGGAAGCAGCAGGGCGGCGACGAACAGCAGGGTGAGGCGGTGAAGCATGGGGTCTCCCGGGACCGCGCGTGGGGTGCGGTCCGCCGCAAGATCCCAGAATCGGCGCGTCGAGGCCAGTTCTTAACCTCGCTCCCGGTCCGGGTGTCTGCCACGGCGGTTGGGACGATTCAATCCACATTCACGGAGGGAACGACGATGCGCGCGATGTCCATTCTTCTCGGTCTGCTCTTCGGGTTCGGTCTGGTGGCCTGCGACGAGAGCGGGTCGCTCGGTGACGACGACGATGCGGTGGGCGACGACGACGACACCACCGGAGCCCAGCCCCCGTTCGATCTCGACGGCCTGTCGTGTGAACACGCGTTCGTCAACGAGCGGCTGGGCGGCGTGCACTACTGGCTCCTGGAGCTGCAGGCGGACGGTAGCTTCGCCGCCGATTTCCCGAACACGGCCGGGGACGTGGTCGAGGGGACCTACGACCGCGAGACGGGCGCCATCACGGCGGTGATGAGCTTCGACGACGGGTACTCCCTGGTCACCGAGGAGCTCGACGGCACGGTGATGTTCGAGGCCAACGGCGACTCCGAGGGTGAGTTCTCGTCCACGCGCACCCATCTGGACGGGTTCGTCGAGGAGCAGACGCGCAACAGCTCCGTGGTGGGGTGCGTCCGCACGGTGACCGGGGCCTACCACGACCGCGACGGCGAGCTCGTCAGCGGCGAGATCGTCACCACGTTCACGGGCGACGAGACGGCGGACGAGACCATGGCGGCGACCCTGGGTGAGGACGTGCTGATGTCCCGCACCAGCGAGCTGTTCGAGGACTACACCCGCGCCGACCTGGTGGTCGTGGACGACGTGACCACCGGCGTGGAGCCGGACCAGCAGACCGAGCGGGTCATGGAGGGCGACGGCAGCGGCGCCGGCACCTACGTCAACCAGCGCGAGGAGGGCGGCGAGATCACCGGGGACCGGCTGTACCACCGGGACGGCGACCAGGAGGAGGACTGGGAGATGACCCTGCCCGACGCCCCGATCAATCCCTACGCCTGGGGCCACACCAACCGCTACCTGGACGGATCGGGCGGCTCCGAGTACACCCGCTACGGGGCCCAGGGCGTCGAGGTCCACTGCACCAGCGAGTGGGGCGCCGACGGCCACGGCTCCACCCAGTGCGACGACGGGACCTACGAGGAGTTCTGAGGGCTCGAAAACTCCAGTGAATCAGGGTAGTTAGTGACAGTGGTCGTGCTCTGCGCACCCCCGCGCGTACCTTGACACGCGGGGGTGCGCGATGCTACGAATCCAGTCCCCGGAAGACCCCCAGCACCAGGGACGGAATGGCCACGGAACGGCAAGACACGCTGCCCATCGCGCCCATCGTCGGGTTCGTGGGGAACTACGGCAGCGGCAAGACCGAGGTCGCCGTCAACTACGCCCAGCAGATCGCTGCCGCCGGCCACTCGGTCAACATGGCGGACCTGGATATCGTCAACCCGTACTTCCGCTGCCGTGAGGCCACCGACGCGATGGAGGCCGTGGGCATCCACGTGGTGGTGCCGCGGGGCGAGCACATGCACGCGGACCTGCCGATCCTGCTGCCGGAGATCCGCGGCCTGCTCAAGCGCGAGGGCGAGGTCTCGGTGCTGGACGTGGGCGGGGACGACGTGGGCGCCAGGGCCCTGAGCCACCTGGCCCACGACTTCCCGGCGCCGGGGGAGTACCGGCTGCTGCAGGTGATCAACCGCAGCCGCCCGTTCACCGACACGGTGGAGGGGTGCCTGCGGATGCGGGCCCAGATCGAGGCGTCGTCGCGGCTGCGGCTGTCCGGTCTGGTGTCCAACACCCACCTCATCCAGGAGACCACCGCCGAGACCATCACCGAGGGCTACGCGTTCGCCCTCGAGGTGGCCGCCGCGGCCCGGCTCCCCCTGGAGATGGTGGTGGTACCGAACTGGCTGACCGACGAGCTGGACCTGGGGGCCTTCGAGCCGCCGGTGCTGGTCATCGATCGCCAGATGAACCCGCCCTGGCTGGCCGACGGCGAGTCCATCGGCTGGGCCGGCGAGCGGGAACGTCAAAAACTGATGCGAGGTTGATCCATGCCCAAGGTCACGATCAACAAGGACCGCTGCAAGGGATGCGCGATGTGCACCCTGGCCTGTCCACAGCAGATCCTCGGCATGTCCCGGGAGTTCAACGTCAAGGGGTACTTCTACTCCACCGTCCGGGAGCAGCCCCGCTGCATCGGGTGCCGGCTGTGCGCCATCACCTGCCCCGACGTGGCGATCGAAGTGGCCAACAACGGCACCCAGTACAACTTCTTCACCTACTAGAGGCGACCATGGCAAAGGTCCTGATGAAGGGGAACGAGGCGATCGGCGAGGCCGCCCTGAGGGCGGGCTGCCGGTACTTCTTCGGCTACCCGATCACGCCCCAGTCCGAGGTGCCGGAGTACCTGTCCAAGCGGATGCCCGAGGTGGGCGGTACGTTCGTGCAGGCCGAGTCCGAGGTGGCGGCGTCGAACATGATCTACGGCGCGGCCGGCGTGGGCGTGCGCGTCCTGACCACCTCGTCGAGCCCGGGCATCAGCCTCATGGCCGAGGCCCTGTCCTACATCGCCTGCTGCGAGCTGCCGGTGGTGCTGGTCAACATCGTGCGCTCCGGTCCGGGCCTCGGCGGCATCCTGCCGGCCCAGTCCGACTACTTCCAGGCCACCAAGGGTGGCGGCCACGGTGACTACCGACTCCTGGTGCTGGCGCCAGCGTCGTGTCAGGAGGCCGTGGATCTGGTCATCGAGGCGTTCGATCTGGCCGATCGCTATCGCAACCCGGTGATGATCCTCGGCGACGGCATGATCGGTCAGATGATGGAGCCGG
>CAYRNR010000089.1:17107-36351 GCA_964425605.1 uncultured Rickettsiales bacterium | reverse complement strand
CGAGATGGGGCTGACGCCGTCGTTGACCCAGAACTGGAAGTAGTCGCCGTCGGTGCTGGCCTGCGCGCCCGACGCGATGACGAAGGAGATCTGGCCGTCGTCGCTGACGTACCGGGTGTCCTCGATGGCCCGGCCGACCTGCACGCCGCTCTCGCTGCCCTCCACCTCCCAGTCGAGGGTGGCCTCACGGTAGCGCACGGTCCAGGCCTGGTTGCGCGCGATGCCGCCGCACGGATTGACCGTGACCGACTCCGACGTGATCGGGTCCTCGAGCATGGCGGTGTCGCTCATGGGACCCACGTCCTCGAACGCGACGTTGTTGCCTGTGCTCAGGGACTCCAGGTAGGGGCCGAAGGCGGTCTCGACGGCCTCGCAGCCGCTGTCCGCCTCGAGGACGTGGAGGTATCCGGCGAAGGTGGTGGCCACCACGACGTGCCGCCGCTGCAGCCCGTCCACGGGGGTGATCGAGTTGAGCTCCAGGGTCTCCTCGCTGGCGGTCAGGCCGGTGATCAGCGAACCGATCTCGATGGAGTCCACCTCGGCGGTCCACGGGTTCAGGTCCACCGGGTCGCCCGTGTTCCGGTCGAACATGGTGATGGACTCGCCGTAGGCCGCGGCCACGAAGAGGTAGTCGTGGTCGGGATCGTGGCCCTCGACCACGTCGATGTTGGGCTCGAACACGGGGAACTCGGTGACCATGAACGAATCGGGGTCGTCCTCGTCGAACGCCACCTCCAGCACGCGGTTGGCGTCGGAGGAGTCGGCGACGAAGAGCACCTCCCCGTCGCGGGAGAAGCTCATGTTCTCGGGGACGGCGCCCGCGGGGAGCTCGATCCAGTGCAGATCGTCGTCTCCGTGGTAGACCCACAGCCCGCTTTCGCCGCCGTAGCCGATCACCGACGCCACGACCATGGTCCCGCCGGGGGTGGTCTGCAGGTCGGCGACGATGCCGGGGACGTCGAACTCGACGATGCCGGTGTCCACGAAGAAGGTGAAGTGGGTGTCCTCGGCCACCTCGGCGCCCCGGTGGAGGACCGTGAAGGCGAGCTCGCCGTTGTCGGTCTCGTAGGGGACCCCGGGCACGGCCTCACGCAGCTGGCGGCCGCTGCGGGTGCCGGTGACGGTCCAGCTCGCGCCGTCGTAGACGATGGCCCACTCCTCGGTGGTGACGTACCCCTCGCGCAGCTCCAGGCCGTCGAGGACGGGGCCATCGGTCAGCGGCATCCCGTCCAGGCCTGCGGCGGGCGTGTCCGTGGGATACGGCCCCTCCACCGCGGCGAAGTCGAACCCGCCCAGCCCGTCGGGGATCACATGGGGGACGCGCAGCACCAGATCACGCTGGTTGTCGGAGACGAAGACGTCGACGGCCGTGGACCCGTCGGTGGTCACGGCGATCTGTCCCAGGACCCGGTCGCGCCCGCACGGCAGGTAGGGCGACGAGAGGAACGGGGCGACCGACTCCTCCACGAGCATGTCGAACCGCTTGAGGTCGATCTTGGCGACCTGGCCGGTGCGGAAGTTGGGCGTGTAGGCCACCGGCACCTCGAACACGCCGCCAGCGGCCAGCACGGTGACGTCGGTGGGGCCGTGGAGCCGGTAGAAGTACTCCTCCTCCCCCTCGCAGCCCGTGCAACACAGGCACAGCAACGCCGCCAGCAGGGAGGTTCGCGTGAGAGCTACCATGCGTCCCGGTTCCTCAATGTGGTCACGATCTGGTGGTAGGTCGGGCTGGCCGGGTCCACGTCCACCACGGTCACGGTGGAGTGGACGACGCTCTGCTTCGGACCCTCGAGCTCGCCCACGTAGTTGGCCACGAACAGGTGGCGGCCGTCGGGGGACAGGGCCACGTCGAACGGCTCGTCCCCCATGCCCTCGACCACCTGGATCAGCACCGGGTCGCGGCCCGCGTCCAGGCGGTACACGTGTACCGAGTTGTCGTTGTAGTGGGCCACGTAGGCCAGGGACTCGTCCGGAGACAGCACCAGGTTGGTGGGCCCGCCGCTGATGATCGTCGGGTTGCCCACGTCCTCCTCGACGCCCCGCGCCGTGGCGGCGACCCCCACGACCAGGTCGTCGTAGACCTGGGGTTCGGAGTCGTCCTCGATGGAGGAGATGTCCAGCACCAGGACCGCCTCTGGGCCGTAGAGGCGGTTGGGGTTCTCCCGCTGGACCAGCGGCGCCAGCAGCAGGTACAGCGTCTGGCTGTCCGCCGCGAACACCATCCCGCGGGTGCCGGTGACGTCGTAGTGGTTGGGTATCTGGATGATCGCCTCGATCTGGTGGTAGTTGCCGTCCACCTGGGCGCCGTCGGTGTCGTCGAGCACGTCGATGACGTAGATGTTGTCGTGCAGCTTGTTGCTCACCAGCAGGAAGCGGCCGTCGGGCGTCAGCGCCATGTCCGACACGCCCGAACCGTTGATGAGCGCCCCGTCGATGACCAGGTTGGTGCCGTCGCCCAGATCGATGGAGGAGGTGAGCTCCCCGTCGCCGTGGGTGGTGCTGACCACGTACCCGTCGTCGCGCTGCAGCCGCTCGTAGGCCTTGACCCAGACCTGATCGCCCCGCTCCACAGCCATGCCGAGGCGGGGGACGCCGGGCTCGGTGCCGAGCAGGCCCTCGTACCACATCGTGGGCCGGCCCCCGATGTCGAGCACGAAGGGCTCGAAGCAGCCGTCCGAGTCGAACCCGATGAAGTCGGGGCCGAGGATGGCGGCGGGGACGCCGTTGGCGTCGGTGTGTCGCGTCCACTGCTGGCCGTCGGGCGAGGTGGCGCGGCCGATGCGCTCGGTGAGGCCGTCGTAGCCCACGTAGGTCAGCTCCAGCAGACCGTCCTCGTCGCCGCCTTCGAGCATCCGCACGTGGGGATCGCCGACCCAGCCGTCGTCCCAGTCGCCCGGTCCCCCCTCGGTGAACACCAGCCCGTCGGAGCCGACGCGCTCGAAGGTCTCGCTGGCCGCGTCGAATCGCGCGGCGCCGATGGCCGTGTTCGCGCCGTCGGTGCCCTCGTAGAACATCCACAGCTCGCCGCCGAACGCCACCAGCGAGGGCGAGGTCACGGTCGAGCCGTCCCAGCCGTCGGCCGAGGCCTCCAGCACGGGCGCGCCGCCGGCCAGCGGGGTGAACGAGGTGCCCGCCTCGGGTTCGCCGGTGGCGGCGTAGATGGCCATGTCGGTGCCGCGCCAGCCGTGGAAGGCCAGCAGCCGCTCGCCGTCGTGGTCCAGCAGCGCGGGCCCGCCGACCCCCTCGAGGTCACCCGAGGCGACGCTGTCGGTGAAGGCCACCGGCCCCTGTCGCTCGAAGGAGAAGCCGTCGGCCCCGGTGGCCTGGCCCAGGAGGTGCCGGCTGTCCTCCACGGTGACGTAGATCAGGGTGAAGCTGCCGTCGGTCTCGGGGACGACGGCCGGGCCGCCCGAGCCGTCCTCCCAGTCCTCGCCGTCCTCGCCCCGGCCCAGGATGTGGCGATCGACGATGGTGAACATCATCGGGCACGCGCCGCTGGCGAACGTCTCGCCCGGGATGGCGACCGTGTCGCCGCTGCCGCCCGCCTCGGACATGGCCCCGGAGATGGAGCCCTCCACGCGGAAGTACTCCCCCTCGGCGGTCTTGACCGCGCCCAGCGCCGCCAGCTCCCCGTCGAAGGGCGACGCCAGCGGGTTGAGGGGATCGCGCTCCCACTCGATGCCGTCGAAGCTCGTGGCGTGGCCCAGCTGCCACGTCGCGCCGTCGGAGCCCATGTAGAACATGTGGAAGATGCCCGCGTCGTGGATCACCGCGGGGTAGGCCACCGAGTCGGCGTCCCAGGCCCCGGCCTCGCCGGCGCCGAAGACCAGGCCGTCGTCGCCGCCGGGCACGTCCAGGCGCTCGAAGCCGCCGCCGTCCTCGCCCACGGCCAGGCCGATGGCGGACGCGTTGCCGTCGCTGCCGGTGTAGTAGAGCAGGTCCTCGCCGGTGAGGGCCCAGCGGAGCGCTGCAGGCCCGTAGACCTCGTCGCCGTCCCAGCCGCCGTCGCCCCGGGCCAGGGCCGGGTCGTCGTTGCGGTCGAAGCTGCGGCCGTCCCCTTCGACCACGCCGATGCTGCGGCCGTCCGTACCCTCGGCGGTGTAGAAGAGAACGTGGAGGTCGCCGTCGACGATGACCGACGGCTCGCCGACGCCGACGCTCTCGTAGTCGCTGCCGCGGGCCTCGAGCACCGGCGTCACCAGGTCGGCGACGTCCCAGTCGGTGGCCCAGCCGGTGACGGTCTCGGCGGCGCCGATGGCGGACACGCCGTCCTCGTCGCGCCCCTCGACCCACATGCGGCGGTAGCCGCTGTCGCCGGCGTAGGCCACGACCACGGCCGCGCGGCCGAAGCCGCCCTCGGACCAGTCGAACTGCTCGTCCTCGCCCAGCTCGGCGAGGACCGCCTCGGACCAGCTGCGGGCGTCGGTGGAGTCCAGACGGCGCAGCGTCTGCTCCTCGGCGTCGGGCAGAAACAGGCTGTACACGCCCTCACGGAAGCGGATCTCCCAGGTCTCGTCCTGGGCCAGGCTGGCGGCGAAGGCATTCAGGTACCAGTCGGCGTGGCTGCCGCTGCCGTCGAGGTCCTCGAACACGGGCTCGGACACGTCGCCGTTGTCGAGCACGTCCAGGACCTGGATGGGCGAGACCGACTCGTCGAGCACGCTGACCTGGTGGGTGTGCAAGCCGAGCACGTACACCAGCCCGGTCTGCGGGTGGGTGACCACGGTGAACGGATCGGTGGGGACCGGCACGTAGCTGTGGCCGTCCTCGTCGACCTCGGTACCGCGATCCGCCAGGGCGAGCTCGCCAGCGTCGAGGTTCGCCAGGTCCACGGCATAGACCCGATCCACCGTCTCGCCCAGCAGCTTGTCCGCGGTGCGGTCGCTGACCAGGGCGAAGCGCCCGTCCTGGCTGACGCCCACGCCGGCGGGGAAGGTGGGCAGGGACAGGGCCGTCGCCCCCACCTCGTGCATGTAGTTGGTCTCGCGGTCGAGGTCGATGCCCGAGAACGGGATCGCCAGCAGCGAACCGTCGCGGAAGTTGACCTCGAAGTTGGAGTTCACCACCAGGAGGTGGAACTCGCCGTCGCCATCCTCGAGGACCTGCAGATCCGTGGGACCCGCCAGGCAGGAGCCGATGCCCACCTGTCCGTACTCGTAGATGTCGAGCCCCTCGGTGTCGGCGCACTCTCCGAGGTAGGGCAGCGGCGCAGAGACCACGCACCCCGCCAGAGTTGCGCCGAGTCCGAGGAGAAAGATGGGGCTGAAGTCTTGTATTTTCTTAAGCATTTTGCATATTTACGAAGCTCGGAAAGCTAGCACACTATGCAAACCCTGTCAACCATCTCCAGGGTCCGCTCAAACAGCATCCAACTAGCTGTTATCGTTAGTTTTTTTCTTCTCCTCTGCGGCCTACTTCTCTACCTCGCCACCGGGAGCATCCCCTCTGGGGATGGCGTGGTCTACCTCGACCAGGTCCTCGCTGGCAACCTCCGCGAGAGGACCCTCCACGTCGGCTATCTGTTCCAGCTGGCCGTCGTGGCCTCGCTCCTGGGGGATGTGGGGGCGACGCTGCTGAGCGCCCTGTGGGCCATGGTGGCCTGGATCGCCGCGTGGTGGGGCGCCCAGGCGCTGCTGGGGCCCGAGGTCACGCGTCAGCGCCGTCACCTGGCGCTCGCAGCCCCGGCGTTCCTCGCAGCGTTGATCCCCCTGTGGGAGCACGCGCTGTTCCCGGAGGTGTACGGGCCCACGGCGGCCGCAGCGCTCGGCGCCGCTGCCCTGCGTCTCCACGGCCGGCCCTGGCTCTCGGCCCTGGCCGCGGGGGTGGCCGTGACCATGCACCCCGGCGCGCTGGCCTGGCTGCCGACCCTGGCGCTGATGGGGCCGCGACCGGGACGATACGGGGCGGCCGTGCTCGCGTTCCCGGCCGTCCTCGCCATCGCGCTGTACGGCGACTACGTGATGGGCGGGCGGGGCGTGCTCGCGGCCCTGGAATGGCCCGACCCCTGGCGCGCCTCCCAGCGCGCCTGGCGCGCCCTGGTGTGGGGAGCCCCGCTGACCGCCGCGCTGCCGGCGGCGGCGCTGGTCCGGGCCGACGTGCGACGCCGCCTCGGCTACCCCCTCGCCGCCGGCATCGCCGCGGCGATCCTCACGGACTGGTATCACGACGTCCCGGCGCAGCTCCCGGCGCTGTACCTGCTGTCGCTGGCCGCGCCCGCCGGGCTGGCGGTCCTGGCCGGCCGGGCGGCACCCCGGCGCCGGGTGGTGCTCGGGATCGCGGTGGTCGTGCTCGGATTCCAGATCGGAGAGGCCACCTCCCACCAGGACCGGAAACGCCGCGCCCTGGATCGGGAGGTGCGCGCCCTGCAGTCGTGGGCCGGTGAGGACGCCCCCCTCCCCTGGGGTTCCTTCGGAGAACAGGCCCGCTACGACCACTACGTCCCCGCCGCCGCCGGGCCCGCCCACGTGGCCCTGCCTCTGGGGACACCCTTCCCTGCCGGCGTCTGTCCCGGCCAGACCGCGGCCCTCGCGGGCGGCCTCCAGGTATTCGTCTGCCCCGGATCGCCCGCGGACCGTTGAATGCCACGAGGGGATTGCCCTTGGTCCGCGCGGACGCGAGGTGCTATGACCAGGGGACAGGGACGAAAGGTGGACTCACGATGGCAACACGGACACCGCACGGGCCGCGATGGCTCCGACACCTCTGGATGATTCCCGCCGCGGCGATGCTCGCGCTGGTCGCCTGCGACGACGATGAGGAGCCTGCGGACGACGACGACACCACCGGGCCCCAGTGGGAGTGCATCCTCGAGGACGGTGACGATCCCGACTACACCCAGAGCGTCGGGTGCGTGGACGACTTCGTCATCCTGGCCTCACGCCCCCTCGACGCGTCCATCCCGGGCGCCCGCTCGGCCAAGACGGTCATCGACCAGGCCGACGAGAACGCGCTGTATTTCACCAACAGCAATCGTTACCCGATCCACTACGAGTTCGCGTCGGAGCACCTGTCCGGGGACGGCCTGCCGCCCGTGGGCGACATCTCCCTGTTCAACCAGATCGAGTACTACAGCCCGTCGAGGCGGTTCCTGCTGGGCGCCGTGACCTGGTACGAGGAGCCCGACAAGTGGGTGTACGAGATCGCGCCCTACGACACCTCCTCGGCGGACATGGTCGCCGACTCGTTCGCGCTGATCCGCGACGCGGCGTTCTTCGGCGTGGACCTGTACTTCCACCCCACCAGCAGCAACGTGGAGATCATGGCCGAGGACCTGCCCGAGTGGGTCCCGGTGATCACCACCGACGAGCTGTTCGCCGACATCGAGTACCAGCCGCTGAACCTCGGCGAGAGCATGGGCCAGCTGCGATTCGTCGCCGCCGACGAGCTCGGCGACGTCTACGTCAGCCCACGCGACGTGGTCGTCCTCGACGGCGTGCCCAACGACATCTCCGTGGTGGCCGGCCTGATCACCTCGGAGCTCCAGACGCCCCTGTCGCACATCAACGTGCTGAGCCAGAACCGCGGCACGCCCAACATGGCGCTGCGCGGCGCCTACGACAACGAGGAGATTCGAGCCCTGGACCTGGCGTGGGTGCGCCTGGAGGTCGAGGCGTTCGACTACACCCTCGAGGAGGTGACCCAGGCCGAGGCGGACGCCTGGTGGGAGAAGCACAAGCCCGACGACGTGCAGGTCCCCGACCTCGACCTGACCGTGACCGATCTGCGCGACATCGAGCTGCTGACCCTGGACGACATCCCGGCGTTCGGCGGCAAGGCGTCCCACTACGGTGTGATGACCCAGATCGGCGAGGCCGTCCCGCACCCCAAGGCGTATGCCATCCCGGTGTACTACTACAAGCAGTTCGAGGAGGAGAACGGCTTCGACGTGACCATCCAGGCGCTGCTCGACGACGAGGAGTTCGCCAACGATCCCGCGGTGCGCGACCAGGCCCTCGAAGACCTGCGCGACGCGATGATGGTCGCCCCGGTCAACGCCGACTTCGAGGCGATGCTCATCGACAAGCTCGAGACCGACTACCCGGACACCCGGATGCGGTTCCGCTCCTCGACCAACGCCGAGGATCTCGAGGACTTCACCGGGGCCGGCCTCTACTCGTCCGCCAGCGGCGAGATCGACGACCCCACCAGCCCCGTCCTCGACGCCGTGCGAGAGGTCTGGGGCAGCCTGTGGAGCTTCCGCGCCTTCGAGGAGCGCACCTACAACGGCATCGACCACCAGGCCGTGGCCATGGCGATCCTCAGCCACCACAGCTTCCCGGACGAGGAGGCCAACGGCGTGGCGCTGACCAACAACATGTTCGACGAGACCCAGCCCGGCTTCTACATCAACGTCCAGCTCGGCGAGGAGTCGGTGGTGGCTCCGGACGCGGGCGTCACCGTGGACTCGTTCCTGTACTACTACTACTACCCCGGTCAGCCGATGACCTTCTTCTCCAACTCCAGCCTCGTCCCCGAGGGCGAACACGTGCTGACCGCCGCGCAGACCTACGATCTGGGCATCGCCCTGGACGCCATACAGCAGCACTTCGCGCCGTACTACTACAACGGCATCGACTTCTACGCGATGGACGTGGAGTTCAAGTTCGACGACCTCGACACGGGCGACGAGCCGAGCCTGTGGGTCAAGCAGGCCCGGCCCCATCCCGGCTGGGGCGGGGAATGATCCAGCGTTGGTGATAGAATCCGCGCATCCGCGAGGAGAATCGACCATGCACGTCGCCAGAATCGCACTACTGCTGCTACTGCTCGTCCCGTTCCAGGCCTCGGCCACGGTGCTGTACCACGACACCTGGTACGACGGCGCCCAGGTGGCGCTGCAGCTGGGCAACTGCCCCGGCGAGTGTGACGCCGTGGTGTTCCAGCCCGACTCGTACCCCTTCACGGTCAACTACGTCTACGCCATCGGCGGGCCGGCCAACGCCCAGCTCTCCTTCGACGTGATGATCCTGGACGCGGGCACGCAGCTGTACCCCGACATGGACACCTACCTCGGCGGCGCCGACGACGTGCAGATCCAGATCGGCAACCAGCAGAACGGCGACTGGTTCGAGGTGGATCTGGCCGCCCTGGGCTCCCCCGCCACCATCACCAGCGGCCGCTTCGCCGTGGCGTTCTGCTTCCTCGAGAGCAACAGCCCCTGCAACACCTGGGGCCTCGGCTCCGACACCGGCCCGGCCGTCATCCCCGACGGCGGCATGATCTGGGTCGATCCCATCCAGGCCTGCCTCGCCGGCATGTGCATCGGCGGCGGCGGCGACTACTCCTGGGCCAACCTGGCCTCGTGGGCCGACCGCAACTGGATCATCCGCGCCTCGGACAACCAGTGGGCCCCCGGCAACCCCACCGACGACGACGACGACGCGGCCGACGACGACGACGCGGCCGACGACGACGCAGCCGACGACGACGCGGCCGACGACGACGACGACGCGGCCGACGACGACGCGGCCGACGACGACGACGTGATCTCCAACGACGTCAAGGTCGAGACCATCGAGCCCGGCGCCATCACCGTGGGCGACCAGTCCAACTTCCTCGTCACCGGCGAGGGCTTCCAGGACGGCGCCGACCTCTACCTCGGCAACCTGCGCGTGATGCCCATCGACGTGGAGGACGTCCAGACCATCGAGGGCGCCTTCCCCGCCGATCTCACCGAGGGTTTCTACAACGTCTGCGTCGAGAACCCCGACAGCTCCGAGGACTGCCTGCTCAACGGCCTCGAGGTGGTCGCCCCGACCTCCTGCAGCGGCTGCTCCAAGACCCGCTCGCCCGTCGGCGCCACCGTCGGCGGCCTCGCCCTGTTGCTCGTCCTCGCCCTGCGCCGGCAGCGCTGAGTTCCGACGAATCCCGGTCACCCCATGCCCTACCTAGGCGAGATCCTGGCCGCCACCGCGCCCATCGCCTGGGCGATCGCCGTGATCCTCTTTCGCAAGGGCGGCGAGGACGTCGGTCCCCTCGCCCTGAACCTGTTCAAGTCGGTGCTGGGGTTGGTGTTGATCGCGTTGACGCTCCTCGCCGTCGGCGGCGCCCCGTGGACCGAGACCACCTTGGCCGACGGGTTGATGCTGGCGGCCAGCGGGGTGGTGGGGATCGCTCTGGCGGACACGATCTTCTTCCACGCCCTCAACACGCTGGGCGCGTCGCGGCTGGCCGTGCTCGGCGCCGCCTATCCCCTGATGGTCATCGCCCTGTCGTTCGCCTTCCTGGGAGAGGGGTTCGGGGTTGGGCAGTGGGCCGGCGCCGGGCTGGTCGTCATCGCCGTGATCCTCGCGTCCCTGCCGGACAAGGGCGATCGCAGCGCTGCGAGCTTCACGCGGGGCATCCTGCTGGGATTGGTCGCGCTGGCGGTGATGGCCATCGGAGTCGTGATGGCCAAGCCGGCGCTGGACCGCACGCCGCTGATCTGGGCCTCCTTCCTCAGGCTGGGCGGCGGGGTGGCCGTGATGGTGCCCGTTTGCCTGTTGTTGCCCTCGCGCAGGGCGCTGTGGGGGCCGTTCCTGCCGTCCGAGACCTGGAAGGTCATCGTACCCGGGACGGTGATGGGGACCTACCTGGCCTACATGATGTGGTTCGGCGGCAACAAGTACGCGCCGGTGAGCGTGGCGTCGACGCTGAACCAGCTGCACGTGATCTACACGGTGATCCTGGCGGCGTTGTTCCTCGGGGAGAAGCTGACGCCGGCTCGGGTGGCGGGGGTGGTCTTCGGGGTGAGCGGGAGCGTGCTGGTGGTGCTGGGGTAGGGGGGGATCGGGGAGGACTGGGGAGAGACGAAGGCTGCCTGGTGCCCCAGAAGCCGACGTGTCGGCTTCTGGGGCACCTTGGTGCGGTGGGGACGATTGGCTTCGCTTCGCGTCGACGAGCTGGGGTCAAGTCTGGTCTTAGACCTTTTCGGATCGCGTGGGGGGTAGGGACTCCGTCCTCGCGACGGAAGAGCGATGGGACCGCAAAGGGCGTTGGCCGGGCGAAAAGGCCGTAAGACCAGACATTGACCCCCGGACCGTTTGGGGCCGGCGAGCCCTGCGGGCTCGCGGGGCCCGGTTGACCGGCGGACCGGGACGATCGGTTGGCCTGTTGGCCTGCGCGCGGGGCATTCCAGGCCCCTCCTCCACCCCCACTACGGCAACAACTCCTCCACCATCACCTCCGCCGCGTAGGGCACCCCTCCCCTCTCGCCCTCGATCTGCCGGGTGTCGCCGACGCCTCCCCTCAACGCCATCTGCACATCCCACAATCCCATCGTCGCGCAGTCGACCCCGTCGATGCTGATCAACACGTCCCCGACCTCGATCCCCTGGTCCTGGGCATCCGAGGGCCACAGCACGTACTCGACCACGTGGTGCCCATCGCGCCAGGCGGGCTCGATGCCGACTCGGGTCCACCGCCCCGGGGCATTCCACGCCGCTTCCACCGGCCACAGATCGATCACGGAATCGAGCCCGTTGATCCCCTGCACGTACCGGTCCAGCACCGAGTTCCCGAGAAATCCGTCCACCACCACACCGGAAGCCGGCAGCAGGGTGGAGAGGTGGTGGTCGATGGGAATGACCACCACCTCCTGGTCCGCCAGCACCTCGCCGCCGAACTCGAATTCCGGCACCCGGCTGACAAAGGCATCGTCGGCTCCGTAGCTGGTGGAGAACACCCAGCCGTACAGGCGCGAGGCGCCGGTGTCCACCTGATCGAAGATGGCCTCGGTGAGGTAGGTGACGGACATGCCGCTGTCGAGCATGAGGGGGATGGTGCCTGCGGCGCCGACCTGCAGATCGACGATGGCGAACTGGTTCTCGAGCGCGTAGGGCTGCTGCTGGGGCGGACCGACGGTTCCGGGAGGCTGCTCATCGGGGACGGCGTCGCAGAGGTAGACCTGGGGGACGGAGGGATCGTAGGCGGTGTAGGCGCGCATGAGGACGTCCTGGCCGAGGAGGGCGCCGACGTCGGTGCCGATGGCGGCCTGGTTCTCGGTGAGGTCGCGGCCCTTGACGGACCAGTCCTCGAGCTGGAAGGGGCCGAGATCGACGTCGACGTTGAAGTAGCCGGTGAAGTCGTCGCTGATCTCGAGGTCGGCGAAGATGACCTGGGCGGCGGTGTCGACGACGAACCAGGTCTCGTGGCCGTCGATGACACCCCAGGCCATGCCGGAGCCGTCGGCGGCCTGGGCGGTGTCGAGGGGGTTGGCGTAGCAGTCCCAGGGTGCGGAACTGTCGTCGTCGTCGCCGCTGTCGTCGTCGTCGGAGGTGGCGTCGTCGTCGTCGTCGTCGTCGGAGGTGGCGTCGTCGTCGTCACCGGGGGAGTCGGTGGTGTCGTCGTCGTCGTCGGAGGGAGCCGGACAACCGACGAGGCCCAGGGCCAGGAGGAGACAAAGGGCGCTCAGTGTGTGGGTCACGGGGCCTCCAGGGCGGGGAGGAGATCCTGGATCTCGACGGTGAAGGTCATGGCCTGGCCGGCGCGGTCGATGGCGAGCTCGACGGCGGTGCCGGGTTCGCCGCGGAGGCTGGCCTTGAGATCGTCGAGGGTGGCGCCGGTGAGGTCGTCACCGTCCACCTGGAGGATCTGGTCGCCCACCTGCAGGCCCTGATCCTCGGCGTCGGAGGGGCTGTAGAGCATCTCCACGAAGAAGCCGCCATCGCGCCACGACGGTTCGACGCCGACGCGCTGCCACTCGTGGGGATCGATGTGGGAGAGGTCGTCGTGCTCCCACCACAGGTAGCGGTCCTCGAACCCGTCGACACCCACGACGAAGTGGCGGTAGAACGGGAAGCCGATGAACCCCTCGGCGTCGATGCCGTTGCCGTGCAGCAGGGGGAAGAGGTGGTTGTCGGCGGGGATGACCACGGCCCAGGTGCCGTCGGCGGACAGCTCGGTGCCGGTGACACCGATGCTGGGCAAGCGGGTGAGGAAGCCCGGATCGCTGCCGTAGTTGGTGGCCCAGACGTAGCCGTCGAGGGTCGGCAGGGTGCCGTCGTCGATCTGCTCGAAGAACTCCTCGGTGATCAGGGTGACGCCGGAGCCGGTGTCGGCGATGAGTGCGACGTCCACGGTGCCGCTGAGGGTGAAGGTGGCCACCGGGATCGAGGCGGGCAGCTCGTAGGGGGTCTCCTCCGGCTCGGTCATGCTGCTGCCCGGCGGCGGTTCGGCGGGCACCGCGTCGAGGAAGTGGGCCAAGAGGCCGCGGTAGTCGAGCGCAGTGAACCGATCCGCGAAGAGGTCCTGGCCGGCGAGGCCGCCGAGATCCCAGCCGATGAAGGCCTCGGCCTCGGCCAGATCGACGCTGCCGACCTGGTGCTCGGGGAACTCCAGGGGACCGACGACGACGTCGCCGGTGACGTTGTTGGTGGTGCCCGTGATCTCGGAGTCCACGTAGGTGCGCGCTGCGCCGGTGTCGAGGGCCCACCAGATGGGGCCCTCGCCGTCGAAGCTGCCCTGGATCATGGCCTGGCCGTCGAGGGTGGTCTCGATGGGCCAGCCCGTGTCCCAGGGGCCAGGCGGCGCTGTGTCGTCATCTCCGGTCGAGCTGTCGTCGTCCGCGTCGTCGTCGTCGCCGGCGAGCGTGTCGTCGTCCCCCGAATCGTCGTCGTCGCCGGGGCAGCCCAGTAGAGCGAGCCCCAGGATCAGAAACCACCATCGCGTCCTCATGGTCCACCTCGCGCGCCGGCGCCGCCGCGGTCCTCTAAGGGCAGGACACGTCGGGGATCACCACGTCGTTGTTGTCCTCGTCGCACTCGGCCTGGATGCCCATCTCGGTGCTGAACCAGTCGGTGCGCAGCATCACGGCGCCGGCGGGCACGTCGGCCGGATCGAAGACGATCTCCATGGACGCCGAGGTCCACCCCGCCGGGATCGTGTCGTCCACGTAGGTCGAGCCCACCACCCAGTTGAGGTGGTCGTCCCACAGGGTGACCGGCAGGCCCGCGGTCACGTCCAGGGCGCCCTGGTTCTTCACCTGGAACACCAGTCGCATCTCGTCGGGGCAGCCCGTGTCGCACAGGCCGCGCACCAGCGGAACCAGATCGGCGACCGGGTAGCCGTCCCACCCGGTCTCGGGGCGGGCCTGGCGGAAGCTGTTGTGATCCTCCCAGGGGTCCACCTGGAACTGGGGGATGGTGCCGTCGTCCTCGACGTTGGTGACGAAGTACGCGTGCTGGTTCCAGATGCGGCGGGTGGCCCACCAGCCGGTCTCGTTGATCCCGGTCAGTGCGGTCACGGCGTCCCAGCCGCTCTTCTCGAACACCGCGTTGGACGGCAGCAAGATGTCCGCGGCGCCGTCGGCGTTCACGTCCACGATCACCGGATACTCGATGTTGGTGCGACTGGAGTGCTCGGCCTCCTGGAACAGGATGTCGCCGGTGGGACCCTCGAAGATGTACAGGTTCTCCTCGTCGGCGTAGACCACCTCGGCAGTCCCGTCACCGTTGAAGTCGAATACGGTGGAGCCGGTGAAGCCCGACGACGTCTCGACGGTCTCCTGGAACCACAGCAGCGAGCCGTCGCCGTCGTAGAGCTGGTAGTAGAACCTGTCCGCGATGCCGATCTCGGGGCGGCCGTCGCCGTCGAAGTCCGCCACGGTGGGGGGCGCGCCGTCCGAGGTCTCGCCCATGGTAGCGAACGGACCCCAGATCACCGCGCCGGTGTGATCTTGCAGGCGCAGCGTCCCCGATCCCGACACCACGATCTCGGGGTCGCCGTCCAGATCGAAGTCGCCTACCGCGGTGGTTCCATCCTCCTCGCCGTTGGTCCACAGGGCCGAGCCGTCCTTGTGGTAGGCGGCGTTCCCCGCCACCACCTCCAGGATGCCGTCGTCGTCCAGGTCCACCGCGTAGGTCAGCGGGAAGCTGCCATGCACGCGGCCCCAGCCGTACTCCCCCACCCCGTGGATGGTGCCATCCGCGCCGAGGATGACCCGGCCGTAGATCACCTCGGCCTCTCCGTCGGCGTCCATGTCGTGCAGGGAAATCGCCCCCGAGGGGGTGTTCTCCTCGATGGGGGTGTTCCACAGGAGCTGGCCAGCGGCGGAGTAGCACAGGATCTCGGGGTTCTCCGACTTGGCGAGGATCTCTGGACCGGGCGAGTGGTCCGCGATCTCACCCACGGCCAGGCCGAACCCGCTGGGGAGCTCGCGACCCGAGGTGTCGTGCCACAGCTCGCTGCCGTCCGCACCGCTGACGGCCCGCAGCAAGCCGTCGCAGCTCCAGCACTCGTCGGCCATGGTGATGAACACCACGTCGGGGATGTCGCCGGATCCGATCACGCCGTCGCCGTTGTCGTCGTCCAGATCGATCACCACCGGCGGGCTGAGCACCTGGAAGTGTTCCACCTCCTCGGCCGGATCGGTCCACTGCCACAGCACTTCCATCTGGGGATCGAACTGCTCGTAGGGCTCGGTGGAGGTGCAGTCGTCGTTCGGGGTCCCCTCCTGCTGCTCGAGGGGATCGCCGCAGGCGTCGTCGCCGGCGCTGTCGTCGTCGCCCGGGATCGTGGTGTCGTCGTCGCCGGTGCCCGAGTCGAACTCACCGCAGGCGAACCCCGCCAGCGCGATGACGAACGAGCACGTGATGGGCCCCGCGTGGCGCAACCCGGACCTCCCGCCGGCAGTGTACCACCGGCGAGCCGCGGTCGACCGGGCCAGTCAGGCGCCGTACTGCTTGATGGCCGCCTCCAGCTTGGGCAGCAGCACGAACACGAACAGCGCCGACAGCGCGGCCAGACCGGCCAGCAACAGGAAGAACGGCGCGGGCTCCATCTTGCCCTGGATGCCGCCGAAGAAGCCCGAGAAGTTGTTGCCGAAGGCCGTGGCCAGGAACCAGCCGCCCATGGTCAGCCCCACCAGCCGCTTGGGCGACAGCTTGGTCACCAGGGACAGGCCCATGGGCGACAGGCACAGCTCACCGATGGTGACCACCGCGTAGAAGCCGGCCAGCCACAGCCCCGCGACCTTGATGTTGCCGTTGTCCGACAGGAAGCCGGCCAGGGCCATGATCAGCAGCGACACCGTGGTCATCACCAGGCCCAGGAAGATCTTGCGGGCGGTGGTGATGCCCCGCTGCCGGGCCACGAGCCAGCCGAAGAAGGCCACGATCAGCGGGGTGAAGATGATGACGAACAGGGGGTTGAACGCCTGGTAGACCTCGGGGTTGACCACGCGCGCGTACTCCCCGGGGGCCAGGGTCGGGGGCTGCTTGCCAAACCGCTCCTCGTAGCCGTCGTAGATGGCCGCGAAGGTGGACCGGTCGACCACGTAGCCGGCGATGGTGTCGCCGCCGGCCTCGCGCAGGAACGCGACCTCCCGCACGGGCTTGGCCGTGTCGGGGACCTCCACGGTCAGGGTCTTGTGGCCGTGGCCGTCGTCGCTCTCGCGGATCTCCACCACCCCGTCGGCGTACACCGCCGAGGAGCGAGCCCTGTGGGCCTCCGGGGTACCCTCCCCCACCTCGATCATCTCGATGCCCGGCAGCGACGCCACGGTCGCGGCCGAGGCCTCGTCCATCCGCTGCTGGCCGTACATGCGCGCGACGGACTCGGACTCCACCACGACCAGGCTGTCCGGGTGGGGCCGCTTCACCTCCGCGCCGGCGTTGAGGTAGTAGCGGGGCAGGGCCTCCTGCTTGACCGCCATGGGCACGATGGACACCTCGCGGTCGGTGTTGTCGCGCGCCCACTGGGTCATGGCGCTTCCGTTGAGGTGGAGGATCATGAAGAAGGTGCCGCCGGCCACGTACACGGGCAACAGCGCCAGCAGGCCGGGGCGCTCGGCGGGCTTGGCCGTGACGCCGAGGCGGATGAAGAACACGATGACCGGGAGCATGCCGGCGATGAAGCCGAACACCGCGGCGCGCATGCCGAAGGTGATCACCGGGTAGGCCTTGGCTGCGAAGAACGCGGCCAGCCCCACGGTGAACGCCGGCAGCATGATCTTGAGGAAGATCGAGCCCAGGCTCGTGTCCTCGGGATCGCGCTCGGGCGGCCGGTCCGCCCGCTCCAGCACCTTCCAGTACACCACCAGGATCACCAGGGCGATGATCAGCCCGAAGCCGGCGACGCGGAACGTCCACAGCCAGCCCAGGTCGTTGCGCACCGTGGCGGCCAGGATCGTCGCGATCAGCGCGCCGATGTTGATGCCCATGTAGAAGATGTTGAACCCGGCGTCGCGCTTGGGATCTCCGGGCTCGTACAGGTTGCCCACCATCACCGAGATGTTGGGCTTGAAGAACCCGTTGCCCAGGATCAGCAGCACG
This sequence comes from uncultured Rickettsiales bacterium, assembly GCA_964425605.1. Classification (GTDB taxonomy): domain Bacteria; phylum Myxococcota_A; class UBA796; order UBA9615; family CAYRNR01; genus CAYRNR01. The sequence goes on along the minus strand of CAYRNR010000089.1, from coordinate 19,102 downwards.
ATCCCGCCGACGAACGGCGTGAAGCCCCGGATGCTCATGGCGAACAGCCCCGCGGCCATCATCACCCCGCCGATGAACACCGCGCGCCGGTACCCCAAGAAGCGGTCCGCGATCATCCCGCCGAGGAACGGCGTGAAGTACACGAACGCGAGGTACAGCCCGTAGATCTCGTTGCCCTCGGCCGCGGGCAGGCCCAGGCCGCCCCGCTCGAGGTCGGTGGCGTAGAGCAGGAGGATGCCGAGCATGGTGTAGAACGCCAGGCGCTCCCACATCTCGGTGAAGAACAGGGGGTAGAGCCCCTTGGGGTGGCCCTTTTTCGTTTCTGTAGTCATGGCGGGGGTTATACACGAACCCGCCGGCCGGAGGACATGGGAAACGGGAGTGATAGACTCTGGGCCCGAGGAGTCCCCTTGTCCCGCATCTACCGAGGCCTGCGACGGGCGTTCCATCGACCGGACACCCAGGTCTACACCGTCGTCGAGACCGCCATCTTCGCCCTGATCGCGCTGTCCATCCTGATCCTGGTCCTCGAGGCCATCCCCTTCCTCGGCGAGGGGCCCCGCCGCGTGCTGGACGTGGCGGACAAGATCATCCTGAGCCTGTTCGCCGTGGAGCTGCTCCTGCGCGTGGCCACCGTGCGCCCGCGCGTGCTCGGGTTGCTTCCCATGTCCCTGTCCGAGCGCGTGTTCGTGGAGGTCCGCGCCCGGGTGCTGTTCGTGATGCAGCCCATGGTGCTGATCGACCTGATCACGGTGCTGAGCCTCTTCTCGGGGCTGCGGGCGCTGCGCGCCGTCCGCCTGTTGAGGCTGCTGCGGACGCTCAAGCTGTTCCGGTACGCGGATCCGCTGCGGGCGGGCACTGCGGCCGTCCGGGACAACTCCCTGCTGTACGTCGTCGGCATCGTGTTCTTCGCCGCCTCGGTGGTGGTGGGCGGGCTGACCATGTACTTCGCCGAGGTGGGGGCGGCGGGTTCGAAGATCCACGACCTCGGCGACGCCATGTGGTGGGCCCTGGTCACCATCACCACCGTGGGGTACGGCGAGATCACCCCGGTCACCGGCATGGGCCGCGTGGTGGCGAGCTTCCTGATGCTCGACGGCATGTTCTGCCTCGCCACCTTCGCCGGCATCGTGGGACACACGCTTCTGAGCAACCTGATGACCATCCGCAAGGAGCAACTGCGCATGTCCACCCGCACCGGTCACATCGTGGTCCTCGGCTACGAATCCAGCGCCCTGCCGCTGCTGGAGGCCCTGCAGGACGAGTTCCCCGGCGACGATCAGCCGATGGTGGTCTTCTCGCCCAAGGAGCCGGTCCAGGAGATCCCGGACAGGTTCACCTGGGTCCCCGGCGATCCCACCAAGGAGAGCGAGCTCGACAAGGTGCGCCTGGCCTACGCCCGCGCCGCGGTGGTGATGGGGCGCGGCCTGGGCCGCGATCTGCACGACGCCGACGCGGTGACCCTGCTGACCCTGTTCACCATCCGCTCCTACATGGAGAAGAAGGACCAGGAGGGCTTCAAGCGCCGCATCCCGCTACAGGTGGTCGCCGAGATCCTCGATCCGGAGAAGGTGCAGCACGCCCTGGTCTCGGGCGCCGACGAGGTCGTCCAGACCGCCCGCCTCGGCCTGTCGGTGCTGGGGCACACCGTGGCCATGCCCGGCACCGGGACCGCGCTGGACCTCGTCATCAGCGACCCGGCCCAGCGGATGTTCGTGGGCCCCCTGTCCGCGGTCCTCGACGAGATCCCCGCCGCGTACGGTGATCTCCTCACGCTGATGAAGGACGAGCACAACGTGCTGGTGATGGGTGTGCAGGACCCCTCCACCGACGTGGTGACCCTCAACGCCCCGTCCGGCCACAAGATCTACCGTGAGACCCGCATGGTGTACCTCGCCCCCCGCGCCCTCCCGGGGCACGACGCGGCGGAGCGGTGGATACTGGAGGATTCCTGAGCTAGTCCTTCAGGACGGACTGGGCCGCGGCGAGGCGGGC
>CAYRNR010000089.1:0-17007 GCA_964425605.1 uncultured Rickettsiales bacterium | reverse complement strand
CTGGGCCGCGGCGAGGCGGGCAACGGGGACGCGGTAGGGGGAGCAGCTGACGTAGTTCAGTCCGGCCTTGTGGAAGAAGTTGACGGACATGGGCTCACCGCCCTGCTCGCCGCAGACGCCGATCTTGAGATCGGGCTTGGTGCTGCGGCCCTTCTGCACGGCCATCTTGACCAGCTCGCCCACGCCGTCGAAGTCCAGGACCTCGAAGGGATCGGTGGGGAGGATCTGCTCGGTCATCAGGCGCGGCCACTTCTCCGGGTCGTTCTCGGTGTAGACCCGCAGGAACTTGCCCGCGTCGTCGCGGCTGTAGCCGAACGCCATCTGGGTCAGGTCGTTGGTGCCGAAGGAGAAGAACTGGGCCTCCTCGGCGACCTTGTCCGCGGTCAGGCAGGCGCGCGGGATCTCGATCATGGTGCCCACGAGGTAGTCCACCTCGAGCTGCTGCTCGGCGAAGACCTTGGTGACGGTGTCCACGACGATCCGCTTCTGGTGCACCATCTCGGCCTTGGTGCCGATCAGGGGGACCATGATCTCGGGCTTGACGTTGACGCCCTTGCGCTTGAGCTCACAGGCGGCCTCCATGATGGCGCGCGCCTGCATCTCGGTGATCTCGGGGTACGTGATGCCGAGGCGGCAACCGCGGTGGCCGAGCATCGGGTTGAACTCGTGCAGGGCGTCCACCTTCTGGCGGATGACGTCAGCGCTGACGCCCATCTCCTCGGCCATCTCCTGCTGGTTGTCCTTCTCGTGGGGGAGGAACTCGTGCAGGGGCGGGTCGAGCAGCCGGATGGTCACCGGCAGATCGTGCATCGCCTCGAGGATGCCGAGGAAGTCGGCGCGCTGGTACGCGAGCAGCTCGGACAGGGCGGCCTGGCGGCCGGCCACGTCGTCGGCGAGGATCATCTCGCGGACCGACACGATGCGCTCGGGTTCGGGGCCGAAGAACATGTGCTCGGTGCGGCACAGGCCGATGCCCTCGGCGCCGAAGTTGCGCGCCACGGTGGAGTCGTTGGGGGAGTCGGCGTTGGTGCGGACGCCCATGGTGCGGAACTCGTCGGCCCAGCTCATGACCTTCTGGTAGCGCTGGTACAGGTCGGACGTGGCGGCATCGAGCTCGCCGCTGAAGACCTGGATGATCTCCGACGGCTGCACGTCCACCGCGTCGAGGTAGACTTCGCCGTCGAACCCGTCGATGGCGATGGTGTCCCCCTCCTTGAGCACCCGGTCGCCGACGGTCATCGTGCGCGCGTCGTAGTCGATGCGCAGCTCGCCGGCACCGGAGACGCAGGGCACGCCCATGCCGCGGGCGACCACCGCCGCGTGGCTGGTCATGCCACCGCGGGCGGTCAGGATGCCCTCGGCCACGGACATGCCGCCGATGTCCTCGGGGCTGGTCTCGACGCGGGTGAGGATGACCTTGTGGCCCTTCTCGACCCAGGCCTCGGCGGTGTCCGGATCGAACACCAGCTGGCCACAGGCGCCGCCCGGCGAGGCGTTGAGGCCGGTGGTCAGCAGCCGGCCGGCGTCGCGGGCCTCGGCCTTGGCCTCGGTCTTGAGGATCGGGGAGAACAGCTTGGGCAGCTCGGTGGCCTCGATCTTGGTCAGGGCCTGGGCCGGATCGAGCTTGCCCTCGTCCACCAGGTCCGTGGCGATGCGGATGGCCGAGAAGATGGTGCGCTTGCCGTTGCGGGTCTGCAGCATCCACAGCTTGCCGTGCTCGATGGTGAACTCCACGTCCTGCATGTCGCGGTAGCGGTCCTCGAGCTTGGTCCGGATCTCGTCCAGCTCCATGTAGGCGCTGGGCATGATCTCCTGCAGCGTCGGCATGTCCGGGTCACCGCCCTTGGCGCGGTTGATCAGCTGGGGGGTGCGGATGCCGGCCACCACGTCCTCGCCCTGGGCGTTGCACAGGAACTCGCCGTAGAAGATGTTGTCGCCGTCGCCCGGGTCGCGGGTGAAGGCCACGCCGGTGGCGCAGTCGTCGCCGAGGTTGCCGAAGACCATGGCCTGCACGTTGACCGCGGTGCCCCAGTCCTCGGGGATGTTGTGCTCCTTGCGGTAGCGCATGGCGCGCGGGATGTTCCACGACGCGAACACGGCCTCGATGGCGCCCACGAGCTGATCCCAGGGGTCCTCGGGGAGCGGCCGGCCCAGGGTGTCGAGGATGTGCTGCTTGAACCGGGCGGTCAGGCCCTTCCAGTCCTCGGCGGTCAGCTCGGTGTCGTCCGTGATCCCCTTGGCGTGCTTGACCTCCTCGATCATCTCCTCGGTGGCCTCGCGGTCCACGCCCATGACCACATCGCCGTACATGGTGACGAACCGGCGGTAGCTGTCCCAGGCGAACCGCTCGTCACCCGAGGCCTTGATCAGGCCCTCGATGGTCTGGTCGTTGAGGCCGATGTTGAGCACCGTGTCCATCATGCCGGGCATGGACACGCGCGCGCCGGAACGCACGGACATCAGCAAGGGGTTGCCCGCGTCGCCGAACGCGCGGCCCATCAGGCTCTCCACGCGGCCCAGGTGGAACTTGACCTCCTCGGCCAGCTCGGCCGGGAGCTTGCCGCCGAGCTCGTCGAACTCGGTGCAGACCTCGGTGGTGATGGTGAAGCCGGGGGGGACGGGCAGACCGATGTTGGTCATCTCGCCCAGGTTGGCGCCCTTGCCACCCAGCAGGTTCTTCTGTTCGGCCTTGCCTTCGGCCTTGTCGCCGCCGAAGTAGTACACACGCTTGACGGTCACGATATCCTCCGGTGTTCGAAGCCCTCGCGGGCGTAGATAGCTAGGAGAGAGTCGAACGGTAGCCATTTCGGGCGTATCGTGCAAGACGGTTTCGACGATCGTCACGATCGCGAGCAGTGGTCGACACTCAAAAATGGGTCACGGAACCCGAACGATCGCAGGAGGAGACGAGATGAAGGGAATCGAACGCAAGGTCGCGCTGGTCACCGGAGCGAGCCGCGGCATCGGCGAGGCCGTCGCGAAGAAGCTGGCCGCCGAGGGCGCCAAGGTGGCCGTGAGCTCCCGCAAGATCGACGCGGTGCAGGCGGTGGCCGACGCCATCGTCGCCGACGGCGGCACGGCCATCGCCCACGCCGCCCACAACGGCCGCGTCGAGGACGTCCTCGCCCTCGCCGACGCCGTCGAGGAGCAGCTCGGTCCCATCGACATCCTGGTCAACAACGCCGGCACCAACCCGGTCTTCGGCCCTGCAATCCAGGCCGACGAGCGCCTCTGGGACTCCCTGTTCGCCACCAACGTCAAGGGCCACTTCTTCCTCAGCCAGCGGGTGGCCAGGGGCATGGTGGAGCGCGGCGGCGGCGCCATCGTCAACGTGGCGTCCGTGGCGGCCAAGGCCCACATGTTCGGGCTGGGGCTCTACGGCGTGACCAAGGCCGCCCTGACCATGATGAGCACCGTCCTGGCCAAGGAGCTCGGCCCGGCCGGCGTGCGCGTCAACACCGTGGGCCCCGGCGTCATCGACACGCAGTTCTCGTTCATGCTCGTCAACACCCCCGAGATCCGCGAGAAGGTGCTCGAGCAGCAGGCGCTCAAACGCATCGGCGAGGTGGACGACGTGGCCGAAGCCGTGGCGTTCCTGTGCTCGGACGCGGCCCGGCACGTCACCGGCCATTTCCTGACCATCGACGGCGGGATGCTCACCTACTGAGTCTGGGGATCTGATTTCAGATTTCTGGAAGAGGAAATTCACCACAGAGATCACAGAGGGCACAGAGAAGAGGCCACGTCTCGGCTGTCCCTCCTCTGTGCCCTCTGTGATCTCTGTGGTTGTTCCCTCCTGGGAAGATCCAATCTGGATCTCGGGCCCGGCGCCGTATCGATCGGGATCTGGGATCTTGGATCGGGGGCTAGGACAGGAGCGCCTCGAGCCAGGCCTCGAAGGCGTCGGTGGCCACGAGGGCGCGGGTGCGCTCGGCCACGACCTCCACGGCCCAGTCGCGCCAGGGCGCGAGGATGTTGCGGCGGTCGAGGTACTCGCCCAGGGTGGGTTCGTCGGTGATCTCGTCCTCGCACAGCTGCTCGATACGCTCTCGGAGCCGATCGCTGTCGACCAGCCCGGCGATCTCGGCCGAGACGAAGGCTGCGAGGGCGTCGCGGTCCACGCCGGCGAGGTACTCTGCGGCGTCCCGCGTCGGGGTGTCCAGGGTCATGTCGACCATTGCGGCGCCCATCTCGCCGAACTGCTCCTGGTGGCCCGGATCGGTGACGTGATCGGCGATGCGGCGCAGGACGCCGCCCACAGCCTGGTCGACGAAGTCCCCCACGCGTCGCTGCATCTGCCGCTCCATCTCGTCGCTGACCGCCCCCATCATGCCGTCGCCCAGGCCCCCGACGAGCTTGCGCGGCGCGCTCGCGAACCGGCCGGCCCGCTTGCGCACGCCCGACGCTCGCTTGCGCACCCCGGACAGCAGCCGGTTGTCGGAGACGGGCGATCTCAGCTTCTTGACGAAGTTCGACAGGGTCTCGCGCAGCACCTTGCGCACGAGCCCGCGCATGGCCTCGTGGTCCAGCATCTTCAGCGTGGCGTCCGAGTCCCCCGCCCGCGCTGCTGCGACCAGCTCCTGCAGCCGCTGGGGCGCGTCCCCGGGCAGCCAGTCCCGCAGCGTCCCCTCCTCCGCCTCCATGTGCCCCAGCCAGCGGTCCACCCGATCCTTCACCATCCCCTCGAGGTCGTCCGCGTCGGACAGCCCGGCCAGCAGCTCCATCGAGCGTTCGGCCACGTCCTGGGGCGGCGCCAACTCTCGCAGGGGGCGCGACAGCAGGTCGTCCACGATCACGCCGGCGAGCTTCGCCGAGGCGGAGGTCTTTCCCTTGCGGCGGAGCTTCTTGAGGGCCTTGTCGGCAGGAGACGCGGTCTTCGACGGGGTCTTCGACGGGGTCTTCTTGGGCATGATTCGTCCCGGGTTCAGCGGTGGGCGAGCGCGGCTGGGAGCTTGTCGTAGATCCCCCCGAACGCCCCGTTGCTCATGATCAGCACCACGTCACCACGCTCGCACCGGGTCGCCAGGGTCTGGACGATCTCGTCCACCGACTGCTGTGTCCGCGCGTGCGGGCCGATCTCCTCGGCCAGTCGATCGATGTCCATCAGGTGCCCCTCGGGAGCCTTCTCCGGGTGGTCCACGGGGGCGAGGAGGACGCGGTCGGCGTGCTCGAAGGCCGCGGCGTACTCGGCCTGGAAGACGTCGGTGCGAGAGGTGTTGGTGCGGGGCTCGAAGACGGCCCAGATGCGGCGCTCGCCGAAGCGCAGGCGGGTGCCGTGGAGGGTGACGCGGACGGCGGTGGGGTGGTGGGCGAAGTCGTCGAGGATGGCGACGCCGTCGACCTCGGCGATGAGGTCCTGGCGGCGACGGATGCCCTCGAAGGCGCCCAGGCCCGCGGCGATCTCGTCGGGGCTGAGGCCGAGGTGCAGCAGCACCGCGGACACGGCGACGAGGTTGTCGAGGTTGTGCTCCCCCACGAGCAGGCAGCGGGCCCGGAGGCGCTCCCGGCCGTCCTCGAGGACGCGGAACTCCATGCCGCGCTCGCCCGTGCCCAGGATCTCGCCGGTCCAGGTGCCGCGGGCGCCGTAGGTCCACACGGGGCAGCTCGCGTGCTCGATCACCCGGTCCACGGCCTCGCCGTCGGGACAGGCGACGAGGAGCCCGTCGCTGGGCAGGCCGCCGACGAAGGGCTGGAACTCGCGCTCGATGCGGTCGAGATCGGGGTAGATGTCCGCGTGGTCGAACTCGACGCTGGTGAGGATCGCGGTGCGGGCGCGGTAGTGGAGGAACTTGGCGGTCTTCTCGAAGAACGCGGTGTCGTACTCGTCGCCCTCCACCACGAAGGGGGCTCCCTCGGCGCCGGCGCGGAAGTTGCCGTCCACGTTCTTCATCACACCGCCGACGAGGAACCCGGGATCGCGACCCGCGTGGAGCAGGCACCACGACAGCAGGGCCGAGGTGGTGGTCTTGCCGTGGGTGCCGGACACCACGACCGGGTGACGGCGCGCCAGGAACAGCTCGGCCAGGGCCTCGGGGAACGAGGTGTAGTCCAGCGAGGACTCCAGCAGGGCCTGGGCCTCGGGGTTGACGCGGGTGATGGCGTTGCCGACCACGACCAGGTCCGGGTCCCCCGCCAGGTTCTCGGCGCGGAACCCCTCCATCAGGGGGATCCCCAGCTTCTGCAGCTGGGTACTCATCGGCGGATAGATGCCGGCGTCGGAGCCTCTGACGCTGAAGCCCGCCTCGTGCAGCAGGCCGGCGAAGGCACCCATGCCGGTGCCGCAGATGGCCATCAGGTGCACGGTGTTCACGGTGTCGGCAGGGGGGATTCTCCTGGGCAAGGGGGTCACCTCTCGGGGGTGTCGGTGGCGCGGAAGAACCGCTCGAAGGCCGCGGCGCCGTCCGGCGCATCGCCGGCCACCTCGAGCAGTAGCTCCCTGGACAGCCAGTAGATGATGCACGGTTCCAGGGCCCGCGCATGGAGGCGATAGGGCTCGTCGTCGGCCACGGCGTCGTCCACCACCACGCGCCCGGCGGTGAGATGCCTCAGGACGCGCTTCTGGCCGTCCTCGTCCCGGTCGTACACCTCGAGGGTCCCCCGGCCGAGGATGCAGATCCGGTCCGTGGGATCGCCGCGACGGACCACGAGCTCCCGCGCGCGGACCGATGCGCGCTCGAGGCCCTCGATGATCCGCGCCCTCCCCTCCTCCGGCAGACCGGAGAGCAGGCTGACGCGCGCCACCACGTTCTGGCGCTCGCGCAGGCTCCAGGTGTTGTGGATGGCGTCGCGGAACCTCGCGCTGCGCTCGGAGAGCAGCTCGTAGACCTCGCTGTCCACGTCGAGCAGCTCGACGCGGGTCGAGGCCTCGACCCGGGCGGTGCGCAGCGGCGAGCCCAGCAGCGCGAACTCGCCGAAGAACTGGCCCTCGCGGAGGGTGGCCAGCGTGGCGAGCTGCCCCACGTCGTCGACGACGCGCACCGAGACCTCACCGCGCAGGATGATGAACATGCCGTCGGACATCTCGCCTTCGCGGAAGATGGTCTCGCCCCGCTGGACGAGCACCGTGCGCAGGTGGTGGAGCATCTCCAGCACGTCCTCCCGCGGCACGTCGGACAGCACGTCGAGGCCGATCATCTCGTGGGCGCGGGACGTCTCGAGGGGGAACCGGGGCTTCGCGGAGAGCGCCGGCGGCAGCGGGGCCTCGATCACCGAGGAGATCAGGCTGCGATCCCGGGGTTCGAGCTTGGTGGTCGCGCCGCTGCGGTGCTGGGAGTACTCCGAGTTGATGTACCGCTGGGTCTCGGTGTCGGAGGGATCCAGGTAGAGCAGGGACCGCGCGATGGCAAAGGCGCGATACCAGTCGCGCTGGACGGTGTAGGCGCGCGCGGCAACGCGATAGGCGTCCGCGGCCTCGTCCAGCCGCCCCGCCAGCCTCAGCAGCTCGGCGTAGCGGACGCGGTGGTGCGTGGCGCCGGCGTCCTGCTCCGCAAGCACGCGAGCCTCGTCGAGCTGCTCCTCGGTGGGTGCCCTTCCGCCCATGGGGGAGATTCTAATGAAGTCCAGGGCGCGGCGTCGAGCCGCGCGGGCACGGCGCGCGCGAGCCGATATCCTTGTCCCTTGCTTGACGTTTGCCGCGCGGGCGATAGTTTGGGCTCGAAGGGAACCGACCATGCGCACACTCTTCGCGACGATCGCAGCCCTCGCCCTCCTGATCCCTGCCGCGGCCTTCGGCGTCGGCCAGCAGCCGTTCACGGCCAGCGCGACCGTCGGCGGCGCGCCCGCGGCCGCCGGGGACACGGTCACCGTCGAGGTGGCGATCGCCATCCCGGCGGATCACTACATCTACCGGGACGCCACGTCCGCGGCCTGGCTGGAGGTCGGCGCCCTCACCGCGGGTGAGCCCGTCTATCCGGCGCCGGTGACCAAGTTCGACAAGTGGGAGAACAAGGACGTCGAGATCTACGACAAGGCCATCACGATCTCGCTGCCCGTGACCGTCCCCGCGGACGCGGCCGACGGCGCCTACCCGGTGCAGGCCGAGGTGCGCTGGCGCGGCTGCAACCCCAAGATGTGCTTCTTCCCCACGTCCGAGGTGTTCGATCTCGACGTGGTGGTCGGCGAGGGGGGCGCGGCCGCCGAGCCCACGTCGGACGACGAGGAGCCAGCGACCGAGGTGGCCGAACCCGAGACGGCCGGGGACGCGCCTGCTGACGTGCCCGAGGAGCCTCAGACGGTCGCGTCGGAGGACATGGACCTCGCCGGTCTGCAGCAGCGCCTCGCAGGGGCCCTGGAGAAGGCCGCAGGCAAGAGCTTCCTCTTGGTGTTGCTCATCGCCTTCCTCGGCGGCATCGCCGCCAGCTTCACGCCGTGCGTCTACCCGATGATCCCGATCACGGTCGCGGTCATCGGCGCGCGCGGGACCTCCAGCCGGGCCAAGGCGTTCTCCCTGGCCCTGGTCTACGTCCTGGGCATCGCCACGCTGTACTCGGTCCTCGGCGTGGTGGCCGCGTCCACCCAGACCATGCTCGGCAGCGCGTTCGGCAATCCATGGGTGATGCTGGCCATCGCCGCGCTGTTCCTCTTCCTGGCCCTGGGCATGTTCGGTGTGTACAACTTCGCCCTGCCGGCCTCGGTCAACACCAAGCTCAGCCAGGTCGGCGGCCAGAGCTACGCCGGTGTGTTCGTCATCGGCCTCGTGGGCGGCATCGTCATCTCGCCCTGCACCGGCCCGGTGGTCGGCGCCATCCTGCTGATGATCGCGTCGGGCCAGCTGACCCTCGCCCAGGGGTTCGGCGTGATGTTCGTGTTCTCGCTGGGCGTGGGCATGCTCTTCTTGGTCATCGGCACCTTCTCGGAGTCCCTGCAGCGGCTGCCCACGGCGGGCGGCTGGATGACCCACGTCAAGAACTCCTTCGGGTTCATCATGATCCTCGCGGCGATCAACTTCCTCGGGGCCGCCGGGTTCGTCCCCGACGGGATCATCGGCTTCCTCATGGCCATCTCGCTGGTCACGTGGGGCGTGGTCCTGGGCGTGTTCACCCCCATGGAGCCCGAGGCCGGGTGGCCGGCGTGGCTCCTGCGCACCGTGGCCGTGGTGCTGCTCATGCTGGGCTTCCTGATGCTGACGAACGCCCTGTACGGCGACGACGACCACGGCGCCTCCGCCACCTCCGCGGGCGAGGCCATCGCCTGGGAGTCGGACATCCAGGCGGCCCTGGATCGCGCCAGTGCCGAGGGGCTGCCGCTGATGTTCGACTTCACCCAGGACAACTGCCCCCAGTGCCGGGAGCTCGAGCACAAGACGTTCCCGGACCCCGGCGTGGTCCAGCGCAGCCGCTCCTTCGTCCCGGTGACCGTGGACATGACCCAGCTCGTGCCCCTGGAGGAGACCCTGGCCGAGCGCTACGGCGTCCCCGGGGCCCCGCGCATCGTGTTCTGCCGGCCGGACGGCGAGGAGATCGAGGACACCGCGATCCAGGGGTACGTGCCGCCTGCGTCCTTCTCGCGCTCCATGGACCGCGCCCTGAAGGGTCTCTAGCAGTCTGTCGCGCGTAGCAGCGACAGACTGCTCCCGTGCCCCTGCCCGTGCCCGTGCCCAGGCCGAGGGCCGGTGCCCGAATGACCAATGAGCCAACTCTGGAGCTTCTGAACGGCGCTGGGACGCCGCAAGGCCCTCGGTCGCTTCAGCGACCTCATGCCATGGCGCGGTACATCTTCCTTCGGGCACGGGCACGGGCACGGGCACGGGCACGGGCACGGGCACGGGGAGCGGTCGGGCAATGCCCGACACGCTCTAGCGCGGGTGGCGTAGCTCGGGGGTTCGGCATACAATCGCAGTACCAAGCGGTAGGAATCCATGTCCGATACCAACGGCAACGACCCCAAAGACCGCGACCTTCCGGGCTTCAGCAGCCACTTCTCCACGACGCTCACGGGTCTCAAGCCCATGAAGCGCCGCTCCCGTACCACGACCAGCACCGAGATCCCCCCCGAGGAGAACGAGACCGGCGAGCCCGACGAGGCCCCGGAGGCCGCTGACGCGGCGCCCCCCGTCGAGGAGCCCCCGGAGCCGCCCGCGACCGACGCCGACGAGTCCCTCGAGGTCGTCCGCGACGAGCCGACCGCCGAGCCCGCAGAGGCCAGCGAGGACGAGGACGAGGCGGAGGACCCCCTGGCCGGCATCGAGCTGCGCCCCGGCCTCTCCCTCGTGGACACCGCCGAGATCCCCATCCACCGGGCCCAGGCCGCGGCCAAGCTGGCGAAGATCCGGGAGCCCGAGGCTCCGCCCGCCAGGCCCGCGAGCCCGCCGCCGCCCCGGCAACCGGTGGTCCGCAACAAGCCGCCGTCTCGCCGGCCCCCCCCGTCGGTGATGCAGGAGGACCACTCGTCCGCGCGCCTCGAGCCGCGCCGGAGTTCATCCGGCGGCTTCGGCTGGCTCTACGTGGGGGTGATCATCCTGATCGCGGTGCTGATCGGAGCGCTGGTGATGCAGGTGAAGGACCTGCTGTAGGACTGACCTCGACCACCCCTACGGGGTGATCTCTTCGTAGTGGAAGTCGCCCGTCGTGTAGTTGAACGAGCATGTCTTCATCTTGGAGTCGTGGTAGGCGAGGTTGTTGGAGAAGCCCACGGCGCCGTCGCTGATCAGCGTGCTGATGTCCCAGTTGCCGTCCCCGAGGTCCACCGCCTGCTTGACGTCGTTGTCCTGACCGTCGAAGTAGTGCACCCGGACGCCGCCGCCCACGTCGGCGATGATGGAGTCGGCGCCGACGAAGTCGCCGGTGTCCACGGCCACCCAGCTGAACGCCCCCGCCTCGTAGCGGCCCATGAGCAGGTCCTGCTCGCCCACGTCCTGGAAGGCGATCCGCAGCGTGTTGGCCGCCTCGACGTAGATGAACGGCCACGCGCCGCGGTCACCGTCGCCGTCACCGGCCATGGTCTCGATGGTCCACGCGCCCGGCGTGCCGTGCGCGAGCTTGAGGTTGCCGTTGGCCACGTCGTAGTACGCGATCCAGTACGTGGACCCGTCGATCACCAGGTGCGCGTACTTGCCCACGTCGGGCTCGTCGAGTTCGGCCGCCGTGCCATCCGCCAGCAGCTCGCCCTCGTCCACGATCTCGTCCACCCAGCCGGCGCTGTAGTAGGCCAGCTTCAGCTGCTTCTCACCCGCGTCGTAGTACGCGATCGCCGGGTTGCCCGATCCGTTCAGGGCGATGGAGTTGAACGTGCCCAGCGTGTCCGAGCTGCTCGTCCCGTCGAGGGTCTCGTTCGTCCACGCCTCGCCGTCCCACGTCGAGTACATCAGCGACGTCTCGTCCAGGTCGTGGTACGCGATGTGCGGCGTGTCCGACGCATCCAGCACCATGTCCAGGTACCGGCCCCGGTCCCCCGGGTTGACCGGCAGGCCACCCTCGGTCTCGTACGTGTACCCGTCCACCTGCTCGTGGCTGAACGATCCCCCGGTCCCCCGCGCCACCGCAAGGCCACCCTCCAGGTAGTCGTAGTACGCCACCACCGTCTCGCCGCTCGACGAGATCTCCATGGACGCCCACAGCCCCCGGAACAGCTCCGTCGGCTCCGGCGTCGAGTCGTCATCGTCACTCGCCGTCGCGTCGTCGTCGTCGCTCTGCGACGAGATGTCGTCATCCCCCTCCGCCTCGTCCGGACAGCCCGTGCACATCAGCAGCACGGCCACACACGACATCAGCACCAGGCTCCACAGCGCGGGAAAGCGAGACCAGATCATGAGCTGTCCTTTCGGCGGTTTCCCCACGCGATCCCGGGTCAGAACACGCGCAAGAACCCTTGATGCACGCGTACCATGCGCCCCCACGTCAGTCAAGAATCCCAGCGCCGTCCCTTCCCCGACCGCCGCCCCTTCCCTGTGCCGTTGACACTCTGCCGCCGCAGCGATATGAACCTCCCCATCGGCCCCGTAGCTCATCTGGATAGAGCACCGGCCTCCTAAGCTGGGGGTAGAAGGTTCGAGTCCTTCCGGGGTCGCCACCTCTCCTGCCCCCAATCCTCGACACGTCCCCGCCAGTGAGCTTCACCTCGTGAGGCCCGGCGAGCTCGGCGACGGTCGGCCGGATCAGAAGTCCCAGTACCCCGACTGATCGAAGGTGTACGAGTAGTAGTACGCGTCGTAGTAGAACTCCACGGTGTGGGCGCCGCCCATGGAGGCGTAGTACCACCAGTACCAGTCCGATCCGTAGTAGCCGGTGTAGTACAGGTAGATGGCGCCGTCCCCGATCGAGAACCCCAGCTCGTAGTCGCCGTCGGCGAGGTCCCAGCACCAGAGGCACGAGCCGTTCTGAGCGACGGTGGTGAAGGTGATGTCGAACGTGAAGTCACATTGTGGGCACGTGTTGGTCGGCACGCCGGTGAGGATCTGCCGGTGGATGTACTCCAGGGAGCCTCCGTCGATCTCCCGGGTCTCCACGAACCCGGTCATGGATCCACCGGCGCAGTAGGGATGGGCTGCACATTCCGCATCGTCACAGTCGATGTCGCCGTCCAGATCGTCGTCCACGCCGTTGTTGCACACCTCGGCAGCGCACACGGGATCAGCCATACAATCGGTGTCGTCGCAGTCGACATCGCCGTCCCCGTCGTCGTCCAGGCCGTTGTCGCACACCTCTGCGGTACACACGGGCTCGGCGGCACAGTTGGTGTCGTCACAATCGACGTCGCCGTCCCCGTCGTCGTCGATGCCGTTGTCACAGAACTCGCTGGCCGAGAAGTCCCAGTAACCCTCCTGGACGAACACGTAGGAGTAGTAGTACGAGTCGTAGTAGAACTCCACGTCGTGGGCACCGCCGGCCGAAGCGTAGTACCACCAATACCAGTCCGATCCGTAGTAGCCGGTGTAGTACAGGTAGATGGTCCCGAGCGAAATCGAGAATCCCATCGCGTAGGTGTCGTCGTCGAGGTCCCAGCACCACAAGCAGGTGCCGTTCTGGGCCACGGTCGTGAACGTGATGTCGAAGGTGTAGTCGCAGTCGGGGCAGTTGATGGTAGAGGTCCCCGCCAGAGTCTGGGCGCGGAAGTACTCGAGGGTACCGCCGTCGGTCTCGGTGGTCTCCGCTCTCCCGATCATCGTCATCGCGCCGGAACACTGGGGCTCGGCAGTGCAATCGGTATCGAAGCACTCGGTCGTCCCGTCGCAGTCCCAGTCGGTTCCGTCACACTGCTCCGGAGCGTTGGGGAACACCTGACTGTCGCTGTCGTCACAATCGCCCATGCAGGCCGCCCAACCGTCGGAGTCGGAATCCGCTTCGGGGTTGGGCAGGCTCCCGTCGCAGTCGTCATCCAGGCCGTTGCACTGCTCGGTGGCACCGGGGTAGACCTCGGGGTCGGCGTCGTTGCAGTCCACGTCGTCGGTGTAGCCATCCCCGTCGGCATCCGTCCCGGTCGACGTGTCATCGTCCCCGGCCGTGTCGTCGTCACCCGCGGTGTCGTCGTCGCCGGCAGTGTCGTCGTCACCCGCGGTGTCGTCGTCGCCCGCGGTGTCGTCGTCGCCCGCGGTGTCGTCGTCGCCCGTGGTGTCGTCGTCGCCGGCGGTGTCGTCGTCTCCGCCGCTGTCGTCGTCGGTCGGCCAGGTGTCGTCGTCGGCTTCTCCCGGGCAACCCGCGAACACGATGCCGCCCAGAACGAAGAATAGAATGGCCAAGAGACCTCGGATGTACATGGAATTCCCCTTCCTCAGGTCGACGCTATCAAGCCAGACCCGAGAAAAAACAGGGGAAAACGCATACCCGGGAGAGCACCGGCGACGTTGTCCTCAACGCGTTGCAGCTCGGCGCAGCCAGGTGCAAGAGGCCGCACACGCTCCCATCATTCCCCCATGAACTCCTCCGTCGCCACGAACTGCGCGTCCATCCCCATCGCCGCGGTGTCGAGGACGAACTCGTCGTCCACCCCCTCGATGGACATCTCGACCCACATGGCCTGGTGGCGGAGGCTCCCGCCGTCCCGCGGAAGGAAGATGTCCATCGTGTAGCTCTGATTCAGCTGAATCGAGCCGCCGTCGGTCTCGTACTCCTGCTGGATCCAGGCGCGGGCGAGGATGGCCCACTGCCCCGATCCCACCTCGCCGACCTCGATCCAGCGGTAGTTCTTGGGCATGTCGTACAGCAACGACAGCACGAGGTAGTCGCGCAGGATGTGGTTGTCCGTCTGCAGCGCCGTGCAGCCGCGGCCGGGGAAGCAGCTGGGATCGCTGGGATCGACGAAGGTCCGGTCGTAGAGGTCGGGGGAGCCGGGCTCCATGGGCCGCTGGTCCGCTAGGATCACGCCCTGGGCGTTGTGCTCGGGGGTGAAGGCGGAGGCCATCACCATGGCGACGGTCAGCACGGCGCCGAGGTCGCGCTGCGGATGGTCGATGTCGGCGACATCTTCCGCGTCGAGGGGCTCGAGGGAGTAGCACCGTTCCTGGTAGGGGGCGTCGAGCTCGAACTCGGCGAGGAGATCGAGGAGCTGCGCCAGGGCGGGCTCGAGGACGCCGTGGTCGGTGGTGGCGAAGTTGCGGTAGAGGTGGGTGTTGAGGTCGTGGATCCCGGCGATCTGCTCCGGGGGATCCGGGGGAACGAAGAACTCCTCGCTGCAGCCGGACACGACGAACGCGAGGCCCATCACTCCGAGGACGAGGGATGGGATTCTCGAACCGGCGTTCGGCATCGTTCGGCGACCCCTCCCCGCCCAACCTGGCGGGTTGCGTCGATGATACCCTGGGGCCATGCGGTGCCGTCGTGGTTTCTGGTCTGCCCTGTTGGCGCTGGTGACGTTCAGCGTCCTCACCCCCGCCTCCGCGCGGACGGTGCGGGTGGGCGTCTACCAGGACCGTCCCATGGTCTTCATGGACGGCGAGGGGGTGGCGCAGGGTATCTACGCGGACGTGCTGCGGGATCTGGCGCGGCGGGAGGGCTGGGACCTGGAGTTCGTACCCGGCACGTTCCCCGAGTGCCTGGACCGGCTAGACCGCGCCGAGATCGACCTGATGACGGGCATCGCGTACTCCGACGAGCGGGCCCAGCGCTGGCGGTTCAACCACGAGACCCTGCTGAGCAACTGGGGGCAGCTGTACGTGCCCCGCGGATCCCAGGTGAAGTCGTTGCTCGACCTCGAGGGCGCCACCATGGCCGTGCTCGCGGGCGACATCTACAACTCGAGGTTCCGCGAGAACGCCGTGCTGTTCGGGCTGGGCTGCACCTACGTGGAGGTGGACTCGTTCCAGGAGGTGCTGGCGCTGGTGGCCCGCCGAGAGGTGGACGCAGGCCTGGTCAGCCGCCTGGTGGGCACGCAGCACGAGGCGGAGTACGACGTGGCGCGCAGTTCGGTGGTGTGCTGCCCGTCGGAGCTGCGCTTTGCCGCGCCGGCTCACAGCGACCCGGAGGTGCTGTCCCGCATCGACGCGTACCTGGCCACGGCGCGCGAGGAGCGCGGGTCGGTCTACTACCAGTCCCTGGACCGCTGGCTGGAGACCAAGACCGAGCGCGAGGTCTTCCCGGTCTGGGCCGCGTGGCTGATGCTGGTCATCGCGGTGGTGGCGGTCACGCTGCTGGTCACCAACCTGCTCTACAGGAGGCGATTGCGGCTGCGCACCGAAGAGCTGTCGCGCATGTCAGCCCAGTACCACCAGGCCCAGAAGATGGAGGCCGTCGGTCGGCTGGCCGCCGGCATCGCCCACGACTTCAACAACCAGCTCTCGGTGATCGAGGGCTACTGCGGCATCCTGCTGGAGGACGTGTCCGAGCACGAGCTGGCGTCGAGCCGCGTGAACCAGATCCTGCAGGCCTCCCAGCGCGCGGGCTCGCTGACGCGGCAGCTGCTCGCCTTCGGGCGCAAGCAGGCGCTCACAGCCGAGGTCGTGGACGTCAATCTCCTCATCGCGGAGCTCTCCGATCCCCTGTCGCGCATTCTCGGCGACGACGTCTCGCTGGTCACCGAGATGGGCGCGGGCCCCCTGCGGGTCGAGGTGGATGCCGTCCACCTGCAGCAGGCCCTGATGAACCTGGCGTCCAACGCGCGCGACGCGATGCCCGGCGGCGGCCGCTTGACCCTGAGCACCAGCGGTGTCGATGCCGTGGCCGGGGAGTCCCCTGACGGGCCGGCTGTCGTGCTGGAGATCCAGGACACCGGAGAGGGCATCCCGGACCGGAACCAGGCGCAGATCTTCGATCCGTTCTTCACCACCAAGCCCAAGGGGGAGGGAAGCGGGCTCGGCCTGGCCATGGTCCACGGGTTCGTCTCCCAGAGCGGCGGCTCCATCGAGGTCCACAGCGGCCTGGAGCGGGGCACCCTGTTCCGCATCCGCCTGCCGCGCGTGTTCGGGGAGCCCGCGGCCGAGCCCGAGGCCGCGAAGGTGACGAGCAGGCCCTCGCGGGACAGCCTGGACGACCCCACCGTCCTGCTGGTGGAGGACAACGACGCGGTGCGGACCTACATGGTCGAGGTGCTCGAGCGTGCGGGCTACCACGTCATCGACGCCGGCTCCGGGCAGCGCGCCGTCGAGCTCGCCCAGGAGCACGGCGAGAGCCTGTCGTTGCTGGTCACCGACGTGGTGATGCCCGAGATCGACGGGCTGGAGCTTGCGAGCTACCTCGTCGGGGAGAACCCCCGGCTGCGGGTGCTGTTCGTCACCGGGTACTCGGAGCAGGACGTGGCCCAGTGCTGCGAGAGCCTCGCGGCCCGGGCGTCGATGCTGACCAAGCCGTTCCAGCCCGGGGGGCTCGTCGAGGCCGTCGAGGATCTGCTGAGGTCGTCGAGGGAGGGGGCGGCGACCTAGGGCCGCGCGGGGCGCGGGCTACTCCGCCACGTCCAGGATGATGAACTCCACCCGCCGGTTCACCTCGCGCGACTTGGCCGTGGTGCCCTCCATCAGCGGCTTGTTCTCGCCATAGCCCTTGGCCACGAGGCGGTGTTCGTCCACGCCCTGCTCGATGAGGTGCAGCCGGATGATCTGGGCGCGCGCGTCGGAGAAGCGGAGGTTGAAGTCGTCGTCGCCCT
>CAYRNR010000088.1:0-36828 GCA_964425605.1 uncultured Rickettsiales bacterium | reverse complement strand
GAGCCGATCGCTCGTACCAACCGCTGCGGGTGGATAGATCAACGGGCTGCTAGGGTGCGCTGGTAGTCGGAGAGCAATCGCTTCTGGGCCTCTTTGTCGTCCGCGACTTCGGGCAACCAGAGGAGATCGCCGAGGGCATGCCACTCGATGGCGACGAAGCCGTGTTTCCGGGCGACGTCTGCGTATTTACCGCCTTCTCCGACGCGCACGGCCCAGTAGCTGGTCATGGGGGACCTCCGGTTCGCTGGAGGTGTGAGTCTATCGCAGATCTACCGTCGCTCGGACGCCGTCGAACTCCCCACCTTCTCCTTGTACCTCCCCCACTGGTACAGCAGATGATCGATGTGGAACGGCGTCATCCCGATCTGTTCGCCCAACTCGATGGATAGCCGGAAATGGTCCTTGGTGGACAAGCTCCCACACCCGACGTGCCCGATGAGATCGGGAAACTCCCGCTCGATGTGGTGGTCCACTTTCACGAACTGCAGGAACCCGATGTCCTTGAGAAACGCGCACGTGAGGGCGGGACCGATGAACCTCACGGGTGCCGAGAACTCCGACACGAAGCGCCACATCCCCACGGGTCCGCGTTCGCAGGCCTGGTCCACTCGATCACAGAACGGCTCCACGCCCTCGGCCAGCTCCCGTTCCAGGTGGGCTGATCCGGTCTTGAGGACCGCCACGATGCGCCTCGGTACCGCCCGGGGCGGAGATTTCGGGTCCAACCGTTTCTCGAACTCCCGGGCCAGCTGCTCCATCGGCACGGGTTCCCAGACCGAGGCATCCATGAATCGCGGCTCGTCGAACGACCGGCTCAACGCAGTGCTCAACCAGGTCCCGCTGCCGAGAAATCCCACGCGCGCTCGCAGGAAGTTGCGCACCACCGAGTAGGTGAATGCCGCGCCCATGAAGTAACGAGTGACATGCTCCACGGAGTGAGGGCGTTCCGGCCAGATTCCCTCCACGAAGTAGTTCAGGATGTTCTCTCGGTCAACGATCTCCATCGGGGAAGTCGGGTCCTCGGCGAGAGCGACGAGCGCGCCCTGGCGCTGGAGAAGCGTCTCCAGGATCGCTGTGACGCTGGTCATGCGGGATGGTCTGGGCATGGTTTCCCTGGCCCTGTGCTGCCGCCCGGTCTAGTCACACAACGGAGCGTCGTTGGTCCAACCCGACGACGAAGACAACGTAGCGGTGTGGCCGTACCCCGACGCGTCCGACACCGTCGTGCCGGAGCGTTCGTCCAGCCGCCACAGAGCCCGGGTCGAGCTCTCGACGGTGAGATAGGGGTCGGGCGTGAACGGCGACAGCCCGTTGTACAGCTGAGCGCGAGAGACCCGGATCTCGTCGATCGACCCGAGGAAGAAGAAGGCGCCGTCGTACCCCACGTAGGCGTCACACTGGTACTTGGCGCCGAAGGTCACCTGGAGACCGCCGTCGTCGCCCGGTGTCGCGGTGAAGGCCCCTGTGTCGACCAGAACACCGTCCAGATAGGCGCGGGCCTGGTTGCTTGCGGTGAGCTCGTAGGCCACATGATGCCAGACGCCGCCCGTGATGCCGGAGATGCCGACGCCGTCGGTGTTCTGGTCGATGAACAGTAGCTCGCCGGAATCCGACCAGAAGACGATCTGCCACTCTGCGTCGTCGCAATGGGGCGAGATTCCTTCCAGCGCGACGACACGGGCCCAATCACACCACCAGTCCCCGCAGGCCTCGGCCCCGGCGACGAGATTGAAATCGGGCTTGATCCAGGCCTCCACGGTCAGGCCGCTGGCGCTGGGCAGGAAGTCATCGGAGTAGCTGGCGATGGCGTAGGTGCTGTTGAACTCGAAGGCGCTCTCGACGACGCTGTCGCAGTCGTTGTCGCTCCCGTCACAGAGTTCCTGTGCGCCGGGATAGACCCATCCATTGGTGTCGTCACAGTCTCCGGGCTGCGAGGCATCATAAGGAGCAGCGGGAGCACAAAGGCACGAGGTGTCCGAGTCCAGGCCGTATCCATCCCCGTCGCTGTCTCGGTAGTAGGTGCTGCACCCGTCCGCAGCGCCCTCGTCCACGCTTCCGTCGCAGTCGTTGTCGCTGCCGTCGCAAGACTCGTTCGAACCGGGGTAGGTCTGGCTGTCCGAATCGTCACAATCGCCGTCGTTCTCACTGTACCCATCCCCATCGTCGTCGAATACAACCGTGTTGTCGTCGATGATCCCGTCGCAGTCGTTGTCCAGCCCATCGACCTCCTCGTCGGCGCCTGGATGGGTCGATGCGTCGCCATCGTCGCAATCCTCGCCGTCGAACGCGTCCGACACGTAGCCATCGCCGTCCGCGTCTCCGTCGGAGACGTTGCACGGGTGCTCCTCAGCATCGATACCGACGATCTCCTCGGTGACCAAGAAGTCCCCCAGGAGCGAAACCCCTCCGGGCGTCGAAATGGAGAGGCTTCCACCTAGAGCGGTATACAGTGGCTCTCCCGTGAAATTGCCTGATTCCGAGCCCGTGTCGAGGGTGGTGAGGTGGATGTACCCGTCGTCGGAGGTGAACTGGCCCTCGTATTCGTCTGCGACCCCCGTGCAATCGAACGTGGCAAAGGTCACGCTCCCATGGCCTTCGCCCATGAGGTAGTAGCCCTCGCCACAAACGCCGCTTTGCTCCACACGCACCCAGCATTCCCAGGCGGACTCCGTCGTGGCGTGGAACTCCAGGGAGAACGTGCGCACCTCGGGAGCCTTGTCCGGATCGAACTCGTACGTGGCGTCGATGTCGTAGTCGACACATCCGTCGATCTTCGCGGTGCCTCCCTGGGGCGGGAGAATCGTGAAGTCCCCCAGGCAATTCATCGAATCGTCGTCGTCGCCACCTGCGTCGTCGTCATCGGTCGTGCCGTACACCTCGGGATGACATCCCAAGGAGAGCAGCGCAAGACCCAACAAGACCACGATGGAATTGACCTTGAACATCGGAACGCCTCCTCATCCGCAGGGATCAAGTGTACGCGTCCCTGGAGGGGCTTGCGCGGATTCCCCTCAGTGGTACCCAGCGGCGATACCGCAACTCAATGGTGCTGCAACCGTGCCAGCCACTTCTCGCAGCCAGCACGAGTCCACGTACAACCACCCTGCTATCCTCCCCATGGAGGGAGGATCCATGCGCACCCAGAACTTCTTCACGCTGCTCGCTTGCCTGGTCTTCTTGATCGGCTGTCCCCCGGATGACGACGACGACACGTCCGATGACGACGACACGTCCGATGACGACGACACGTCCGATGACGACGACTCGGGCTTGTCCGACTGCGTGTACCACGAGGACGCCGACCAGGACGGGTACGGCGATCCCGCTACCGAGATGCTGGGCTCCTGCGAGGAGCCGCCAGAGGGGTACGCGGACAACGACGAGGACTGCGACGACGACAACGACGACGTCTATCCAGGCGCACCCGATGCATGCGACGACGTCCTGGACAACGACTGCGACGGCACGACCGACCCCCAGGAGGAGGACGACGACGCCGATGGGTACTCCGAGTGCCAGGGCGACTGCGACGACACCTATGCAGAGCTGAACCTCGACGACCTGGATGGGGATGGCGTGGACACCTGCGACGGCGATTGCGAGGACCAGGACGAGACGACGTACCCAGGCGCCGAGGAGCTCTGCGACAACATCGACAACGACTGCGACGGGATACTCGGTGCCGACGAGGTGGACGACGACAACGATGGTTTCATGGTCTGCGAGGGGGACTGTGACGACGGCAATGAGGACACGTACCCCGGCGCGACCGAGCTTTGTGACGGCCTGGACAACGATTGCGATGGGAGCCCGGGGGAGGACGAGAACGACGACGATGGCGATGGCCACATGTGCTGTGAGCACTGGTGCTACTGCGATGGGGATCCGACGACCTACCCTGGCGCCGTGGAGCTATGCGATGGCGTGGACAACGACTGTGACGGGATGCTCGGTCCGGACGAGGTGGATGACGACGGGGATGGGGTGATGGTCTGCGCGGACGACTGTGACGACGCGGATGCGACGGTGCACCCAGGAGCGTCGGAGCTCTGCGACGGACTGGACAACGACTGCGATGGGCTCGTGCCGTTGGACGAGGAAGACGTGGATGGCGATGGCGTCTCCCCGTGCGAGGGAGACTGCGATGATGGGGATCCCGCCCTGAACCTCGACGACGCAGATGGCGACGGGTGGTCCACCTGTGACGACGACTGCGACGACGGAGAGGTCCTCGTCAATCCAGGTGAGACGGAGACCTGCAACGACGGCCTGGACAACGACTGCGATGGCACCGACAACGGCTGCACGCTGGCGGGTACGTTCGACCTCTCCACGGCCTACGCGCGCCTCCTGGTCACGGCCGACGGGGGTTGGGCCCGCAACGTGTCGGGTGGGGGCGACATCGACGCCGATGGAGTCCCCGACGTGGCCATTGGCGCTTCGTCCGAGGACGCCGGTGGGATCGGTTCGGGGGCGGTCTACCTCGTTTACGACGTGCCCGGAGGCGACCTCGACCTCGCGCTCGCCGATGGGAAGCTGCTCGGAGAGGACGAGGGGGATCACGCAGGTGTGTCCGTGTCCGCCAGTGGAGATGTGAACGGTGACGGGGCGGCGGATGTTCTGGTCGGCGCCTGGCAATGGGACAACGAAGGACCGGGCAAGGCGTACCTGGTGCACGGCCCGGTCCATGGGTCCCTCGACCTCGGGCTGGCAGACGCCACGTTCATCGGCGAGGACGCGAACCAGAACGCGGGACTCTCCGTGTCCAGCGCGGGAGACGTGGACGGCGATGGATACGACGATGTTCTGATCGGGGCTCCGTCCTATGACGATCCAGGCGACTCGAACGTGGGCGCCGCCTACCTCTTCTTCGGCCCTGTCGCGGGCACGTACAACCTGTCCACGGCCGATGCGAAGATGGTCGGCGAGGCAGCAGGGGACTACGCCGGGTACAACGTCGACATCGCCGAGGACGTCAACGGCGACGGCCTGGCCGACCTGCTCGTGGGCGCGTATCTCAACGACATTGGCGACACGAACGCCGGCGCGGCCTACCTGCTGCACGCTCCACTGTCGGGGACCCTCGATCTGGCCACCGCCCCGGCACGGCTCTACGGAGAGGCCGCGAGTGACAGCGCTGGGACGAACGTCGCAGGTGCCGGTGATCTGGACGGCGACGGCTACAACGACATCCTCGTGGGGGCGTACATGTCCGACCTCGGAGGGAACGACGCGGGCGCCGCGTACTTCTTCTACGGGCCCCTCAGCGGCTCGTTCGATCTGGGGATCGCGGACGCCACCTTTGCCGGCACCGACGACGAGGACTACGCCGGCTGGTACGGCTGCGGCGCCGGAGACGTGAACGGCGATGGCCTCGACGACCTCCTGATCGGCGCGGCGCACAACGACGATGTGGGGACGGACGCTGGGGCCGTATATCTCGTGTACGGCTCGGTGCTCGGCGACATCGACCTGGCGAACGCCGACGCGACCTTCCAAGGTGAGGCTGCACAAGACCGGGCGGGGACTGGCCTGTCAACGGCGGGGGACACGAACGGCGACGGGTACGCGGACTTCCTCATCGCGGCACCGGGCAATGACGACGGCGCCGCGGGAGCCGGGGCTGTGTACCTGCTTCACGGAGGCGGGCTGTAGCGGCCCACGGACCGCTTCGCGTTCGTTCTCGTTCAGCTGCTCGCCTCGAACATCAACTCGGGGATCGCCCGCCGGACCTCGATGTCACCGTACTCGTTCGTGGTCGAGTCCACCGGCTCGCCGCGTGAGTCGTCCGCACGCGGGTCGAACCGAAACTCGCTGCGTTCGTACCCACCCTTCACGTACCGCTTCTCGATGGCGCTGAGCAGTCCAAACGTGTCCTTCTCGTGCGACGGGACGTCGGCGGGTTTGGCGTACTGCGTGTACCAGTGCGGGCTCCCCATCCAGTAGATCATCAGCGCGGTACCGCGGTCGCACTGTGCGTGCTTGGCGATCCACTTCAGCGGCGCGAGTCCCCAGTCCCAGTTGTATCGCTGGGCGACTGAGTGCATCTCGTCGGGGGTGGACTCGACGGTCTCGAAGCCCTTGCGGGCTTTCGGGAAGAGCACTCGTTTCTGCAGCTCCGTGCACACCAGCGTCGCCCAGTACTTCTTGTCGTACTCGATGTAGGGGTTGTAGCGGACGTCGGTGATCCGCGGGCAGGCGGTGATGTCGATGCGGAAGTCCCGCTCGAAGTGAGAGCCACAGTCCAGGTTCTCGAGCAGCGGGTTGCCACACAGGTCGAGCTCGCGAAGCGAGTGGATGGCGCAGTTGAGTGATGTGAGGTGTTCGAGCCGGTCGAGTCCGGGTATGCGCTGCAGCTGGCCGAGCTTGCGAAACAGGTTCAGCGAGACAAAGGCCCCGTCACGGATCTCGGTGGCCGTGTGGTCCATGGGCGAGTCTTCCAGGGGCTGGAGCAGGCGCTCCAGGCACGCCTCCGGGGACAGCTCCAGCGCCTCGGCGAGGGCGCAGACGAACTCGTGATCGGGTGGGTTCAGTCGCTGGTCCAGCAGCTGGAGGTGGGTGGGTGCCTCGGCAGATGGCGAGGCGGGCTCGTCGGGCGAAGGAGCCGGCTCGCTGGTGAACAACGAGCGCAGCCAGCCCATCAGCCCCTGGGGCTTCGTGGAGTCGTCTTGGGTCATGGTCCTATGATCTTAGGCAATCGCGGGCGCGCGTTCGAGCGGCCTGAGCATGGAGAGCACTCCGGCTCTCAGTACCAGTGGTAGCACTGCCAGGAGCTGTCGATCTCCAGGGCCACCTGGTGACCGTTGCCCAGCTCCTCGACGCCGAGGGCGTACCGCGTGAGGATGAACAGCCCGTGGAACTCCTGCGCCCCGGCCAGGAACTCGTCCACGAGCGCCGCCGGGACGGTCAGGGCGCCGTCGTCGGGGCTGTCGCAGTAAATACGAGACTTGGCGCCGCCGTGGTTCCAAGGGATGACCTCGAGGCGGACGCGATCGTCGCCGGCCGCGGTCCAGGTGACCTCCAGGTCCTCGCCCGGGCTGAACAGCTGCGCCGGGTCGCAGGCCATGTCGTGCTGAAGCGGGGCGACCGCCGTGGCCGATACGGAGAAGGAGGGGGTCGCGCCGCCGGAGGCCGAGAGGTCGAGGATGTCTCCTGTGGAGATGGCTCCCGCGGGCACCTCTTGCGGCCAGTAGGGATCCGAGTCCCAGTCCAGGGACAGGTTGGGCCCCTGCAGGGACAGGGATCCCGCCGGGGCGAGCTCCGGGTAGTCCTTGCACACGCCGTCGTCAGGATCGCAGTACTCGCCGTAGTACTCGCAGGGTGGGTCGCAGTCCGGCCGCACGAAGCTCAGCCAGCCGCACTCTCCCCCGTCGTCCTCCACGTCCCAGCTCGTCGCGCCGTCCGCAGGGGAGTACACCATGCCGAAGATCTCGCCGGGCCACGGCTGCTCGTAGAACCCCCACACCGTCGCGCCGTGGATCTGGATGGACTCGCCTTCGGAGGTCGCGTCGATGCGGTCGTTGACCTGGACGCCGCCGATGATCCCCTCGATGTCCGCCACATCATCGTCGTCGTCGGCCACGTCATCGTCGTCGGCCACGTCGTCGTCGTCACCCACCGTCGTGTCGTCGTCGTCCGCCGGCGGATCGTCCGGACATCCGAGGGCGAGCAGCAGCGGGAGACACAGGGTGATCAGGTACGCGCGCATGGTCGTTCCTCCTGGATCCGGGAACCGAGCACCTTTCGTGCCCAGCGACAGGGTATCTGCATGCCCCCACGCAGGTGAACCGCGCGAGTGGACGACATCGGTGACCGATGGCATCCTCGGACCGTTCCATGATCATGCATCGCCCCCTACCCTGCCTCCTCGTCGTGGCGTCTCTGGCCGTCCTGTCGATGGCCGGCTGTCGCACGCCACAGACCTCCACCGTCCCCGTCGCCTCGGTCCCCGAGGGCACGGACTACGTCTCCATGGTCTGCGCGGACCCCAACCGCCACGCCCTGGCCGATCTGAGCGCGCCCAACCCCTACGACGACATCGTTGCATTCATCTGCGATCCGGCCGCTGAACGGCCCGTGTGCCTGGGCCTCGACGAGCAGGCCTGCTGGGAGGAGCCGCTGTGCCACGGATGCTACGGCTCGAGCGGGAGGCACACCGAGGACGAGGTGTTCAAGACGTGCTCGGGTCACCGCCGCAACTGGCTGGCCAAGCTGACGGTGCAGCACACCGCCTGCGCGGAGTCCGGCGGGGAGCTGAGGTATGGGCCGAGGACTTCCTTCGGGTACTGCATCTGCGGCCCTGGGCGGACGCATCACCTGTACGACGGGTGCGTGCCGCCGTCGGAGTTCGTGCCACCCGAGGGGTGAGATCCCCATCGCCGGAGCCTGGCGACGGGAACCCTCGAGGTTGCAGTGGAGTCGATCCCCGGTGGTAACGTGGTTGTCGCCACATTGGAGTTTTCGCTGTCGAAGTTCGTCGGAGATTCCAGTGGACTCGCGGTCGGTCGAGGCGTGGAGGGGAACAAGATGAACACGCAGAAGAGAGCAAGACGACTCGGATCGTTCGGGGTGGCGTTCTTCCTCCTCGCATACCCGGCCGCTGGCCTCTGCTGGCAGATGGACACCTCTCTCGCCACAGCCGACGCGTCCTTTCACGGGGAAGCCGAGGGGGACTACTCCGGCGGGCCGGTGTCAGGAATCGGAGACGTGGACGGGGATGGTTTCGACGACATCTTGATCGGAGCGATCCGGAACGACGAGGTCGGAAGCCTCGCCGGGCAGGCCTACCTGGTCTTTGGTGATCCTTCCCTGTCGCCGGACATGAGCCTCGCCGCGGCTGGCGCCTCCTTCCTCGCCGAGGCAGCGGGAGACTACGCAGGCGTCGCCGTCGGGGGGGGCGGAGACTTCAACGGGGATGGGTACGAGGACTTCCTCATCGGCGCGTCGCTGAACGACGAGGCTTTCACCGACGCTGGCCAGGCGTACCTCTTCTTCGGCGGCCCGGGTGGCTGGGCCATGGACACGAGCCTGGCGATGGCGGATGCCTCGTTCCTGGGGGAGGCGGCGTACGACTACGCCGGCATCTCCGTGGAGAACGCGGGGGACGTCAACGCCGACGGATTCGACGACCTCGTCATCGGCGCAGAGGAGAACAGCGAGTCTGCTCCCAGCGCCGGCCAGGCGTATCTGATTTTCGGCAAGCCATCGGGCTGGTCCGTTGACGTCGGCCTCGCGTCTTCCGACGCATCGTTCCTCGGTGAGGAAGAGGACGACAGGGCCGGCTTCGCCGTGGCCGGAGCCGGTGACGTGAACGGCGACAGCATGGCTGACCTGCTGGTGGGTGCCTACCGAAACGATGACGGCGGACAGTACGCCGGCCAGACCTATCTCGTATTCGGGAGACCATCGGGTTGGGCGATGGACACGAGCCTGTCGGCCTCGGATGCGTCGTTCGTGGGCGAGGGGAACGGGTTCGACCAGTCCGGCATCTCGGTGGCGGGAGCGGGGGATGTGGATGGTGACGGCTTCGACGACTTCCTCATCGGCGCGTCCGGCAACGAGGATGCTGGTTGGTACGCTGGGCAAACCTACCTGATCTTCGGTGCCGCCTCGGGATGGTCGATGGACACCAGTCTGGCGTTGGCCGGCGCTTCGTACCTCGGAGAGAGCACCTCGGACTACTCGGGCCGCTCCGTCGCGGGCCTCGGCGACACGAACGGGGACGGCTACGACGACTTCCTGGTGGGCGCGTATGGAAACGAAGACGCGGGTTCGTATGCGGGTCAGACCTACCTCGTGTTCGGGAGGCCGTCCGGGTGGTCGATGGACACGGATCTCGGGGTCTCCGATGCGTCGTTCCTGGGTGAGGGCGAACACGAGTATTCGGGGTGGTCCGTTGCAGGCCCCGGGGATGTCGACGGGGATGGATACGACGACGTGCTGATCGGGGCTTGCACCAGCGACGAAGCTGGCGAGGATGCTGGCCAGACCTACCTCGTCCTCGGCGGAGAACACCCCTGCATCGACCTCGACGGTGACGGATACGGCAACCCCGGCGACGCCGCGTGCCCCGGTGGAGCCGACGAGGACTGCGACGACGCCGATCCCGCAATCCACCCCGGCATCGCCGAGGTCGCCTGTGACTTCATCGACAACAACTGCGACGGAGTCGTGCATCCCGACGAGTTCGACTGGGACGGCGACGGGTACACGGTCTGCGAGGGTGACATCGAATTCGATCCCAACGATCCTCCCCACGGCATGGAGGTGCCCTGCGACTACATCGACAACAACGGCGACGGCGTCCTCCATCCCCACGAGGTCGACGACGACGGCGACGGCTTCGACGAGTGCGGCCCCGACCTGATCGAGGAGTCGGGTGACGAGGACTGCGACGACGGCGATGCCGCGGTGTATCCCGGCGCCGCCGAGGTGGCCTGCGACTTCATCGACAACGACTGCGACGGGGACCTCCACGCCCAGGAGGTCGACGACGACGCCGATGGGTTCACCGAGTGCGATGGCGACTGCGACGACGGCGACGACGCGATCAACCCGGGGGCTGCGGAGGTGGCCTGCGACTTCATCGACAACGACTGTGACGGGAATCTCCACGCCTGGGAGGTGGATGACGACGCGGATGGCTTCACCGAATGCGACGGCGACTGCGGCGATTGGGACGATTCGATCTTCCCGGGCCGCTTCGACACGTGTAACCACGGGGACGACGATTGCGACGGCCTGATCGACGAGGATGCTCCCGTCTACAGCTGGTATCCGGACGCCGACGGGGACGGCCACGGCGATCCCCACGCGCTGCCGCTGCAGGATTGTATGGCCATCGCCGATCACGTCACCGTCGCCGATGACTGCGACGACGGCGACGCCACCACCTACCCCGGCGCAGACGAGTACTGCGACGGGGTGGACAACGACTGCGACGGGGCGACCGACGAGGACGACGCCGTGGACGCCCTGACCTGGTACCTGGACCTGGATGGCGACGGGTTCGGAGACCCTGGGACGACGGACATCGACTGTGATCAGCCGGGTAGCTTCGTCGGCAACGACGAGGACTGCGACGACTTCGACTTCTACGTCCACCCGGGCGCCGAGGAGGTCTGCAACGGCCTGGACGACGACTGCGATCCCGCGACCGACGAGCACGCCGATGACGACGGGGACGGATTCACGCTGTGCGACGGCGACTGTGACGTCCACGACCCGGACGTGAACCCGGACGCAATCGAGGAGTGCGACGGGATCGACAACGACTGCGACGAGACCACCGACGAGGAGGGCGACAGCGACGGCGACGCCTACACCATCTGCGACGGAGATTGCGACGACGACGACGCCCTGACCTACCCCGGCGCCGCCGAACAGTGCGACGGGGTCGACAACGACTGCGACGACCTCCTGCCCGGGGACGAGGAGGACCTCGACGGCGACGGATACCTGTCGTGCGGCCTGGACTGCGACGACGCGGACGCCACCGTCTTCGATGGCGCCCCCGAGCTGTGCGACGGGATCGACAACGACTGCGACGGGACCGTGGACGAGGACGCCGACGAGGACCTGGACGGCGACGGGTACAACGCATGCCAGGGGGACTGCGACAACGAGGACGCCACCGTCCACCCAGGCGCGCCCGAGCAGTGCAACGGCACGGACGACGACTGCGACGGGACCCTGCCGGCGGACGAGGAGGATCTCGATGCGGACGGCTGGATGGTGTGCGGAGGCGACTGTGACGACGCCGACGCCGACGCCAACCCCGCGGACGAGGACGGAGATGGCTGGAGCACCTGCGACGAACCGCCGGACTGCGCGGACGACAACGACGGGGTCTTCCCCGGGACGGACGAGGACTGTCACGACGGCCTGGACAACGACTGCGATGGCCTGGCCGACGCCGACGATCCCGATTGCGCCGGGGACGACGACGATGACGACGACGACGACGACGACAGCAGCGACGACGACGACGACGACGGGGACGACGATGATGCCTCGGATGACGACGACAGCTCAGGCGAGGGGGGCTGCGAGTGCAGGGCTGGGGCGGACCAGCCGTTCCCAGGGGTCGTGACGGGCCTGCTCTTGCTGCTCGGGGGTGCCGGTCTGCGTCGAAGGGGCCGTCCACTCCAGAACTAGGCGACGAGGAACCGGCGCAGTGATCCCGGTGCAAACCGCACGTCGAGGCGGCTGCCCTGAAGGCCAGCGCGGAGCCAGGCGAGTGGGGAGTTTTCACTGGCGCCCAGCAGCGGATGGTACTCGGGGGCGAGGAGCCACATGACCACCTTGT
This sequence comes from uncultured Rickettsiales bacterium, assembly GCA_964425605.1. Classification (GTDB taxonomy): domain Bacteria; phylum Myxococcota_A; class UBA796; order UBA9615; family CAYRNR01; genus CAYRNR01. Next base: position 24,521 of record CAYRNR010000088.1, on the reverse strand, counting down.
CCACGTTGCCAAAGCCGGCGGCAACGCTCTCGCGGATGCGGCCGCGCGCGACCTCTTCGAGGATCCGCCCGTAGTAGAGCGCCTCGGGGACGATGCCGAGGGGTTCGTTTCCGGGGGCCTTCAGCTCGAAGAGGTGGAGGGTCTGGCCGTCCTCGGAGAGGGCCCACAGATCCACCTGGCTCTTGCCGCCCGGGGTGTGATGCGTGCGGCCACTCACGCTACGGTCGAACAGGCCTATCGGGAGCTGGCGCTGGACCGGCCCGAGAGGCTCGACGGCTCGGCCGAATGCGGCGCGAAACTCCGGGTCTTGCGTCAACCGCACCTCCAGCTCGTGTTCGGGCTGGCGGTTTCCGGCTGTGGCCGAGCGCGCGCTCAGGGGCGCGTTGATCACGGGATCTGCGGGCCACTTCCATGGGGAGCGCGGCAGGGTCAGACGGAAGCGGTCACCCAGCAACCTGTCGTACTCGGCGAGCACGAACACCGAACGGTTCCAGTGGAGCCGCGTGTTCTGGGTGGGGTCCGGGGCCGGCGGGGCGTCCGGCGAGCACACGATCTCGACGTCACAGCCGGGGACGCCGAGCCACCAGGCCAGGCACCAGGCGTAGGTGGCGCCGCAGGCCGACGCGGCCTGGAAGTTCTTCGTCAGCAAGGCCGCGTCGATGGTCGCGACCACTCGGCCGCCTCGCAGCGACCACACGACTCTCGTATCCAGCTTGCGTCCGTGCGGCAGGGCGAGGGGCCGGCCGCCAAGCTGGCGCCGGAGAGCCGTGAGCCGATCGGCGATGTCAGAGGTCATGCTCACGATGTGTGTCGCTCCCGGCCGGCATCCGCCGGGACATCGTACCATTCACCGGCGCCCTGGTAGCCCTCGTGGCGTAGACTGGGACCTCACGGGGAGGCGCACATGACCCGGTTGGTCGGTAGGTCCCTTGGCTCGTTGGCGGTGACCACCGCGCTCGCGGTCCTGGGTTGCGGGCACGGCGGCGACGACGACAGCGCCTCCCCGGCCGACGACGACGACGACACGACCGTCACCAGCGGCTGCGAAGACAGCGATGGGGACACCTTCCCCGCAGGCAACGATTGCCCTCCCGGGTCGCTCCTGGACTGCGACGACTCCGACGCCTCCATCCACCTCGGCGCCGAGGACATTCCAGGCAACGGCGTCGACGAGAACTGCGACTTCACCGATGGCCCGACCTTCCCGCTGGCGGACGCCGACGCCCACTTCACGGGTGAGGATCTGTACTGGAGTGCCGGCGCAGACGTCTCTGGAGTGGGCGACGTCGACGCCGACGGGCTCGACGACGTCCTCGTCTGCGCGCCGAAGGTCGACCCCTACGAGCTCGGCTACACCGAGGGCCACTGCTACCTGTTCCACGGACCGCTTGCGGGCGCGTACTCGACGACGGAGGCCCACGCGGTCCTGGTCGCCGAGGAGCCCGGGGATGGAGCCGGCGAGAGCGCCGCCGGTGCGGGTGACATCGACGCGGACGGCTTCGCCGACGTGCTCGTCGGTGCGTGGGCGAGCTGGGTCGACAACCGTGATGGAGGACGAGCCTACCTGCTCCGCGGGCCGCTGGAGGGCACCGTCGATCTCGCGGACGCCGACACCGTGTTCCAGGCCGACGAGGAGTACCTGAGGGCCGGGGAGTGTGTGGCATCGGCCGGCGACGTGGATGCGGACGGTCGCGCGGATGTCCTGATCGGCGCGCCCGTGGTCCACAACGGGGGCACGGAGTTCGGGCGGGTCTACCTGTTCCGGGGACCGGTTCTCGGGGCGGTCCCGCTGTCGACCGCCGATGCCGTGCTGACGGGGGAGCAGGTCGGCGACCGGGCCGGTTCGCACACCGCAGGCGCCGGGGACGTGAACGGCGATGGATTCGACGACGTCCTCGTGGGAGCTCTGCTACACCAGGCCCTGGGGTACGGGACGGGGAGGTCGTACCTGGTCCATGGTCCCGTCGAGGGGGATCGTTCGCTGGCGAACGCCGATGCGACATTCCTTGGCGAAGCCGAAGACGACCGCGCCGGGATCGTGGCGGGTGCTGGCGACGTGAACGGCGACGGCTTCGACGACGTGCTGATCGGCGCCTACATGAACGAGGAGGCTGGCGACAGCGCCGGCAAGGCCTATCTCGTCCGCGGGCCCATCCAGGGGGACATCGATCTCGCTTCGGCCGACACGACCTTCCTCCCCGAGGCCGAGAACGAGTGGGCCGGCTTCTCGGTCTCGGCGGCCGGGGACGTCAACGGCGACGGGAGCGCGGACCTGCTCATCGGCGTGCCAGGGTACTTCTACGTGAACGAGCAGCGTCACGGAAAGGCGTACCTGTACCTCGGCCCCATCGAAGGAGGCGCCCTGTCGCCCACCGAGGCCGAGTGGGTCTTCGTGGGAGAAGGGCTGGCAGACTGGGCCGCGTCCTCCATCGACGCTGCCGGGGACGTGGACGGTGACGGGCTGGACGATCTCCTGTTCGGAGCTCCGCAGAACGCCGATGGGGGCGCCTACGCGGGCAAGGCCTACTTGTGGCTGGGGCGATAGTGACACCGATCCCGCCGCGCGCTGCGCTGCGTGGCCGATCGATCTCGGCCGGAGGACCGCGAACATGACCGACAACATCACGAACCGGGTGACGACGACGCTCGGTTCGTTCGACCCGTCGAGATCCGATGCCACGGCAGCCGCCCTGGAGGCCCTGTGGCTCGAGTTCGAGCCCCAGGCTCTGGGGGGGATCAAGGCCGAACTCAAGAGTCAGCACAAGATGGCCGGGATCCCGATCCCCGTGCTCCGCGAGATCGCCAAGCCCCTGAAGAAAGCTGCCAGCAAGCAGGTGGACGACTACCTGCCGCTGACCCGCCTGCTGTGGGAAGAGTACGGGCGCGAGGGCCGCAACATCGCGCTGATCGCGCTGGGCGGGATGCAGCTGAAGGATCCCGGGGCCGTGACCTCGATGCTGTTCCATAAATGTCCGTCGTGCGTCACCTGGGAGGACGCGGACCGGATGGCGATGGATGCGCTGGAGCCGATCGTGCGCAAGCGGCCCGACGAGTGGTTGGGCGCCATGCAGCCCTGGCTGGACGACGAGGATCGTTGGCGTCGACGGGTCGCCGTGACCGTCGTGGGGCGGTTGCCGATGAAACACCCCGAGTTCACGGACCGCTGCCTGTCCATGATCGAGGGGCTGCTGTCCGACACGAGGGAGGAGGTCTGCAAGGCCACGAGCTTCGCCATCCGGCTGGCCGCGAGGGGCGACGTGGTACCCACACTGGCGTTCCTCGAGCGTAACGTCCCGCCGGCCGATCCCGACGCCACCTGGGTGCTGTGCGATGCCGTCCGCAAGATGGCCGCCAAGCTCATGCCGGCGTTCGTCCCGTTGACACCGAGGTACGAGGCCTGGGCCGCGGCTCCGACCGTGGCCCCCAGGGACCTGCGGGCGGTGAACAGCGCGCTGAAGACACTCCGAAAGGCGAGCTGACCGCCCCCCAGCCCGCTCTCGGCACGCCCTCTCTTTTCCCTGTGATAGCGTGGTCCAGGAGGGACCCGATGCGCGCTGCCGTTCCCATCGCCGCACTCGCCGCTGCACTCCTCGTGGCGGGCTGCTCCGAATCCGGTGACGACGACACCACGCCAGCGGGCGACGACGACACGATCTCATCGGATGACGACGACACGACGAGTGGTTCCGACGACGACGACACGGTCCAGACCGTTCAGCAGGCTCCCGTCGAGGTCACCGTGCGCAACGGCACGGACGAGCCGCTGTACCTGCCGTGGTTCGAGTGGTGGAGCGAGGGGCTGAACGACCTGCTCACCTGCGCAGAGGCGGTCGGCGACGCCTGGTCGAGCTGCCTGTACGGGCTGCCCTACGGCGTGGTGGCGTGCACGGACGACAACCTCGACGACTACTGCCCCGGCGAACCCGACGGCGGCAGCGCGGTGCGGGAGCTGCCGCCGGGCGAGGTGCTCGACGTGGTCTGGCCGGGGACGCTGTGGACCATCGACGCGGCCCATTGCTCGGATGGTGTGTGCGCCGTGCAGGTCGATCCGTCCATCGGACGGTACGCGGTCAGCGTCGTCGCATTCGCAGAAATGGGGTGTTTCGGGGGGGAGTGCCCGCCGGCCACCAAGGACGGCGTCGTCTGGGACGCCTACGTCACCGGCGACACCCACGCGTGCGACACCGAGTTCGACGTGCCCTACACCGGCGCCGGCGTGGAGTTGACCTTCGAATGAGAGGCTGGTTCACCGCGACCCTCGCAGCCCTCGCCGTGGCAGGATGCGCCTCGCCACCGGCCGCCGATGACGATTGCGCCGGGGTGCAGGACGACGACGACGACACCACCGAACCGTGCGACGGTATCACCTGGGGCGCGGCCTCGGCCTTCACCGTGGGCGAGCCGGTGGGCAACTGGGCCCTGCACGGGTACGTGGACGAGGACGGCGATGGCGCCGTGGATCGGATCGAGACCCCGTTCACGCTGCAGGACATCCAGTGCCGCGGCCACGAGGCGTTGCTCATCGTGGTCGGGGACACCACGTGAAGCAGCTGTCCGAGCTGGTTCAGCTCGGTGGGTGACCTCGAGGACGAGGTCCATGCACTGGGCGGGGTGTTCCTGGTCATCTACACGGCCTACGGCTGGGACCAGCCGGTCGCCGACGCGTCCGAGCACATCGAGGCCTACTTCGCGGGCAGCTACTGGACAGGATCTGCCCCGCCCATCTCGACGACCGTCTTCCCGACCAACGCCGTCGTGGACCTGCAGACCGGCGTGCTGCTCGCCGGTACCGGCGACATCCTCGAGGCGGCCGACTTCCTGGGGTACCTCGAGCAGGCTGACCGCTGAGTTACACTGAACGCCGCGACCAAGAGGAGGGGATCCATGAGCACCCGGAAAGTACAGCATGAGGCGGGGGTCACCATCGTCGGCGGCCGGCCGATGAGGCGACGCGTCAAGGTGGCGGATCTACCCGTGGGGATCGAGCAGGCGCTGACCATCGCCGCCCTCAATCCGGCATTCCGCGAGGAGTTCCTCGCGGATCCGGTGGGGACCGCGGCGCGGCGGGGGATCGAGATCGATCCGGTGCAGGCGGCGCTGCTTCAGGCGGCGACCCCGGATCAGCTCCGGACCACGATCGATCAGATGGTGATCCCGCGTGACATGTCCCGGCGTCAATTCAGCAAGAAGGTGGCGGCGTCGGTGACCGCGATGGTGGTGGGGGGCTCGTTCTTCGGCCTCGCCTGCCCCGCTGGCCACGACGACGACGACTACATCGGCGACGACGACTGCTCCGCCGGCGACGACGACTACTCCGCCGGCGACGACGACTCCGCCGGTGACGACGACTCGGCCAGCGAGCCGAAACTCGCCCGGCAGCGGTGGGAGACCCTCGGCGGGTACACCTGCTACGTGTACGTCCCCCCGGCAGTGCGGAAGAAGCGCGGCGCGCCGCTGCACGTGGCGCTCCACGACCACGGCGAGGACTGCCTGCACATCGTCCAGCGGTGGTGGCGGGCCGCGGACGAGCTGGGATTCCACCTGGTCGCGGTGAACGGCGCACCAGGCCGGCAGGACCTGGCCCGCATCGCCGAGGAGTACGGTCAGCGGGGCCGGACCGACCGGCGCTACCTGTCAGGGTACGGTGCGGTGGTGCCGGAGGCCCGCGGTGACGGATGGGCCGGGGCTGCGATGCTGGACGCTGCCGAGCCCCACGACGCCAGGCAAATCTGGGGGCAGCTCACGCAGGCCTGAACGACACGGCGAGGATCGACGAGATCGTCGATGGGAGAGACGACATGGCGGACGTGTCTCTTGTGAACCTGAACATGCTGTACGTGCGGTATCTGGACCGCGTGGAGCGGGAGATCCACCTGCCCCTGGGCACCCTCTACCTGGCCCGGGCGCTGGAGGACGCCGGGATCGAGGTGGACTTCCGGGACTACCAGCTCCACGACGAGTGGGACCTGTTCAACGACGACGCGATGATGCGGTTCCTCGAGGCTCCGGCGCCGGTGCTGTTCGTCTCCTGCATGGCCAACCTGCTCCCGTTCACGATGATGGCGCTGGAGCGGTTCCATCGAGATTACCCGGAGGTCAAGGTGGCGCTGGGGGGAGTCGGGCCCTTCGCCGTGGAGGAGCGCGTGCTGCAGCTGGCCCCCTGGATCGACGTGGTGGGCACCGGGGAGATGGAGCGCTCCGCCCCCGCCCTGGTGCGCGCGCTGCAGAACAGGGGGCGCCTGGCAGACGTGCCAGGGATCTGGTGGCGGGACGGCGACCGCATCGTCTCCAACCCCAGCCCACCGCGGATCGAGGATCTCGACACCATCCCGTTCCCGGCGCATCACCTGGTGGATCTCGGCCAGTACCAGGGGGTGAACATCATCTCCTCCCGGGGCTGTCCCTACCTCTGCACCTTCTGCAGCGTCGCCCCCATCTGGGGCCGAACGCCTTTCCTGCGCAGCGCCGAGAACATCCTCGAGGAGATGGCCTTTCTCAAGGCGGAGGCGGGCGCGGAGCTGTTCCTCTTCCAGGACGAGTACTTCGTCTCCACCCCCGACCGGGTGCTGGATCTGTGCAAGGCCATCAAGGGCAGCGGCCTCGATGTGCGGTGGAAGGCCTTCGGCCGGGTCGACCTGACCGATCTGCCGGTGATGGAGGCGATGGCCGACGCCGGCTGCATCGAGCTGCGCTACGGGATCGAGTCCGGCTCCGACAAGATCCTGGAGAGGACACAGAAGGGCTTCACCGCGGCCCACGCCCAGGAGGTCGTCTCCAGGGCGCTGGGCATCTTCCCGCGGGTGGACGCGTTCTACATGTGGGGCTTCCCCTACGAGACGATGGAGGACTTCCAGCAGACCCTGCTGCAGATGATCACCGTGCGCGGCATGGGGGCCCGCATCCTGCCCTCGCTGCTGTCGCTGCTTCCCCAGAGTACCGTCTACGACGAGGTCCGAGACGAGGTCGAGCTGGAGTTCTGCCCGGAGCTGTTCCCCGAGTACATGCTCACCGGGCACGAGGTCTGCTCGGATGGCCGGGTCTCCATCGCCCCCGAGCACGAGCGCATCTACGAGTTCATCCGCTCCCACCCGGATGTCTTCCCCGGGTTCTTCCACGTGAACCTGGAACACAACGTGATGCCCAAGTACGAGCTGCTCCAGAAGTTCGGGTTCTACGAGACGGAGGGACGGCACGAGCTGCTGGGTACCGAGACCGAATCCTGCGGGGCTCATTCGCCCCGGGAGGAGTAGGAATCACGGTTCAGGCCGTGTCGTCGTCGTCGCCCATTACGCCGAACTGGTCGCACCCTCCCGCCGCCTCGAAGGCGTCCCTGGCCAGCTCGCAGGCCTCGGGATCCCCCAGGTCGATGAGGGGCTGGTATGTGTCCCAGCACGTCGTGCCGAGGGCATCGTAGAACTCTTCCGCGCCCTCGCAGTTGCACACCAGGTCCACGTATGCCGCGCAGTCGTTGCACTCGCACGAACCCCAGTCCAGGCCGTTGTCCGTGCACATCTCGATCCCCGCATATCCCTCGTCACAGGCGCACTCCTGGGTGTCGCCGGGCTCGCAGATGGGGCAGACACATTCGTTCCATGAGCTCTCCTCGCTGCACACCGCCTCGCCTGTCGCTCCGTCGTCGCAGTCACACGGTTGGATGTGCCCGGGTTCGCAGACCCCGCACCCGGAGACGAACAGGAGGACGAGCAACGTCGTTCCCCACCAACAGCCCTTGATCCTGCCCACCTTTTCCCTCCTCTTCGCTCACCCTATCAGAGGTCTGCGCACCTCGGACGCTGCCAAGGGCCCTACGTTCGCCCGAAACGCCGGCTGCACAGCCAGGTGACGAGGAGCCAGCAGAGGAAGGTCGCCGTTCGGGGAGGCCGTGACAGGTGACCGCACTGGCACCCACCTTCGTCCGTTTCAGCGTCGTCGTCCTCAGGTGACGCGGTGGTGTCGTCGTCGGCCGGGTTCCCATCGGTGTCGTCGTCCCCGGTGTCGTCGTCGGCAGCGTCGTCGTCATCGCCCGTGTCGTCGTCATCGCCCGTGTCGTCGTCATCGCCGGGATCGTCGCCATCGGTGCCCAGGTAGATGTAGGCCATGCCCACGCCGCCGTTGTAGGTGAGGGTCGGTCCACCGACGCCGATGTCGTCGAGGCCGTCACCGTTCACGTCTCCGATTCCATCGACGGACCATCCGAGGTGGGCTTCTGCATCCGCACCCACGTCGTATGCGAACGCATCTTCCGAGAGTTCTGTGTCCCTCTCCCAACCCGATGTCTTGCCGGCGACCACATAGATGATGCCCACCTGACTTTGAGGATCGTCGTGGCCGTGGGCCCCTACCAGGAAGTCATCGAATCCATCACCGTTGAAATCGCCTGCCCCGCCGAGCGAAGGGCTCGACGCGCTGCTCTCTGGCCCGAAGAACGAGGCGTCGGCGTCGGCCAGCGACACATCGGTCATCCATCCGCTCGTCCTGCCGAACAGCAGGTAGTACTGCCCTGTCCCCTGGCCGTGCTCGTCGTTGTCCTCGGAGCCGATCAGGAAGTCGTCCAGGCCGTCGCCGTTGACGTCGCCGGCCGAGGCGAGGGCCCTGCCCGCCTTGTCCGCGAACACCTCGCCGAAGAACGTCGCGTCGGCCACGGCCAGGGAGACGTCCATGGTCCAGCTGATGGAGCCTGCGAGCAGCAGGTAGACCTTGCCGCCATCGTGGCCGGGCTCCTCGTGGAACGGGGCCGCGATCAGCAGGTCGCCCAGGCCGTCGCCGTCCACGTCTCCCGCGCCGGTGACCTTTGCACCGGACTCAGCGTCCGGCGACTCGCCCAGGAACGAGGCGTCGGCGCTGGACAGGGGCTCCCGCCACGCGCTCATGGACGGCCCGCCCAGCACGGCGTAGGTCTGCCCAGCGCGATGTCCCGACTCGCCGTTGTCCGGGGAGCCGATCAGGAAGTCGGCGTACCCGTCACCGTTTGCGTCGCCGATGCCAGCCACGCTGTACCCGGCAAGGTCAGAGGCGACCTCCCCCACGAAGGATACGTCCGCCTGCGAAAGCGAGAGGTCCATGGCCCAGCCGGTCACGCGGCCGAAGATCAGGTACGCCTGCCCGCCATAGGCCCCGGCATGGCCGTTGCGGGGTACGCCAACCAGCAGGTCGTCGAGCCCGTCGCCGTTGACGTCGCCGACCACGGCGGGTCTCCTGGCCTCATCGCCCTCGCCCTCGCCGAGGTAGGACGCAAAGGCGACGTCGACCAGGGGAGCCTCGAGTCCCCAGGGCCAGTCCGCGGTGCTCAGCAGGTAGTACCGGCCGGCATCTTCCAGGACCTCGTCATTTTGCGGAGCTGCGGTGACCAGGTCGTCGAATCCATCGCCGTTCACGTCTCCCAGAGAGATCAACCCTGCACCCGCGTTGTCCTCCACGGCTTCGCCGACGAACGAGGCGGCCGGGCTGAGCTGGATGGGTTCAGCGATGGCGGGAGCGACGATGCACCAGGAGAGAAGTACGCCGATCAACGACAGACCCGGGGCTCGCTTGCGTGTACGAGGTCGCACCCGCGTAAAGACAGCACCTCGATGGACCATGGGAGCCCTCCCCACAGGTATGTGTGCGTCAGTCGGCCGTTTCTTCAAGTGATTGGATGGTGAGGAGTCAGGTGCAATCCCTCGGCCAGGGCACATCCTCGTCCCCGTAGTTGAAATCGAGCGCCCCCCAACAGGTCACGTCCCCGGTCACGGTCAGGCCACACGACGCCCGGTAGCCGCAGCTGACCTCGGCAAACTCCAGCGCGGCCACGTCCTCGGGAACCGAGGATTCGCCATGCTGATTCGACCCCCAGCACCGCACCTCACCTCGATCTGTGACGCCGCAGCTGTGGGCGTGCCCGCCGTCGAATCCGAACCCGCCAGCCGAGACCTGGACGAATGTTTCGTCCGGAGCGGCGAGCTGGCCCCAGCTGTTGTCCCCCCAGCACTCGATGTGGCCATCGCCGTGAACTGCGCAGGAGTGCCAGTAGCCCGTGCTGAGCTGGGTGAATCCGACACTGTCTGGGACCTCGGGATGCTCCGATTGGGCGTAGCCATCGTTCCCCCAGCAGACCACCCCGCCCTCTGCGGTCAATCCGCAGGAGTGATCTCCGCCGGAGCTGATCGCACCGACGCCCTCGGCCGGACGAGGATCTTCGAGATCACCGAGCCGTCCCCAGCACTCCACGGTCCCGTCCACCCGCAGGCCACAAGATTGACGCGTGGCAGCGACGACCTGGGCGAACAGTCCCGCTGGCGCGTCGGTCTGGCCGTACTCGTTCGATCCCCAGCACTCCACCGTGCCATCGGCCCGAACGCCACAGGTGTGCTCGTATCCCGCGGAGGCCTGTACGAACGCCCCCACGGGTGCGTCGGCCTGCCCTTCGTCGTTGCGACCCCAGCACGTGATGGCACCATCGTCCTCGAGCCCACAGCTGTGATCGCCCCCGGCGACGACGACCACGAAGGCAACCTCCGGTGGTTCGGCCTGGCCGTAGTCGTCTCCTCCCCAGCACGTCGCCTCGCCGGTGACGCTCAATCCGCAGCCGTGTTCGGCGCCATTCGATATCTGCCCGAACGCGGTCTCCGAAGGCGGCGACTGAGCCGCGGCGTCGTCTCCCCAGCAGGTGGCCTTGCCCGCCGTGTCCAGCGCACAGCTCGCGTTCCCGCCCACGGTGATCATCTCGAAAGATCCCTCAGGAGGGCTGCAGTCTTCGGAAATCGCGTTCTCGCATCCCCAGCACCGGATCTCGCCACCGGCGATCAGCCCGCACGTCTGTATGCTCCAGCCCGCGAGTTCGCTGAATTCGTACTCCATCGGCGGCGACGACTGTCCCCAGGTGTCGTGGCCGTCGTCCCCCCAGCATTCGACATGACCGTCGAGCAGGATTCCGCAGACGTGGCTCGTACCCGCGGCCAGCTCGACGAACTCGCCTTCGGGGGGCAACCGCTGCTGTTCGCCATCCAGCCCCCAGCACTCGACAGCGCCCCCCGAATCGACGGCGCAGGTGTGCCAGCTGCCAGCGCTGACCTGTTCGAAGACGCCCTGCGGTGGATGTGCCTGCCCCCAATCCGGACCGCCGCCACCCCAGCACACGACCGCTCCGTCCTCCTCCACTCCGCAGCTGTGATAGCCCCCGGCGTCGAGTTGAACGAACCGCGCATCCCGAGGGCTGTCGGTCTGGCCGTTCGTGTTGTATCCCCAGCACGTGACGGAACCATCTTCGTGAAGCCCGCAACCGTGCCGACCGTCCACGCTGATGGCCGTGACTCCGGAGATGATGGTGTTCGTATCGGGGCAGCCGCAAAGAGCAAGCAGCGCCCAACCGCTCACGATCGCAGTCAAGGTCCGGTGGCCCGGCATGTCCCCCCCCGTGCGTTTGGTTCGAGCGTGGTGAGTCGCTACGGTCGTGTGCAAACCTCGGGCCGACGGGGCGTGCAACCGACGCAATGGGCCCCGACGAGAGGACCAGCGGGTCACTCAGGGCGTCCACTCACCGTCGTTGTTGATCTCGTCACACTCCTCCACGGCGTTGCTCGTGTCCACCGACACCACCACGCCCGCCGTGAGAGCTTCGACCGGCGCCGTCCACTGGACCGCTCGCGCCATGCCGGGGAGGAGTGTGGGCGCCATCACAGCGTCCCCCAGTTGCGTTCCATCGGCCAGCGACACAAGCCGTACACCGACGTCGGTCGTCGTCCAGACCTGTCCGTGGTTGGCCACGTATGCCGTCACGAGGGAGCTGTCCGCCCCCTGCTCGGTACACACGTCGATCGCCGTCACACCGAAATCGGCGAGAGCGACAGGAGGGAGCATGCTGGTCTGCGTTCCCTGCCAGACGTTGGTCCGCGGATCGTCCCAATGAACATCGAGCGGCGACGGGATGCCGCCCTCGACCGTGCGGTCTCCTGGGTACTTGTCGAAGTCGGGCCAGGGGTGATCGGAGTCCTCGACCTGCCACCCCCCCGAAGAGTTCTCCAACACGGCGAACGAGGGCCAAGCTGGCACCACGATCTCGGCGAGGCCATCCGCGTCGATGTCCACGACAGCTGGCGCGCCCACCCAGCTCCCGCAGAAGTAGTCGTCGGCGACGACTGTAGTCAGCAATCGCCCGAGCCGGTCGAGGACGAACAGCTCGGCGCCGACACGCACGACGATCTCGTGGAATCCGTCACCCGTGAGATCGGCCAGCGCGAAGGGGTACCAGTCCCAGTCGTCGGTGCTGTCCACGTCGAACGTCCACAACAGGGTCAGGTCGGTGTCGAAGACGTACAGTGCCGAAGAATCATCGACGATGATCTCGGGCAGTGGATCGCCATCCAACTCACCGAGTCCGACGAGAGCCGGCTGCACGAGTTCCGGGCTAGATGCGGTGATCAGCGTGCCGTCCGAGTCACACACGACGATGAAATCGACCCCGACGGCGACGACCTCGCCCTCGGCATCGCCGTCCATGTTACCGATCGCGAAGTAGGCATGACTCCAGTCCCCGATCTCGGACCAACAGCTCTCGATCAGGGAGCCGTCGGCCGCGAAGATCGAGACACCTGGAGTCCAGTTGTCGGCCGTCACGATCTCTCGTGTACCGTCCAGGTCAAGATCGGCGGCAACGGGATGGGAGATGAAGTCCGCAGGCAGGTCCTCCAGGCTGCCGATCTGCACACCGGAGACCGCGTCGAGGATGTGCGAGCCGACGAGGACCTCGAGCTCACCATCCCCCTCCAGGTCGGTGAGCCAGGGCCGGCTCATCGCGTCATCGGGGAGTGGAGTGGTCCAGATCGTTTCCGACCCATTGAACAGAGACACGTAGTCGGCGGACCCACCGTGGAAGTAGAACGAGGAGACGTATTCCATGCCGGGCATCTCCGGCACGATCTCGCCCACCGTACCCCAGCTGCCCCACGTGTCCCACAGCACGGTGGCATACCAGCTCCCGTCGTGGCCCACGAGGACCTCGTGGGTGCCTCCTTGGTCCACACTCAGCCACATCTGCATCGGGTCGGGTGGTCCCGTCGTGCCGTCGGCATCCACGTCCACGAAGTACCCTGCGCGGATGGTCGGGCATCCCTGCTCGTAGCTGTGGTCCCACGCAAGCAAGAGCTCGGGTTCGTCTGCCAGAACAGCGCCACACTCGTCCCGGATTTCGACCTCGATGTCTGGCCATGAAGCCTCGAAACACGGCCCATCGCCAATGTCGTCGTCGGACGGATTGTCGTCGTCGAACAGGGAGGTATCGTCATCCATCGGAATGTCGTGGGTGTCGTCGTCGGTCTCGCTGTCCGGGCATCCGACAAGCGCAAGGGTCAGCAGGCAGACGATGAACGAACGAGACATCTCCCCTCCCTGGCCGACTCTACCACGCGCCAGACGAGGTTGGAGCCGGCCAGCTCCGAGTGGCCCCATGCGCAGCGCTGCTTCTGCAGGACGTGCGCAGGCCCTCGAGTCGTGATCCGATCCTGCGGATCGGTTCTTGATTGTCGGTCGTCACCACGGTCCACCCCCTGCTCTCGACGAGAGGATATCCGCCCTGCGTGCGCGGTCATTCCCCAGATCTGCGCGACGCCGAGCTCCGGTTCGTCTCCCCACGGGCGGCGAGTCGGTCTTCCGACCCCTGCTATCCTTTGGGGCAGGGGGTCCCATGAAGCTCCAAGACACTGTCAGAGCCTGCATCATCGCTTCGTTCGCCCTGGTCCTTGCCGGTTGCCCCGCCCAGGACGACGACGTCCAGCAGGACGACGACATCCAGCAGGACGACGACGACAGCGTGGACTGCGAAGCCGTCGAGCCCCTGGACATCGGCATCTACCACCGGGAGACCGCAGACGCCTGTCCAGTGATCCGCGAACCTCTGTACCCCGCCCCATCGAGCTGCAGCTCGTCGGAGGAGAACGAGTGCGCCTCTCACGAGGAATGCACAGCCGGTTTCAACGGCCGCTGCTACCTGGCTCAGGATTCGGGGCTGTGCTTCTGTGCCTACGACGAGTGTTTCTCGGACCTGGAGTGCTCGCCTACCTCGCTCTGCCGCTGCGCCGAGCAGTACCCCTTCGAGTTGAGCACGAACAACACGTGCATCCGTGCAGACTGCCGCACCGACGCCGATTGCATGACGGGTCTTTGCTTCGGGACGCCGTTCTTCTGCGGGGCCGCCCCAGCGGGTGAGACGATGTACATCACCAGATTCGCGTGTGCCGATCCGAACGACGAATGCCGCAACCACGAAACCTGCTATTGCGACGGGAGCCCACAGCGATGCCACCCCAACGATGACGGGGCGTGGGTGTGCTCCAACGAGTACATGGCCACGTGCGAATGAGCTGTGCCTGTCCTCGACAGGGCCGGTGACGGAGCCAGACCCTAACCCTTTCCGGAGAGCGGTGTCTTCACTTCGAGTTCCAGCAGCAAGGGGGAATCATGCGCGCCGCATGGACCATTTCGGTTCTTCTCGCCCTGTTCGTCGTCGGTTGCCCCGATGTCGGCGACGACGACGACGACACCGCCCTCCAAGACGACGATTCCGATGGCATCGAGTGCATCCAGGCCATGGAAGCGACGCTCCAGGAGGTGAACATCTCCACCGGTGTCACCATCGACTGGGCGGGCTTCACCGAGGATCACGACGGGAACCCCGTGAATCCCCAGGAGCTCAGCTCCTTGTCGTTGGTCGGGCTCTCCCTGTCGTCCAGCGACGCCATCTCTCTGGTCTGCGACAACGCCCTCGAACAGGGTGATGTCGGGCTGTACATGCTCAACAACGAATCGATTGCGGACGCCACGAGCACGGAGATTGACTGGACGGATCTCGACGACGCACCGCCACAGGTGACCACTCTGATGGCAACGGTCTCTTCGGATTCGAGCCCAGGAGCGGGCGCCTACGCAACGGCATTCGCCAAGGTCGACGAGGACTCATCCAACACGGTCATCTACATCGAAGCCGGCGGTGCGGTTCCTCCCCTGGAGTAGCACCTGAATCCGCCCCCTCGGAGCGCACGGATCACGTAACCCACTGAGATGATGATGGTCGGGGCGAGAGGATTCCTGGGGACCCCCAGCTGACCCCAGAACTGAGAAACCCGGACCGAAGTCCGGGTGATCTTTCTGTGGCTGGTCGGGGCGAGAGGATTTGAACCTCCGACCTCCTGCTCCCAAAGCAGGAGCGCTACCAGACTGCGCTACGCCCCGACCGGGGGGAAGGCTGTCGGGGATAGCACGGGGCGCGACGGGCGATCAAGGACCATCGGCAGCATCGGATCACCGCTGGCACGGTTCGTGGATGACTCCTGGGGCCGAGCCTGGGCAGGAAGCCCGGGCCGGAGACCGGGAGGTGAGCGATGGAGTGGGGTGTTCGGGCGGGGCGGCTGGAGGAGCTGCCGGAGAGGGCCAGGAGGGACCCGATGGCGCCGCCGAGGGAGCCGGTGGCGGTGAGGTGCCTGCACTGCGGCAGGGAGTACTCGAGTTCGGAGATCGTGTGGTTCTACGGGTTGTGGTGCTGCCCGTGGGAGGGGTGTGGGGGGACGGGGTTCCTGTTCGATCTGGTGCCGAGGGGAGACCGACCGAAAATCGGACAGCGTGTTCGAAAATCGGACGGCCGGTGAAGGGTAGAGGGGCGGCGTAGGGCGATCAGCAGGTTGGCACGGAGCGTGCTCATGCCATGGGGAAACTCTTGATGGAGGGAACCATGGCGACGATGAGACGACCGATGACCAAGTTCGATGCGGCGCTGCCGGTGATGGCGAGGACGGACCCGATGGGGCCGCCGGAGAAGAACCTGGAGGTGCGGTGCCTGCACTGCGACCACGTGTTCTTCAGCGACGAGATGGTCTGGTATCGGGGGATGTGGTGCTGCCCGAAGATCGCGTGCGGGGGGGCGGGATTCCTGTTCGACATCTTCCCGGTGCAGTCGGTGTTCTGGAAGGAGGACGACGGGGAGGCGGTGGTGGACGAGTGGGGGGTGATGTCGGTGCCGCTGAGGGCGAAGGAGGCGGAGGGGTTCTTCGGGTCTGCGGCGGGGGTGTGAATGGCGGCCCTTCACCTGGGCACGTTCGTGAGCCCAAGCTGCGGCGAGTCGTGCGATATGTGGCGCTCAATCCCTGCCGGCGAGGGCTGGCCGATGCTCCACTCGAGTGGGTGTTGTAGGCGACGTTGGGGAGGAGATGGTCGGACATCTCGGGGTGAACGTCGTTCAGGCGGGGTGGATACCCAGCAGCGCGAGGATCTCGGGCAGCAGCGCCGCGGTGGCGCGGCCGCGGTGGGAGATGACGTTCTTGTGATCGGGGGGGAGCTCGGCCATGGAGAGGCCGGGGGCCTCGACCGGTCCGAAGATGGGGTCGTAGCCGAAGCCGCCCTCCCCGCGGGGGGCGTGGAGGATGTGGCCCTCGCAGATCCCCTCGGCCTGCCGGGGCTCGTCTCCAGGCTGCGCGGCCACGAGCACACAGACGAAGCGGGCGGTGCGCTGGTCGTCGGGGACGTCGGCGAGTTCGCCGAGGAGCTTGCGGTTCTTGTCTGGGGACGAGAGGCCGGGGCCGCCGTAGCGGGCGGACAGGACGCCGGGGCGGCCGTCGAGGGCGTCCACGACGAGGCCGGAGTCGTCGGCGAGGGCGAGGCAGTGGAGGTTGTCGCAGATGTGCTGGGCCTTGATCAGCGCGTTGCCGGCGAAGGTGTCCGCGTCCTCGACGGCGTCCGGGAGATCCGGATGGTCCAGCAGCGACGTGACCTGCACGTCGTAGGGTGCCAGCAGCCGGGCGACCTCGCGGACCTTCCCCGCGTTGCGGGTGCCGAAGACGATGGTGGTCATCGGACGTTGGCCTTGAAGATGGCGTCGAAGTCGAGCTCGGGGAAGAGCTCGCGCTGCTTGGCGGTGATCTCGGCGCAGCCTTTGAGAGCCAGATCGGTGAGGTCGTCGAGGGTGGCACGGGAGAACGGAGCGCCCTCTGCGGTGCCCTGGACCTCGATGAGGTCGCCGGAGCCGGTGATGACGAAGTTCATGTCGACCTCGGCGGTGGAGTCCTCGTCGTACTTCAGATCGAGCATGGTGTGCTCGCCGACGACACCGCAGGAGATGGCCGAGACGGTGTCGAAGATGGGGATCTCGGGGACGAGGTTGCCCTCCTTGGCGACCATCATGGCCTCGAGCATGGCGACGAAGGCGCCGCAGATGGAGGCGGTGCGGGTGCCGCCGTCGGCCTCGATGACGTCGCAGTCGAGGTAGATGGAGCGCTCGCCGAGGGCTTCCATGTTGACGATGGCGCGCATGGCGCGGCCGATGAGGCGCTGGATCTCCATGGTGCGGCCGGACTGCTTGCCCTTGGAGGCCTCGCGCCGCATGCGGGAGTCGGTGGAGGCGGGCAACATGCCGTACTCGGCGGTGACCCAGCCGCGGCCCTGGCGGGCCATCCAGCGGGGGACGCGATCCTCGAGGCTGGCGGTGCAGATGACGCGGGTGTTGCCGGTGGCGACGAGGACGGAGCCGGTGGCGTTGCCGATGAAGCCCCGCTGGAAGGTGATCGGGCGGGGCTGGTCGAGTGTGCGGCCGTCGGTGCGCATGGGATGGTCTCCTCGGAGAGGGGGGTGAAGGGGGACCATTCCAGTGGGGCGGGACAGGGAAGTCAAGGGGTGACGTCTCTGCAGATCGGGGTCGATCTACCTTGCTGTGGGCTCGCCCGTTCTGGTAGGGTCGGGCGGATCTGGGAACGGGAGAGGGGAACGTGTGCCATGAGGGCCGTTCCCGAGCTCTGAAGAAAGACCGAAAGAAGCGGAGAAGTCAGACCATGCGGAACCACATGTTGAGCTTGGCAGTCGGCGGGCTGCTGGCGATGGCCCTGGTCCTCGGGGGTTGCGAGCAGAAGACCACCATGGGCGTCGCGCCGGTGGAGGAGTGCAGCATCGACCTGCACAACCTCAGCGGCATGTTCATCGCCCAGAAGGCGGCTCCGGACCGGGGCGAGTACCTGGACAAGGACTTCCGGATGTTCTTCTTCGAGGAGGACGGCAAGAAGAAGCTGCTGCACACGGGTGGGCGCGTCTTCCCGCAGCTACCGCTGACGGAGAAGTTCAACTACGAGTTCACCAAGTTCGTCGACGAGGCCGAGACCGAGGCCCTGTACACGGCCAACTTCGTGCAGGACTTCGAGGCCAAGGAGCTCGAGGAGCGCAAGAAGACCAACAAGGACCTGGGCTGGAAGCTCGAGGGCATGGTCTACGTCCGCCTCGACGAGAAGCGCTGCCGCCTCAAGGTCTCCGACATGTACGTGACCTACGTCGAGGGCAAGCGGATCGAGGACTTCAACATGGGCGGCCAGAGCTCGTACCTGATCTCGGAAGAGACCCGGTACTCCATGGTGAATTGCCCGCCCGCGCGCAAGCGTGAGAAGCCCGAAGAGAATCGCCAGGGCGAGCTCATCGCGTGGGACAAGGCCGAGCCCGATCCCAACCGCGACCAGTCGTACCCGCGCGGCCCCAAGGGCTCGATGGTGCCCGACGGCAAGCCGGTGCACTGGATGTGGATCGACCCCGAGATGAACGAGAAGACCGCGGAAGAGGGCTGCACGTACAACTTCGACGTGTACTTCGACGACCTGCCGGTGGACAGCCTGCAGGACGTGGCCGTGACCCCGGGCAAGAAGTGGACGTACTGGGGATTCGAGATGACCCACGATGTCATCGAGAAGCCGACGTTCATCGAGATCCACCGGCACAAGGTGTGCGGCGGTGTCGACACGACCATCGAGGCGGTCTGCAACGTGGTGATCACCGAGCCGAAGGAACCGGCCGAGGGTGAGGCTGCGCCGGCCGAGGGCGGCGAGGGTTAGGTCCCAGCGTCTCGATTCCAGCCGACCGTTCCATCTCGAGAATCGAATCACCGCCCCTTCCGGGGACAGCTGCGTCCGGGGAGGGGGAAGGAAGAGAAGAGGAGTTGAAGGGCGCAGGAGCGCCCGAATCTAACCGTTCCCACGCAAAGCATGGGAACGAGCTGTCAGGGGGCGGGTAGGGGGCTAGCTCTCGAAGATGTCGATGATGCGGGTCTCGATGGACTCTTCGCCCTCGTCGAGGGCGACGGCGAGCTCCTTGACCAGGAGGCTCTTGGCGATGTCGAACATCTTGCGCTCGCCGAACGACAGGCTCTTGGTGGTCTTGAGGATGGAGAGGTCGCGCAGGACCTTGGCCACCTCGAAGACGGAGCCGGTCTTGATCTTGCCCATGTACTCGCGATAGCGGCGGTTCCAGGTCTGGGAGTCGAGCTTGACTCCCCGCTCTTTGAGGATGTCGAAGACCGCGTCGATCTTGTCTCCGGCGATCACCTCGCGCATGCCGATGTTGTCGGCGTTGCGGGTGGGGACCATGATGGTCATGCCGTTTTCCATGATCTTGAGCACGTAGAACGTCTGGGTTGTACCCGCGATCTCGCGTGTCTCGATGCCCTCGATCACGCCCACGCCGTGGGCTGGATAGACGGCCTTGTCCCCTATTTGGAAGCTCATTGTGTACGCCTCGGCCCTGGGTGACACCACCACTGCTTGTGTTTGCTGTGCTCCCTCAGGGATCGCCGATCATACCAGATCGGGGTCCTGCCGACCACGTGCAGGGGGCCGACGGGACCTGTAGAGTGGTCGAATGAGCCGCCGTCTGGCACTGCTGGTGCTTCGCTCGACAGCCATGCCGGTGCTGCTGGCCCTGGCCACGATCCTGGGGATCGCGCTGCTGGGGGTGGCGGCGCGGATGGCCGCGGATCCGCTGGTGCGTTCCCTGCCCCCTGCGTTGCTGATGCCCCTGGTCGGGGCGATGGTCACGCCGCTGCTGTCGGTGGCGTTGCCGCTGGGGTTCTTCGCGGGGCTGGTGGCGGCGGTGACGCGGCTGGAGGGCGACGGCGCGGTGGAGGCGGCGCGGTGTCTGGGGGCGACGCCGCTGCAGCTGGCCTGGCCGACGCTGGCGCTGGCGCTGGTGGTCACCGCGGTGACGTACCTGTGCGGAGCGTGGGCCGAGCCGTGGGGGCGGCACCAGGCGCGCCAGCAGATCGCCGAGCTGTCCGGACCCCAGCTGAGCCAGGGCCGCGGCGGGCTGTCCCTGGCGTTCGACGACACGGTGCTGGACGCGGCGGGCCGGGCTCCCGACGGGACGCTGAGCGACGTGCTGCTGTGGTCCGACGACGGCGACGAGGTGGTCCTGGCGCGGACCGGCAAGGTGGAGCTCGACGGGGGTCGCGTGGTGGCGCGGCTGACCGACGGTGAGCTGCACCTGCGGCTGGACCAGGGGTATGCCCGCGCGCGCTTCGACACCTACACCGTGGACCTGCCGCTGCCGCTGCTGCGTGGGCGCGGCCGCGAGCCCTTCGAGCTGGCGCCGGGCGCGCTGCGCGAGGCCATCACCGAGCGAAGGGGCCAGGGCCACGAGGTCCGATTCCACCTGCTGGCGCTGCACCGCCGCCTCGCCATCCCGCTGGCCGTGCCGTTGCTGGCGCTGCTCGCGTGGCCCCTGGGGCGGACCCGTTCAGGCCAGGGGGTGGCGCGGGGGGTGCTCGTGGCCGTCGGGGTGGGCCTGGGCTACTACCTCCTGCTGCGCGTGGGGGACCACGGCCTGCGCCAGCTCCACTGGAACCCGGTGGTGGCCGCCTGGATGGCCACGGGATTGCTGGTGGTGCCGGCGCTGGCGGCGTGGAAGCACAGGTGGTCGTCGTGACGCCGCTGCTGCGCCGGTACATCTTGCGGCGGATGGGGATCTCCACGGTCGCCGTGGGCGCGGCCGTGATCGGCGCGGCGGTCTGCCTCGACGGGCTCGAGCGCGCATCGCTGCTGCTGGCCAGAGGCCTGGACGTCGGCACCGCCGCGGCCTACCTGGGGCTGCGCCAGGCCACCGTCGCTCACCTGTTGCTGCCGCTGATCGCCTGTCTGGCCGCGGCGCTGGCCGTGGCCGGGCTGCGCCACCGCGGCGAGTGGGACGCCATGCGGTCCCTGGGCGCGGCGCCGGGCCACCTCCGTCTGCCCTTCTTGGCCGTCGGGATCGCGCTGGCGGCGCTGCTGCTGGCCTACGAGGGGTTCGGGTTGCCGCGGGCCCTGGAGCTGGCTGCGCGGTACGAGGCCTCGGCCGTGCTCGGCGGCGCAGCGCGGCTCGGCACCGGCGACCAGCCCCGCTGGTGGCGCCTCGACGACGGGCTGCTGGTCGCGCGCGAGGTCTCCATCGCCGGCGACCGGCTCAGCGGCGTCAGCTGGTTCACCACGGACGACCTCGGCGAGGTGACCGCCCGGCGCGACTCGGCCGAGTTGGTCCACGACGGCGACGGGTGGCGCTTCTCCGAGGGCGACCTGTGGAGCTTCGGCCCCGGCCCCGACCGGCTCGAGAGGGACACCGAGGACGCGTTCATCGCAGGCCTGACCCCCGGCGGCATCCGCCGCCGCCTGCTGCCCCTGGCCCAGCACGACCTGCCCACCCTCGAGCGCGATCCACGCCCCGAGGCCCGCTACACCCTGCACGCCCGCCTGGCCCATCCCCTGTCCGCCGGGCTGCTGGTGGTGCTGGCCTCGCTGCTGGCCACGGCCGCCGCGCGCGGGCGCGCCATGGCGGTGGCCGCCGCGCTGGGGGCGTTCGTGATCGTGGCGTTGATGGATCTGCTGGCGAGCGCCGTGGCGCCGGCGCTGGGGTGGGCGTGGTGCCTGCCGTGGGTGACGCCGACGGTGGTGGCCGCGGCGGTCTACTTGACCTGGAAGTACGACGCCTCGGAGCGGAACCAGCCGTTGGTCCAGTCCGCGTAGACGTAGTGGCCCGGCTCCAGGGTGACCTTGCGCAGCTTCATGTCGTCGACCAGGTCGTCCACGGTCTCGCCCAGATCGTCGTCGATGATCCACCGCGACGTCTCGCGGATACCCGCGCACTGGTCCTCGGTCATGCGGATGAGGTGACGCTCGAGCTGCGACCAGTCGAAGAACACCACGTCCCCCGCCGGCACGGAGGTGGGCTCGGGGGAGCCCTCGATCAGGCAGAACGTGCGCCCCTTGCCCCGCGCGCCCTTCTCCAGCACCACCCGCTGGATGGCGGTGAAGCTGGCGCTGTCGTACAGCCACAGCCCCTTGTCCGGCGGCGTCGGCTGCAGCTGGATGGTGCCCAGGTCGTAGTCGCCGGCCTCGCTGGCCTCGACCTCGGTGGAAAAGGACAGGTACCCCGCCTTGCCCACGACCACCTTGTGGCTGCCGGGCATCCACGACACGGAGAACGCGCCGGTGGCGCCGGACATGCCCACCGCGGTGCTGCCCTCGATGGTGGCGGCCGCGTCGCCGATGGGGTTGCCGTCCACGTCGGTGACGATCCCGTG
This sequence comes from uncultured Rickettsiales bacterium, assembly GCA_964425605.1. GTDB lineage: Bacteria > Myxococcota_A > UBA796 > UBA9615 > CAYRNR01 > CAYRNR01. Next base: position 2,203 of record CAYRNR010000088.1, on the reverse strand, counting down.
GATGTTCGCCTTGGAGCCGCAGGCGGCCAGCGTCAGCCCGAACAGGGCCACCAGACCCCATGTCAGTAGTGTCCTCATGACCTCTCCTCTCTAGCCCTCGTCCACGGGGACCAGGTGGTCGATCTTCGACACGGGCAACACGATCTCCGCGAACGGCAGGGGTCCGGCCAGGGCGCCGCGCTCGGTGCCCAGCGCCTCCACGCGCAGGTGCAGCCCGGTGCGGGCCTCGGCCACCACCGTGCCGGTCACCTCGGTGACATCGTCGGAGAGCGCGCGGCCCTCCCCATCTCCGTAGCGTCCCCGGAACAGGGGGGTGCGCAAGAAAACCTGAACGCGTCTACCTTCCACGGCGTGTGACCTCCGCATCCCAGAGTGGACGCAAGCGTAGCAGAACGCCGACAGCAGGGCACCCGGACGGGGCTGCGTCGCTGCATTGGGGTGGTTGCCCGGCGCGGGACGGTCCGCCTATGCTGTCGACTCCCTGGCTCGAACCGGAGAGGACTCATGCGCTGGCCGCCCGTCGTGATCGCCCTTTGCCTGCTCCTGGGTTGTGACCCGGACCTGAAGATGCACGCCAACGACCTCGAGGACCAGGTCGCCTTCCTGGAGGGGCAGGTGCACATCCAGGAGTCGGAGATTCGCGATCTGGAGCAGCAGCTCGACGACTGCCAGATGGAGGTACAGCGCAAGGCCGTCACCCAGATCCTGGCCGACGTCGGGGTGGACCCCGCGGCCCCCCTGCACGCGGTGATGCACACGACCCACGGCGACGTCCGCGTCGAGCTGCTCCCCGAGTTCGCGCCGCGCACCGTGGCGAACTTCGTGGGGCTGGCCGAGGGGACCAAGGACTGGACCGATCCGCGGACCGGCGAGACCAGGACCGGCGTGCCGCTGTACCGCGACGTGCTGTTCCACCGGGTCCTCCCGGACTACATCGTCCAGTCCGGCGATCCCCTGGGGACCGGATACGGGGACGTGGGGTACACGTTCCCCGACGAGCTCCACGGCGAGATCGTTCACAAGGAACCCGGCATGGTGTCCATGGCCAACTCCGGGCCGAACACCAACGGCAGCCAGTTCTTCATCACGCTGGTCAAGGCGCGGCACCTGGACACCAAGCACACCCTGTTCGGCCAGGTGGTCGAGGGGCTGGAGGTGGTGCAGGCGATCTCCAACGTCCCGTCGGGGGCCGAGCACAAGGACCAGCCCAACGAGCCGGTGATGCTGCGGTCGGTGACGATCGAGCGGTAGCCCCTACACCCGCGCACACGCCGCGAACGTCCCCCCCTCGAACCGGAAGTAGTCCCCCCGTTCCAGCGCCGCGATACGTTGCTCGTCCGCGCTGCGCTGCGCGCGCACCCACAGGTCGAACGCCTCGCCGGACAGCCCGCCCTGCTCGGCGAGGTGGCGGTCGACGGGATCACCGTGACCGGCGGCGCGGCGCAGGAACCGGCAGCGCAGCCACGGGATGTCGGCGATGGGTCTGCGGCGAACCTCGCGGCACTGCACGGCGGCGAACCCGGACGCGGTCAGGGCTGGAGCCAGGTGGCTGCCGACGCGGCGGTCCACGCCGAGGGCTCGGGCGCCACGTGAGACGGCCTCGGCCACATCGACGCGACAGCGGCGGTAGCCGGGATCGGCGTCAGTGACGGAGTCCCGTAGCCCCAGCGCCCGCACCACGGGATCGGCCTCGACCACACCCAGACGGGTCCCGGGGGCGAGGTGATCGGCGAGCTCGCCGAGCCAGTCGCGAACCCGCGGCGTGTGCACCAGCAGGGCCTGACAGACCACGACATCGGGGTGGACGTCGAGCCAGGCGTCGAGATCCAGCACGTCGTCGATGCGCAGGCTCACGCGGCCATGGAGTCCTGCGGCGCGGGAGATCTCGCGCCCCAGGGCCACCCGATCCTCGTCCAGGTCCACACCGGTGACCTTCACGCGCGGAAGCAGCTGCGCCAGCGCCAGGCCCAGGGCTCCCCAGCCGCACCCCAGATCGAGCAGGTGGCCGGCGCGGTCGGGATGCAGGCCGAGGCCGCGCGCGAACGTCAGCAGCTCCGCGCCGGTCCACAGGTGGGCACGGGGGTCGAGGACGTGGTGGCGTTGCAGCAGGGGCGCGGTGACGGCGCGCAGGGCGCGCAGCGGCCCGGTGGGGCTCAGAAGGACCAGCCAGCGCCCAGGACGAGGCCGTGGGACTTCTCGCCGA
>CAYRNR010000087.1:0-37271 GCA_964425605.1 uncultured Rickettsiales bacterium | reverse complement strand
GACGTGTCAACCTATTGCGGGCTCAGTTCTGTGACAAAGGTTTCTGGACGCTGCAGGCAACGGCGCCAGCAAGATGCCCATGAGCGAGCGAGGGCTGCTCACGCCGTGGCTGCGATGCGGGCACTGTGGTGCCCGTATTCACGTAGCCGGCGGCGGAAAACCAGGCGCGCGTACCTACCTCTACTACTGCACCGCCAGGACCGACAACGTGGCGGCCTGCGAAGGGATCAGTGTCCGCACAGAGCGGCTCGACCGCATCGTCCTCGATGCGCTGAAGACGTCCGTCCTCACACTGGACAATCTACGAGTCCTCGCCGAGGACGCGATCGAACAACTGGGCGCCGACGCCGCCGACCACGTGGCGGGGGAACGAGCCAAGTTGACCGAGGAGTTGGCCGATCTCGACCACCGCATCCAGAGCACCGCCAGCCTCGTGTTGGATGGGCTGCTCGACAGGAATGATGCGCTGGTAGTGAACGCACCGCACATCCAACGACGGGACCACGTGAGGCTGCTGTTGGCCTCGCTTCCGAGTCAGATCGACACGCCGAAACCGGAAGACATCGATCCGGAGAAGTTCCGTGAAGCTGTCCTACGAGCCTGGGAGGCGCGTCCCGTCGTGGAGCGACGCCGCGCACTCGACACCTTGCTGGAGAAAGTCACGCTGTCCGAGGGCGGGGTCCACATCGTCTACCGAGCCAAGGTGCCCGGGTGGGGTTATCACGGCCATGCGCCATACGGCCCGCCGTATGGGTCATGGGTGCAATACGAGATGGAATTCCTCGCTCGCGATGTTCGCCGTCCAAGATCGCGCTCCATCAGCCGGAATCGTCCTCTGCTGGCAATCTCGCGATGATCTCGCAGACCGAGTCGGCGATGGCGGGAGCGTCGTCGACTGCGGTCGTCAGGACGATGGCCCCATCCACGGCGAAGCAGACATGGACCGTGAAGTTGCGCAGGCCAACGACCTGATGCCAGGGGTTCCAGCTGCCAGCGAACGGATCTCTTCGCCCACGTGCGCAGTCGCCTCGCCGATGACGGGAGGTGATCAATAGGGTCGACCCGAACAACACTCCGAAGCGTTTTTCTCGCGCGACTATCCGAACTCATCTGGGGCTCCGGGACGTAGATCGTACGAATGTGAGGAACACCTGGTACGGAAGCAGCTCGGTTTCTTCGGCTTCGAAAGTGAATCCGGCCCCCTCGGCAAGCCGTATCAGTTCCGCTCGGGGGATCTTCACCTCGGCAGGAGGTCCCTCCGGCAGCTCGCCCTCCTTGAACTCGATCAGCGCCAGCCTGGCCCCGGGCCTCATGGACTGGAACAGCCGTTCCAGCCAGGCTTCGCGGTCTGCGACGTGGTGGAGGACGTCGCAGACGAAGACCAGATCGGCGCCCTTGGGCGCTTCCACCTCGTCCGATGTGACGAGCACGGTCTCCACGTTGTCGATCTCGTCGGTCTGCGCCTTGTGATGGATATGGCGGACCATCTCCGGCTCGATCTCGACCGCCACGACCCTGCCCCGGGGGACCGCACTGGCGAGCCGGAACGTGAAGTACCCCGAACCAGCACCCACGTCGGCGATGGTCTCTGTACCGGTCAGGTCCAGTGCTCGAACCACCTCGTCCGGCTTCTGCCATGCCGCCCGGTCCGCCCGCTCTAGAAAGGCGATGTACGCCTCGACGTCTTCGAAAGGGCGAAGGTCACCGGTCGCTACACCGGCCTTGTGTAGGGGGCAGTCGATGGGGGTACTCGTGGCATGGTGGCCCCGATCCGATGATGTCGAATCGTGGTCAGGCTGGGGGGGGCTGAGCAGGCTCCGATCCCCCGACCTCGGGAATGGTGGAAGAAACCGTTGCTCACTCAGTGGTGGTGTCTCCTGGCTGTTGTCGCAACCCTCGATGGCGATCAATGCGCTGGTCGACGCGAGCATGAAAAATAACGAGGGTATTTGGCAACGAGTTCCCGTGTTCAGATGTTCCATGGCATTACCCTTCTGATATCTCCAGGGCCAGCCAGGCCGTGAAACCCGGTGCGTAGACCCCCGAACCATGGACTTTGTACAGGTTATCAGCGAGGTTGGACAGGCCCACGGAGAGGTGGAGCAGGCGGGTCGGGCGGACACCGGCACGGAAGTTGACCGTCCACCAACTCGGTGTGCCACCGTCAGGGATGCGATTGTCCCCTTCGTCCCGCGGGGAGAGCCGGTCCTGATTGGCTGCCATCTGGGCGTAGACCTCCACGAAGACGCCTTGCCACCGCGGCTCGAAGCGCAGCCTGACCGAGCCGAAGATGGGCGGGATCCGGGACATGGGCACCCATCCCAGGTCCAGATCCTCGTACGCACCTCGGGTCCAGGTCACATCGCCCCCGATGACCATGAAAATCGGCAGCGCCACGTCCATCTTGCCCTCCACCCCCACGACGCGCCCGCTCCCCGCGTTGACGTTGTGGGCCACGGGCTTGTCCAGGAACACGTCTTGGCCCTGGTAGGTGGTCAACTCCCGCACGATGAAGTCGCGCAGAAAGGACAGGTATCCCGCGGCGGACAGGGAGACCGGGCCAGCCAGAAAGCGTCCTCTCACCTCGAACATATCGGCTCGCTCCGGCCCCAACTCGGAGTTCGGGATGTGGAAAAACTCCCCGGTGTCGCCGACGTAGGCTGCCTGGTTCAGATTGGGTGCGCGGAACCCCTGATCCCATCCGATGCCGACATTGAAGCGTCCGCGCTGACGCAGGTGTATTCCTGCGGCGGCGACCCCTCCCGTATAGTGAAAGCGAACGTCTCCGATGTCCACGATGTCGGGGGCCATCGCCGAAAACGTTGCCAGCCTGGCCCCGCCGTGTACGACCAGTTCGATCCAGTTCCTCGTCCGCACGGGTGTTGCTGTAGCGAGAACGTACAAGCCAGCGGTGTCGTAGCGGGAGCCCGGCGGGTAGGTCGCTAGGGTGGGATCGAGGTGATCTTCGTCCGATCCCTCGCGGGTCTCGGACTGGACCGTGTCGTGGAAGTACTCCAAGCCGTAGACCAGATCGAGGCGTCTGGCAAACAGCCGCGTATCGAAGCGAACGGAGCCGCCGAGGGTGTGGGTCACGTCCCGCGCGCCGGTGACCCGTTCGACCTGCCCCTGCTCGAGATCGGAAAACCGGATGTTGCGGCGGCTCTCGAGCTGGCGCTGCCACGAGGGGGTTATGGTGATCCGTGTGGCGATGGGATCCAGCCGGACCAGGCCCGAAGCGCTCACGAGATCACGGTAATTCTCGTCGTAGACTGTCAGGACGTTGCTGGTCTCCAGCTTGTCCGCTCGGCCCGCATCCCGTAGCCGGACCGACTGGTACAGGATCTCGATATGGTGACTCCCGGGCTCTCCGGCCCGAAGCTTGATGTCCCAATCCACCTCGTTGTAACCCGACCATTCCTGCTGCCCCACGCCACCACCGGCACGGAGGTCGTCGTAGACGCGCAGGGTCGCTCCTCCGGTCATGCCGAACTGTCGCGTGGCAAAAGATACGGCCGCCCGGCCGCTGCGCTCCAGATCGCAGCTCTCACCGCGGACGATTCCCAGGGGCACGAATCGGGCTTCCTCCTCACCTTCGGGAGGAAGTGGATCTCGGGTCACCAACTCGATGACTCCCCCAACGGCGTCGCTGCCGTACAACACCGAGCCCGGCCCGCGCATCAACTCGATGCGCTCCAGAGAGAACGAGTCGACGGTGTTGAGGTACTGGATCGGCCCGGTCCTGTACGTGCTGTTGTTGAGCCGCACGCCGTCGATCAGGATCAGATTCTGAGGCCCGATCATGCCCCGTATGATCGGCGATCCGCCGGCGTGGTTCGTCTTCTGGACGTACGCCCCCGGCACTTCCATCAGTGCTTCAGGGACGGTCCGGGGGCGGCGCTCTGTCAGAGCCTGCTGGTCGAGTACCTCGACCGCTCGAAACGTATCGAATGGATCTTCGTGAACCCCCCGGGCCACTACGACGGTGGACGATTCGTCCCCGCCCTCTCCTGCGTCACCTGTCTCGGAAGACTCGTGGCTTCCGCCTCCTCCTCCCTCCTCCTCTTCCAACGCCTGTGCCCTGGTGTCCAAGAACGCGACGTCGACCGCGAGCAACATGGACGTGACGGCCATGGAAATGTGAAATCGTGAACGGCGAGACGCCATGATTCATCATACTCCCACGGATGGTTGAGAGGTTGCCCAGGGTTTTAACGGATCGTGGCGATCGCCCTCATTTCGTCACGAGAGGGGCAAGACCCACACCAGAAGCGCAGCCGTGAACAGGAATGCTGACGCTACCATCCCCATACGGGCCGCGGTCAACGACTCGGCGGGGATCTGCCGCGCCCAGCGCCACGCGTGCCAAGCCATGGCCACGCTGACCAGCAGCATCACCCATCCGACGAGCGAGAGGCCGAGAATCCGTTCCGGCGCGAACAGGGCTCCGACCTGGATCTGTCGAAAGGTCTCCACTCCCCCGGGGTCGGCCAAGGAGAGAGGCAAGAAACCGGCCCACGACGAGACCTTTGCCGCCGCCTTGGCGAGATGCGCCACGGCAACGACCGGCGCGGCCCCCGTCGCGGCCGCCAGGAGCAATGAACGCAACCCGCCGCGGTGACCGGCCGCGTAGCTTGCTGCTGCGATCCCAGCCCACACCAGGAGGGGGAATCCCACCAGGAACCACAGCGCCTCGAACCAGCCGAACGGGACCGCGGGGGCGAGCTGTCCCAGCGCCTCGGGGGGCGCGTGGAAGTACCCGTCGAGCCACTTGACCTCGCCGATCACCTCGTGGGCCACGAAACCCAGCGCCACCATCACGAAGCCAGCCTCATAAGGCCGTAGCAGCACCCTGCGCCGCACCGGCGCCTCGGCCTCCACCACGCCAAAGCCCATGTTGCCGTGGGGGCAGACCTTGATGCATTGCAGGCACAGCACGCAGCCGTCCGACGGTTGATGCTCGTGGGGCCGTAGCATGGAGGGGCAGCTTCGCCGGTCGAGTCGCTGGCGGTTCTCCTCGCGGACGCAGTCCAGAGTCTCACAACGATCGCAGACCGCCGGGTCGCGTCTGGAGAGCTGCAGCGGCGTGTAGCGGCCGTAGACCGATAGCAGGGCGGCGGCCGGGCAGAAGCCCGAGCAGAACGAACGCGGCTGGCGGAAGACCAGCCCGGTCAGCAACGCCAGAGCGAACAACGCCAGCAGCATGATCGAGGTGAAGTGGGGAACGCGGTGGATGGCGATCCCCGCCACGAGAAGCTGCATCACCAGGTAGATCGCCAGCGTAGCCCAGCCTGCACGGAGCCACATACCCATGCGGGCTCGTGGCCATCCCACGGTTCGGGCGAGGCTGTCTCCGAGGCGGTTGACCAACTCCATCGGGCAGACCGTGCACCAGGCTCGCCCCAGCACCAGGGCGATCAGGATCATCCCTGGCCACCACAGGCCCCACACCGCCAGCGTGGTGAGATTGGTCCTGCGGAACAGCTTGAGCTCGCACGCTTCCAGCTCCGTACCCAGGCCCAGGCCGTTGACGGCAAGAACCGCGACGGCCAGCAGCGCCGCTGCCTGCAGAGCCAGAGGAAACACCGGGCTCCTGAGCAAAACGCGGACAGGCCGCCACATCGCCAGGTCGAAGAGCATGGCGTGGGCTCTCTTCATCTCTCGCTCTCCTCGTCCTCTCCCAGTACGACCTCGCGGTAGAGCTCCTCGACCTGGACGCGGAGGTGCTCGAGCACGGCTACGCCCTGCTCGGTCAGCAGGTAGTCGCGACGCGCTCGTCCACCGCCACCAGGATCGACCTCGGACCGCAGCCAGCCTCTCCGTTCCATCCTCGCCAGCAACGGATACAGCGTCCCGGGACTCACCTCGTACCCGTGTCGCCGCAGCTCGCGGATCACCCACTGGCCGTAGACCGGACCTTGCCCGGCGTGGTGAAGGATGTGGGCTTTCCAGAAGGACAGCAGAATCTCCCGCTCGATACCCTCTATGGGGCCTCCATCATCGGAAACCGTAGACGACAAGCGTCTATGGCGCTAGGCCCTGTACGCATCTGCTTCCGGTTTGCCATCGCCCGCTGCGGAGTCAGCGGCGAGGACATGCAGTAGGTGATCCGGACGACGATACGGCGAACAAGAGCATGCCAGCATCGTTACGGAGCCTCCAGTTCACGGTGCTACCCCTTCGTCGACTGCGCAGGATCCACCTGGTGGCGCTGTTGGATTGAACCGGCCCCGGACCCCGTTGCTCAGCCATCGTGAACGGAACGCCAACTGCCTGGCCCCGCCGCTATACCGGTCCCTTCGGGGACTGGCAGGAGCACGTGGGCGGTGGTCCCCTCGCCCGGCGTCGATGTCAGCCAGACAGCGCCACGGTTGCGTCTGATGATGGAATAGGTGATCGCCAGCCCCAGCCCGTTGCCGGATTCTCTGGTCGTGAAGAAAGGGTCGAACAGCTTGTCCAGGTTTTCCGCGGGGATGCCGATGCCCTCATCTCGGATCCGGACCGCCACGGCAGGTCCTCGCTGGCGGCCTTCGTTCCCCTCTGGCCGGTTCTCGATCTCGACGACGACCGTACCCCCATCCGGCATGGCCTGGACCGCGTTGAGTAACAGGTTCTGGAAAGCCTGTCCGATCTGGTCGGGATCGGCCTTGGCCGGCCAGGGGTCCCCGACCGCGATCGGGCGATAGGCCACCTCCTGGGTAGGGAGTATGAGCTCCGCGGTCTCGCGCAGCAGGCTCTCGACGTCGAATACGCGCGTGTTAGGAGTGTCCACGCGCGAGTAAGCGAGCAACCGCCTCACCAACCTGGTGGCGCGCCGGCAGCCGTCCATGGCCTGGTCGAGCCTGCGCTTCCCCATGTTCTCGCCGCCGACCAGCCGTCCTCCAGCCAGCTCGATGTTGCCCTGGATGCCCGTGCTCAAGTTGTTGAAGTCGTGGGCGATACCACCCGCCAGCAGCCCCAGTGACTCGAGCCTGCGGGCCCGGTAGAGTTCCTCCACGAGCCTCTTTCGATCGGTGATGTCCCGCGTCACCTCGATCATACCGATCACGTCGTCGTCCGGCCGCCGTCGGAGGGGCGTCGCTGCGATCTCGTACAGCCGGTCCTCGCCCTCCGCCGTCCGGTGGGTGTGGACGAGTTGGACCGGCTCGCCGTCGCGGACGATGCTCTGCAACGGGCATTCGCCACCGCTCGCATGACACGGTTCGTCCTCGCCGTGCAGAACCTCGTAGCAGGTCAACGGGACCGTGTGTGCGGCTTCTGCGCCGTGGCGATTCGCAGCGGCCAGGTTCATCAAGCGAACCCGGTAGTCGGTGTCGATGACCAGGATCGGGTCGCCGATGCCGTCGATGGTGGTCTGCAGCAACGCGAACGCCTCCTGACGGGTTTCCTGCTCGCGTCGGTTTTCGAGAGCGGCGGTCAGTGGGCCCGATATGGCATCGAGGCGGCGAAGCTCGACGGTGGAAAAGGGGATCTTCCCGGACATCGTGAGCAGGCCGACCGCCTTGCCCCTGGAGAACAACGGAACGGCGATCACCGACACGATCCCCAAAAGACGCCTGAGCCGGGGAACCAGGCGCTGGAGTACCGGCTCGTCGGTGTGCTCCCGCATCATGCGCTCGATATCCGCGGGATCGTCGATCAAGCGTGGCTCTGCCGCCCCCAGGATCTCCCCGTGAATGGTTCCGGGGCCACAGGGAAACCTCCTCCACGGAATCGCACGTCCGATGACCTCCTCGATGCTCCGGACGACCTCTTGGGAGAACGGGGTGCCCTGCAGCTCCAGCGTGGTGCCGCCTTCGTCCGTCAGGTACACCGACGCTTCGTGCCCATCCAGCCGGCGTGCGGTCTCCGAAGCGACCCTCGAGAGGATGTCCTGCAGCCCATCGCCCCTGTTGACGGCGCGGTTCAGCTCGACCAGTAGCTCCAGCTCTCGGGAAGTCTCCAGCAGGCGGCCTTCGGTCGAGCGCCCGCGGTTCCTGAGGCGAACGTTGTCCATCGCCACGGCCAGGTGGTTGGCGAAGGCCATCATCGCTGGAGCGTCGGTGGCTACCAGCCCGTCTCCGGACGCATTGATCGTGCCCAGGACGCCTTCCTTGCCGACGATCGGGGCGACGATCGTCGGCCGTGAACCGAAGGCCTTGAGGACGAGACCGAGCAACGGGCGGGCGGACGCAGGGAGCATCTGCTCGATGATGTGTGAGCTGGTGCCGGCGTACACGGGCGCGCGCTCCTCGATAGCTTGCCGGTACGTACGCACCCGATTGACGTCGAAGGAGTACCCGACGATGGACAGCCCGGTCCGCTCCTGAACTCGCGTCAGCGCGGAGCTCCGGCCGGGGTAGGCGATGTCCTGCACGACGAGCCGTTGGGTCGAGGTGTCCAGACGCATGATGCCGCCGCGCAACCCCAGGTCCACCAGTGCCCTGAGCACGATGCGGTACAGGTCATCGTCGGATTCGACTCCGCGGTGCAGCTCCGCCGCGGCGGCGTTGAGCGCGACCAGCATCTGCTGGCTCAGGCCGTCCCCGCCCGGAGACGGACTCTCCGCGGACGGGTGGGTATCGCGCGGACCGGTCCGGTCGGGCCTGACATAGCCCTCTGGAGCTCCGCTCAACGGGACGGCTCCATCGTCGGCGGGCCCGCCCCTCCAGAGCCATGGAAACGCCGTCGATACCGGCCCGGGGCCTCGCCGACGAACTTCTTGAACACCTTGCTGAACGCCGACTCCGCGCTGTAGCCGACGCGGTGGGCCACCGTGGCCAGGGGCAGGTCCTCGGTGCTGAGCAGCTCCGCGGCGCGCTGCATCCGCCAGCGGGTCAGGTACTGCAGCGGCGTGTCCCCCACCAGCCGCCGGAACAGCTCGGCGAACGAGGCGCGGGACATCCCCACGGACACGGCAAGGGACTCCACCGTCCAGGCGCGCTCCGGCTGGCCGTGGACCAGCCCCAACGCGCGGCCGATCTGGGGATCCCGGAGGCCCCGCAGCCAGCTGCGATCCTCGTCCGGGATCCGCTCGAGGTGGGCGCGCAGGACCTGGATGAACAGAACGTCGGTGAGGCGGGTCATGATCGTCTCGGCGCCCGGCCCCCCCTGCAGGGTCTCCCGGGTCAACGCGTCCAGGGTATCGTCGAACCCGGGTAACGCGCGGCCGCCCTCGCCTTCGAAGCGTATCAGCGGTGGCAACAGGGACAGCAGAGGATGCGCGCTGCCCTGCTGGAAGCGGAAGTAGCCGCAGATCAACGTCGTCAGTGGTCCGTCTCCCCCGACCTCCAGAGGACAGGTGGCGCCGCGCGCCTTCCTCGCCAGGAGTTCGTCGATGGGCACGGCGGAGGTGCCCGGTGTGTCTGACAGGGCGTGGGGGTGGCCGTGGGGCAGGACCACCAGGTCACCTGGTGAGAGCTCAAAGGCCTCCCCGAGGGAGTCGACACGGATCCAGCAGCGCCCCTGACGGACCGTGTGGAACGAGCCGTGATCGGCCCGCTCGATGGACATCCCCCAGGGAGCGCGCAGCTCCGAACGGCAGTACACGCTGCCCGCCAGGTGAATCGATCGGAGGACCTCTTCGAGGGCGCTCATGGGTTACCCCGCCGTGTGTTCATGGACGATTAAACATGATTTACCGACGATTCACCATTGTTCATCAGCCTGCGGTGCCTAGTTTTCTGATCACAAGCTCGTTCACCGATGAGGAGGAAACCATGCGCTACAAGCTCCTGGGCCGCTCGGGCCTCCGTGTCTCCGAGATCTGCCTCGGCACCATGACCTTCGGTGAAGACTGGGGCTGGGGTGCGTCGAAAGAGGAGAGCAGGAAGATTTTCGATGCCTTCGTCGCGGCCGGCGGCAACTTCGTCGACACCGCCAACCACTACACCGGCGGCACCAGCGAGACCTTCGTCGGTGAGTTCGTGGCGGATCGGAGAGAAGAGTTCGTCCTGGCCACCAAGTACACGCTCAACGGCCGTCCGGACGATCCCAACGGCGGGGGCAATCACCGCAAGAGCATGCACCAGGCGCTGCACGCGAGCCTGGCTCGACTCGGAACCGACTACGTCGATGTCTACTGGGTCCACGCGTGGGATTTCATGACCCCGGTCGCCGAGGTCATGCGGGCACTCGACGACATGGTGCGCGCGGGCAAGGTCCTCTACGTCGGCATCTCGGACACCCCGGCCTGGGTGGTCTCGCAGGCGAACACGATGGCGGATCTGCGAGGCTGGAGCCCGTTCGTGGGCCTGCAGATACCGTACAGTCTGATCGAGCGCACGCCGGAGCGGGAGCTGATGCCGATGGCCAGGGAGCTCGACCTCGCCGTCACCGCCTGGGGGCCCCTCGGGGGCGGGACGTTGACCGGCAAGTACCAGCGCGACGCCGCGCGACCGCCGGAGACACGATTCGGCGCCAGCGGTGCATGGGGTGATTCGTTCCTGGTGGACCGGAACTTCACCATTGCCGAGGAGGTCGGGAAGGTCGCCGGCGAGGTCGACCGTACGCCGTCGCAGGTCGCCATCTCCTGGATCCGGCAGCGCCGGGACAGCGGTGTCGTCATCCCCATCATCGGCGCTCGCAGGCTGTCGCAACTCCGGGACAACCTCGCAGCTATCGATCTCGAGTTGAGCGACGAGCAACTCGCACGGCTCGACGAGGTCAGCGCCATCGAGCTCGGCTTCCCCAACGACTTTCTGCGCAGCGACGGTGTCCGGCAGGTCATCTACGGAAACACCCACCCACGGATCGACAACCACCGGAGGTAGCCCATGAAGGCCATGGTCATCCACCGCTACGGCGACGCCGACGTCTTCGGGCTCGAGGATATCGCCCCCCCCGAGCCCGGACCGGATCAGGTCCTGCTCGAGGTACATGGTTCCAGCGTCAATCCCCTCGACGCCGGCATTCGAGGGGGCATGCTCAGGCTGTTCGTCCGGCTGAAGCTCCCCGCCGTGCTGGGCGTCGACGTCAGCGGCGAGGTCGTCGGTGTCGGCGCCGACGTCCGGCGCTTCGAGGTGGGAGATCGCGTGTACGGGTACACCGGCGTCGGTGCCGGGGGAGGATACGGAGAGCTGGCGGTGGTCGCCGAGGAGAGTAGGGAAGGTTTGCGTCGACGTGAGGTCCGCATGGGAATCCAACAAGAGGAGAACATCATGAGATTCGGCATCATCGGGGCGGGTCACATCGGCGGCAAGCTCTACAACCAGCAGCTCACGCTGGAGCAGGCCCGGAGCATGGTCGACCTGGACTGAACAAGCTCAGATGCGTGAGTTTCGGACGAATGGACATCTTTCTGCGACGATTCGCCATTGTTCACCGCTCGGGCGCACTTAGTCTTATCTACAAATGCTAGTACGGACGAACTATCACTGGAGGCAACCATGATCCTGGTCACAGGAGCAACGGGGAACGTCGGCTCACAGCTGGTTCCCACCCTGGTACGGCGCGGCGCACAGGTCCGTGCCCTGGTCCATACCCCTGAGAAGGCAAAGATCGTCGAAGGTCCGGGCGTCGAGATCGTCTTCGGCGACTATGACGACCCGGCGAGCCTGGACGCCGCCATGCAGGGCGTCGAGGCGCTGTTCCTGCTGGTCTTTCCAAGCCCCGACGGGCAGCGGCAGCCGGACAACCTGATCGCGGCCGCGAATGAGGCTGGTGTACGGCGGATCGTCAAGCTCTCCGCACTCGGCGCCGCCGCCGATTCGCCGAGCATGCTCGGGCGCTGGCAGCACGAGTCCGAGCAGCGGGTCGCCGCGTCGGGCCTGGCCTTCACCCACCTCCAGCCCCACTCGTTCATGCAGAACTTCTTCAACTTCGCGCCGGCCATCGCGGAGCAGGGGGCGATCTACGCTCCGATGAAGGACGGTCGCATCAGCGCGGTGGACGTGCGCGACATCGCCGAGGTCGCGGCGGCGGTGCTGACCGAGGACGGCCACGAGGGTAAGACCTACGTGCTCACCGGTCCCGAGGCGATCTCTTACGCCGACGCTGCCCGCGCCCTGTCCGAGGTCCTGGGCAGGACGGTGAGCTACGTCGACGTGCCGCCCGACGCGGCTCGCCAGGGCATGGTCGACGCCGGGCTGCCGTCGTGGCTGGCGAGCGAGATGGTCGCGCTCTACGAGATCTTTGCCGCGGGATACGCCGCCGATGTCTCGCCCGCGGTGGAGGAGATCACCGGCTCGCCGGGACGGACGTTTGCCCGCTTCGCCCAGGACCACGCCGACAGGTTCGGGGGGGAATGACCGGGAGATGTGCAGGGATTCGAGGTCCCGGCCGGAGGGATGATGTCCGAGCAGATCCACCACAAGACGTGCCTGGTCACCGGGGCGACGGGAGCCATCGGTGGCGCCACGGTCTACGCGCTGGCGTCCGCCGGCGCCACCACGGTGATGCTGGCTCGCGACGAGGGTCGGGCCGAGGAGGCCGCCGAGGTCATCCGCCGTGACACCGGCAACCCGCGCGTCGAGGTGCTCGTGGCGGACCTGGCCGAACCGGACTCCATCGCCGAGGCGGCCGATGGGATCCGCGAACGTCACGACCGGCTCGACGCGCTGCTCAACGTGGCCGCGGTATACCGATCGCGGCGCGAGGTCACGTCCGGTGGTCTGGAGCGGATGTTCGCGACCAACCACCTGGGGCCGTTCCTGCTGACCCACCTGCTGCTGGAGCTGCTGCGGAGCAGTCCGTTGGCGCGGATCGTCAACGTCACGGCCCCCTCGTCGTCCAGGCTGGACTTCGACGACCTGCAGGGGGAGGCCGGGTTCAGCGCCCTCGGGGCCTTCGGCGCTTCCAAGCTGTGCAACCTGGCCTTCACCTATGAGCTGGCTCGCCGCCTCGAAGGCACCACGGTGAGCGCCAACGCGTTTCATCCCGGGCTGGTGAAGTCCGCGATCATGGGAGAGGCTCCGGCACCGATCCGGTTCGTCTTCCAGCTCGTCGCCAGCCCCCCGGGCCGCGCCGCCGAGGCGCTGACCCGGCTGGCGATCGCGCCGGAGTTCGAGGGTGCCAACGGCAAGTTCTTCAAGCACACCCACGAGATCCGCTCCTCGAGCTACTCCCACGACAGGGAGGTGCAGCAGCGGCTGTGGGAGGCGAGCGAACGGCTGGTCGGGATCGAGCGAGGTGCGTATCACGAGAAAGGTATGAGCCATGGCTGACACACACCTGAATGGCGGTCCGGTCTTCGTCCTCGGCGGGACCGGGTTCATCGGCGCCGAGGTGGTCCGCGCCCTCGTACGGGAGCGTCCCTCGGAAGACGTGCTGGTACTGTCACGCTCGGACGCCAGCGAGGAGAAGGCGCGCGGGCTCGGCGCCACCCCTGTCCGCGGTGACGTGTTCCAGCCGGGTCCCTGGCAACGGGAGGCGCGGCGAGCCGCGGCCGTCGTCCACGTGGGCCAGCCCGTCCTGAAGGGCCGGGTGAGCGTCCGCGTCGCCCGGCGGTACGAGGCCCAGCGGCTGACGATGGACCGTAACCTGCTCGGCGCGCTGGACCCGGCAGCCCGGCAGCGGGTGGTCTACGTCTCCGGCCACTCCTACTTCGGCGAGACCGGGCGAGAGATCCCCGGGGACGAGGAGATGGAACGCCGGCCCACCGGGATGGGGGAGTACGTCACCGCGGCGGTGGACGAGCTGGAGCGGTACCGGCGCGCCGGGATGGACCTGGTGACCGTGTTCCCGGGGACGGTCTACGGCAACGGCGGCTGGCTGCGGGAGTTCACCCTCGAACCGCTTCGTTCGGGGAAGCGGCTGATGGGGATGCGGGGACCGTCGGCCATCTGCTCGCCGATCCACGTGCGGGACTGCGGCCGGGCGATCGCGTTCTTCCTCGGCGTCTCCGACGAGCAGCTGGCGCGGCACGGACGGAGTGTCCTGCTGGTGGACGACGAGCCCGTACCGTTCCGGACCCTGACCGAGGCCGCCGCCGGGGCGCTCGGCGTGCCGCTGCGGACGCTGGACCTGCCCGGCTGGGTGGTGCGGGCCTTCGTGGGGCCGGTCTTCCACAGCTACATGACCACCGACGCGATGTACTCCAACCGGCGCCTCAAGGAGCTCGGCTTCGAGCTCGAGTACCCCACCGTCGGGGCGGGCATGCCCGCCGTCGCGGCGGAGCTGGCGGCGGTCGGAGAGGGACGCAACGTGGCGTAGGCGAGCGGCGGCCGCGAGGGAGGAGGTGGACCGTGACAGCGATGGACAACCCGGGGCCGACGCGCGAGCATTTCTTCGCCGCCTATCCCGGCTCGCCGCCGTGGGACATCGGCCGAGCCCAGGAGGTCTACGTCCGTCTCGGGCACGCAGGCGCCGTGCGCGGCGCCGTGCTGGACGTGGGCTGTGGTACCGGCGAGAACGCGCTGCTGTTCGCGCAGCTCGGTCACGAGACGTGGGGCATCGACATGGTGCCGGCTGCCATCGAGAGCGCCAGGGCCAAGGCCAGCGAGCGCGGGATCGAGGCCCACTTCGAGGTGGCTGACGCCCTTGAGCTGGGCCGGCTCGGACGCACCTTCGACACGGTGATCGACTCGGGGCTGTTCCACGTGTTCTCCGACCAGGACCGACCCCGGTTCCGCCGCAGCCTCGAGCAGGTCCTGGTGCCCGGGGGGACGTACCTCCTGCTGTGCTTCAGCGACGCCCAGCCGGGGGCCGGGGGGCCGCGGCGGGTCCGACAGGAGGACATCCGGACCACCTTCGGTGAGCCCTGGCGGGTGAGATCCATCGAGGCAACGCGCTTCGAGGACACCATGCACGAGGGCGGGGCGCGGGCCTGGATCGCGACCCTCGAGTTCGCAGGTCAAGGTGGCGGCAACTGCGTCGATGACGGTTCCCTCGCCGTGCTTTGACCTCTCTCTGTTCCACCAGCTACAGTGACAAGCACACGATGTTGGGCCTCTCCATCGAGCCGCGAATGGGCTGAGTCGTGGGCGGGCGAGGTGATAGGTACGGTCTGTCACGGCACGTCGCACTGGCCATCCTCGTTCCACCCCCAGCAGACGACGGACCCGCTGGACTCGATCCCGCAGCTGTTGTAGGTCGCCGCGCAGACCTGCTCGAAGGACCCGGGTGGAGGGCTCGCCTGCCCGTCGTCGTCCCAGCCCCAGCACGCCGCAGCCCCGTCCAGTTGCACGGCGCAGGCGTGGTACTTGCCCACTGCGACATGGTCGAAACCCCCCGGCGGCGGGGCGAGCCCGCCGCCAGCGTCCTCGCCCCAGCAGACGATCGCCCGATCCCCGGTCACCGCGCAGGTGGCGCCGTAGCTGGCACTGACCTGAGCCCACTCTACGGCGGCGGTGTCGTCATCGTCGCCAGCGTCGTCGTCCGCAGCGTCGTCGTCGCCGCCCGCATCGTCGTCACCGTCGTCATCGTCGTCCTGGCCGCCGACCGACAGCGTCCCCGCCGGGTTGAGGCATCCCAGGTAGACGAGGCCGAGCAGGACCGAGAGAGGCAAGAAGAGATGTCTCATGGCTCCAACTCCTTCCACCGTTCCAAAGTACAACAGATCCAACCCATGCCGGAGGACTCGATGACGGCCCCGAGCCGACCCGAACGGGAAACGAACTCGTGGCGAGTGCGGGTATACTCGCTGCGTGATGACCTCTTCCTACCGCAGCCGAACACATGTGATCTGGATCGCCGTCCTGGTATGGATGGCGTGCGCCGGCGATCCCGACCCGCCCCCACCCGACGAACCGTTCCTCGGCGCCGACCCGAGCGTGCCTGCCGGGCCCGGCGAGGCGCGGGCCGGTGTGATACGTGACGGTGCGGAGGGGGAAGCAGCCCTGTTCGGCGGCATCACCGCCGAGGGGCGCGCGGGGGACGTCAAGATCTACAACCACCGCGTCCAGTTCATCATCCAGGGTGCGCGGCAGGGGCACGGGTACATGGACGCGGGCGGGCACGTCATCGACGCGGACCTCGTGCGGGATGGCGGAGCCCTCGGCCGGGACACGCTGGAGGACGTCTTCCTGGCGTTCGACCTGGCGCGGCTGTTCCAGGCCAGTTCCGTCGAGATCGTGGCCGACGGCAGCGAGGGCGGCGCGGCCATCGTCCGGGCGCAGGGCTCGGACACGGCCTGGGCCTGGTTCCAGGGGTTGCTGGAGCAGGACCAGCCCGCGGTGGACGACCTCGGCCTCGAGGTGGTCACCACCTACGAGCTGCCACCCGACTCCTACTCGCTGAAGGTCACGTCGACGATCACCAATGGAGGTGGCGAGACGGTGTCGTTCACCCCACAGGAGGGCATCTTCGCGTCGGGCGAGGACCTCCTGCCGTGGTCGCCCGATCGCGGGCTGGAGGGACCCGGAGGAGGTGACCTGGAGTGCGTCGCCTTCACCGGCCGCCAGGGCGAGGCGACGGTCTCGCTGTGGCCCGAGGCGGGGTCGTTCGAGGCCAGCGCCATCTCCGATCTCGCTGCCGAGCTGGGGATCTCCCTGGCCGTCCACGGCCAGGTGGAGCTGCCTGCGGGAGAACCCGCGACCCTGGTGCGCTACGTGACCGTCGCGCCGGACGCCGCCACGGCCGAGGCGGAGCGCTGGATGGCGCAGGGTGCGGCGCTCGGCACGGTCCAGGGAAGCGCGACCGAGGCAGCCGGTGGCGGCGCGATCGAGGGCGTCCGCGTCCACCTCGTCCGCGATGGGCAAGGCGGCGGCGTGGCGGGGTTCGCCGTCACCGGATCCGACGGGACCTTCGAAACGCGGCTGCCGCCCGGCAGCTACCTGGCCTACGCCGTGGCCCGCGCGGATCACGAGCAGGTGGCGCTACCGCCTGGAGCGGGCCGCTACGGCCCGTTCGCCGCCGGGTCGGTCAACGCGGCGCAGCTCGGCGTGCTCGCCGGCACGGCGGAGGCTCCCGGGCTGCCCTTCGCCGGCGGGCGCATCGAGCCCGCCCCGGTCGCGCTCGACGTGGTCGAGGGCGGGACCGCCGCGGTGGACCTCGTGCTGGAGCCACCCGGCGAGATCCGGTTCGAGATCACCGACTGCGCCGGCTCGCCGCTACCCGCCGTGATCGACCTGCTCTGGGCCGACGGCGCGCCACCGGATTCCCCCGTTCCCCAGGAGCTCCGTGATGCCCTCGGGATCCGGCAGGACTCCCGCGCCGCCTGGGGCTGGACCGCCACGGGCATCCTGGTCCTCTCGGCGATCCCCGGCCGCTACACGGCGATCGTCGGGCACTCCTCCCGCCACGAGCAGCGCGCGGAGCCGGACATCGAGGTCACCGCGGGGGCGACCACGGTGGTCGAGACCTGCCTCGAGGAGGTGGTGGCCAGGGACGGCTGGCTCGCGGTGGACCCCCACCTGCACGCGGCGCCGAGCTTCGACGGCGCGTTGCCGATGGAGCACCGCCTGGTGACCTGCGCGGCCACCGGCATCGACCTGCCGGTGACCACGGATCACGACGCAGTGGTCGAGTACCGGGACCTGGCCGGGGCCCTCGGCCTGGACGATACGCTCCGGGTGGTACCGGGGCTGGAGGTCACCACCTTGCTGCGCGGCCACTTCAACCTGTACCCGCTCGAACCGGCCCCGCTGACCGAGGTCAACGGCGGCGCGGTGACGTGGTGGGTCGACCTCCAGGACACCTCGGACCTGTTCGAGCGGATGCGGGAGGCGGGCGGCCCCGAAGCGATCCTGCAGGTCAACCACCCACGCAGCCCGGGGATGTTCGCCTTTGCCGGGTACGATCCGGAGACCGGTGAGCCGGACGACCCGGATTTCTGGTCGTGGGACTTCGAGACCATCGAGCTGCTCAACGGCGGCGTGGACGACCTCGCGGACATCCGCCGCGACTGGTTCAGCTCGCTGAACTCGGGACGGATCCACACCCCGGTGGGGGTCTCGGACAGCCACTACCGCTTCATCCCCTGCGGACTGGGACGGACGGATCTCTACCTGGCGACCGATTCCCCGGGCGATACGGCGGATGACGACCTGCGGGAGGCGTTGCTGGCCGGTCACGTGGTGGTGGCCTCGGGGACCACCCTGCGGGCCACGCTGGACGGCGCGCTGCCCGGGGAGACCGTCACGGGCTCACCGGCCACGCTCGCGGCCACGGTCGAGGCCCCCGACTGGATCGTCCCGGGGGTCCTGCGCGTCTACCGAGACGGGGAGGTGATCCACGAGGAGCAGCTCCCCGATACCTCCGACCAGGGGGTCTGGTTCGACGGCAGCTGGCACGTCGACGCCGAGGACGACGCCTGGTTCGCCGTGGAGGTGGAGGGGAGCGTGCCCATGGGCGCCATCTGGCGCAACCACACGCCATATGCCTTGACCAACGCGTTCTTCCTCGACGCCGACGGCGACGGCTGGACGGCGCCGGGGCTCGCGGGCCGGGGAGGGGGATAGGGAGAGACCTCCATGAACCAATGGACCCTGCCTGGTGTCGCCCGGGGATCCGCGAAGGTCCTCCTGACCCTCGACACCGATCTCAACTGGCGGATCGCGGGTGCCCTGATCCGTCTCGCCGGGCGGACCAGCACCGGCCGCGCGCTGGTCCGCCTGGGCGGCGCCGCGGTCGGGAGCGCCATGGCCGGGGCCGGCGTCTTCGGGGCGCGCGAGTCGGACGACATGCGGGTCGTCGCCGGCGGGTTCATGGCGATCATGGCGGGCCTCGGGTGTCGGTTCGAGGCGGGACGACAGAGCGCCGACGAGGTGGAGGTGTTCATGCTGGCCTGTCCCGGGAAGCTGGACACGCCGCAGACCTGCCTGGCGGGCATGGAAGCGGACCGTGCCGTGGTCCGGCGACTCGGGGGTGATCTGCGGATCGAGGAGACCCTCCTCACCGGCGCTCCACGCTGCAGGCTTCGAGTCGTGCGGCGGCGGGACGGATGTGCTCGGCGCCCCTGAACCGGAGAACGGATCAGCGACCCCACATGGACGCCGAGTCGGCCATGACGAACTCCAGCGCTCCGCCACCGGCGATCTGGTCGTGGCGGATCCACGGCTCGTCCAGCGGTTCGCCGTCCAACCCGGCGGACTGGACGTAGATCGCGTCGGGTGAGGCTCCGTCGGCGACGATCGTCAGATCGCCGCCGGGAAGGTGCACCGTCGCGGAGGTGAAGATCGGACTGCCGATCAGGTAGAGGTCGGTCGCCGGGATCGGGAAGAAGCCCAGCGCCGAGAAAACGTACCAGGACGACAGGGTGCCGCAGTCGTCGTTGCCCTCGATGCCGTCCGGTCCTGTGCCGTAGAGGGTCTTCATGATCCAGCGCACCCACTTCTGGGTCAGGTCCGGGCGGCCGACCTGGTCGAAGAGGTAGGCGGCGTGGATATCCGGCTCGTTGCCGTGCCAGTAGTAGGGGCCCGGGAACCCCTCGACCTGGTCGTCCTGGGTCTCGACGGTGGCCTCGAAGAAGCCGTCGAGCCGCGCCGCCAGCGCCTCTGGACCACCCATCAGCTCGGCCAACGTAGCGACGTCGTGCTGGACGTGCCACAGATACTGCCAGGCCGTGGCCTCGGTGTAGTCCCCGGAGTTGAAGCTCAGCGGGTCGAAGTCGGGGTTCCAGCTACCGTCGGCGAGCCGCCCGACGAAGAACTGCTCGTCGTGGTTCCAGACCCCGAGGAAGCTGCGCGACTGCTCGTACAGGGCCTCGGCCTCGCCCGTGCGCCCCAGCGCGTGGGCCAACTGGGCCACCGCGAAGTCGTTGTAGGCGAACTCCAGGGTCCTCGACGTGGCGTAGTCGCACTCGTCCATCGGGACGTACCCCAGCGCCAGGTACGGTTCCATGCAGTCGCGGCCACCCTCCATGCCCCAGCCGGTGGCGTGAGCGATCATGTCGTCGAGCATGGCCTCGGCGTCGTATCCTCGCAGTCCCTTGAGGTACGAGCCGGCGATCACCTGGTCCGCCGGCGTGCCGATCATCGAGCGCGTGTCGCCGGTGTGCAGCGGCCAGATCGGCAGCCCGCCGCCCTGTTGCAGCATCTTCTCCATCGAGATCAGCATGTCCGTCTGGCGCTCCGGAGCGATGAGCGTGAGCAGCGGATGCTCGGTCCGGAAGGTGTCCCACAGCGACAGATCGGTGTAGTAGGTGAACCCCTCCGAGGTGTGGACCTCGTTGTCGAACCCGAGGTAGTCGCCGCCCGCTTCGGTGTAGGTCGTGGGCATCAGCATCGCGTGGTACAGGCCGGTGTAGAAGATGGTCCGCTGGTCCTCCGTCCCGCCGGTGACCTCGACCACGCTCAGCGCCTCGTTCCACGTCTCCACGGCCGCCTCGCGGACGGCGTCGAAGTCGAAGCCGTCGCCGATCTCCGCGTCGAGGTTGGCCCGGGCATGGTCCAGGTCGATCACCGAGATGCCGGTCTTGACCTGGACCTGCTCGCCGTCCGCCGTCTCGAACGCGAACCAGGCGCCGATACGCTCGTCCTCTCCGACCGTGCCGCCCTCGTCCATGGTCACCGCGTCGTCTCCACCGATGGACCAGGTCCCCCAGGAGGTCGGGAGGCGATCGAAACGAGAGACGAAGTGGAAGTGCGCGCCACCCACGCGACCGACGAAGCCGTCGTTGTTGAACACGTGACCGGATATCTCACCGGTCCCGGGGTCCAGCAGCACGTCGGACGCCTCGATGCCGTCCTCCAGTGTGTGGGACAGGTCGATCACCACCACCGCCTCGTCCGAGGCCGGGTAGGTGTAGCGCTGCATGGCCGCGTGTGTCGTGGAGGTCAGCTCGACGCGCACGTCCGTGTCGTCGAGGGTCACCGCGTAGTAGCCTGCGGCGACCTCCTCGTCCTCGTGGAAGAACATCGAGCGATAGCCGCGCTCGTCGGTCTTCTCCTCGTCCATGCCGAGCGTCGGCATGAACAGGATGTTGGCGAACTCGGGGGCTCCGATGCCGTGCAGGTGGATGTGCGAGAAGCCCTTGATGTAGGTGTCGGTGTAGTAGTAGCCGCCGCAGTGCAGGATCGGCATCGCGCCGGAGGACAGCGACGTGTCCGGGCCCAGCCGGACGTGGCCGAAGGGGACCGTCGGGCCGGGGAACGCGGCGCCGATCCCGAAGCCCACGCCGCCGGAGCCGATGAGGGGATCGACGTAGTTCACGGGGCGCCGGTCGTCCGCGGGCGGCTCGGGGTCCGGCTCCGACTCGTCGCCCCGGCAGCCCACGGCCGACAAGACCAGGGCGGATGACATGATCACGAGCAGTCTGGCGGACATACTTCCTCCGTGCCGCGGGCAAGGCATCGCTTCGACGTACGATAGCATTCGGGCGCCGCACCAGCAGAACTACACCCATGACATCCAGCGTCTCTGCCGCAGGCCGGCCCGCGCCGTCGCCCGGTTTGCTCATCGCTCCGCCGGGTCTGGTTCGCCGTCGCGGCATTGTCGCGGATCCTCGAGGCCCCGTGGCCGATCCGGTTCGCCTTCCAGCTCGTTGCCCGATCACCGGACCCAGCCGCCGGCGCGCTGGCCCGGCTGGCGACCTCGCCGGAGTTCGAAGCTCTCAGCGGCAAGTTCTCAAAGCACACGACGGGGAGGTGCAGCGGCGGCTGTGGGAGGCGAGCGAGTGGCTGGTCGGGATCGACCGCGGCACGCCTCGCTGGCAAGGAGCTGGCCATGCCGTGATCCACGCGTCGTCAACGGGGGCGCAGATATCGTCTGATCGTGGTCCACACCAGCGAGATCAACATCTTCAGCTTGGCGGTGGTGGACAGGCGGCGCATCTCTCCCTCTTCGAGGTAGGTCTTTGCCGACGCGACGAGGAAGCGCAGCATCCCGTCCCGGGCCGCGTCGAAGCCGGGTTCGGCGATGATCCGATTGCCCCTCTCGGTCAGGCCGGTCGTGTGGGTGGAGAGCCGGATGCGGGATCGCCCGTCACCCAGGTCGTCGACGGCGAACTCGAACCAGGCGATCGCGAAGTCCTCGGTCAGCAAGACCGCGCTGGCGCGGCGGTCCCCCTCGTCCCGGTGCGTCGTGTACCAGCTCGTCATCGCCCCCGGGGCCCGCAGCACTCCCAACCCCGTCGTCGCCTCGGTGAAGATGCAGTGCTCCTCAGAGACGCCGCTGTCGGAGTAGACCATCTGGAACTTCCAGTCGTCGATCCAGTCCAGCTCGGCCACCGGACAGGCCAGCGCGAAGCAGGCATCCGGATCGCCCTCGAGGGTCGCCTCGACCGCGGTGCCCGTCCGCCGGCCGGTGAATCCCTCCCCGGACCCCGCCGTCGGGCCGTCGTCCCCACCCTCCTCCTCCGGGGTTCGCTCGGCGAACGCCCTGAGCATCCCGCCGTACCGTTCCAGCAGGTCTTGCATCTTCTTGGCGAGCTCTCCGCCGAAGAGCTCGTTGCCGCTCTCCGACAGGGCGGTATAGGTCAGCTCGAGATCCACGATCACCCCTCGAGCGGCGCCGCGTAGTTCGATCTCGAGCTTTCCGTAGGCCAGCCCCGGGTTTCCCAGGACGACGTGGTACTTCCGATCCGACGGATCCCACAGCGACACGTAGCCGACCGTGGAGAGGTCTTCGATGCCGAACAACGCCGGGCCCGTGGTCCGCTCCCACCAGACCGCGTCCTCCTCGTTGCGGCCGCTCTCGGAATGGACCACGCTGGAGTCCCAGCCCTCGAACCAGCGCGCCTGCTCCCATGGTCCCAGGAGCGAGAACACCCGCCCCGCCGCCGCCGCTACCGGCTCGCGGTGAGAGACGCGGACGCGTCTCATCCGAGCCGGGTCCAGCTCCATGTCGCCGTTGTTCCACCTGCGAGACATGCGTTCCTCCTCGTGCATTTCTTACTTTTCTATAAGTAAGTTTGATGATGAAAAAAATACTATCCTCCGGGGGTCATCCCCTTCGTCAGCTGCGCGACCGCGGTCCGATAGGCCGGCGGACCGAAGATGCGTGCCAGGTGCATCGCCCCCTGGATCGCGGCGCCGATGACCACGGCCTGCTCGTCGGCGTCCCCTGGAAAATCGACCTCACCGTCGACGACCCCCTGGTGCAGGGTCCTGGCCAGCCAGCCGTGGATCTCGCTGGCCAGGGACCGGACCTCGCGACGCATCTCGTCTGGAAGGGAACCGTACTCGGCCTCGAGCATGCTGAACGGCGAGGCGGTGCCCTGATCCACCATCTCCCCGTGGAGCTGGAAGAACGCGTCCAGCCGCTCGCTCGGCGCCATGCCGCGCGAGTCGATCTCGGCAGCCCAGCGCTGGAAATCCCGGCGCAGGTGGACCACCAGGGCCGTCCCCAGATCGGCCTTGGCGGGGAAGTGGTAGTGGACCGCCGCGGTCTTGATCCCCAGCGCGTCGGCCAAGTGCTTGTAGCTGAAGCGGTGGAAGCCCCGCTCCTGGAGCATCGACCGGGCCAGGTCGATGATGCGGGCCCGCGTGTCTTTCCTTCGAGGCATGGCTCGATATTACTTATGCATCAGTAAGTGTCAAGGGGTTCTGTCCTGGCTCGCGGCGGCCTCGAAGGCCGGCTTGTAGACCAGCTGGGCGAACTCGGGGTAGGCGGTGGGGGTGGTGTTGGCCGCGCTACGGGGCTCGTGGAAGACCATCCGGCCCGTGGCCAGGGCGTCGGCCAGCTCGACGAAGCTTTCGGCCAGGACCCGGCTGAAGCCCATGCCGGTCATCGCCTGCACCGCCTGCTCGGGGGGGATGGTCACATGAGTCAGCTGGAGGCCGAGCACCTCGGAGAGACAGGCGGCGACCTCGTCATAGCTGATCTCGCCGGCGCCCTGCAGCTCCACCACCCGGGTGCCGGTCCAGTCCCGCGTGCGCAGCATGTCTCCTCCCGTGCGCGGTTGTTCATTGTACCCCCCCACCCCGACCATCGAGACTGGTTCGCCGATCGCCGCCAGGTCCGGTTCCATGGAGGATCTCGAATCGTGATGCGCGATGCAGATCAGAGTCGCTTCGCCAGGGCCGGGATCCGCTGCACCTGGAACGAGCCCGCGGCGACCTCCTCGTCCAGGGTCCACCACATGCGCCAGGCGATCTCGCCGTCCGGCGTGACCTCCTGGATGCGCGTCTGGTCGTACCCCTGGCTTCCGTTGCCAGCGCTCATCAGGCGGTTGCCGTTGGGGAGGGGATCGACCTCTCCCCACGAGTAGTTGTACCACTCGTCTCCGCCCCCAGGGCCCGGGTACTCCCAGGCGAGGGTGGCGGACATCGCGACCGGGTCGAGCTGGTACTCCACCAGGCGGGAGAACGGCCGGTTGCCGCCCCCGTTGTCGTACAGCAGGAAGCGGTCGTTGCCCAGGAACTCGACGCTGTGCGCCCCGTCGAACCACGGGTACTCGGCGGTCGGGTCGGGGGTGAAATCGCCGCCCTCGCCCAGCGTCCACAGCACCGCCCCGTCGGCCCGGGCGATCTTGTAGACATGATCGAGGTTCCACGAGTTGACGTAGACCACGTCCTCGTCCGGATCCACCACGACGCTGTTGAAGTGGGTCCACTCCCCCAGCAGCCCCAGGTCGTCCGGATCGAGCTGCAGGTGGTCGAATGCGTTCCAGCGCCACGTCGTCTGCAGGTCCTCGTCGAACTCCCAGATCACGTCGCCCAGCGCGTCCCCCTGCAGCTCGAACAGCACGGTGATGATGTTGCCGTCCGCGGTGGGGTGCATGGTGTGGTGCATCAGCCCGTCGGCGATCAGGTCGAGGAAGTCGTCCTCGCCGAGATCGGGCTGCGCCGGTCCTTCCCAGACCACCTGTCCCTGCAGGTCCAGCTGGACGACGGGCCGGCCGCTGGCGACCCCGGGACCGACGAGGACACGGTCGCCGGCCATCCAGGTGGCCTCGATGTCGGCGCGGCCGCTCTCGTCGGCGTCGACGTGGTACCACACCGGCTGCCCGGTCTCGTCCAGCATCACCACGACCGTCGGGCAGAACACGCCGGTGCAGACGTTGGCCAGGGTCCAGCCCGGCTCCCGCAGCCCGGGCACGTCGATGTCCACCTCCCCCGTCATCCAGGAGTAGGGCAGATCACCGGCGCGGAACGTCAGATCGCCGGACCGCCACTCGTCCCCTCTCTCGCTGACCGAGACAGCCTGCAGTCGGTACTCCCGCTCCGGGTGCATGCCGACCACGACGACCTCGTGCTCGGTGACCAGCTCGTCGCGGCCGATGCGGTGGGTGAGCTGGCCAGCCTCCCCGAACTCGACGGACGAGGTCGACGGTGTGCTGGTGGACCAGCGGACGACGCAGGAGATCGCACAGCCCGGGTTCTCGTCGAGGGTGAGGTCGTCGATGCCGCTGCTCGGGCAACCGAGGAAGTAGATCGCCAGGAGCGCGGGAAGTATGGCCATGGCGGTGAGCGTGAGAGCCCGTCTGGTAGACCGATTCGTCATCCAACGATGATCCACCTGTCGAGCGGCCGTGACCATGCGCCAGCCGGGAGTACTCACTGCTGTACGAGCGCGAAGGTGCCGTTGACGACCAGCCCCTGGTCATCGAGGAACAGGGTCCCGTCCACGGTGCCGGCCCCGGAGTCGAACACCCCAGTCGCGGGGAGGTACAGGTCGCCGAGCTGACCGCCGGTCGGATCGAACAGGGTCAGCGTCCCCTGGACGTCCGGCTCGGCGACGCCGCAGTCCAGCGCCAGGGTCGCCGGTACCTGCCCGATGATCGGGAACGAGGCCACGCACTCGCCCGCTCCCGCGAGGACGGTGTCGGCGGCATCCATCTCCGCCTCCAGCGTGCCCACGCACTGCGTCTGGTAGTAGCCCCAGAGGTCGATGTCCATCACGACCTCGCCAGCGAACCAGGCCGGGGTGTCCGTGTCGTCGTCCCCGGTGGTGTCGTCGTCCCCCGTCGTGTCGTCATCGCCGCTGTCGTCGTCGGCCGAGTCGTCGTCCCCCGTCGCGTCGTCGTCCCCGGCCGTGTCGTCGTCGGCCACGTCGTCGTCGGCTGCGTCGTCGTCGAGGGTCAGGCTGCCCTGGGTACAGCCCGGCGCGAGCCACAGGATGGACAGGATGGCGAAGAACAATCCGCGAAGCTCGATATCCATGACGACTCCTCTCATCGGCAGGCCCGGTGCCGATGGTACCCCAGGAACAGCAGCGCCGCCAGCAGGAGCAGCAGGTTGCCCGACCAGACGGCCCTGGCCTGGCGGCGCCCCTCGACGTCGCACGAGGAGTTGCAGCTGCCCTCCTCGCATCCCGTGCATCCGCCGGAGCCCCCGTCCCCGCAGCCGAAGTCACCGAGCCCCGACGGGTCGATCACGTCCAGGGTCGCGTGGGTGGCGAGCCAGTCGTCGGCCTGGCCGGCAGGCCCGACCTGCAGCTCCGACAGCCCCATGCCCGCGAAGAGCATCGGGCCGAATGTCATGTCCCCCAAATAGCCGCCGAGCATGGTGTCCAGCAGGTCCGGCATGATCTCGGCGAAGTTGGCCGCGATCTGATCGTCCAGCTCCGGGACGAACTCGTTGTAGCTGACCACCGGATCGAGGTGGGTCGTGTCGACCTCCACCTGGACGACGATGCTGCCGTCCCCCGGAGCGTCCAGGTCGACGCCTGCGGCCACGTCCGCGTCCACCGTGAAGATCCGGGCCGTGCGGTCCTGGGTGAGGGCGTAGAACTCGATGCCCATGTCCTCGACGGTGGGATCCACGTCGTGAGCCCCGTCGAACTGCACCTCGGGGACGTTCTTGGGCACAGTGCGGATGGTGAGCGGCTGGGACTCCCCGAGCCAGATCCGCTCCATCCGGTGCTGGTCCGCCTCGTCGGCCATCAGCACCAGGATCGAGGTGTCCAGCGGGATGCCCAGGGCGCCGGGGTCCACCACGTAGCACAGCACACCGCCCCGCCAGAAGGTGTACAGCGCCGCTCCGACGAGGTCGTCCGAGATCAACCCGGTGACGTGGTGCGACGCGGCGCCGTCCGGGTCCGGTGGCGGGTTATCGGTCTCCAGGCTGCCACCGGGGTCGTAAGGAGCCACGCAGTCCGCCGCCGGGGCGTCGAAGGCGCCGTCCATGGACAGGCGGATGCCCGCGGTCTGGATCGCGATATCGCTTGGGACCAGCTCTACGTCCACGGGCACGCCCATCACGTCGAGGGTGTCCACGTAGTTCGCCGAGGCGAAGGCGTCCTCGATGGCGGTCTCGACCTCGGCGGGCAGGTCCTGCTCGATGAAGGCGTACAGGTCGGCCGCGGCGAAGCCGAGGATCAGGTCGACCAGGCTCAGCCCGAACAGGTTGAGGAGGCTCTCGATGGTGCCGATGGCGCACCCGTTCATCTGGATCTCGTTCGACGTCAGCGCGGTGTCCAGGTTGTGCGTCGGAGCCGGGACGGTGGCATCCAGGTACGGCGGGTCGCCGTTGCCCGGATCGACGACCTGCATGCTGATCATCAGCGTCGCCAGCACGTTGAACGGGTCGACGTGCACGTCGCAGGTCTGGTCGCCCCAGTCGCAGAACCCGTCGAAGTTCAACCCGAGCTGGAACGGATCGCCGGCGTCGTTGATCCACACGTCCAGGTCCACGTCGATCCGCAGCACGTCCTGCTGGGGCACCAGATCGACGGAGTTGGCCTGCAGGTGCACGACCATGTTGGAGATGTCGATGTCGAGGTTGCACAGCAGCAGCGAGGTGCTCGACTGGACCGGGTCCATCGGCATCTCGGGCGGGACCAGGTAGGGCGCCTGGGCCTCGAAGAAGTCCAGGCCCGCGGGCGTGACATCCACCAGCAGGCCGTCCTCGATGGTCGCGCCGGGTGGGTGGTCCGCGCGTCCGCGACCCGGGACCAGGACGATCCCCAGCAGGACGGCGGCGACGAGGGCTCTCATGGCGTGAGCGCGACGCGGTGGGCGTCGATGTCTCCCGATACGATCGTGCCGGAGAGGTCGTAGTAGAAGCTGCCCTGCATCTGGTCCGATGCGACGAACTCCCCCTCGAAGGGCGAGGGCAGCTGGAACCAGCCGGCCACGTCCACACCCAGCGTACCGGTGACCGCGCTGCCGCCGATCGTGCCGTCGATGACCAGGTCCAGCGGCAGGTCGAACAGCCCGGCGACGCTGGCGATGCACGAGCCGGTGCCGGTCAGGGTCTCGCCGTAGGCGTCCACCACGAAGTCGATGGAGCCGATGCAGCTGGCGGACACGGGGTACCCCTGGATCTGGGTGTCGATGCCGACGTTGACCGTCCCGGCGTACACGCCCGCGTACTCGTGCTGGACGAGGACGCCGCCGACCGCGTAGGTCAGCCGGTCGCCGTTGGGCAGCTCGGTCTTGGCGGTGATCGTGTGGTCACCGACCGGGAAGTCCTCCACGTCGCCCAGGGCTCCGACGTACTCGAAGACGGCGTCCTGGTCGGTCGTCCAGTGGATGTCGTCCCAGCCGGTCGACAGGCCCTCGCCGTCCAGGACGTCCGCCTCGAGGTGGACCGGCGTACCCAGCGGGAAGAACGCCCCGGACGCAGGGGAGAGCACGACCAGCTCGGCCTGCGACCAGTACTCGTCGTCGACGGTGTCGTCATCGCCGGTAGTGTCGTCGTCCGCCGTCGTGTCGTCGTCACCCGTCGTGTCGTCGTCACCCTCTCCGTAGGTGTCGTCGTCGCCGACGGCCGTCACGGTGCCGCCGTCGGTGCAAGCCGGGATCAGCCCAGCCGCGAAGCAGCCCAGACCAATCGCTACCAGGCTCTTCCATGTCGATTGCCGCACGGTCCCTCCTCTCGCCCCAACCTCTTCGCTCAGCACCCGAAGCACTCGCACGCCTGGCCGCAGAGCATGGTGGGCGGGATGCTCCCGTTGCAGTCGGCCGTGCAGGAGCCCGTGCCGCAGTGGGCGACGGTCTCCAGGCAGGAGTCCGGGTGGGAGCCGCAGTGGATGGCGCAGGTCCCGTTGGTGCAGTGGAACTGGAGCGTGCCGCAGGCGTCGTAGCCCTCGCACTGCAGGTCGCAGGCGTAGGTGTCCGGACAGTAGACCGTGCCCTCGTCGAGGGCGTCAGTGCCGTGGGCGATCACCAGGCAGGCGTAGTCCGGTGGGCAATGGATGGTCTGGCCGTCGCAGGACGCCTCGCCGGTGCAGTCGACGATGCAGGTGTTGTCCTCGTCGCAGCCGCCGGTGCACTCGTTGGGGCAGTTCGCCGATCCGGGCGGATCGGGTCGCTCGCCGCAGTCCGGATCGCCGGTGTCGTCGTCGCCCGTCGTGTCGTCGTCACCCGCGGTCGTGTCGTCGTCCGAGGCGTCGTCGTCACCCGCGTCGTCGTCGCCCGAGGCGTCATCGTCGCCCGAGGCGTCGTCGTCGTCGCCCGACGGGTTGTCGTCGTCGTCGTTGATCCGCAGCGAGCCGTCCACACAGCCCGTGAGCGGCATCACGAGCACGGCAAGGCCCGCCAGCAGATGCACCAGGCAGCGCTTGGTCATGACGCGGCCCTCCGCTGCACCTTCCGGCGCAGCAGGGCCAGGACCAGCACCGCCAGGGTGACCGCTGAGCCACCGCCGAGCACGCCGCTTGTTGCGACCTGGCAGCTCAGCGCCGGCGGGGGCTGGTCGTCGTCCTCTTCCGCGGCTTCCTCGTCATCGTCGTCCCCGTCATCGTCCTCGTCGTCGTCCTCGTCTCCGTCCTCGTCGCCGCACATAACGTCCGCGACGTGGTCCGTCTGCTGGCAGATCGGGTGGCTCTCGCCCAGCGTGTCGTCGCACTCGTCGTCGACCGCGTCGATCGCCGCGCAGACGGCCTCGCAGTCCGCCCCGCTGTAGTCGTCGTCCTCGTCCCGATTCACGGTCATGTGTGCCTCACTCAAGGGTTTCGTCCCAAACCCGGCAGATACCTCCTCGGCCGAGCCGCCGTCGACCGAGCGATCACTTGGGCAACGCGAAGACCTGGGTCCAGTAGGTTCCCAGCGAACCACCCACGTAGAGACCGACACCCAGGTCCTCGAAGCCCGCGTCCATGATGTTCGGGCAGTGCTCCGGGCTGGCCAGCCAGTCCTCGACAGCATCCGCCGGCATGGCCTGACCGGCGGCGATGTTCTCGCCGACCGTCGCCCAGTCGTAGCCGGCCTCCTCGACGCGATCGTTGGGGAACTGCCCGTCAGGGTTGACGTGGCTGAAGAAGCCGCGCTGCGCCATGTCCAGGCTGTGCCGCCGGGCGGCGCAGCGGAGCAGGTCGTCGGGGGTCAGCGGGGGAGCGGCCTCGTACCACTCGTCCCCGCACATCCGGGCCTCGGCGCGGGCCTGGTTGGTCAGCGTCAGGACCTGCTCTTCGAGGACCTGGTGGGTGGGAGACCAGTCCTGCACCGGATCGCAGTATCCCTCGGTCTGGTCGTCGTCGCTGGTGTCGTCGTCGGCCGCCGAGTCGTCGTCGCCGCCGGAGGTCGCGGGGTTCGACTGGCAGGCAGCGAGGGCGCCGAACGCGGCCAGCAGGACGAACAGCGAGAGGTACCGGTGGTCGAGACGCCGGTGAGGAGGACTCAGGGACACGGCGCCTCGTCCTCGGGAACCAGGACGGCCGAGATGACGACCTCGGGGCCGAGCTCGACGTCCTCTCCGCCGTGCTTCCAGTCGTAGCAGGTGCCGGCCCCGTCCTGGGCAATGACCTCGGCGCGGGCGAAGGTCCCGTACTCCACGCCGCCCGGAACGTCCAGGCCTTGGGAATAGAGCCCTCCGGGCGTGATCGGATCGGTCAGGGCCTGCAGGGAGGGGTTGCCCTGGATCGACCAGCCGAAGGCGACGAGGGTCTGCTCGGTCTGGTTCTCGGTCACCAGGGTCAGCGACATCGGCCCGATCTCGTTCTCGCTGTCGTCGTCGTCGTCATCGATTGCGGAGTCGTCGTCAGCGGTGGAGTCGTCATCGTCGTTCGCGGGACAGCCGGCGAGCAGGCCGGCGGCGACGAGCCAGAGGATGGGTTGGATGGGGATACCGGGAATGCCGCACCTCATGACCTCAGACCGCCTCACTCCCCGAGCCCGTCGTCCGGGTTGCACGACCCCTCTCGCGGGACGGCGTTGCCCACGCCGAGGGCGCACCACTCGGGGGTGCCCTCGACGAGGCCCTCGACCTCGTAGATCGAATGGCCCGCGTCGATCCAGTACGGGTGGTCCAGCGCGAAGCGGTACAGGCAGGCCAGCCCGGTCTCGTGGTCCACCGGCGGCACGGCGTGGCCGCAGTTGTGGATGCACTCCATCACGAAGTGGCCCCCCGCCTGCAGCTCTGTCTCGAGGTTCTGGGAGGCCAGGGCGAAGTCGACGCCCAGGTAGTCCCAGTCGCCGCCCCAGCCGACCAGGGCCGGGAAGGCGCGCGCGGCGCCGTCCCAGCCGTAGACGTCCGGGACCGGCACGTAGGTCGCCGGCCCGACGCCGCCGGACATCGAGATGATGCTGGCCAGCACCTCGGAGCGCCGCTGGGCGAGCTGGGCGGTCCACAGGGCCCCCGCGCTGACGCCCGCGCTGGAGACGCAGTTGCGGTCGATGTCGTACTGCTCGTCGAGGCAGGTGAGGATGTCGTCGAAGAACGTGACCTCCTGCTGCACCCGGGCCTCGGACGCCAGGTTGAGGTAGGGCCAGACCGGGTCGAACTCCCAGCCGAAGATGTCGATCGCCAGGTCGCCCGGCCGGTCCGGGATCGCGGCGATGAACCGCAGCACGTCGGCCGACTCCTGCACCTGGCCGTGCTGCAGCATCGACTCGGCGTCCCCCATCAGGTAGGCCCACACGAACAGCACCGGCAGCTGCTCGGTCGCCGGGTCGTAGCCCTCGGGGAGGACGAGGATGAAATCGCGGTCGATGCCGCCGGTCGGCAAGGTGTTCATGCCCGGCACCACGGCCGGGCAGGTCCCCATCGAGTAGGCCGGGTATGGCGGCGGCTCCGGTGCGCCGGGCGGGACCGGATCGCCGCATCGGCCGACGACGGGCTCGCTGTCGTCGTCGCCGGTCGTGTCGTCGTCGCCGATCGTGTCGTCGTCGCCGGTGGCGTCGTCGTCGCCGGTGGCGTCGTCGTCGCCGGTGGCGTCGTCGTCGCCGGTGGCGTCGTCGTCGGCCGGGTCATCACCAGCTGGTTCTTCGGTGCCCGTGCAGGCGACGCCGCCCACGAGAAACAAGAAGACCAGGGAATGCACTATCCCGAATATCAGGCGACTCATGTCGTTCCTTTCAACCGCGCTGTTCATCATCCGGGAGGACATTAGCCCGGTTCGCGTCCGATCTTGACCAAGTCCTTTCTTTTCCGCTGCGCGGTAGACAGATTGTTTAGTATATAGTCTGTTTACTGGAGAAGTGTCAACGCGGAGAATTCCCATGTTCCCTCATCGATTCGCCATCATCTCGCTCGTCTGCCTGGTCCAGACCGCATGCCTCGATTACGGGCTGCGCGGAGACGATGAAGATCCGACGCCGGCCCAGGACGACGATGACGACTCCACCGAGCAGCCGCCCGTCCCCGAGGAGTGCGACCCGCTGAACTGGCCGGCCGAGGAGGTCGGCCCCGCGGACGACAACTGCATCCCGCCGCCCGACGACAGCTTCTCGCCCATCGTGGAGTGGACCTACGATCCCGGCGGTTGCCTGTCGTTGCCGGTCGTCGGCGACCTGGACGGCAACGGCCAGCCGGACATCGCGCTGAACGTCACCAACCTGATGTCCGCCCCCGGCGAGCTGGTGGTCCTGCGCGGGGACGGCTCGACGCTGTGGTCGGACCCCAACGCCAGCCTCGGCTACGCCGCCTCCCCGGCCCTCGGCGACCTGGACGGCGACGGCGATCCCGAGGTGGTCGTCGTCCGCGAGTACGCCACATCGATGTGGGGCGGTCAGGGGGACTACACGGTGGTGGCCTACAGCGGCACCGGCCACCAGCTCTGGGAGTCGGAGCACTTCGTCGGCGCCCAGGTGAACTACGAGACCTCGCCGTCGCTGTCGGACATGGACCACGACGGCTCGGTGGAGATCGTCGCCGGCCGGGTTATCCTCGACGCCCAGGGGGCCACCGTGGCGACGTCCGACGACGGCGGCGGCGGGAGCTTCATGGTCCCGGCGGTGACCGACCTGGACCTGGACGGCGTCGAGGAGGTCATCGGCGGCCTCGCCTGGTACGATCTGGACGGCCACGCCTTCTGGACCAATCCCGTCTCCAGCTACGGCGGCCTGGTGGCCGTCGCCAACCTCGACGACGACCCCGAGGGGGAGGTGGTGGTGACGATGGGCGAGGAGGCCCACGCCTACGACACCGACGGGTCGCCTTTCTGGGCCACGCCGATGACCCTCGACCCCGGGCAGCTGCTCAGCCCCCCGGCGATCGGCGAGCTGGACGGCGACGAGTACCCGGAGATCGTCATCGCCGGGGGGAGCCAGCTGCACTGCCTGAACCACGACGGATCGACGAAGTGGACGGCGCCGGTGACCGACGAGACGGGGGCCACCGGCGCCAGCATCTTCGACTTCGAGGGCGACGGCATCCCCGAGGTGGCGTACGTCGACGAGGTCTCGATCCTCGTCTTCGAGGGCCCCACCGGGTTGCTGAAGTACGAGAACTCCGAGCACAGCAGCAACACGATGTGGGAGTACCCGGTGATCGCCGACGTGGACGCCGACGACCACGCCGAGATCGTCGTGTGCAACAACAGCATGGCCTACCCGTCGCTGACCGTCTTCGGCGCGCAGAACAACAGCTGGGAACCGGCGCGGCCCGTCTGGAACCAGCACGCCTACGGCATCAGCAACGTCGAGGACGACCTGGGCATCCCCGAGGAGGCGACGCCGAGCTTCGCCGACAGCAACACCTGGCACTCGGCGCTCGCCGATACCTGGGCCGGGGTGGGGATCGACCTCTGGGCGGAGATCCTCGAGGTCTGCTGCGAAGACGAGATCGGATACGTCACGGTGCGCATCCTCAACCGCGGCTACGAAGGGGTCGAGGCGGGGGTCGTGCTCGCCCTCTATGCCCACATCGACGACGAGAAGGTGCTCATCGCCACGGAGGTCGTGGACTCGGAGATTCCCGCTGGATGGGCCAGCGAGGCCATCGAGCTCTACGTCCCCGCCGAGACGCTGCAGCAGGCCGTCCGGATGAGCGTCGTCGCCGACGACGACGGAACCGGCGTCGGCGTGATCGACGAGTGCAGCGAGAACAACAACTACGACGAGTTCTGGGGACCGTTCTGCATCTGATCCACTCAGATCTCCCGGTGGGGCATCGTCTCGCTCGCCACCATCACCTGCACGAACAGGTGCTTGATGATCGTCGCCAGGCGGTCGCGGTCCTCCCTGGTGAGGGGCCCGCCGTCACGGCTCCGGATGACCAGGCACTCCAGGCCCAGGAAGAGGCAGCGGTAGACGTCCTTGTCCAGCGCCTGCCCCAGCGTCGCTCGGACCTCGTCGTCCACCAACTCGACCATCGCGCCCAGGGTTCGCTCGCGAGCCGGAGAGAGGAGGGACGCGGGGTTGGCGGCCTCGGCCTGCAACAGGGTGATCAGGTCGTCGCCCCGGAACTGGAAGTCGAGGTACGCCTCCAACCCGACGAACAGCTTGCGAGTGGGATCTTCGACCCCTTCGACGGCCTCCTTGACGTCTCCGAGCAGGTCCTCCACGACCGACTCGTACAGCGCCAGGAATGCGTCGTCCTTGCTGCGGAAGTAGATGTAGAACGTCCGCCGGGATAGGGACGAGGCCTTGAGGATGTCGTCCACGGCCGCGTCCCGGACGCCCCGTGCGACGGCGGCCTCCGCCGCGCCGTCGAGTAGACGTTCACGGGTGCCGTTGCGCTTGTCGGTTGCGTGTGCCGTGGTCACCATGATCCTCCGCGCCCGCAGGTCTACCGCGGGCGTTCGACTGCCCCTGGTCCCTACAGGAAACAGGTCGGTAGCCACCCGTCCGCACGAGCGTTTCCCTAAGGATTATACACATTGTATACTCCAGGCAAGGGGTGTGATCGGATGAGACGTTTTCCGTCGTTCTGGATCCTGGCCTTGGCGCTCGTCAGCTGGGGTTGCGAGGGCGTCATGGAGGTGGACGATCCGGACGTACCCGGCGATGACCCCGGGGATGACGACACGACCGGCGACGATAACGCCGACGACGACGATTCGGGCGACGACGATTCGGGCGACGATGACGACTCCTCGGACGACGACACGACCGAGGATCCGATCGTCCCCCCCGCGTTCCAGTCGTACTCCGGCGGGACCTGTCCCCCGATAGCCGGAGGTCCGACCAGCGACGAGGGGCTGAACGAGGGGTTCATGACAGCGGGCGAGGAGCGGGCCTTCCGCCTCATCGCCCCCGAGGCCTACGACGGGAGCGAACCGTGGCCCCTGGTCTTCGCCTGGCACCATCTCAACGCCGACGGCGACGAGTTCGTCGGCAAGTCCGAAATGGAAATGGCCACGGAAGAACTGCACTTCCTGGGCGTCGTATTCGAGGAGAAACCCGACGCCTACTGGTTCAACTGGCCGTTCATCGAGGTCTGGGGCGCCGAGGAGGAGTTGGTGTTCTTCGACGACCTGCTGGCCTGCATCGGCGCCCAGTACAACGTCGACCCCTACCAGGTCCACGGGATCG
The DNA here is from genome assembly GCA_964425605.1 of uncultured Rickettsiales bacterium. Taxonomy (GTDB): domain Bacteria; phylum Myxococcota_A; class UBA796; order UBA9615; family CAYRNR01; genus CAYRNR01. The sequence goes on along the minus strand of CAYRNR010000087.1, from coordinate 1,897 downwards.
GGGTCAGCGCCGGTGGGCTGTGGTTGACCTACCTGTCCACGACACCCCGGGTGCAGCACCTGGCCAGCGTGATGACCCTCAGCGGCGGGCTCGGTTCGATCCCCTGGGTCTGGGAGATGCAGTACGCGCCGCAGCCGCACAAGTTCCCGGCGTTCACGCTGGACGGTGGACCGGAGGACACGTTCGTGATCGACTTCCAGGAGGCCACCTGGCGCTACCGGGACGAGCTGCTGGCCGACGACCACTTCGTGATCTACTGCGAGCACACCGCCGGCCACGACATGCCGCCGATGGAGCCGCCCCAGGAGGGCCAGACCACGTTCTGGTCCCTGTGGCAGTTCATGTTCGACCACCCCTACGGGCTGGCTCCGGGAGAGTCGCCCTACCTGGCCACGGGGCTGCCCGAGCACTACCCCGAATGGTGCGAGATCGCTTCATGAGCCACCAGGCATCATCCCTCCGCCTACTGTGGATTGCCTTGCTTCCCTGTATCGTGCCAAAGGAGTAGGCGGATTGTCTTACATCGGCTCAACCGGGAACCGATGCGGAGGTTGTCATGCGATTGAGCACAGGGCAGACGAAAGGTCTATCCATGGTCGGAGTCCTCATCTTCGTAGGGTGCGGGATCGTGGCCTGTTCCTCGGGAGATCCGTCATCGACGGATGACGATTCGCCGACTGTCTGGCCCGACGCGGACGCCGACGGCCTGGCCGACGTCCTAGAAGACGAGATCGGAACCGATCCCGCACAGCCGGACACGGACCTCGACGGCTACCTGGACGGGGAGGAGTGGTTCTCGTTCACCGACCCGCTGGACGGTCTGGATTACGAGTACACGGGCGGATACGGGCACTTCCCCTATCCAGATGACCTGGCGGGAACGGGCCACGAGATCGGTGAGGTGCTGGCCGACTTCGCGCTGCCCGACTACTACCGCCAGCAGGTCCACCTCTACTCGTTCTACGGCAACGTGATCCACCTGTTCACCGGGGCCGACTGGTGACACTCCTGCGCGGTGTACGCCGGGACGGCGGAGGACGAGTACCAGCAGTACAGGGACGATGGGTATCTGATCGTCGGGTTGATGATCATGGGCGACGCCGACGTGCAGCTCTGGGTGGACACCTACGACCTGACCTTCCCGCTCCTCGCCGACACCTGGTTCGGCGGCGTCGCCTCCGAGGTCGTTGGTCTCGACGGCGAAGGCGACCTCCACGCGCTGGTGGGCCGCGACATGACCGTGCGCGTGTATCGACACCAGCCCAACGCCACGGATATCGAGGCGGCCCTCGCCGAGCCCTGGCCCGAGGTGGACCGGCCCCGGCTGCCGGGCAACGGGGATGAAGACGAATCGACAGGCGACCAGACTGGGGTCACCTGTTCGACCGGCGGTAGCCGATCGGCTGTGAAATGGTCCACGATTCTCGCAGTGCTGGCCTGGCACCGGCGCCTGCGACGGACGTCGTGACGGCGCCATATCACGCCGTGAGGAATCCGATGACGAAAACTCCCCGGGTACCGGTCCAACCCGAGGGGACATCAAGCCCGACGCCAAGCGCCGATGACCAGCAGGCAAGCCGTCGCTATGAAGCAGGTCGCTCCGATGAAGGCCAGGGGGGCAGGGGCAGCGGACGGGTAGAGGACGCCTCGCAGGAACAGGGCCAGGGGTAGAAACATCGTGACGGCCGACGTCAGCGCGCAAGCGCTCCGGGCGCGGGACGACAGCGTGAGCCGCGGCAGCAACGCTCCCACGACGAGGTTAAGCAGCGCGAAGGGCATCGCATGGCTATGCGCGTCCCGTATAAAGAACCGGATCGAGGACAGCTCGTACTCCCCGTCCGCGAGGATCGGATCCAGGGTCATGGCCAGCGCGATCCCGCCGATGGCTCCGACCACC
>CAYRNR010000086.1:0-37434 GCA_964425605.1 uncultured Rickettsiales bacterium | reverse complement strand
TGCCCCTGAAAAACCGGTCCCTCAAGTGGGGGCATGCGCGTGAAAAATCACAGTTGGGGGGACGTGTCAGGGGGCGTGGTATGTTGCGCAGCGAAACAGGCCGGTCGTGGCCTCCGGCCGTGAAGATCCAGGAGTGTGACGGACTCGATGAAGCGCGATGACCAGCAACGTGTGCCCACGGGGCAGCTGATGGAGTTGATCCTGTCGAGCGTGGCCGATGGGATCTTCACGGTGGACAGCCAGTTCCGGATCACCTACTTCAACCGCGCTGCCGAGCGGATCACGGGCTACTCGGCCGCGGAGGCGCGGGGCAGGTATTGCCACGAGGTGTTTCGCACGTCCTTGTGCAGCCAGGATTGTCCGCTGCGGCAGTCGATCCGGACCGGACGCAGGGTCAGGAACGCCAGGATCGACATCCTCACTCGCGACGGGAGGAAGCGGGCGATCTCGGTGTCCACGGCACCCCTGCTGGACCGGCAGGACGTGTTCCTGGGCGGTGTGGAGACGTTCCGGGACGATACCGAGCTGCAGACGCTGCGGCAGGAGATCCGCGGGACGTACACCTTCCGGGACATCATCTCCAAGAACGCGGCCATGCAGCAGATCTTCAAGACGCTGCCGAACATCGCGCAGTCGGACGCGACGGTGCTGATCCAGGGCGGCAGCGGAACCGGCAAGGAGCTCTTCGCGGCCGCGATCCACGATCTGAGCCCCCGCGCGAAGGGCCCGCTGATCACGATCAACTGCGGCGCTGTGCCCGAGAACCTCCTCGAGTCGGAGCTGTTCGGCCACGTCAAGGGCGCGTTCACCGACGCCCGCAAGGACCACGTCGGGCGGTTCGAGGCTGCGAATGGCGGGACCATCCTGCTCGACGAGATCGGGGAAGCTCCGCCCGCGCTGCAGGTGAAACTCCTCCGGGTCCTCGAGGGGCGCAAGATACGGCCCGTGGGGGGGGACGAGGTCAGGAAGATCGACGTGCGCGTGCTGGCGGCGACGAACAAGGACCTGGAGCAGCTGGTGGCCGAGGGGCGGTTCCGGTCCGACCTGTACTATCGGCTGAACGTCATCCTCATCCAGCTGCCCGAGCTCGCGCAGCGGAGCGAGGACATCCCCTTGCTCACCGACCACTTCCTGGACCGTCTGAACAGCCGGATGGGCCGCGAGATCAGCGGCGTGACCAACGAGGCGATGGCGTTGTTGCTGCGCCATACCTTCCCCGGGAACGTGCGGGAGCTGCAAAACGTCCTGGAGCACGCCTACATCGTCTCGACGGGCCCGCGGATCCAGCCCGAAGACCTGCCGCCCCAGCTGCGGCCTGGCAACGGGTCTGGCCGATCTCGTCGCCCCGATCCTGCCGGAGCTTCGCCGACCGAGGTGGCCCAGCGGCAGCAGCTGATCGAGTGCCTTCGTCGCAATGACTGGAATGTCCCGCGGGCCTCGCGGGAGCTCGGTCTGCACCGCACGACCGTATGGCGGCGGATGAAGAAGCTACGCATCGAGCCGCGGTAGCCCCACCGCGGTTGCACGGTTTTGCGCAACGGTTGCGCAACCGACGGCGACCGCGCAACCGCCGCGGCGGGTGCCCTCTCGCGGACCACTGCGCAGCGCTGAAAGTGATCCCTCAGTAGAGCCCGCGCGCGAGCCCGGCAGCCCCACGACACCGACCCATCCCCACCGAACATCCCCTGGCACGGTCGTTGCACTTCGACCGGAGCGTGAACCCGCCTCTCCCCAGTTCCCGACCTCGATCGCTGCTGCCGGGGGTGCACTGCGACAAGGTGGTCAGCTGGGTGGACTCCTTCGCCCGCCGGGACCACTCGGTGGCCGTGGCCCGGGCCCTCGCGGAGTCCGGGAGTGGCTTCCACGAGGTGGTGCTCTGCCTCGACTCTCCCTGCCGGTCCCGACTGGCGGAGGAGCTGCAGGTCTCGGGTCGGTCTCCCTTGACCCCCGAGGTGCTGAGCCACGCCCAGGCCAGGCTCTCCGAGCTCTATAGCTGGGAGAGCCCGACGCTGGTCCTGCCCGGGCATCCGCCGGCCGAGATCCGCCGCTACGCGCACAACAACTCCGTCGACTTGCTCGTGGTGGGGCAGCAGGGCCTGTGCCTGCAGCGGGAGCTGCGAGAGTGGATCTGCGACGACCCGCCCTGCGCGGTGATGATCGTCGTCCTGCCGGCGGCGAATCCCGCAGCGGCGACGCCAGTCCCCGGGCTCGCGCCGCATCACGACACGAAAACGAGGTGAAATCATGGCAACGATCCCCCACCTGGTCGCCTACCTGGCCCTGACGGTCGCCGTCGTCGCGATGGCCGCGCGGGTGTGGATGTGGATCCGCCTGCCCATGCATCTGCGCTGGGAGCTGTATCCCGTGGCTCACGAGGGGCGGCGAGCCCGTCACGGCGGCTCCTTCATGGAGGAGCACCGCTGGTGGGCCCGCCCCCGGGAGGTGTCCGTGGCCGGCGAACTCAAGGTGATGGTCCCCGAGATCCTGTTCCTGGAATGCCTGTTCGAGAACAACCTGTCGTTGTGGTTGCGGTCGTTTCCATTCCACTTCGGGCTGTACCTCGTCATCGCCGGGACGGCGATGCTGGCGCTGGACGGCTGGCTCGGAGCCCTGTGGCCGGCCGCGGCCGATGACATCCGGGTCGCGCTGCGGCCGGTCGTCGTCGTCGCGGTCGTCGCGGGTCTCGGCCTGGGCCTGCTGGGCGCGCTCGGACTGCTGCAGCGCCGACTCACCGATCCAGACCTGCGGGTGCTCAACACGACCGCGGATCTGCTCAACCTCGCGGCGTTCGCGGCGGTCTTCGGGTGGGCGTTGCTGACCTGGCTGGTGGTGGACCGTGACCTCTCCCTCGCCGCAGCGTTCCTCGGTGGCCTGCTGACGTTCGACCTCGGCGCCTTCGCGTCGGGCGGTCCCGCGATCGCGATGAGCACCGCAGCCGCGATCATGACGAGCGCGCTGTGCGCGTACGTGCCGCTGACCCACATGTCCCATTTCATCGGCAAGTACTTCGCCTACCACGACATTCGCTGGGACGACCGGCCGACGCTGCCGGGCGATCCGGGCGAAGCCACCATCGACGGGCTGCTGAGACGGCCCGTCAGCTGGGCCGCCCCCCACATCAAGGGGGACGCCCGCAAGACCTGGGCCGAACTGGCCAGCGAGGAGAACGACGCATGAGACGCCCGGTGACCCCAGCGGAGTTCGGTCGGGGCGAGGGTCCCCTGACCTCGATCGACGCGTCCGACCGGATTCCCCTCCCTCCGCCCTTCGACGATCCCCGGTCCGAGCCCCCGTTCGAGCCACTGCCGGCCGGGGCCGCCGAGAAGTACGAGTGTCTGGACGACACCATCGCGCTGAGCCTCCCCAGACCGAAGGACGCTCGAGAGGAGCAACGGCTGGTCCAACTGTTCCTCGACGGCCTCGAGAAGCTCGCCAGCGAGGACGACAACTGGACCTTCCTGCAGCCGTTCTTGATGTCCATGGAGCACTGCGCTCGCTGCCAGACCTGCTCCGAGGCCTGCCCGATCTACACCGAGAGCGGCCGCAACCCCCTGTACATGCCGAGCTTCCGCTCGGAGATCCTGCGGCGCATCTTCTACAAGTACGTGCGTCGCAAGTCCGTCCTGGTACACGGGGACATCGACCTGAACTGGACGACCGTCTCTCGCCTGATCGAGCTGGCGTACCGCTGCAACCTCTGCCGGCGCTGTGCGCAGACCTGCCCCATCGGCGTCGACAACGGGCTGCTGGCCCGCGAGATCCGCAAGATCGCCAGCCAGCAGATGGGGATCACCGCCAAGGAGCTGCACAGGGACGGCTCGGTGCTGCAGCAGGCAGTGGGCTCGTCCACCGGGATGAACGCCCTGGCGATCAAGGACAACATCGAGTTCGTCGACGAGGACACCACCGACCGTACGGGCATCCCCACCGAGACACCCTGGGACGTCGAGGGGGCGGATATCCTGCTGATCCACAACGCGGGCGAGATCATGGCCTGGTGCGAGAACCCGGGCGCATTCGCCACTCTGTTCAACGCCGCGGGCCTCAGCTGGACGATGTCCAGCGAGCTGGCAGGGTACGACTCGATCAACTACGGCGCCTGGTACGACGACGTCCAGTTCGCGCGGACCGCGCTGCTCCATGCCAAGGCCGCCGCCAAGCTCGGCGTGAAGCGTATCGTGCTGGGGGAGTGCGGCCACGCCCACAAGGCGCTCGCCGTGGTCGCGGATCGGATCCTCACCGGGGATCTCGGTGTCCCGGTGGAGAGCTGCATGCCCGTGCTGCTCGATATCGTCCGCTCCGGCAAGATCCGGTTCGATCCCAGCCGCAACGACTTCCCGGTCACGCTGCACGATCCGTGCAACATGGTGAGGTTGATGGGCGTGGTCTCTCCGCAGCGCGAGATCCTGCGGGCCATCCTGCCCGAGGGGCGCTTTCGCGAGATGACGCCCCACGGTGTGGAGAACTACTGCTGCGGTGGCGGCTCCGGGTTCGCCATCATGTCCGGGCACAACTTCTCGTCGTGGCGCCACCACGTGGCTGGCCGGCGCAAGTTCCGCCAGATCCTCGAGGCGTTCGCGGACGAGCCCATGGATCCAGACCACCCCAAGTACGTGTGCACCCCGTGCAGCAACTGCAAGGGGCAGCTGCGGGACATCATCCACCACTATGACGCGTGGGACCGGCACGGCATCTACTACGGGGGGCTGGTCGAGCTGATGGTCAACGCCATGGTCGACGCCGAACCCGGCTACATCGACTGGGAATGGCACTAGGAGGCGGGCATGAGTGACAGGAGCACGATTCTGGTCATCGACGACGACAAGGACCTCGTGAGGTTCCTGGAGCTGCTGTTGCAGGAGCACGGGTACGACACGATCGCGGCGCACGATGGAGAGCAGGGGCTGCTGCGCGCGCGCGAGCACCGGCCCGATCTGATCCTGCTGGACATCACCATGCCGCAGACGTCAGGTGTCCGTTGTTTCCGGGAGCTGCGGCAGGACGCCAGCCTCCGGTCGACCCCCGTGGTGATGGTCACGGGGGTCACGCTGGACTTCAAGCGGTTCATCCACACGCGTCGACAGGTCCTGCCGCCGGACGGCTACCTCCCCAAGCCGGTGGACCGGCAGGAGCTGCTGGACACGATCGCGCGGCTGCTCACTGCACGCGAAGCGGACGGTGGGAGTGACAGATGAACCTCTGCGATCCATGGCCAGCGGACCGCGCCGCCGTGGGACGGGATGCTGCGCGTCCAGACGAGGCCCCCCACTGGTACGACGCCCTGCCGTGCTACCTGTCGGTGCAGGACGAGCATCTGCGGATCGTCGAGACCAACGACCGGTTCCGGCGTGACTTCGAGGCCGAACCGGGCGAGCACTGCTACCGGGCCTACAAGCACCGCGAATCGCCCTGCGCGGGCTGCCCGGTCATCGCGACGTTCGAGACCGGCCGCAAGCACACGTCGCGGGAACTGGTCGTCACCCGCAGCGGCGATCAGCTGACCGTGGCCGTCACGTCGAGCCCGCTCTTCGACGACCAGGGCCGCGTCCACGCCGTCGTGGAGATGTTCACCGATATCACCGAGGTAGAGAGGCTGCAGTCGCTGGCCACCATCGGGATGGCGGTGACCGGCATGGCCCACCGGATGAAGAACATCCTGATGGGGCTCAAGGGCGGCGTCTTCGTGGTCAACGACGGCTTCGAGACCGAGGACGACGGCGCCGTCCGGGACGGCTGGGCCGCGGTGGAGCGGAACGTGGACCGCATGTCGCGGGTCGCCATGGACCTGCTGTTCTGCTCCAAGGACCGGCAGCCGAACCTCGAGGACGGGATAAGCCCCGCAGCCATCGCCCGCGAGGTCCACGACCTGTACCGGCTGCGGGCGGCGGTGGACGCCATCGAGCTGACCCTGGAGGTGGGCCGGACAAACCACCTCGGCCGGTTCGATCCCGACGCCCTGCACAGCCTGATGACCAACCTCGTGGCCAACGCCCTGGACGCCTGTCGCTTCGACCCGGACGAGGCCCGCAAGGACCACCGGATCGTCCTGCGATGCTTCCTCGACGACGCCGGCTCGACGGTGATCGAGGTGGCCGACAACGGCGCCGGCATCCCGTCGGAGCAGGTCCCCCGGGTGCTCCGCGGCTTCTTCTCCACCAAGGGGACCGAGGGGACCGGCCTGGGCCTCCTGGTCGTGCAGAAGGTGGTCGAGGAACACGGCGGCCGGTTCTCCTTCGACACCGAAGAGGGAGCAGGGACGACCTTCACGGTGGTCATCCCGGTTCGACGAGACGACGACGCGCGCATGGAGGAGACCGCGTGATGGTGCCCGGTATCCCGAACGCGCGCTCAACTCCCATCGAGGAGGAATCATGACCGACACGATCCTCGTCATCGACGACGAAGCCGACGTGAGGGCCTTCATCACGGCGGTTCTGAAGAAGAACGGCTACGAGATCCTGACTGCGGCCAACGGCGCCGAGGGGCTGGAGCTGTTCCAGGAACGGCAGCCGGATCTGGTCACTCTGGACATCATGATGCCGGGGCGGTCCGGGATCGACTTCTACCGGGCGGTGAGGAAGGACCCTCAGCTCTCCGGCACGCCGATCATCGTGGTGAGCGGTCTCGCCTGTGGCGGCCGGGACATGTCCCTGCTCAGGCCTGCTGCGGTCTTCGACAAGCCCATCGATCCGGACGAGTTCATCGTGGCCGTCCAGACGGCGCTGGCGTAGGTCCCGGGCTTCAGCCGGCTTCTGCCGCTTCGGGAAGGTCGATCCGGAACCGCGTCCCTCGACCGGGCGCAGAGTCGAACCGGATCGTACCGCCGTGCTGTTCGACGGCCTTCTGGGTGAGCAGCAGCCCCAGGCCCGTACCGCGCAAGCCCTTGGTGGTGAACGAGGTCGACAGGACCTTGCCCTGGTTCTCCACGGCGATGCCGGGGCCGTTGTCGGTGACCTCGAAGGCCACCCCTCCCGCGCGGCTGCGTCGAACCTGGATCAGGATCTGGTGCTCCTTGTCCACGTCAGGATCCCACTGGCAGGCATCGATGGCGTTGGTCACCAGGTTGGCCAGGCAGGCGTGGACGAGCTGCGGGTCGACCTCGACGGGAGACAGCCCCCCCTCGACCCGGCCCTCGATCCGCACGCCCACCAGGCTGCCCTTGTCCTCGAAGAGTTCCACCACACCGTCCACCAAGGCGCCAGGTTCGACGGTCTCTCGCCGGGGAGCCTGGTCTCTTGCATAGTCCAGCAGGCTCGCGACCAGGGTGCTGACCTGCTCCAGATATCGCCGTACCATCTCCCAGGCCGTGCCCGTCAGCTCCAGATCTTCCCTCTCCAGCCCGGAGTCCAGCGTGTAGATCGCGCCCTCCAGCCCTCCCAGGATGTTCTTGATCGTGTGGGCCAGACCACCCGCCGTCAGCCCCACCGCGGCCAGGCGCTCGGCCTGCTGCAGCTGCTGCTCGAGTTCCTCGATTCGCAGGGCCTGTTCCGACGTGGTCTTGGGATCGCTGTTCGACTTCGCCATCGCTTCCGCAATATACAGGATCTGTACCTGTGACCTGGAGCTGCCGGCCCTGGGGCGGGTGGGACGGGATCGAGGGGGAGCTACGCCGCCAGGGGAGGAGAGACACGATGACGAGCCTGGTGTTCGACAGGGCCGGTGACGAGTCCGCCGCGGACCGCGTCGTTTGGAGCAACGTGAACACCGCGGAGGTGCTCCCCGACGTGGTGACGCCGCTGAGCTGGTCGGTGCTGCGGCCGGTGATCCAGGCGCTGTTCAGCGGGTTCATGACCAACCTGGGGATGAACGTGGAGGGGCATACGTTCTTCGACCTGGTCGCGGGGCGCTCGTACGCGAACCTCAACACCGTGATGGGCGCCATCCGACACATCCCGGGGATGCGGGGGCGGGGCCTGACCGAGGTGTTCGGTGGGCAGCAGGGGGCGGCCGGGGACCTGGACGCGCTCGACATCGCCGACGAGGACATCCCGGACCTGGACTTCAGCGTGTGGCGGATGCTGACGCGGATGCCGCGCTTCCTGGTTCAGCTGCTCACCTACCGCCCGGAGCACGGGGAGAGGATCCTCGCGCGGTTGCGCGACCGCTCGAACACGCTGCTGACCGAGGACCTGGGGGGCTCCTCTCGGCGTGATCTGGCCGGGCGCGCGGCAGAGGCCATCGGATTCCTGATCGAGGACACCGAGATGTACGAGGTCACGGGCGTCGGAGTGCTGTGGGAGCAGGTGTTGTTCGACAAGGGCAAGAAGTGGCTCGGCGAAGGGTCCAATCCCCTCATCGGTGCGTGCCTGGCGGGGCTGGGAAACAACGCCAACGCGAACGCTGGCCTGGCGTTGTGGCGCCTGGCGGTGATGGCGACGGAGGAACCTGCGGTCGCCAGGGCCCTCGGCAGCGAGGGATCGTTCTCGGATCTGCGCGAGCGGCTGACCGGCGAGCCCGGCGGCGACGGATTCCTGGAGGCGTGGGACGGCTTCATGGCCGAGCACGGGCATCACGCCCGCGGAGAGCTCGAGCTGCTGAATCCGCGCTGGAGCGAGCAACCCGACGAGATCCTCGACCAGGTGCGGAGCTACCTCGGAGCGCTGGGCAGCCACGACTTCGCGGGGCAGTTCGAGGGGCTGGTCCAGGGGAGGGAGGCGGCCGAACAGGAGGTCCGGACGAGGTTGCGCAATCCGGTGAAGCGGTGGCTGTTCGGCTACCTGCTGCGCAAGGCCAGGACCTGCTCGCCGATCCGCGAGAACCTCAAGAACGAGATGGTCCGCCAGCTCGCCGGCGTGAGGCGCCTGCTCGTGGAGCTGGGGCGACGGGCGAGCGCCGACGGAGCCATCGAAGCGACCGACGACGTGTTCTTCCTCGCGATGGAGGAGCTGCCGTTGCTGACCGGGGGCGAGGAGGTGCGAACGCGGATCGGGCAACGCCGGGCGCAGTACGAGCGCAACATCGCGCTGCGGCCGCCGCCGATCGTGGTGGGTCGATTCGATCCCGCGCGGCACGCGGAGGAGGAGGCCGTCGATCCTGATCTGCGGACGCTGGAGGGGTTCGGGGTCAACCCCGGTTGCGCGACGGGCCCGGCGAGGGTCATCCTCCGCGCCGGCACGGACCAGATGAAGCCCGGAGAGATCCTCGTGGCGCCCTTCACCGATCCCGGGTGGACGCCCTACTTCCTCAACGCCGCCGCCATCGTGATGGACCAGGGCGGCCTGCTGAGTCACGGCAGCATCGTGGCACGGGAGTTCGGCATCCCGGCGGTGGTCAACGTGGGCCCGGCCACGGCGATCATCGAGACGGGGCAGATGCTGCGAGTGGACGGGGCGCGGGGGACCGTGACGATACTCGAGGACCAGGAAGAACCATGACCATCCGGTTCCCGCTCCTGCTGGCGGCCCTCGTCACACTCCTCGCAGCCCCTGCCAGCGCAGGTGAGGAGGTGGACCCGGGTATCGGCTGGTGGATGCAGGCGCGCAAGGGCGCGAACTGTCAGAACGAGACCGTGGAGCCGGAGTACTGGCAGGCAGCGGCCGGGGCGGGGATCGAGTTCGTCCGGCTCGCCCCCGATGCCTGGCCCTCGGAAGATCGTGACTTCCTCATCGGCGACGCGGACGCGTTCGAGACCCTGGTGCCCGAGGACCTGCAGACCCTGCGGCGAGCCCTGGACGACGCCCACGCTGCGGGGGTGGCGGTCGTGCTCACGTGCTTCTCGCTGCCCGGCGCGCGATGGCGACAGCTCAACGGCGACGTGGACGACTACAGGCTGTGGAACGATCCTGCGTACCGTGAGCAGGCGTTGGGGTTCTGGACCCAGCTGGCTGCGGCCCTGAAAGGTCACCCCGCGGTTGTCGCATACAACCCCCTGAACGAACCCCACCCCGAGCGCGAGCATGGGATACACGAGAAGGGCTTCGATCGGTGGCGCCCGGAGATCGTGGGAACCCTCGCCGACGTGGATCGCTTCAACCAGGAGGTCGTGACAGCCATCCGTGAGGGGGACACGTCGACGCCCATCCTGCTCGACGGTGGTTTTTATGCGTCACCCTTCGGGCTGGCCCGCATGCTGCCGGTGGACGATCCGGCGATCCTGTACGCGTTCCACTACTACGATCCCTGGGAGTACGTCACCCACCGCGTCAACGGTGGACGGTTCGTCTACCCAGGGACCATGCCCGACGGATGGACGCCGGCCACGCGGACCGGGGCCCTGGCCAGCGTCGCCGAATGGGCCGGCCGGCACCACGTCGAACCGTGGCGGCTCGTGATGTCCGAGTTCGGCTGCGATCGCCGCGTGCAGGGCGCTGCGGCGTACCTGGAGGACCTCCTGACCGATGCGGAGCGTCAGCGCTGGCACTGGGCGTTCTATGCGTTCCGGGGCGACGGGTCCTGGGGTGGTCTGGACTACGAACTCGGGACCGAGCCGTTCGACGGGTCGTACTGGGTCGCGGTGGAGGCTGGTGCGGATCCCGAGGCGCTGAAGCAGCGACACGCGAATCCGCTGTGGGACGTCATCGCCCGCCGCCTGCGGGGCGCGGCCGGATGCTGCTACCCTGACGCAGAGGAGCGACCATGATCCCATCTCGAGCCGCCTTCCCCATGGTCCTGGCCATGCTCGCCGTCCTGGGCCTCGCGTGCCCCGACGAGGGTGACGACGACGCGCACGGTGACGACGACACCGTGGCGACCGACGACGACGACGACGCGGACGACGACAGCGCAGGGGACGACGACGACTCCGCTGCGGTGGGTGATCCCCTGGAGAACGTCCAGTGGCAGGTGCACGGGGAGGTCGGCTCGCTGATCGTGGTGACCTGGGACCAGCTCACCGCGGCGTCGGTGCACCTGGAGTTCCAGGTGGACGACGACTGGCTCGTCTCGCCGACGCGGGAACTGGACGCGGGCGAACAGGACGAACTGCTGCTGGGGGTGCCGTACGACCACGACGTGACCTTCCGCGTCGTGGCCGATCGCGGCGGCGAGCCGTGGACCAGCGACGAGCAGACCGCGCACACGGACGAGGCGCCGCAGGGGGTGTTCATTGCATCGCTGCTGGAGTCGGTCCCGGCCGACTGGGAGCCGACGATGGAATACGTCCTCGCGGTGGTCCTGTGGAACCGCGGCTGGACGGTGATCATCGACCGGCAGGCGCGGCTGGTGTGGGCCACGGTCACGCCGCAGGGCCGCACGTCCCTGTACTCGCGCCCGTCCTACGACGGCGCGGACATCCTCGTGGACCACAACTCGTACTGGGCCATCTACGACAACGGCGCGGCGTCCCAGATCGTCCGCATGAAGATCGACGGCACCGTGGTCGAGACCTACGACACGCCGGGGCTGCACCACCCCTTCCTCGAGCTGCCCGACGGGACGCTGGTGTGGGGCGCTGCCCAGGGCTACATGGAGACCGTGGAGGAGCTGAGCCCGGCAGGGGAGCAGGAGTCCGTGTGGTCCTGTCAGGACTACCACGACGAGATCGGCGTGACGAACTACTGCCAGTCCAACACCCTGTTCTGGAACGAGGCAGACGACACGCTGCTGATCTCGCTGTACTCGGACGAGACCATCGTCGAGTTCGATAGGGGAACCGGGGCGACGGTGCGGACCTTCGGTCACATGCCCGGATCCTGGGCGTTCGCTCCCCCCGACTCGGCATTCCACTGGCAGCACGGCGGCCACTACACCGACGCGGGCACGCTGATCACCTCGTCCCACGTCGATGGCCAGAGCGACGAGTGCGTGGTGCGGGAGTACACCCTCGACGAGCCCGACGAGACCCTGCACGAGGTCTGGAGCTACGGCGTCGGGCTCGGCGTGGACGCCGAGACGATGGGGGAGGTCCACCGACTGTCCAACGGGAACACCCTGCACAACTACGGCTCCGGTGGCCGCCTCAAGGAGGTCCAGCCCGACGGGACCGTGGTCTGGGATGTGTTCTGGGAGGGCAACCTCGAGCTGGGCCGGACCACGCCGCTGCGAGGGCTGTACGACATGGCGCCGTGAGCGTGTTCAGGGCAGCACGGGCTGATCGTTGGTGACGCAGTGGATGCCTCCGCCGGAGGCCCACAGGGTGCTCGCGTCGATCATGTGGACGTCGCGGCCGGGATACAGCGCCTCGAGCTGAGCTGCCGCCGCCGCGTCGGCCCCCGCGTCCCCGAATGCCATCGCCGCGACGTACCCGTTCCCCACGAGCCAGTTCATGTAGTCGGTGGAGCCGGGACAGGGGATACGGACCACCTCCAGGCCGGCGGCCTCGCAGGCGGCCACCAGGGGATCCTCGATGGCCTGACCCCAGCTGGACTCGCTGATGGCGATGGTGTCGGTGTCGATGAACCGGGCGTTCCCGTCGATGTGACCTGTGGTCAGGTCCGCGGGATCGTGGCCGTAGGCCCAGATGACCTGGGTCAGGCCGAACACGCTGCTCAGGATCGCCTCGTGCTCGGCCTCGGTCATGCCGGGGTTCCGGTCGTCCTGGCAGTCCCAGTTGAGCACCAGGGTGTTCGCGCCGTTGAACTCGAGGTTGCCGCGCTCCAGCACGTAGTCGCTGTGGTCCTCGTCGCGTATCCCGAGATAGTCGGCCACCTGACCGGGGACCACGTCGTCGTGCTGCCACGGGATGTGTCCGCCGAAGTTGCCGCCCCAGGCGTCGAACCGGAAGTCGGCGATCCAGGTCTCGGTGCCGTCGGTGACGTAGACGGGGCCGTTGTCCCGCATCCACGCGTTGTCCACGAGGATCTGGTGCCACGTGATGTTGGTGTCGGGGACGCCGCGCTGGGTGAGGAACTGCTTGGCCTGATTCTCATCGGACTGCGACGGCGTCAGCACGTGGACCGGCTCGTAGTCCTGGATCACGTCGATGATGTCGGCGAAGGCCGGTCGCATGGTGGACTCCCACGGGCCCGGCCACTGCATCCAGGTCGCCCCGTGGGGCTCCCACTCGCCCGGCACGCGGACCCCTGCGGTCACGTCGTCGTCGTCGCCCGTGGTGTCGTCGTCACCGGTGGCGTCGTCGTCGTCCGCGGTCGCGTCGTCGTCGTCGGACGTGGCGTCATCGTCGTCCGTGGTGGCGTCGTCGTCTCCCGTGGCGTCGTCGTCGGGCTCGTCGGTGCACCCCGGGCCGTGGCAGGTGAGGAGGACCAGGACCAACCAGAGGGTCCAAGGGGATCGAACGGTCATGCGTCGGCCTCGCTGCGGGCTACCAGTTCTCGCCGAGCACCTCGAAGTGTGCCTGGGGATGGGCGCACGCGGGGCACGCGGCCGGAGCCTCGTCACCGTCGTGGGTGTAGCCGCAGTTCCGGCACCGCCAGCGGGTGGGCTCGTCTTTCTCGAACACGGTCCCGGCCTCGACGTTGCCCAGCAGATCGCGGTAGCGCTTCTCGTGCTGCTTCTCGGCGACGGAGATGGCCTCGAACACCAGCGCCACGGCCTCGAACCCCTCCTCCCGGGCGACCTGGGCGAAGGCGGGGTACATGTCGGTCCACTCGTGGTTCTCGCCGTCGGCTGCGTCGCGGAGGTTCTCGGCGGTGGTGCCGACGATGCCTGCCGGGAAGGTGGCCGTGATCTCCAGGTCCCCGCCCTCGAGGAACTTGAAGAAGCGCTTGGCGTGCTCCTTCTCCTGGGCGGCGGTCTCCTCGAAGATGGTCGAGATCTGCACGAACCCCTCTTTCTTGGCCTTGCTGGCGAAGAAGGTGTAGCGGTTGCGGGCCTGGGACTCGCCTGCGAAGGCGGTCAGCAGGTTCTTCTCGGTCTGGGTGCCCTTGATGCTGGCCATGGTGCGTCCTCCCGTGGGTGTTGCGTCGGTCCGCCAGGGGGCCTATTCCTGGATCATCGAGACGAGGAGAACATGGGTATACATGTCATGGGCGCGGGCGGCCAGCTTGGCCGCAAGGTGGTGTCGGCGCTGCGGGAGCGGGGTGTCCCGGCGGCGGACGTGGTCTGCAACGTGCGCGATCCCGGCAAGGTGGCCGACCTGGCCGGGCAGGGCTTCACCGTGCGGCGCGCGGACTACGACGATCCTGCGTCGATGGTCTCGGGGTTCGCGGGCGCGGACGCGCTCTTGCTGATCCCGACGTTCCTGCCGGTGGAGCCGCGAGTGGTCCAGCACGGCAACGCCGTGGATGCGGCGGTCCAGGCGGGGGTCGGGCGGATCGCGTTCTCCAGTTTCGGATCGGGTTCTCCCGAGTCGAGGTTCCACGTCGCGCCGTTCATGCTCTACGCCGAGTCCAGGACGCGGTTGAGCGGCCTGCCCTGGACCATCCTGCGAAACGGCATGTACCTGGATCCCGTCGCCGACTGGGCGCCCGAGCTCGTGCTGATGGGCCGCCTTCCATACCCGGTGGAGCAGGGCAGAATCGCCTATGTCTCGCGGGACGATCTGGCCCGGGCCACGGCGAGCGCCCTGGTGGACGATGCGCACCTGGATAGGGTGTTCGACCTGACCGGCCCCGAGGCGCTGACCATGGACCGCCTCGCCGAGATCGTCAGCGAGGCCACGGGCGCGGCCATCACCTACGACCGCATCACCGACGAGCAGTACGCGCAGGTGTGTCGAGAGGGGGAGGAGTCGGTGCCCGAGTACCTGATCCCGATCTTGACGTCTCTGTACCACGCCGTGGACAACGGCGAGTTCGCGCGGGTCACGGATCACGTGGAGCTGCTGACGGGTTCGAGGCCGGAGGACGCGTTGAGCTATCTGCGCCGCTGTCTCGCCGCGTAGCCCATCGTAGGTTCAGCCACGGCCGGCGACGTAGAGCTCGTTCGCCCGCTCCCAGTCCACCACGCTCCACCACGCCGACACGTAGTCGGGCCTGCGATTCTGGTAGTTGAGATAGTACGCGTGCTCCCACACGTCGAGGCCGAGCACGGGGGTGAACCCGTCGCTCAGGGGGCTGTCCTGGTTGGCGGTCGAGTGGACCGTGAGCTGGCCGAAGCGGTTGCGTGACAGCCACGCCCAGCCGCTGCCGAAGCGGGTGCCGGCGGCTTGATTGAACAGGGTCTTGAGCTGGTCGAACGAGCCGAACGTGGTGTCGATGGCCCTGGCCAGCTTGCCCACGGGCTCGCCGCCGCAGTCCTTGCCCATCAGCGACCAGAACAACGAGTGGTTGGCGTGGCCGCCGCCATGGTCGCGTACGGCGCCGCGGATGGGCTCGGGGACGCTCGACAGGTTGGACAGCAGGTCTTCGAGCTTCACGTCGAAGAGGCCGGGCTCCCTGTCCAGCGCCGCGTTGAGGTTGGTCACGTAGGCGTTGTGGTGCCTGGTGTGGTGGATCTCCATGGTGCGCGCGTCGATGAAGGGCTCGAGGGCGTCGTAGGCGTAAGGGAGGCTGGGTAGTTCGTGTTTCATATCCGTGTTCCTCCGCGGCGGACCCGTCCCACCGCGTGATAGTTAGATATGAAGTCTATAGTTAGTCTGAGCTAATCGAGCAACCCGCCACCGGGCTCACGCGCCGCCGCATCCGTCGTCGACGCCGTTCTCGTGGCAGGTCAACACGACGTTCGCCACCGTGGGATCGGCGTCGACCTCGACCTCCAGGGCTTCCGAGGCGGTGTACGGGGAGGTGTAGGGGACGATCTCCTCGACGCTGCTGAGCAGGATGGTCCAGGTGCCCGCGGACAACCCATCGAGGAGCAGGGGCGTGTCGTCACAGGGGCGCGAGATCTGCGCGTCCACGGTGGTGCCGTCCGAGTAGCTGAGCCACAGCGTGTCGATCCAGGCGTCCGCGCAGGTGGCGGCCGGATCGTAGAAGCCGGCGAACGTGTAGTGGATCTCCAGGCTCAGGGCGCCCGAGCCGCTGTCGTCGTCGTCGGCCGCGTCGTCATCGGCTGCGTCGTCGTCGTCATCGGCCACGTCGTCGTCGTCATCGGCGGCATCGTCGTCTCCGGCGGCATCGTCGTCTCCGGCGGCGCTGTCGTCGTCCCCGAGTACGTCCACGTACTCCGCGCAGCCCAGCGCGAGCCCGATGACAACGAGAAGGGCGGTGACGAGCAGTGTGAGACGGTGGGTCATGGGGGCCTCCTGAGTCCAGGGGTCGATGGTACTCGATTTTGTGCACTCCGAGTTGACGCGTTCCACCGCGTGGGGCACCGTCACTCACCGATGCTCCAGTGGCTCGACAGCGCCGGAACCCTCATCCAGACCAGCCCCTGGCTGGCCGTGGCCGCCGTCTTCCTCGGGGGCCTCCTCACCGCGTCCAATCCCTGCAGCCTGGCGATGATCCCGCTGATGATGAGCTTCGTCGCCGGGAGCCGCGAGACGAGCACGCTGCGCGCGTTCGGGCTGTCCTTGACCTTCGTGCTGGGACTGGCCATCACGTTCGTGGCGATGGGCATGGTCGCCGCCCTCGCAGGCCGCATCTACGGCGACGTCTCGTCGGTCTGGAACTGGATCGTGGCGGCCGTGTGCGTGGTCATGGGGCTGCACCTGATCGGCGTGCTCCCCATCCCCATCCCGCAGATGGTGAAGGTGCAGCCGAAGATCCGGGGACCGATCGGGTCCTTCGTGCTCGGCTTGGTCTTCGGCTTCGTCTCGGCGCCGTGCGCAGCGCCGATGCTCGTGGTGGTCCTGACCTACCTGGCGGGGACGCACGCGTCGGTGACCTATGGTGGGCTGCTGCTGCTGGCGTACGCGCTGGGCCACAGCGCGCTCGTGCTGGTGGCGGGCACGTCCATGGGGCTGGCGCGACGCATCCTGGAGTCCAAGCGGATGACCCGCGCGACGGACCTGTTGCGACGGGCGGCCGGGCTGGCGATCATCGTCATCGGCGTGTACTTCGCCATCCAGGGAATCACAGGTTGAAGGCAGGAGGAGCCCATGGAGATCAAGGTACTCGGTCCAGGTTGTCGCAAGTGCCGCGAGCAGTACGACAGCGTCCGCGAGGCGGTCGACGATCTGGGTCTGGAGGCCACGCTGACCAAGGTCGAGCGTATCGACGAGATCGCGGACCACGGCGTGCTGTTCACGCCGGCGCTGGTCATCGACGGCGAGGTCAAGGCGAGCGGTTCGGTCCTCCGGGGTCCGAAGCTCGCCGAGCTGCTGCGGGGGGCGGCACGATGAGAGCGCTGTTCGCCACCCTGGCCGTCGCGATTGGCTTCACCATCGTGGCATGCGGAGGTGCGGCCACGGTGGACAGCGGGGGCGCGGACCGGGCCGCAGTGGCCAGGATCGTGTTCGTGGATCAGGAGGAGTGCTGCGCGTGCACGCGCGACCGCACGGACGCCACCTGGGCTGCGCTACAGGGCGCCCTCGAGACCAGCCCGAAGGTCCCCGTCCAGCGGATCCACAGCGACACCGAGGCCGGGGCCGCCGGACCCTATCTGGCCCTTCGGCCGATGATGGTCGTGCCGGGCCTGTACTTCCTGGACGCGGATGGCCAGCTGATCGAGATGCTCCAGGGTGAGCTGACCGCCGAGGCCATCGGAGCGCTCCTGTGACTCGACGGACACCCGTTTGCATCGATCGAGGCGGCTGCGGGCTCTTGATCCCCAACGACTGGAGGCAAACATGGAGATGACCATAGAGTTCCCAGGGGGCAAGCGAGTCGACGCCCACCTGCCCACCACCGTGATCCACACCGATCAATCGAAGGACAACGGAGGCGACGGCTCCGCACCGGAGCCCTACGCGCACTTCCTCGCGTCCATCGGCACGTGCGCGGGGATCTACGTGCTGGGGTTCTGCCGCTCGCGGGATCTGCCCACCGACGGCATCCGGCTGGTGCAGCGCATGGAGTGGGACGCCAAGGGCTTCAAGCTCGAGAAGGTGGAGCTCGACATCGAGGTCCCGGACACCTTCCCGGCCAAGTACCACAAGGCCCTGGTCCGGGCCGCGGACATGTGCGCGGTGAAGCGCACCCTCTTCGACCCCCCCGAGTTCACCATCGAGACCAAGGTGAACGGCTGAGCTTGCATCAGAGGGTGACTGGCGCGGGGATTGGGGGTACACCAGGGGGACGGATGAGCGAGACGCACCACACCCTCTTTCCGATGATCCTGGACAGCATACGCGAGGGTGTGTTCACGGTGGACGAGGCGTTCCGCATCACCTCGTTCAACGCCGAGGCCGAGCGCATCACCGGCTTCTCGCGCGAGGCCGCCCTGGGTAATACCTGCTTCGACGTGCTGCGCGGGAGCGCCTGCCAGGACGGCTGCCCCCTGCGGCGGAGCATCGAGACGGGGGAGCCCCAGCGAAACGTCCGCGTGACCATCCTCGACGCCGAGATGACGTCCATCCCCATCTGCGTGTCCACCGCCGTCATGCGGGACGGGGAGGGTCGCCTCGTGGGTGGGGTGGAGATCTTCCAGGACATGAGCGAGATCGAGTCCCTGCGGCGCGAACTCGCCGATCGTCGCGGGTACGGCGACATGGTCGGGATCAGCCCGGCGATGCAGGAGATCTTCGCGCTGATCCCCGACGTGGCGGCTTCCGACGTCTCGGTGGTGATCTCCGGGGCGAGCGGCACGGGCAAGGAGCTGGTGGCGCGCGCCGTCCACGACGCGTCTCCCCGCAGTTCGCGGTCCTTCGTCCGGGTCAACTGCGGCGCCCTGCCGGATACGCTGCTGGAGTCGGAGCTCTTCGGCTACGTCCGGGGCGCCTTCACCGACGCCCACCACGACAAGCCCGGGCGGTTCCAGCAGGCGGACGGGGGGACCCTGTTCCTCGACGAGGTCGGCGAGCTGTCCCCGGCGTTCCAGGTCAAGCTGCTGCGTGCCCTGCAGGAGGGGGAGATCCAGCCGCTGGGCGGTACCCGCACCGTGACCGTGGACGTGCGCGTGATCGCGGCGACCAACCGCGATCTCGGCGCGCTGATCGAGGCCGGTGTCTTCCGCGAGGACCTGTACTATCGGCTCTGCGTGGTTCCCATCGGCATCCCACCGCTGGCTGATCGCCGGGAGGACATCCTGCCGCTGGTGGATCTGTACATGATCCGCATCGCGGCGCGCACCGGCAAGGAGATCGCCGCGGTCGCCCCCCGGGCCCTCATGGCGCTACACGACTACGCCTTCCCCGGCAACGTTCGCGAGCTGGTGAACATCCTGGAGCGGGCATTCGTGCTGTGTCACGGATCCGAGATCGAGCTGGAACACCTCCCGGTGAACGTGACGGGACCGGCGGACGACACCGACCTGCCGGGCGCGCCCCTGAGCGCGAGGCGCCTCAAGCCGTCCGAGCGCCGCCTCCTGCTCCGCGCCAGTCGAGCGGGGGATGACCCCCCGCAGTCGCGGCAGCTGCGCGCCCCCATCGCTCGTCCCGAAGTCCGTCAGCTGGTCATCGCCCTCGACGCCCACGGGTGGAACCGCTCGGCCACGGCCCGCGCGCTGGGCATCAGCCGGACGACCTTGTGGCGGAGAATGCGCGACTACGGCCTCGTGTGATACCTGCTGCTGGAACGTATCTGAAACAAATGGAACAAAACGTTCCGTAGTTGAAAGATTCCGTTCCTTTTTGAATCACGCTCAGATCGCGCCTGCAATCAAGTATCTGTAATCACAGAAGAAAACGTCCTGGCACAGGCCGTGCACGTGTTCCGTGGCACTGCCGATGGAAAAGCTGGCCCTACCCCTGTTCAACGACGATCTGGCGCCGCGCTTCTGCTACGCCGACCACGTGCTGGTGGTCGAGGTCTGCGACGGCGCGGTGGCCTCGGCGCGGGCCGTTCCCATGGGCCGCGGCGGCGGATCCGAGCGGCTGGGGTATCTGTCCACGCTGGGGGTGACGGAGCTGCTGTGCGGGGGATTCGACCGCCGGTTCCTCCCGCGCGCGACGGCCGTGGGTATCCGCGTGCGCTGGGGTCTGGCGGGCAACGCGCTGCAGGTCGCCGAGGCGTTCTGTCGCGGCGAGCTCGACCGTTGCCGCATCTGCCGCACGGCTTCGCCCATCGGCCGCTCCAGGGGCCGCCGAGAGACTGGGAAGGACGTGACATGACTCGTACCTCTGCCCGCGTACCCGCCGCCAAGCTGGCCCAGGCCATGGAGGAGATCGTCCAGCGCAGCGGGCTCGAACAGCCCTACACCCTCTACCGCCACGTGGCTGCGCGAGCCGGGGTCCACGCGACCACCTTGCTGCGGTACGTGCGCGGCGACTGCGCCACCGCCGACGTCGCGGTGTACCAGCACGTCGAGGAGATCCTGGACCGCGTCCGAGCGGGCGAGCCGTTGCCCTTCGAGAGCCGGGTCCACGAGCCCAGCGCCGTTCCGCCGACGGTCCGCTCCGCGCGCGTGTCCACCGCCGAGTTCCGCCGGAAGTTCGACGCGCTGTACCAGCGCCTGGGCGCAGAGCAGCGCCAGCCCCTGTACCGGGAGTTGGCCCGCCGCATCGGCATGCACCCCACCTCGGTGCTGCGGTACTACCGCGGCGATCTGCGCACGGCCCCGCGCCGCCTCGTGGACGAGCTGGACACGCTGGCCGGCCAGGTGGCACGAGGAGAGACGCGCCCCCTGCCCGCCGCGCGGCCCCGGCTCCCCGCCGTGCGCACCCAGCGCGCCGTCGAGCTCCTGGATTGCCTGGTGGGCGAGGACGGGACCAGCGAGGACGTCCAGGCGCTGGAGACCCGGCTGAAGCTCGAGCCCCACAGCCTGCAACAGCTGCGGGACGAGGAGCGCCCGGCTTCGGTCCCGGCGGAGCTGTTCTCGGCCCTCGATGGCCTCGTGGCACCGGCCGAGTACGATCCGTGCCGCGTCTACCGGGTCGGCGAGCGCGTCCGGCACCACCTGTTCGGGTTGGGCAAGGTGGTGCGCAAGATCCACAAGGACAAGGTGATGATCGAGTTCGCGCAGGGACCTCAGCGCGTGCTGTCCGAGGCGGTCAACGAGGATCCGTACCGTCTACAGCAGTTCGCCGGCGGCGGGTCACGCCACGACGCCAGGACGTCGACCTACCACTGAAGGCCCCACGGTGGGAGATCCTGTGGTCATGACCTGAACTCCCACGAGAACCCGGCTATGATGCGGCCCGGGAGCGGGTAGACGCATCATGACCGACAACGACAGCGCAACCCTTCAACTGCTCCAGCGCATCGGCGAGCTGACCTCGCTCAGCACCGAGCTGGTGCCCTTCCTCGACGGCGTGGCCCGCCTCGCCGCGGAGATCGTCGGCGCCGACGTCAGCTCCGTGCTGCTCATGGACGCCGACGACACCGGCCTCGTGGTCAGCGCCTGCCACGGCGTGGACGAGGAGTCGCTGCGCCGCGTCTCCTTCGAGCCCGGCGAGGGCATCGCCGGACGGGTCCTCGAGTCCGGTCGAACCGAGCGCTTCTCCGACGTCGTCGGCGATCCCCAGTTCGTCGCCTTCCCATGGCAGGAGGGCAAGGTCCACTCGCTGCTCGCCGTACCCATCCGCACCGTCGAGCGCGCCGTGGGTGTGCTCTCGGTGCACGCCGAGGCCGTCGACGCCTTCGACGCGGAGCACCAGGCGTGGCTCGAACTCCTCGCCCGTCAGGTCGCCTCCGACGTGGAGAACGCCTGGCTTCGCGAGACCACCCGCCTCGATCCACTCACCCGCATCCTCAACCGGGCCGGCTGCGTCGAGCGTATGGAGGTGGAGTTCCGCCGTTGCCGTCGCCACGCCTGGCCCATGGCCGTCCAGGCCATCGACATCGATCAGTTCGCCGCCGTCAACGAGCTGCACGGCCGCTTCGTCGGCGACATGGTCCTGCGCGAGTTCGCCCGGCGTGTCGCCGACGAGGTCCGCGGCGAGGATGTCCTGGCCCGATGGTCGGGCGAGCTGTTCCTGCTGGTGCTACCCCAGACCCCAGCGGGCGCCGCGGAGAAGATCGCCGAGCGAATTCGCCTCCGTATCCAGCAGCGCGCGTTCCGCAGCCGCCGCGGCGCGATCCCGCTGACCATCTCCATCGGCGTGGCCGCCACCACCGAGAACATGGCGCGGCCGTCGGAGCTGATCGACCTGGCGCTGAAGGCGCTGGCGACGGCGAAGAAGGCGGGGGGATCGAGGATCGCGATCGCGGGGGGTCGGCGAGAGGATCGGGGCTAGAACGGCACGTCCGCGTCCTGCGCCTGCGGCTGGGGCAGGGGAGTCGCCTGCGATGCAGGTTGCTCCCCCTGGCCTCGCCCGGGCAGGAACACCACTTCCCAGGCGATCACCTCCGTGATCCACCGCTTGACGCCGTTGTCGTCCTCCCAGCTGCGCTCGGTCAGCCGTCCTTCGACGAGCACGCCGCTGCCTTTGGTGAGGTACTTGGAGCAGTGCTCGGCCTTGGGGCCGAACACAACGACGCGGTGCCAGTCGGTGGACTCCTCCCAGGTCCCGTCCTCGAGCTTGCGGGCGTGGCGCGTGGCCAGGTTGAACTTGACCCTCGGCTTGCCCTGCTGCGAGTAACGCATGTCCGGGTCGGCGCCGAGGTTCCCCATCAGGAAGACCTTGTTGACAGTTCGCACGATTCGAATCCCTTTCTCCGGGGGGCGAACGACCGAGGTTGCAAGTGCGATGCCAGCTTGGAGGGGGCGCGAGGCAGCCCTCTGAGGCGGTCCGACCGACCGAAAATCGAACCCCGAGACCGATTTTCGGTCGCCTCGCCGACTCGGGTTGAAGCGCAGGGGTTGCCGTGCTTGAATGGCGCCGTGGAACTGGCAGGGTACATCGCCATCGAAGGCGTGATCGGAGTCGGCAAGACGAGCCTGGCCAAGGCCCTGGCAGGCCGTATTGACGGAGAGACGATCGAGGAGCCCTTCGAGGAGAACCCGTTCCTGGAGCGCTTCTACGCAGAGCCGGAGCCGTGGGCGTTCCAGACGCAGCTGTTCTTCCTGTTCAGCCGGTTCCGGCAGCTGCAGGAGGCGCGGCAGCCGTCGCTGTTCGCGCGGTCGACGGTGTGCGACTACCTTTTCGCCAAGGACATCATCTTCGCGCACGCGAACCTGTCGGACGACGAGCTGCCGCTGTACCACCAGATCTACGATCTGCTGAAGGAGCGGGTGCCCTCGCCAGACCTGGTGATCTACCTGCAAGCGCCGACGTCGACCCTGATGGGTCGCATCAAGAAGCGGGGACGGACGTACGAGCAGGAGATCGATTTCGACTACATCGACAAGCTCTCCGAGCTGTACAACCAGTACTTCTTTCACTACACTGACTCGCCCTTGCTCGTGGTACAGACGGAGCATCTCAACTTCGTGAGCAAGGAAGAGGACATCGACCTCCTGACGAGGGAGATCGAGTCCATGCGAGGAGGCACCAAGCACCTGATACCGCACGGATCCACGTTGATGGACCGGGACGGCTGACAGGCAGGCGCCTCTCTTTTCCACCGCAGCCACGGGGCTGCACCAAACCTGACGTGCAGGGCCAAGCCCGCGCGATCGGAGGACCTCCCATGAGCCGGCCACGACGGGTCACCGTCCGCACCCTCAGCCGCATGAAGGCGACGGGTCGCAAGATCACCATGCTCACCGCGTACGACTACACCATGGCGCGCCTGCTGGATCAGGCGGGCGTGGACACCATCCTGGTGGGGGACTCCCTGGGGATGGTGATGCAGGGGCACGAGGACACCCTGCAGGTGACCATGGAGCACATCATCTACCACGGCCAGCTGGTGGCGCGGGCCATCGAGCGGGCGCACCTGGTGCTGGACCTGCCGTTCATGAGCTACCAGGTGTCGACCCAGCAGGCGGTGGAGAACGCCGGCCGGCTGATCAAGGAGGGGCACGGGCACTCGGTGAAGCTCGAAGGGGGCACCGAGCGCATCGAGGTGATCGAGGCGATCACCCGCGCCCAGATCCCGGTACTGGCCCACGTGGGCCTGACGCCCCAGTCGGTGCACGCGTTCGGCGGCTACCGCATCCAGGGGTGGATGGACGACGAGGCCCAGCG
The DNA here is from genome assembly GCA_964425605.1 of uncultured Rickettsiales bacterium. GTDB lineage: Bacteria > Myxococcota_A > UBA796 > UBA9615 > CAYRNR01 > CAYRNR01. The sequence goes on along the minus strand of CAYRNR010000086.1, from coordinate 13,610 downwards.
GATCAAGGAGGGCGCCATCGCCGCCCAGGAGGCCGGCGCATTCGGCATCGTGCTGGAGGGGATCCCCGCCCAGCTCGCCGCGGAGATCACCGACGCCCTGGAGATCCCCACCATCGGCATCGGCGCCGGCGTCCACTGCGACGGCCAGGTGCTCGTGATCCACGACCTGCTGGGCATGGACGACGAGTTCCAGCCCCGCTTCGTCAAGCGGTACGCGCAGCTCGGCGGCGTGATCCGCGCGGCGGCGCGCGAGTACATCGACGAGGTCAAGTCCGGCGCCTTCCCCTCGCCCGAGCACAGCTTCATCGAGCCGCCCCGGGCCGTGTCCTCCACCAAGAAATGCAGCTGATCAAGACCGCCTGGGAGATGCTCCGCTGGTCGCGGGACCAGCGCGCCGCCGGTCACACCGTCGGCTTCGTGCCCACCATGGGCTTCCTCCACGAGGGGCACCTGTCCCTCATGCGCATCGCGGGCAAGCGGACCGACAAGGTGGTGGCGTCGATCTTCGTCAACCCCACCCAGTTCGCCCCCAGCGAGGACCTGGACCGGTACCCCCGCGACGAGCAAGGCGACCTGGACAAGTGCCGCAGCGTCGGGGTCGACGCGGTCTTCTTGCCGGCGGTGGAGGAGATGTACCCGCCGGGAGCCAAGACCTTCGTGACCGTGGACGAGCTCGGCGGCGGTCTCTGCGGGGTCAGTCGACCGACCCACTTCCGGGGTGTCGCGACCGTCGTGTCCATCCTGTTCAACCAGGTCCAGCCGGACGTGGCCGTGTTCGGCTGCAAGGACTTCCAGCAGCTGCGCGTCATCGAGCAGATGACCGCGGACCTGGGCTTCCCCGTCCAGATCGTCGGCGGGCCCATCGTGCGCGAGGACGACGGCCTCGCCATGTCGTCGCGCAACGCCTACCTCACCGCCGAGCAGCGCGCCCAGGCGCCTGCGCTGCGGCGTGCCCTGCTCGGTGCTGCCGAGGCCGCCGCCCGTGGCGAAGCCACCGCAGAGGAGCTCGCCGAGGGCATCCGCCGTCACATCGACGAGCAGCCGCTGGCGGAGATCGACTACGTCGAGATCGTCGACGCCGACGACCTCCAACCCTGCACCGGCACCGTGGATCGGCCCGCCCGCGTCGCCGTCGCCGTCCGATTCGGCCAGACGCGCCTCATCGACAACCTCGCGCTGGGCCCCGGCTCCCCGGCTCCCTGATGGACCAGGCCACGCTCCTGATGGTGCTGGTGGTGGCGGTGGTGGCCGCGAGCCAGCTGCTGCAGCACAGCGGCACGTGGATCCTCAAGCCGTGGGTGTTCTGGCCGGTTCAGGTGATGCTCGTGGTCCTGCTCGGCTTCGTGTTCGCGGCCAGCCTCGAGGGGCTGATGCCCCAGGTGCGGCCAGCGATCCGGGGGTTCCTGACGCTGTTCGTTGGGTGGCGGTTGGTGATGAACTGGAAGCAGCAGGGGAGGGTGCGGGCGATCGTGGAGGAGGAGCTGAAGTGGGCGGCGGCGAGGCGGGAGAGGGTGGAGGGGGAGGTGGAAGTGGAGGGGGAAGTGGAGGGGGAAGGGGGAGGTGAGGGGGAGTCGGAGAAGCGCTAGAGGTAGAGGGCCTCCTCGAGGTTGATCAGACACCCCTCCAGTCCCAGGGGATCGGGCTCGGGGATGGGGTCCTGCCCGACGAGCTCCCACAGCCCGCCGAGACACTCCTCCAGTCCCATGGGATCGGGCTCGGGGATGGGGTCCTGTGCGACGAGTTCCCACAGCCCGCCGAGACACTCTTCCAGGCCCAATGGATCGGGCTCGGGGATGGGGTCCTGTCCGACGAGTTCCCACAGTCCGCCGAGACACTCTTCCGGGCCCATGGGATCGGGCTCGGGGATGGGGTCCTGTCCGACGAGTTCCCACAGCCCGCCGAGACACTCCTCCAGGCCCATGGGATCGGGCTCGGGGACGGGGTCCTGCCCGACGAGGCTCCACAACCCATCGAAACAGGCCGTCATGTCATCGTCGGGCTCGGGATCGGGGATGGGATCCTGGCCGACGAGGCCCTCCAACTCGACGAGGCACCCTTCGAGGCCTGGGGGGATGGGCCCAGGTTGGGGCTGCTGCCCGACGAGCTCCCACAGCGCGTCGAGGCAGGCGAGGACGTCGGTGTCCTCACGGTCCTGTGCGTGCGCGGGCAGGGTGACCAGGGCCGAGATGATGATTGCCGTGACGGTCGCTCGAGTGTTCATGGCTCCTCCAGTGCTCGATGATGATCCGAGCTTCCCACGTCCCATCCGGCGTGGATGAACGCGTGGATGAACTGCCCGGTGCGCGACCGGCCGTGTAGGCTGGGAGCATGCGATCCGGAATCCGCGCAGTCGGCATCGACGACGGACCCTTCGCCCGCGACTTCCGCGGTGACGTCCTGGTCGTCGGCGCCGTGTACCGCGGCGGCGACCGCCTCGAGGGTGTCCTCTCCACCCGGGTCCGCCGCGACGGCCGCAACGCCACGGACAGGCTCGTGGAGATGATCGCCGGCTCCCGCTTCCACCCCCAGCTGCACTACGTCCTGCTCGACGGCATCGCCCTGGCCGGGTTCAATGTGGTGGACATCGACCGGCTGTGGCGGGAGACGGGGCTGCCGGTGCTGGTGGTGAGCCGCAACGAGCCCCACCCGGACGCCGTGCGCGCCGCCCTGCTGGAGCACATCCCCAACGGCGCGGCCCGGTGGGCCCTCGTTCAGCGCGCGGGCGCCATCCATCCGATGGAGGGCCTGTACTGTCAGCTGGCTGGTCTGGACGCCGGCGAGGCCGCCGAGCTGATCCGCATCACACGCCGCCACGGCAAGCTCCCCGAACCCATCCGCACCGCCCACCTGATCGGCGCGGGGATCGCGAGGGGCGAGAGCCGCGGAAGGCCCTAACACTCCTCGGCGGGCTGGGCGTAGTAGACGAGGATCTGGGCGCCGGGGGTGGGGACGTGGTCGGCGTCGAAGACGATGGCGTTGGCGGGTTCGTCGTAGGTCCAGCCCTCCTCGAGGTCCACGCCGTCGACGCTGACCTCCAGCGTGCTGGGCACGGGCAGGAAGGTCAGCTCGAAGGTGGACTGGGGCTGGGCGACGAGGTCGGGGATGGTCTCGAGCACGGGCATCCAGTCGGCATCGCAGATGCTGACCTCGGCGCCGCCGGTGGCCGCGACGACCTCCTGCAGCCGGGGGCCGGCGTAGGCCGCGACGCCGTTGTCGCTGCAGCCGGTGGCGAGGCCGTGGATGCCGTTGAACGACACGGCGTCGGGATCGGCCTCGAGGGCCTCGATGGCCGTGGCCCAATCTGCGGCGGTGCCGGGGGACTGGTCGTCCTCGTCGGTCAGCGCGATGAGGGCCAGTCCGGCCGCCTCGCGGAGGAATCCGTCGTTGGGACCGCCGGGTACGGACATGGGGGGGGTGACGGCCTGGTACCCGAAGTTGATGGGTTGCTCGTACCCGCTGCCGGCGGTGCCGAGCTGCACGTTGGCCGCGAAGGCCGCGGCGGGATCCGCCGTGGCCGGGGAGACGATGGGGGTGGCGCCCTGCAAGGTGGCGTTGTCGGTGCTGACGACGCCGACGTGGAAGTCGAACCCCTCGGCGGCGAGGAAGTCGATGAAGTCGCCGGCCATGGCGGCCAGGGCAGCCTGCTCCTCGATCATCGAGCAGCTGTTGTCGACGATCCACAGGATGTCGATCGTCGAGGCCTCGGTGGCCACGAAGCCGTCCATCCACTCGTCTTCGGCCACTGCAGTGCCCTCGATGGTGCCCGCGACCTCGGGGTGATCGGGGTGGTCGGTGGTGGCCAGGACCGCGACGGCGTCGTGCCCGAGCTCCTCGGGGGCGAACATGACCCCGAAGGGCTGGCGTCCGGAGGGCTCCAGCGACCAGGGCAGCTCGATGGGCAGGATCAGCTCGTAGACGGACTCCTCGGGATCGATCCAGAGCGCCTCGACCACCACGGTGGCGCCGGTGTCGTTGACCAACTCCATGCCGGAGTTGTCCGCGCACGGCAGCGCGATGTCGCCGAAATCCAGGGCGGGCTCGAAGTACAGGCCCGGGGGCTGGGGCGTCGCGTCGTCGTCGTCACCCGCGGCCGAGTCGTCGTCGTCGCCCCCGCTGTCGTCGTCGTCCGCGCCGAGGGTGTCGTCGTCGTCCATGTCCATGTAGCCCCCCTTCTCGCAGCCGGGCGCGAGGGTGAGCAGCAACAGAAGAAGAAGGCCTGTGCGCATCGTGTCCTCCATCTTCACTCCGGGGGGCAGTCGCCCACGATCTCGTAGGTGACGTCGATGGCCGAGCCATCGGCGGGTGGGTCGTCGAAGACCACGGCGTTGTCCTCGGCGGCATAGCTCCACCCGTCCTCCACCGCGACGCCGTCCACGGCCACGGCCAGGGTCTGGGGCATGGGCTGCTGGGACAGGCCGAAGCGGATCGCGGGGCCGGCCACCAGTCCGGCGGCCACGGAGAGGACCGGGGACCAGTCCGGGTCGCAGATGCTCACCTCGAGCCCGCCCGTCAGCGCCACCACCTCCGACAGGATCGGGGTGGCGTAGGCCGTGGCGCAGCCGGTGGCGAGGCCGGTGATGCCGCTGATGGCGATCAGGTCGTGATCTGGCTTCAGGTCGAGGAACTGCGTGGCCCAGGTCGCGGCGGTGCCCCCCGACTGGTCGTCCTCGTCGGTGAGGATCACCACCGCGAGGCCGGCGCCGTCGCGTACGAAGCCCTCGTTGGCGCCCCCGGGGTCGATCAGCGGCGGCGTCACGGCGGCGTAGGCCTGGAGCAGGGGCTGCTCGGTCCCGCTGCCGCTGGTGCCGAGGGCGACGGCGGCGGCGAATGCGGCGGCAGCGTCGGGCGTCGTCGGCGTGATGGTCGAGGCACCCATGGACGCGCTGTCCGTGGTGACCACGCCCACCTGGTAGTCGATCCCCGCGTCGTCGAGGTAGTCGAGGAACGCGGCGGCGTTGGCAGCAAGGGCGGTCTGCTCCTCGTACATGGAGCAGGAGTTGTCCACGACCCACAGCAGGTCCACGCGGTCCACGTCCTCGCCCACGAAGCTGTCGGTCTGCTGCCCGGCGGACACGCCGCTGCCCTCGGCGCGCCCCTCCACCAGCGGGAGGTCCGGATGGTCGGTCTCGACCGCGATGGCGACCTCGTGGGCCGCCACCGTCTGCGGGTGGTACGTCACGTCCACCTCGAGATCGAAGCCGGGGTAGATGGTCAGGGGCCACTCGACCGGCGGGACCAGGGTGTACTGTCCGTCGTCCGGGTCCATCGCGGTACCCAGCACGGTCACCGGCTCCTCGCCGATGTTGACGATCTGGGTCTCGGCGGTCTCGCTGCAGCCGAGCGTCACGTCGCCGAACACCGCCGGAGGCCAGACGAAGACGTCCTGGTCGGGGGGGGCGCTGTCGTCGTCGTCGGCTGTGCCACCGCTGTCGTCGTCGTCGCCGGTGTCGTCGTCGTCGCCGCCGCTGTCGTCGTCGTCGTCGTGGCCGGTGTCCAGCTCACCGGAGCAGCCCGGGACGCAGAGGAGAACGAGGAGCGACGTCCACGTGGCGAGGAGCTTGACGGGCATGGGGCCTCCCGTCGTCAGCCTATCGCCGGGGGGCCGGGGAAGGGAAGCGGAACGGGCGCTACTTGCCCAGGTAGTGGGACTTGACCAGCAGGTCGGCGACGCGGCTGGAGTAACCCCACTCGTTGTCGTACCAGCTGATGACCTTGATGAAGTTGCCGGCGGTGACCATGGTGCTGGGCGCGTCGAAGATCGAGCTGTGGGAGTTGCCCACGATGTCCGAGGAGACCAGCGGATCCTCGCTGTACTGCAAGATGCCCTGCATGGGGCCCTCGGCAGCGGCGCGGACGGCGGCGTTGACATCCTCGACGGTGACGTTCTTGTCCAGCACGGCGCACAGGTCCACGCAGGAGCCGTCGGGGACGGGGACGCGCATGGCCATGCCGTCGAGCTTGCCGGCGAGGGCCGGGAGGACCTTGCCGACCGCGCGGGCGGCGCCGGTGGTCGTGGGGATGATGTTGACGGCGGCGGCGCGGGCGCGCCGGAGGTCCTTGTGGACCATGTCCAGGAGGCGCTGGCCGTTGGTGTAGCCGTGGGTGGTGGTCATCAGACCGTGGCTGATGCCGAAGCTCTCGTGCAGCACCTTGGCCAGGGGGGCCAGGCAGTTGGTCGTGCACGACGCGTTGGAGACGATGCGGTCGTCTGCACCGAGATCCTCGTCGTTGACGCCGAGGACGACCATGGCGTCGATGTCGTCCTTGGCGGGCACGGTAAGCAGCACCTTGGGCGCGCCGGCTTCGAGGTGCATGGCGATCTGGTCCCGCTTGCGGAACACGCCGGTGGACTCGACCACGAAGTCCACGTCGAGCTCCTTCCAGGGGAGCTGGCGTGGGTCGCGCTCGGTGGTGACGCGGATGTCGTCGCCGTTGACCCGGATGCAGCCCTCGTCGACCACCTCGACCGAGCCGTTGAACAGCCCGTGGACCGAGTCGAACCTGAGCAGCGTGGCCATGGTCTTGGCGTCGGCCAGGTCGTTGATGGCCACCACCTCGATGGAGTCGCGAGCGTCCATCACGCGGAAGACCAGGCGGCCGATACGACCGAACCCGTTGATGCCAACACGAATCGTCATCGGTTTCCTCCAGTTGTGCTCCGTGAGCCCTCGGAGCGAGTAGGTGAAGAGCTACAATACGCCCCTCGCGCGCGTTTGCAACCGATGTTGGGCGTGCCAAATGCCCCGCTCGCACGACGGCGCGGTATGATGCTCCGTGATGCACTTTCCACGCCTCCTCTCGACAGCAATCGCCCTGGCTCTCGTGGCCGGCTGCGCGGAGGAGGAACCCCCACCCCAGGCGCCGACGGAGCTCGACGAGCTCGCGCACTACTTCCTGGCCGAGTTCGACGGCGGCGAGGCCCTGGCCATGGGCGTCGCAGCGGACAACCTCGAGTCCTGGTACGACGGCAGCGACGAGGTGGTCGACGGCCTGTACCAGGGATCGGTGTCGGACCTGACCGCGACGGAGCTGGACACCCTCGAGGCGATGGAGTGGGAACCGGAACCGGAGCGGGCCGCGGGCGTGATCATCGTCGTGGAGCTGGACTGCACCTTCGATCAGACCCTGAGGATCATGCTCGAGCCGGACCAGCTGGGGCTGTTCCCGGGCAACTACGTGGCCTACGAGCGCTTCTTCGACTCGGACCCGGACTGCTTCGTGGACCAGACGTGCGACCAGGTGGACTGGCACTCGGAGATCGAGGACAGCTTCGAGCTGTTCAACGTCACCTACGGGTTGATCACGCGCGTCAAGCGGTTCTGGGGAGGTGAGGCCGCCGACGAGCCCGTGGTGCTGGCCCGCAACTACATGCCCGCGGCGGCCGAGGAGGACGTGGACGGCGCCGGCTTCGAGCAGAGCTACCACCTCGAGACCTACGTCCCGCGGGGGACGGACAAGACCCTGCACCTGTACGCCCTGTGGAACCACGGGTTCCTCGAGGACATCCCCGACGACGTGCCGTTCTGGGCCGACCAGTACGTCGACGGGCTGGTGAAGTGGGACGAGAGGATCCAAGAGGTTTGCGAAGACGGATTCTGATACGCGTTGCCTGGGCGGCCGGCGGGGTCGCAGCGTTGGTCGTGGTGCTGCTCGTGGCGCCCTGCCGCACGATCGCACCACCACCCGAGACCTCCGGGAGCGTCGCCGAGCCCGTCGAGGCCCTGCCCCCGACCGGCCTGTTCCACGACGACGACCCCCTCGGGGTCACCACCGGTGTGGGCATGATCCCGCCCAAGATCTTCAAGACGTACGATCTGAGCCTGTGGCAGGGCGAGGCCGAACGCGACGTGGGCCTGCTCACCGACGTCTCCGCGAGCTGGTACCGCCACCACTCGTCCCACTTCCCGGCATTCGACCAGCGCACGCTGGAGGCGGACGGCTTCGGCTTCGAGTACCAGGACCTGCTGGTGCGCACGGTCCAGGACGCCGGGATCGACATCCTGCTGATGATCGGCCGGACCCACGGCCTGGCCAGCTGCCGGCAGTTCGGCCAGTTCCTCCCCGACCACTACGCCCCCCATCCCGGCGCCGAGGAGGAGGCCTACCGCGAGTACGTGCGCAGGGTGGTGGAGCGGTACGACCACGACGGCGTGGACGACATGCCCGGGCTGAAGGCCCCGATCCGCTGGTTCCAGCTGGGCAACGAGAACGATCTTCACTCGGCGTCGTGCGCCGACCTGCACCGCGACTACGCCACGCCGGAGCAGTACCTGGCCGTGGCGCGGATGACCAAGGAGGCCATGGTGGCCGCCCACCCCGAGTCGCGCCTCGCCGCCTCCATGACCTTCGGGCCGATGACCGAGGACGCCACCCACTGGACCGAGCGGCTGCTGGGGCTGGAGTCCGGGGCCGTCCTCGACTCCATCGACGCGCTGGACATGCACGACTACAGCCGAGACCTGGCCAACCAGCGCCGCCGCGTGACGCGCCTGCACGCGCTGTCCGGCGGCCGGGTTCCCGTGTGGATCACCGAGACCAGCACGCCCAGCGATCCCGCCGCTCGACACGGCTGGAACCCCACGCGCCAGGCGCAGATGCTGCCGGTGATCGTCTGTCACGCCCTGGCCACGGGCCACGTGCAGCGCGTGTTCTGGCACGCCCTCGCGGACGGCCCGCCGCTGCACGAGAGCCGCCAGTGGCGCAACTTCGGCACCAACTCCCTGTACGGCTGCGTGGATCCCGTGGCGCTTCCGGGCAAGCCGCCTCAGTGTGCGGGCTTCGAGCTCAAGCCCGTGGGGCGGGCGTTCGCCCTCATGGCCGAGGCCCTCGAGGGGTACACGTCGGTGGAAGAGCTGGGCGCGAAGGCGGGTTATCGCATTCGCCGGGACGGACGGCCGGACGCCCTGGTGGTGACGGGCTCGATGGACGTCGGGGCTGCCCTGGGCGTCGATACCGTGGCCGTCCACGATCTGGTGGACGCGGCGGCCTTCGACGGCGAGCAACCCCACGTTCTCCCGGCCGGCGAGCTGACCGTGGGCGACAACCCCCTGCTGGTGTCCGCCCCGAGGTGATCCGTTGAGCACCATCGTCCAGAAGTTCGGCGGTACGTCCATGGCGGACCCCGACCACATCGGCAAGGCCGCGGATCGCGTGGTCGCGGCAAAACGCGCCGGCCACCAGGTGGTCGTGGTGGTCTCGGCCATGGGCTCCACCACCGACTCGTTGCTGGAGCTGGCCGACCAGATCACCGAGGAGCGCTGCGAACGGGAGCGGGACATGCTCGTCACCGTGGGCGAGCGCATCGCCACGGCGCTGCTGTGCATGGCGCTGCAGGCGCGGGGCTGCGAGTCCATCTCCTTCACCGGCAGCCAGGCCGGGATCATGACCAACGACCGCCACCAGGACGCGCGCATCGTCGAGGTGCGCCCCATCCGCGTCCAGGACGAGCTCGCCCGCGGCAAGGTGGTGGTGGTGGCCGGGTATCAGGGCGTCTCCTACAAGCGGGACATCACGTCGCTGGGGCGGGGCGGTTCGGACACCACGGCCATCGCCCTGGCCGCGGCCCTCGACGCCGAGGCGGTGGAGATCTACAGCGACGTGGACGGCGTGTTCTCCGCCGACCCGCGCCAGGTCCCCGAGGCGGCGCACCTGGACGAGCTCGACGTGGACACCATGGCCGCCCTGGCCAGCGGCGGGGCGCGGGTGCTGGCCGCGGACGCGGTGGCCTACGCCCGGCGGGCGGGGATCGCCCTGTACTGCCGCGCCACCGATCCCGACGACGGCGGCGGGCAGACCGTCGTGCGACGGTTCATCCCCGAGGATCCCCTCGAGCCGGCCGTGCAGGCGGTCACCGGCCTGGCGGGCAGGCTCGCCCTGGTCCGCTGCAGCCACGACGCCGGTCGTCAGCTGCTCGGAGCCCTGGCCCAGCGCAACCTCGCGCCCATGCTGGTGGTGAGCCGCGACGCCACCGTCGCGCTGGTGATGCAGACCGCCCACGCGGCCGCCATCGACGCCGAAGGCCACGCGGACGTCGAGTCCCCCGTCGGGCTGGTCACCCTGGCCGGCCACGGTCTGGATCGAGCGCCCGATCTGCTGGCCACGGTGGACGGCGTCCTCGACGCCTCCGGGTTGCCGCCGGCCGCCCTGTCCGTGGAGGAGCACGCCATCCGCGCGGTGGTGGACGACGGATCGGTGGACTCGATCGTCGCTGCGCTACACAGGGAGCTGCTAGAGGATCACGCCGACGCGTAGCGTCAGGGCCCACTCGTCGATCAACCGGACCTCGAGCCCCGCGCGGACGCGGGAGCGGGTGTTGTGCGCCGGAGCGATGGGGGAGCTGAAGAAGCCGGCGCCCAGGCGGACGCCCACCGGGCGGGGGAGCAGCGCGTCGTAGCCCACGTCGTTGACCTGGGTCTCCAGCGACAGGTTGCCCTCGTCGTCCTCCACCTCGACCTGCTCCTCCTCCTGAAGGACCAGGCTGCCCCAGCTGCGCGCGTAGTGGACGCCCAGGTCCACGTACCAGCCGTCGTCGGCGTTGCCCAGCCCGACGCCGAGCCCGGCGCGGAGGTGGTACAGCCGCATGGCCGCCGCGTCGTCGGTGGGCATCCCGACCAGCTGGCCGTCGAACGCGCCGTAGACTCCCACGTGCAGCAGGTCGTGGGCCACGTGCAGCGGTGTCACCTTGGCCGTGCCGCCGAACCCCCAGCCCATGGGGCCGGCGTAGTTCAGCGCGTCGATGCGTGGCTCGTGCAACAGGAACCTCGCATCCAGGGCCAGGTACTTGAACGGCTCGAGCTCGAAGGCCCACGAGAAGCCGCCCGCGTCGATGCTGACGCGCTGGGGCTCGTCTGCGCCCTCGGTGGTCAGGTCCATGCTTCGCTTGCCGTAGTCGAAGCTCATCTCGAACCGCGCGGCGCCGCGGGCCAGACCCGCCACGCCCACGCCGAACGGGGCGGCGGCGGCGGGGGCCGCGAAGAGGAGGCACAACAGCAGGAGCGTCCATCGCATGGCGAGGAATGTAACCCGTAATAGGTCGTCGGTCGAGGTCAGCGGCGTTTCTTGTTCTTGACCCCGCGCTCCTGGCGCGACTCCCAGATCTTCATCCGCTCGGCGATCATCTTCTCGAATCCCTGGTCGCCGGGCTCGAAGAAGCGCCGGTCGGCCAGCTCGTCGGGGAGGTGCTGCTGGGCCACGTGGTGGCCGTCGAAGGAGTGGGGGTACTCGTAGCCCTCACCGTAGCCGAGCTCCTTCATCAGCTTGGTCGAGGCGTTTCGCAGGTGCTGCGGCACGGGCAGGGCGCCGTGGCGGCGCACCGCCTTGGCCGCCTCGAAGTAGCCGCCTGCGCTGTTGGACTTCGGCGCCGCGGCCAGGTACGCGGTCACCTGGCTCAGGGGGAACTTCGCCTCGGGCAGGCCGAGGAAGTGCACGGCCTCCTTGGCCGACAGGGCGAGCTGCAGGGCCCGGGGATCGGCGTTGCCCACGTCCTCGCTGGCGAAGACCACCAGCCGCCGGGCCACGAACATCGGGTCCTCGCCCGCCTCGACCATCCGCGCCAGCCAGTACAGGGCCGCGTGGACGTCCGAGCCGCGCAGGCTCTTGATGAAGGCGGAGATGACGTTGTAGTGCTCCTCGCCGCTGCGGTCGTACAGCAGCGTGTCCTGGCCCAGGGTCTGGGCGACCTCGTCCACGGTCAGGGGAGGGGAGCCCTCGGGGCGGTCCATGTGGACCATGGCCACGCGCTCCAGCGCGCCCAGCGCCTTGCGCGCGTCGCCGCCCGCGTGGAGGGCCAGGCGCGCGAGGGCCTCGTCCTCGAGGGCCAGGCCGGTGGTGCCAAGCCCGGACTCCGCCTCCAGCGCGCGCCGCAGCACCTGCTCGAGGTCCTCGGGGAGCAGCGGGCGCAGGACCATCACCGCGCACCGGCTCAGCAGCGCGGGGATCACCTGGAACGACGGGTTCTCGGTCGTCGCCCCCACCAGCACCAGCAGCCCGGACTCCACGTGGGGCAGGAATGCGTCCTGCTGGGCCTTGTTGAAGCGGTGGATCTCGTCGACGAACAGCAGGGTGTCCTGCTTGGACCAGGTCGCCCGGGTTCGGGCCTCCTCGACGATGCGGCGCACGTCCTTGACGCTGCCGAGCACCGCGGAGAAGGACTCGAAGTGGGCCGCGGTGTGCTGGGCGAGGAGCCGCGCGAGGGTGGTCTTGCCAGAGCCGGGTGGACCCCAGAGGATGATGGACGTCAGCCGATCCGACTCGATGGTCCGGCGCAGCCCCTTGCCCGGGGCCAGCAGGTGGTCCTGACCCAGCACCTCGTCGAGGGAGGCCGGGCGCACGCGGTCGGCGAGGGGCTTGCCATGGGATTCGGCGTCGCTCACCGGGCCATCGTACCCGTTTTTCAAGCGCCGGGAGGAGTCGGTCGCCGCGCCGGCGTCGACTTGCTCACCTCGTTGCCGATGGCGACGGACTCGCGGAGCTGATCCAGCACCGACTGCAGCCCGCCGGGGGAGTGGGGCAGCAGGATGGTCGTGGCGCGGCTCGTGGCCCCCACCTCCTTGAGCATGTCGAAGTACTGGGTCAGCAGGATCAGGTGCAGGATGTCCTCGGTGGTCGCCCCGGCCACGCCGGACTGGAACTCCTCGACGCTCTCTCGCAGCCCGTCGACGATGGCCTTGCGCTGGCCGGCGATGCCCTTGCCGTGCAGCACGTTGGACTCGGCGTCCGCCTCGGCCTTCTTCACGATCAGGATCTTCTCGGCGTTGGCCTTCTCCTCGGCCGCCTTGCGCAGCCGCAGCGCCGCGTTGATCTCGTTCATGGCGTCCTTGACCTTGGCGTCGGGCTCGATGTCGTTGACCAGGGCGCCGGTGATGCCGAAGCCGTACTTCTCCATGGTCTCTTGCAGGTTCTTCTTCACCTCCGCGGCGATCCGCTCCTTGTTCCGGAACACCTCGTCGAGGTTCATGTTCGGCACCGTGGACCGCACCTCGTCGAAGACGTAGGACTCGATCTGCTGCAGTGGATCGGAGAGCTCGTAGAAGGCCTCCTTGGCCCGCTGGGGGATCACCTGGTACTGCACCGCGATCAGCAGCTTGACGAACACGTCGTCCAGCGTCTTGGTCTCCACCGAGACCTGCATCTCCTTGACCTTCAGCGACAGCCGGCCCACCACCGACTCCCACGGCAGGATCAGCTTCGGACCGGCCGCGATGATGCGCGAGAACTTGCCCATGGCCTCGACGACGGCGACCTGCTTGGTGCGGACGATGGTGAAGTACGGGATCAACATGACGGCCCCCTTTTCGGAGTGTGTTTGGTGGACTGGTTGGGCTACCTGTGAACCATCACTGTATTCCGTTCCTCGAACCGCCGCACGCGCCCCGTACGCGTCCGTTCGCGACCAGGGGTTGACGCGAACGGTTTTTTTTTGAAGGAATTGTCCGCAACCGAACACCCAGTGCCGTGAACACTCGCGGAGGTCGAAATGACCCGGATCCTGACGTTTCTCGCCATCGCCGTGCCCCTGTTGCTGGCCACCGCCTGCCAGGACTACGTGTTCACCCCCGAAGGTGGAACCGGCGACCCCACCAAGATCGACGCCCAGATCGAGGTGAGCCCCG
>CAYRNR010000085.1:0-37565 GCA_964425605.1 uncultured Rickettsiales bacterium | reverse complement strand
ACAACATCAACATCCTGCCCAGCCACGGCATGCTGGTCATGACCGAGTACGCCGCCCACAAGTACTTCTTCGTGGGCCTCGACAGCTGGTCCGTGGAGATGTACGTGGACGCGGGCTGACCTCCGCGGCCGTATACTGCGGCCATGATCCGCTCCTCCCTCCTCCTGTCGATCCTGCTGTTCGTCCCGTCGTGCTCCGAGGTGGAGCCCGAGCCCGACGATCCTGTCCTGTACGAACCCCCCGGCGACGGCGTGGCCAAGGGCTGCGTGGACACGGCGTTCCACCCCCGCCCCCTGGTCTACACCCTGGGCCTGTCCAGCCACCTGCCGTGGGGGGATGACGAGGCCAGCACGGCCCAGCGCGAGTACGAGGTGCAGCGGTGGGCCGATCTGGGCGTGCGCGTGGTGCGCCGCGACCTGTACTGGTCCGACATCGAGCCCGAGAAGGGGACCTTCGACTTCGAGCGCGCCGACCGGGTGGTGGACGCGGCCGACTCGGTGGGCGCCGAGGTGCTGGGCCTGCTGGTGTACGGCAACAGCTGGGCCAACGCGGAGACCGACGACACCAAGTTCCCGCCCGACGACCCCGCCGACTTCGGCGACTACGCCGCGGCCGTGGCCGAGCACTACGGTGGCCGGATACAGCGCTACGAGGTCTGGAACGAGCCCAACGCAGGTATCCGGTTCTGGAAGCCCGAGGAGGACCCGCAGGCGTACGGTGAGCTGCTGATCGAGGCGGCCGACCGCATCCACGAGGTGCACCCCGCCGCCCAGGTCTCCTTCGGCGGCCTGTTCCACCCCGACCTGGCCTTCTACACCGCCGGTCCCGAGTTCCTCGACCAGGTGTACGCGGCCCACCCCGATCTGGGCGAGCACATCGACGCGGTGGCGTTCCACCCGTACCGCTACCCCTTCACCGCCCCGGAGCTGAGCGACGAGCACCAGGCGTCCATGCTCACCGACATCTGCGAGACCCGCGATCAGATCGCCGCCATGGGCATCGACGATCTGTGGATCACCGAGATGGGCTGGCACACGGCCGAGGACGCGCTGTTCGCAGGGGTGTCCGAGGAGGATCAGGCGGCGTTCTTCGTGCGCGGCGCGCTGCTCTCGGCGGCCCAGGGGGTCGAGATGTTCCTGTGGTACACCTTCCGCGACTCCGGCACCGACGACACCGACCAGGAGCAGATGTTCGGGCTGCACGGCCACGACGACGACGTGCTGACCCACCCCCCGGCGCGGCCCAAGCCCGCGGCCATGGCGATGTCCGTGCTCGCCCAGACGCTGGGGGACCACGACACCATCGAGGACGTCTCGGCCTACTACGGCCTCGACGAGCAGACCTACGGCTACTTCCTGTCCGGCGGTGACGGCCACGTGGTCGTGTTGTGGACCCTCGAGGGCGAGACCACGGTGAAGGTCCCGGGCACCGGCAGCGGCGAGGTGGTGCAGATGGACGGCGAGACCGCCCCCATCGAGGCGTCGGCCGGCGCGTTCGAGGTGGTGGCCGGGCTGAGCCCGGTCTACCTCGTCACCAGGTGAGAGGCCAAGCCGCGGTCAGGATCACTCGGCGGCGGCTCTCTCGGCCGCCAGCTTCTCGTAGTACTCGTCCTCCTCCAGGCACTGCTCCTCGCTCTTGAGGTTGCGATACCAGAAGAAGTACAGGCCCACGCCGCAGATGCACGCGGTGATGGAGAAGAAGGCGAACTTGGTCCAGGCGTGGAACACCAGGCTCATACCCGACAGCAGCAGGCACACCTGGAAGGGCACGGCAAAGCACAACGAGATCACGTCGTTGACGTTCTCGAGGAGTCGCTCGATCCGGCCCTTGTCCTCCACGAGCCCCTGCTCGACGGCCTGCTCCGCGTACCTGCCCCAGGGACCCCAGGGGTTGATCTGGGCCCAGAACTCCACCAGCGTCTGGTCGGGGAGCTTCGGGGTGAGCAAGGTGACGATCACCGAGCCCAGGAAGGCGGTGCCGATCACGGCGGGGAACGAGTAATACAGGGGCAGGTTCATGGCCGCGTTGAAGATCAGCGCGGCGATCATGCCGCCGGCCGTACCCGCGGCGAACCCGTAGCCGTTGAACCGCGGCCAGTACCACCGCAGGAACAGCGGCACGAACATGCCCGCGCCGATGCCCATGGTGATCAGCCCCCAGATCTTGTTGATGCTGGGCACGATGGCCGCCAGCGCCACACCGGCCACGCACAATCCGATGGTGGCCCAGCGGGAGGCCTTCATCAGCATCTTCCCGTCGGCGTCGGGGCGGATGTAGGACTGGTAGATGTCCTTGACGATGTACGACGCGCCCGCGTTGAGGGTGGAGTCGAAGGTGGACATGGCCGCGGCGATCAGGCCGGCGATGACCAGGCCCTTGATACCGGCGGGTAGGAGCAAGCCGAGGACCACGGGCAACACCTGCTCGGGGTCCTCGGCGATGATGTCGGCGCCTGCGCCGCCGTTCTGGATGATCGAGTAGCCCATCACCACGAGCCCCGCGACCATGGTCCAGCGCATCAGCGACAGCACCATCGCCTCGAGGGTCAACAGGCCCGCCTCGCGCTCGGTCTTGGCCGCGAAGAAGCGCTGGTCCGTGTAGCCGCCCACGCCGCCCATGCCCTCGAGCATGGTGCGGATGAACCACAGGAACACGCAGATGCCGAACATGTTGAGGATCGGTTCCCAGGCTCCTGGATCCTTGGCAAGTAAGGCGGCGCCCATGCCCGTGGGCAGCTCGAGGTTGAACTCGGTCAACCCCGCGGGCAGGTCCACCATGGGGGCCATGGAGAACGCGTGCACGGTCACGAAGATGGCCGTGAACGTCAGCAGGATCATCTGCACGATGTCGGTGAAGACCACGCCGTACAGCCCGGACATCAGCGTGTAGAACAACCCGATGCCCACCATGATCGTGATGCAGGACAGCTCGCTCAACGGGATGAAGTGGGTCAGGAACTTACCGGCGCCCTTGGAGAAGTAGATGATCATCCCCAGCGACAGCAAGATGTTGGCCCCCGCCGACAGGATGTGAGCCCACTTGCCCTGGGTGTCGGTGCCGAAGCGGAGCTTCATCCACTCCGCCGACGTCATCACGCGGCTGCGGCGCAGCCACTTGCCCAGGAAGACCATCAAGAAGGCCAGCGACAGCCCGACCCCACCGCGGATCTCGACGAGGAAGCCCTTGTAGCCGAGCACGAACACCACCGCGACGATGATCATCGTGCCGGCCATGTCGAAGTTGGACGTGGCCGTGGAGATGCCCAGCACGTACCAGGGGATGCGTTTGCCGCCGAGGAAGTAGTCGTCGAGTCCCTTGGAGGCGATCCTGGACATCACGTAGCCGATGACCGTCACCAGCACCAGGAAGCTGACGATGATCAGGATGTCGACGGTGGCCAGGGCTGGATCGTGGTTCATGGGCTCCTCCCTCGAAGGAGATCATCTTGTCACATCGGGCTGGGGAGATCAGGGGCGGGCGGGCCGGGGCAGTACCGCGAAGTCCTGGCTATTTCAGGTAGAATCGTGTTCAGGGGCCCCACGGGGAGAGGTGAACATGAACGACCTGCTGCGGTTCATCGCGCCGCGGGTGTGCGCCTGGTCCGCGCTGGCGTCGCTGGCGATGTTGCTGCCGGGGTGCATCCATTGCGGGCCCGATCCGTCCGAGATCATCGACGACACGCCGGGCGACCGGGACCTCGACCGGGACGGGTACACGCCGAACCAGGGGGACTGCGACGACGAGGACGCGCAGGTCCACCCCGGCGCCGAGGAGGCCTGCAACGGCCTGGACGACGACTGCGACGGCCAGGTCCCGGACGACGAACAGGACCACGACGGGGACGGCTTTCGGGGCTGTGACGGCGACTGCGACGACCACGACGACGCGATCCGCCCCGGCGCCGAGGAGGTCTGCAACGGCGTGGACGACGACTGCGACGGGACCAAGCCCAAGGACGAGGCCGACTGCGACGGGGACGGCTTCGCCGAGTGCGGAGAGCCGGGCGACGACCTTCAGGGCCTGATCGGCGGGGGCGACTGCGACGACGCCGATCCAGACACCCATCCATACGCCGTCGATCCCTCCTGCGACGGCATCGACCAGGACTGCGACGGCGTGGATCCCACCGACGGCGACGGCGACGGCTACGACTGCACCGAGGACTGCGACGACACCCTGGACGAGATCTCCCCGGGCGCCCAGGAGGTGCCCTGCAACGGGCTGGACGAGGACTGCGACGGCGACGACGCCTGCGGTCCCCTGGGCACGATCCCGCTGGACGCGGCGGACGCGGCGTTCGTGGGCGAGGCCGAGTCCGACTACTCCGGGGTCCGCGTCTGTTCGGCCGGAGACGTGGACGGCGACGGGTACGGCGACTTCCTCATCGGCGCCCACTGGAACGACGAGGGCGCCGAGGACGCGGGCAAGGCCTACCTGGTCTTCGGTCCGAGCACCGGCGAACACGATCTGGCCGACGCGGACGTGTCCCTGGTCGGGGACGAGCCCTACGACCACCTCGGGTACGCCCTCGCCGCTGCCGGCGACACCGACGGCGACGGCCGCGACGACGTGCTGGTGGGGGCGCCCGCGCGCGTGACCTCTGCCGCCGGGCCGGGCCGGGCGCTGCTGTTCCGGGCGCCGTCGGCCGGGACGCTGACGCCAGCGGACGCCGACGCCGTGCTCGGCGGCGAGTTCGAGGACGACCACGCGGGGATCTCGGTCTCGGGGGGTGGGTACATCGACGGCGACGGCGAGTTCGACCTGCTGGTCGGGGCGTCCGGCAACGACGCCGCGGCCGACAACGCCGGCAAGACCTACGTGGTCTACGGTCCCGTGGACGGTGACGTGGCGCTGGCCTCGGCCGACGCCCTGGTCGGCGTGGCCGAGGACGAGGCCGCGGGCACCTGCGTGGTGGGGGCGGTCGATCTGGACGTGGACGGGTACGACGACATCGTCGTGGGCGCGCCCGGGGCCCTCGACGACGACGGTCTCGCCGTGGGCAAGGTGTACCTGGTGTTCGATCCCCCTTCGGGCGACGTGGACCTCGCCTCCGCGGGCGCGGTGCTGGTGGGCGAGGGCGCCGGGCACTGGGCCGGCTACAGCGTGGCCGTGGCGGACTTCGACGGCGACTGGCTGCTGGACGTGGCCGTGGGCGCCCCGCACCACGACGGCCTGGGACCGTACACGGGCGCGGTGTACGTCGTGTACGGCCCGGTGTTCGGCACGGTCGAGCTGGAGACGGCCGACGTGATCCTCTCCGCCGCCGGCCCCGGCGACCGCGCCGGCTTCGGCCTGGCGAGCGCTGGCGACGTCAACGGTGACGACCACGACGACCTCTTCGTGGGCGCCTGGGGCCACGACGGCACCGACGGAGCGGCTTTTCTGCTCTACGGCGAGCTGCCCGCCGCCGCGGACCTGTCAATCGCGGACGCGGTGTTCATTGCCGAGGCTGCCGAGGACGCGGTGGGCTACTCCGTGGCGGGCGCCGGTGACGTGGACGGCGATGGGTTCGACGACCTGCTCGTGGGGGCCGTGTTCAACGACCAGGGCGGGGACATGGCGGGGAAGTCGTACCTGATCTACGCCGATCCCTGAGCGAACCGCTGAACGAACGCCCGCGTCACCTCCACCCAGTCCAGCGCCCGCGTGGCCTCGAGCAGGGCCGCGCCCCGCTGCCGCCGATCGTCCCCGTCGGCGAGCAGCGCCGCCAGCGCCTCGGCGAAGCCCGCCTCGTCCCCCGCCGGGACGATCCAGGCGTCGTCGCCGCCGTACTGCACGGCGAACGGCACCAGGTCCGACGTGACCAGCGCCGTGCCCGCGGCCGCGGCCTGGGCCGCGGACATGCCGAAGCCCTCCATCTCGGACGGGGTGCAGTACACGTCGGCCAGGGCGAACAGGGGGAACAGGAACTCGTCGGGGATGCGTCCGCGCAGCAACAGAGCCCGCTCGGACAGGACCGCGTCGGCCTCGATCAGGGCGACGAGCTCGTCGTGGACCTCGTTGTCGGGTCCCCCGGCGACGAAGAGGAAGTCCTCGGGGCCAGCCGCCGCGGAGAAGGCGCGCAGCAGCAGGTCCTTGCGCTTGGTGTGATCGTTGCGGCTGGCCTCGAAGACCACCTGGCCTGCGACGAGGCGCTCCGCGGCGATCCCGGACTGCCCGGCGAGCCAGGCGTACACCGGGGCCAGCTCCTCGCCGGAGTAGGGGCGGAACCGGGTGCGGTCCACGCAGGGCGGGAAGTCGAAGATGCGGTCGGGATCCGCGTCGTAGTGGGTGTGCAGCCGCTCGCCGATCTCGGCGGACGTTGAGGCGAAGGCGCCCACTCGTGAGCAGATGGCGCGCTCGTGGTCGCGGCGCTGGCAGAACTGCAGCGGCCTCACCACCGTGTTGGGCTTGTCGCGGAAGTTGTCCTCCTTGAGCGCGCCCAGGGAGTGCGGCGTCCACACGTGGCGATCCACCGCGGCCAGCTCGGCGCGCCAGCGAGCCTCGGGATCTCGGTGGGCGAGCCAGTCACGCCCCACCTCGTGGGCCCGCCCCGCCGCGCGCCCCGCCTCGATGAGCACCCGCCCCACGTGGTAGGGGAACTGGCCCCCCAGCGCGGTCTGGCGCCGCGTACGCTGCTCACGCGTCAGCACCTCGACGGGCACCTCGGCGCCGCACAGCTCGGCGAGCAGCTCGGCGGCGCGATCGTCGCGCCACCCCTGGATCAGCTGCAGCCCGAGCACGGCCGAGTCCCAGTAGTGGGAGTTGACCAGCGAGTAGACCTCCCACGGGCGCACGCCCCGCGCGTCGGCCTCGGCCCGCACGAACCCGTCCAGCCACGCGGCCTGCTCGTCCAGGGCGACCGCGATCTCCTCTTTGGGGATGAACTCGCCGCCGCCGCCGGGCACGAACAGGTAGCGCACGTGGTCGGTCAGGTACTCCCGGCCCAGCCGCACGCGGTCGTTGTCGAAGTGGGGGAACCCGCCCCGCGCCACGATGGTCACCCGCCACCCCAGCTGGTCCAGGGCCCGGGCCATGGCGTTGACGTAGAAGATCTGGCCGCCGGTGTCCGGTGCACCGCCGATGGGGATGTGAGCCCCGGCGTAGCCATGGTTGGTGATCAGCATGGCGTCCGGGCGCGCGGACGCGTCGGCGAAGGCTCGGTGGGTCATGGAGAACCTACGAGTTGTCGAGGAACCGGTACATCCAGCCCTCGGGGAGCACGTTCAGGGCCGACGCAGGCATGTCCAGCCGGGTGGAGCCGGCTCGCTTGGGGCGCACGATGGTCGGCGGCTCCTCGCCGCGCTGGGTGAACCACTTGCGCACGCGCAGCAGCAGGCGGTTGATGTCGCCGTGCTGCATCTGATCGCGGTCGCCGCGCCACACGAAGGAGCGCAGATCCACGTCGGGCACCGAACCCAGCCCGTCGAGCTGGTACTGGGCGAGCATGCTCAGGGCGAGGCCCAGCTGGTAGGCCATGGTGTCCCGGATCGTGTTGCCGCCGACCTGGTAGTTGACCACGAACACGTCCACGTGCAGCTCCACGGTCATCGCCGTGCCGGCCGGTCCGAGCTTGGTGGCGGGGGGCGCGTCGGTCTCGGTCACCGAGACGACCCGCATGTCGATGACCCCGCCGGCGAGGATCACGTCGCCCTCGGCCAGGGGGGAGCCGCCGTCGCCGACCATCCGGCCGTTGACGGACGTGCCGTTGGTGGAGCCCAGGTCCCACACGCGGTAGCCGCCCTCGTCGGGGCGGATCTCCAGGTGGTGGCGGCTGATCTGATCTTCGTCCAGGGGCAGGTTGGCCCACTCGGCGTCGCGTCCCACGCGGATGCTGTGCTCCGCCTTGATCCGCTTCTTTCCCTGTACGTCCAGGACGATCATCGCGACACCGTGGTTCCCCGGGGCACTCCACCCCTCGGAAGCGATTGTCGCAAAGGCGGGGCGCGCTGCCAAGGTGGCCGGCGGACGAACCTGTCCCTGTCCCCGTCAGGGACCAGGGTCGCGTGTGGTCGGCGTCGTGGGACGCGGCGTCAGCGCAGTACGGTCACCACGGCGACGGCGAACATCAGCACGGCGAGCCCGAATGTGATGGTGAAGATCCCCTTCACGACGCCTCCCTACCCGGTCCCCGCGCTCGCCCGGTGGGCGGTGCGCGCGCGTGCCGACATCCCGAGACTACTACGGCGAGGGCGAGGATCGGCGCCTCATCGGGCGGCTGTCACCATGGCGTTCATTGGCCGGATCAGCCGTCGATGACCTCGATGGCGAGCCACACCGACCGCCCGGGAGCGTAGACGCCGGAGCCGTGGTACTTGTACGCGGCGTCGGCGAGGTTGGTCGCGCCGATGGCGAGGTGGACGTTGCGGTGTGGCCTCAAGCCCGCGTGGAGGTTCAACGTCCACCAGCTGGGGGTGCCGCCTTCGGGGATGCGA
Source organism: uncultured Rickettsiales bacterium (assembly GCA_964425605.1). Lineage (GTDB taxonomy): Bacteria > Myxococcota_A > UBA796 > UBA9615 > CAYRNR01 > CAYRNR01. The sequence continues at coordinate 29,151 of CAYRNR010000085.1, read as the reverse complement.
GCGTCGGTCTCGTCCAGGGGCGACAGGCGATCCTGGTGGGCGGCGGCCTGGGCGTAGAGGTCGATGAACAGGTCCTGCCAGGGCGGGGAGAACCGGACCCGCACCGTGCCGAACAGCGGCGGGATGCGGCTGATGGGCACCCAGCCCAGCTCCTCGTCCTCGTAGCGCCCCCAGGTGTAGGTGAGATCGCCGCCGACGGCGAGGTGGGCGGGGAGCTGCGCCTCGACGCGGCCCTCGACGCCGAAGATCTGGCCGCGTCCCTGGTTGGTGTTGTGGACCACCGGCAGCTCCAGGTGGGTGTCGCTGCCCTGGTGGGTCGTGGGTACGCGGACGATGTACTCGCGCAGGAACGAGGCGTAGCCGGTGGTGGCGAAGGTCACGGGCCCGGTGCGGACTCGCCCGATCAGCTCCAGGGTGTCGCTGCGCTCGGGCCCCAGATCGGGGTTGGGCACGTGGAACCACTCCCCGGTGGCGCCCACCAGCGCGGCCTCGTTGAGGTTGGGCGCGCGCAGCCCCTGGTTGAAGCCGAAGCCCACGTTGAACCGGCCGCGCTGGCGCAGGTGCACGCCCGCGGCCGCTGCGCCGCCGATGTTGTGGAAGTCCACGTCACCCACGTCCTCGATGCCCGGCGCCCAGGCCGAGAACGTGGCCAGTTGGGCCCCGCCGTACACCACGAGCTCCACCCAGTCGTCGGTGCGCACGGGGGTGCCGGTGACCAGGGCGTACAGGCCCGACGTGGAGTATCCCGAGCCTTCCGGATAGCCGGGGGCGGTGGTCTCGAGGGTGTCGTCGCTGGTCCCTGCCGAGGCCTCGGACGTGACCGCGTCGCGGTAGAAGCGCGCGCCGTAGACCAGGTCCAGGCGCCGCGCCAGCAGCCGGGTGTCGAACCGCATCGAGCCGCCGACGGTGTGCACCACGTCGTGGTTGCGGGCGACCCACGAGACCTGCTCGTGGGCCTCGTCCTCGAACTGGATCGTGCGCCGGGTCTCGAGCTGGCGCTGGTACGACGGGGTGACGGTGACGCGGGTGCTCAGCGACGGGATGCGCAGCTTGCCCGACAGGTAGACGAGGTCGCGGTGGTTCTCGTCGTACATCGTCAGCACGCCCCTGGACTCGAGCTTGTCAGCGCGGCCCGCGTCGCGCACCCGCACGCCCTGGTACAGGATCTCGAGGCGGTCGCCGCCTGGCTTGCCCAGCCGCACCTTGGCGTCCCAGTCCGTCTCCGAGTAGCCCGAGAACACCTGATCGCCGACGTCGCCGCCGCCGCGCAGGTCGTCGAACACGCGGCCGGTGACACCGCCGGTGACCCCGAACCCGGGGGTGGCCACTGAGATCCCGGCGCGTCCGCTGCGCTCCCAGTCCGCCGTCGAGGTCCGCAGGGCGAGCAACGGCACGAACTTCCCGGTCTGCCCCTCACTGGTGGGGACCGGGTCGCGGGTGATCAGGTCGAACACGCCGCCGACCGCGTCGCTGCCGTACAGCACCGAGCCCGGCCCGCGCAGCAGCTCGATGCGCTGAAGCGAGAAGCTGTCGATGGTGTTGAGGTACTGCAGCGGCCCGGTCCGGTAGGTCCCCGCGTTGACCCGTACGCCGTCGACGAGGATCAGGTTCTGCGGCCCGACCATACCCCGCACGATGGGCGAGCCGCCCGCGTGGTTGGTCTTTTGCACGTAGGCGCCGGGGACCTCCATCAGCGCCTCGGGGATGGTGCGTGGCCGCCGCCGGACGAGCTCCTCGTCGTCCAGGGCCTCCACGGCGCGCAAGGAGTCGAAGGGGTCCTCCTCCAGGGCGCTGGCGACGACCACCGTGCTGGCGGGCTCGCCGGTCTCGTCGACTTCTCGCGGGGGCTCCTCCGTCTCGTCCGCCGCCGCCCACAGCGGCGTGCTCACCAGGGACAACGCAACCAGCAGGAGTCGAGTCATGGGCGCTGGCTCACAGGGCGAAGGCGACCACCAGTCCCACCGCAGTGGCGAGGCCGAGGCACAGTCCCACCAGGCCGCCGAAGCGGCCCCCGCCCGAGTACAGGGCGATGCCGGTCTTGACGAAGCTGTTGGAGACCACGGCGATGGTGATGGCGATGGAGCCCACCTTGCGCGCCAGCTCCGAGGCGCTGGTCTGCTCGGCCACCGACAGGGTGATGGCGTCCACGTCGGCCAGCCCCGACAGGCACGCGGCCAGGTACAGCCCGCGGTCGCCGAAGTACACGTTGGCCAGCTTGGCCACGAACAGGATGACCACGAAGAAAGCGGCGAACTTCAGCGCCGGCCCCACCGAGAACGGGTTCTTGAGATCCACCGAGCCCTGCTGGCCGCCCGAACCGGCGCGCGACGCCAGGAACCACAGCACCGCCGACGCGATGGCGGCCACCGCAGCCATGGCGCCCAGCGGCCACAGCAGCGTCATCATCAGGGCCCGGTCGAGCACGGCCACGACCACCAGCACGCGCACGAACATGGTGGCGTTGGCCGCGACGGTGGAGAACGCGCAGATGGACCGCAGCTGGGGCGCGGCCTTGGCCTCCACGGCCATGGCGGCGGTGACGGCCGTGGACGAGGTGAGCCCGCCGAGGATGCCGGTCAGCCCCAACCCCTTCTGGGCGCCGAGGATGCGGGTGAGGAAGTAGCCCACGAAGCTGATGCCCGAGATGAGCACCACCAGCAGCCCGACCTTGTACGGATTGAGGGCCCCGTAGGGGTCCAGGGCGCGGTTGGGCAGCAGGGGCAGCACCACGAAGATCGCCATGAGGAACTTCAGCGTGTCCACCAGCTCCACGCGCCGCATCTTGCGCACCGTGGCGTGGGTGAATCGCTTCGACGCCAGGATCACCGTCAGCAGCAGCGCCAGGACCCCGGCCGCCTCGTGGTGGTAGTGGCACAGCACGCCGAGGCCGCAGCAGGCGATGGCCGCCGCCTCGGTGGTGATGCCGTTGGCGTCGTCGGGCGCCCGCCAGTACATGGCGATCACGAGCAGGGCCACGCCGCCGATGACCACCGGGGCGACCAGGGGCAGGACATCGCTGGCCAGGGCCGCGCCAAAGCCCAGCAGCGAGAGCACCGCGAACGTGCGCAGCCCGACGAACTCGGTGAACCCGTCGCCTGCGTCCTCGTCGTCCCTCGATGGGTCCTCGACGGTCTGCTGCATGGAGCGCTCGAGGCCGATGAGCACTCCCACGCCCAGGGCGTAGATCAACTGGATGAACAGCTCTTGGTCCATGGCCCGGGAGTGTATCATCCGCGAATGAGCTACCCCATCTACCTCGACTACAACGCCACGACCCCCATCGCCCCGCAGGTGGTCGAGGCCATGCGGCCCTGCCTCGACGAGCTGTGGGGCAACCCCTCGAGCTCCCACCCCTACGGCAAGGCCACGCGCGCTGCAGTGGATCGCGCGCGGCTGCAGGTGGCCGACTTGCTGGGGTGCCACGCCGACGAGGTGGTCTTCACCAGCGGCGGCACCGAGTCCAACAACTGGGCCATCAAGGGGTCCGTTGCCGCGCTGATCGAGCGCGGTGATCACGTGATCACGTCCGCGGTCGAGCATCCGGCGGTGACCGAGGTCTGCCGGTTCCTCGAGACCATGGGCGTGCGCGTGACCACGGTGCCGGTGGACGAGACCGGCCGGGTCGATCCCGCCGACGTCGCCTCCGCCATCGAGCGCGACACGGTGCTGATCACGGTGATGCACGCCAACAACGAGGTGGGCACGTTGCAGCCCATCTCGAAGATCGCGGCGCTGGCCAGGAAGAGAGGCATCCGGTTGCACAGCGACGGCGCCCAGTCGGTGGGCAAGGTGCCCACGCGGGTCGCCTCGCTGGGGGTGGACCTGTTCTCCCTGGCCGGGCACAAGCTCTACGCGCCCAAGGGGATCGGCGCGCTGTACATCCGCCGCGGGCTGGCGCTACCGAAGTTCATGCACGGCGCCGATCACGAGTCCGACCGCCGCGCCGGCACCGAGAACGTGCTGCAGATCGTCGGCCTCGGCGCCGCGGCCGAGCTGGCCCGGAAGGGGCAGAGCGAACATCAGGCCCACCTGCTGGCCATGCGCGACCGCCTCCACGCGGCCCTGACCGCCGTCCACCCCGACGCGCACCTCAACGGCCACCCCGAGCACCGCCTGCCCAACACCCTGTCGGTGGCATTCCCCGGCATCAAGGCCAACAAGATCCTCGATCGCCTCCCCGGCATCGCCGCCTCGGCCGGCGCCGCCTGCCACTCCTCCGAGGTCACCCTCTCCCACGTCCTCGAGGCCATGGGCACCCCCGAGCACGTCGCCATGGGGACCATCCGCCTGTCGGTGGGGCGGGAGACGACCGAGGCCGAGATCGACGATGCGGCCGCGCAGATCAACGAAGTGGTCCGCCAGATGCGCCTCGAAATCTGAAATCTGAAATCCGAACTACACGTCCGCGCCGCCGATCCTTTGCATGTACGCCGCGATCTCCTCGTCGCGCACCTGCTGGGAGATCTTGCCGCCGTGGAACAGTTCCTGGAGGTGTTCGCGGTAGGACACACCCGAGCCGGACTGGCCCATGTAGATGCCCAGCTTGGAGAACTCACCTCCCCGGAGCACCGAGCGGATGGCCGTGTTGGGGTACATCACCTCGGCGCCGAGCACCAGACCCGCATTCTTGCCGGGCAGCAGCCGCTGGGTGATCACCGCGGACAGGCCCGACGACAGGGTGTGGTGGATGCGCGAGTGGTGGGACGAGGTGAACGAACCGACGATACGGCCCAGGGCGGAGATGGTGTCCTCGGCGTGGATGGTGGTGATGACCAGGTGGCCCATCTCGGCGGCCTTGAGCCCCTGCTCGATGGTATCGGTGTCGCGCATCTCGCCCACGTAGATCACGTCGAGGTTCTCGCGCAGGGCCGCGCGGATGCCGTCGCCGAAGCTGTCCAGGTGCAGGCCCACCTCCCGCTGGATGAACATGCCCTGGTAGTCCTGGAAGATGTACTCGATGGGATCCTCGAGGGTCAGCAGGGTGGCCGGCCGGGTCTGGGCGATGTGATCGAGCAGGGACACCGCCGACATGGTCTTGCCCTGGCCCGTGGCCCCGGCGATCAAGACGAGCCCGCTACGCAGCTTCTTGAACGGCTCGATGGCCTTGGTCGGGAGACCCAGCGTGTCGATGGGCATGATGTCCTGGGAGATCCGCCGGATCACGCCGTAGACCCCGTGATTGCCCGTGGCCAGGTGCACCCGGTAGCGGACGTCGGCCTCGGCGTGGACCGTGTCCACCTCGCGCCGGCGGCGGAAGCGCTCCACGTCGCCCTCGGAGAAGAACGCGGCCATGACCTGGCGCATGTGGCGGTCGGTGAGCTTCTCGGTGTCGTAGCGCACCACCTTGTCGTCCACCTTGTACACGATGGGTTCGCCCACCCGCATGTAGAAGTCGGTGGCCCGCGCGTCCACCATGCCGGTGAGGACCTTTTGCAGGCTCAGGTGCCGGTCGTGGAACTGGACGAAGGGGCTCTCGTACGCCTTGGTGTTGACCATGGAGAGGTTCCTCTCTGAAACGGATCTGCCACAATCGTACCCAAAATGGAGAAAGAGATGCCCCCCGTGGTGGCCCTGGGAACCTGTGCGAGCTACGACGACGGCGCCCTGGACGAGGTCCTCGACCGCGTGCTGGGGCTGACCCCCGCCTGGGCCCCCCTGTTCCAGGGCGATCCGGTGGTGCTGCTCAAGCCCAACCTGCTGGTGCCCCGCGGCGTGGACACGGCCATCACCACCCACCCGCGGTTCATCGCCGCGGCGGCGCGGGCCGTGCGAAAGGTCCACTCGGGCACACTGCTGCTCGGGGACAGCCCGGCCATGGGGACCACCCGCGCCGTGGCGCGCCGTCTCGGGCTACAGCCGCTGCTCGAAGGCCTCGACGTCGAGCTGGTCAACTTCACCGAACCAGTGTCCGTGTCCGGCGGGGGCGGCTTCGGGCCGCTGAACCTGGCCCGGCCCCTGGTCGAGGCGGACCGGATCATCAACCTGCCCAAGATCAAGACCCACGGGCAGATGGGCCTGACCCTGGCCACCAAGAACCTGTACGGCGCCGTGGTCGGCATGGAGAAGGCGCGGCTGCACCTCCACGCCGGGCGCAGCTACGCCACCTTCGGCCGGCTGCTCAACGAGATCGCCGACCGCGCGGGGTGTTCGTTCAGCCTGGCCGACGGCGTGATCGGGGTTCAGGGCAACGGCCCCTCTGCGGGCGATCCCCGCGATCTCGGCCTCGTGGGCGCCTCCGACGACATGACCGCGCTGGACAGGGTGTTCGCCGAGATCCTGGGGTTCGACCTGGCCGGGCTGCCCATGCTGGGGCAGCGCCGCGAGGCGGGCCACGCCAGCGCGTTCCTGCGAGACATCGAGGTGCGGGGCGAGGCGATCGATCCTCACCGCGTGACCGACTGGATACCCGCTCGGCCCATGCTCGCCGAGAAGATCTACCTCGGCCCCCTGGCGAGGCCGCTGCGGCACCACCTCACCACCCGGCCGAGGTTTGACGACCGCCTGTGCACTCGCTGCGAGATCTGCACCCGCCACTGCGCGGCCGAGGCCATGGAGATGGCTCCACGCGGCCGCCGCGACGCCGGCCCGGACGGCTCGGCGACCGCGGTGCAGGTGGATCTGGACCGCTGCATTCGCTGCTACTGCTGCCAGGAGGTGTGCCCCGAGGGCGCGATCTCGGTGGGGGAGGGGGCGCTGCTGCGGCTGTCCCGCCTGGTGCGCCCGCGCTGAGCCGCTATCGTCGCTTCCTGCGGCGCTCGCGCCGTAGCCGCTTCTCGCGCGGCGTCAAAGCGCGTTGTTCGGGGGGCGCCGCAGGGGGCGGCGCCGCTGTGTGTGACGCCCCCGGGACGACGGCGGGGGTGGCCGGGGGCGTGGCCGCGGCGAACGGCATCGACATCCCCCTGGGCTCGGTCGTCAACGCTGTCACGGCCGGTCCGGCCAGCTGCTGGTACAGCTCCAGCGCGAGCATCGTGTGGCCGATCGCTTCGGGGTGCACGGGCTCGCCGCCGAAGTACGTGGGCCACCGGAACCTCAGCTGTCGCGTGAACATGTCCTGGGTGCGCACGTAGTACGCGCCGTGCTCCGCGGCGAGCTGGCCGACCACGCGTTGATAGGCGGCGACGCGGGTCAAGACCTGGCGCTGGACGTCGTCGATGGGCCAGCGGCCGTCGGCCGACGCGGCGTAGAACGGCTCGAGCAGGACCAGCCTCGGGGAGAACGGCCGCACCGCGTCGAGCAGGGCGCGGAAATCCTCCTCGTAGGAGCCGACGGCCCAGGCCTCGTCACCCTCGAGGTTTCCGTGGCAGTCGTTGATCCCGATCATCACCGCGAGCCAGTCCGGCGCGTGGGCCACGCAGTCGCGCTCCCACCGCCGCCGCAGGTCGCCGATCACGTCGCCACCCACGCCGTGGTTGAGCCACTCGATGTCCAGTTCGGGGTGGTGGTAGGTCACGATCTCGGTGAACCGGCGCACGTAGCCGTTGCCCAGCGGCGCGGCCCAGGACGCGCGATCGCAGTCGGTGATGGAGTCCCCGATGAACAGGAACTTCGCACCCGAGGGGACAGGGAATGCAGTCATCGGTCCTACGGCCAGTCCAGGTACCAGTAGAAGCTGCCGGTCTCGCCGGGGTTGGCGCTGGTGAAGACCGCGGTGTACACGCCGTCGTAGTCGGCGGTGTACACGATGCGGGGGCTGAGGCCGGCGTAGCTGTTGTCGTCCTCGGCCACCACGTCGCAGCTGTCGTCGAGCAGGTACAGGTAGCCGTCCACCTGATCGGCCCACATCATCACGTCGATCTCGTCGCCGGCGCGCACCACGAACTCCATGTCGTCGTAGTAGCGGTCCGGGCCGCCAGGGCCGTCCATGGCGTCGGAGCCGCCGAGCTCGAACACCGAGTCGGTCCAGCTCAGCTGGTGCATCCCCGGGGCGATGGCGTGCTCGTCGTTCTCGCAGTGCAGGCCCAGGTCGGGCGGCACGTCGGCGGACTCCAGGGTCAGCGTGTAGTACCCGGTGTCGTACTGATCCTCGGTGGTCACCACGGCGGTGTAGGTGCCGTCCTCGGGAAGCTCCACCTCGAGCACCAGCGAGCCGCTGCCGCCCGCGCCCTGCTCTGCGATGGTCTCGCAGTCGGGGTCCAGCAGCAGGATGTACGGCGAGAAGCTGTCCGAGCTGTACGAGAGGTAGACGGTCCAGCCCGCGAGGCCGTTGAACTCGATGTCGTCGTAGTAGTGGCCGTCGGACTCGGCGTCGTTCCAGTAGATGGAGAAGTCGCCGATGGTCTGGGGGATGGACGCGCGGTTGGTGTCGCCGCCGCAATTGTAGCCCAGCGCCACCGAGTCGCCGCCGTCGCAGTTCTGGTCGTGGCCGTCGCCGGGGTAGTCCGGCGCGGTGGGGTTGACCGTGGCGTCGTGGTCGTCGCAGTCTCCGGCGCAGGCCAGGTGACCATCGCCGTCCTCGTCCAGCTCGTCCGCGCCCATTTCACCGTCGCAGTCGTTGTCGTGGCCGTCGCAGATCTCCTCGGCGTCGGGGTTCACGTCGGGGTTGTCGTCGGCGCAGTCGTCGCCGCCCTCGCCCCCGTCGAAGCCGTCGCCGTCCACGTCGGTGAGGTCTGCGCCGTCGCAGTCCTGGTCGACGCCGTCGTAGGGCTCCTCGTCGGCGCCCGGGTACACGTCGGCGTCGCTGTCGTCGCAGTCGTCGTCGGCCGTGAAGCCGTCCCCGTCCTCGTCCACGTCGGCCGCGTCGTCGTCGTCGCCCGAGCTGTCGTCATCGTCGCCGCCGATCAGGATGCCGGCGGTGTCGCACCCGGACAGCGCCCACAGCAGCGCGACGAGAATCATCCACGAATACGAGCGCATGGGGCCTCCTGGCCCGGATCGTAGTCCAGTACCGTGATGTGTACCAGCGTCGAGCGCGGAGCCTACTGCTCGAGGATCACGAACTGGACGCGCCGGTTGCGGTCCCAGGCGGCCTCGTTGCTGGCCGGGTCGATGGGCTGGGTCTCGCCGTAGCCCTGGGCCTGGAGGCGGCCCTCTTCGACGCCCTTGGACACGAGGTAGACCTTCACGGCGTTGGCGCGCGCGTCGCTCAGGCGCAGGTTGTACGAGTCCTTGCCCCGCTCGTCGGTGTGGCCCTGGACCTCGACGCTGGCGATGTCGGGGAAGCGCACGAGGATGGCGGCCACGTCGTCGAGCAGGGGGTAGCTCTCGCCCTTGATCACGGCCTTGTTGGTGTCGAAGTAGACCTTCTCGAGGATGACGATCTCCTTCTTCTCCAGCACCACGCGGCCGGTGTCGGGGCAGCCGTCCTCGTCGTCCACGTTGTTGTAGACCTCGGGCTCGTTCGGGCACTGGTCGTCGCCATCGAGGATCTGGTCCTGGTCGTTGTCGGGATCCGGACAGCCGTCGGCGTCCTCGAAGCCGTCGAGGTCCTCGGGCTGATCGATGCACTCGTCCACGTTGTCGAGCAGGCCGTCGGCGTCGGTGTCGGGGATCTGCTCGGGGCAGCCGTCGGCGTCCTTCCAGCCGTTGAGGTTCTCGGGGTCGTCGGGGCAGGCGTCCACGGTGTCGAGGATGCCGTCGCCGTCGTTGTCGGGATCGGGGCAGCCGTCCCAGTCGGCGGTGCCGTCCACGTCCTCGGGCTCCTCGGGGCACACGTCCTTGCGGTCCTTGATCCCGTCGCCGTCGGTGTCCTTGCCGGATTCGGGGGTGTAGCCGATCCCGAACACGATGCGGCCCTCGGGCGAGCCCATGCCTGGCCCGAGGGAGGTGCCCATGGCCAGGGAGACGCCCATGCCGGGGATCGGGTGGACCGTGGCCCCGGCGAGCCACTCCACCGGGTTGTTCCGGGGCTGGGAGTGGACGTCGCCGTAGATCTCGCCGGCCAGATCCACCTTCTCGTGCAGGGCGTACCCCACGGCCAGGCGGAACTGGAAGGAGCTCCCCGCGGTCAGGCCGGCCACCTCCTCGCCGCGGGTGAGGCGCACGCCGAGGTTGGCGCCGAGGTGGAACTTCTCGATGCGCTTGGACACCGCGACCGTGGGGGCCACCGACACGGTGCTCAGGCCGAGGTAGCGGTCCTGCGCTCCGGTGGGCAGGGTCAGGGGCAGGACGATGGCCAGGCCCACCGGCTTCTCGGCGGGATCGAGCAGCCGCACCTTGGGCACGAGCCTGAGGTCGCCCGCCGCGGTGGCGGGGAGGTGATTCTGCCACGCGGGGAATCCATCTCCGTCGACGGCCAGATGCAGAGGTAGATCCAGGGCCAGGTCCACCGGGCCGAAGCCGATGGCGGCCTGCAGGTCCAGCGTCGCCAGGTGGCTCACCACCTCGTACAGCGGCTCGCCGTCCGAGTAGTAGACCACCGGGTTGTGGGCGTAGTTGAACCACAGGCCGAATGCGGGCTGCCACAGGTCCAGGGTGTCGGCCGAGTGGGTGGTGTACCAGCCCGTGCGGTCGGCATGGGGCTGGAAGTGCTGGGCGTCCAGGGCGGGCGGCTGGAAGCTCATGACAAAGGGCGTTTGGGCCATGGCCGTGGCAGGCATCAGCGCGACGGCCAGGAGCAGGGCGGGCCAGGCGCGGCGCCGCAGTAGACCGAGCAGGCCGATCACCAGCAGCAGGGACAGCGGAGCCGCGGACGAGGCGCGACCTGCGTCGCAGTGGCATCCGCCGGCGAACTCGCCGTCGGGCACGACCTCCGCGTCGTCGTCGTCGTCGTTTGCCGGGGTCGTGTCGTCGTCGTCTCCGGGTGTCGCGTCGTCGTCGTCGCCTGCCGAGTCGTCATCGTCCGCCGCCGAGTCGTCGTCGTCCGCCGAGTCGTCGTCGTCCCCGGGTGTCGCGTCGTCGTCGTCCCCGGGTGTCGCGTCGTCGTCGTCCCCCGGCGTCGCGTCGTCGTCGTCCCCCGGCGTCGCGTCGTCATCGTCCCCCACGGTGTCGTCGTCGTCCCCCGGCGTCGCGTCGTCGTCGTCCCCCGGCGTCGCGTCGTCGTCGTCGCCCGGTGTCGCGTCGTCGTCGTCGCCCACGGTGTCGTCGTCGTCGCCCGGTGTCGCGTCGTCGTCGTCCCCCACGGTGTCGTCGTCGTCCCCTGCCGAGTCGTCGTCGTCGTCGTCGCCGGGCACGTCGTCCGAAGGATCGTTGGGATCGGTCTCCCCTGGATCGATCGCGCCGTTGCCGTCGGCGTCCTCCACCCCGTCGGGCACGCTGCCGCCGTCCGTGTCCTCGTCGAGGGGGTCGGTGGTCGTGTTGGGATCGGCGTCCGGCACGAAGACGGCCCCGTCGGTGTCGTTCCCCTCGGGGACCTCCAGCCCGGACTCGGTGCCGTCCTGGACGCCGTCGGCGTCGCTGTCCTCGGCGTTGGGATCGGTCTCGTCGGGATCCAGGTAGCCGTCGCCGTTGCTGTCCTCCGAGCCGTCGAGGAGCCCGTCGTCGTCGCTGTCGTCGTCCAGCGGATCGGTGGGGTTGCCGCCCAGGACCTCGACCCCGTCCGACAGGCCGTCGCCGTCCGAGTCCGGGTAGCCGGGGTCGGTGCCCAGGACGGCCTCCTCGGCGTCGGTCAGCCCGTCGCCGTCGCCGTCCGTGCACTCTGGCGCGTTGTCCACGAAGCCGTCGCAGTCGTTGTCCGCGCCGTCGCAGACCTCGGCGCCACCGGGCAGGGAGTCGGGGTCGGCGTCGTCGCAGTCCCCCTCGCATTCGGACACGCCGTCGCCATCCGCGTCCTGCTCGTCCGCGGGCACGACACCGTTGCAGTTGTTGTCCAGGCCGTCACAGATCTCGGGCGCGCCGGGGTGGACCGCGTCCACGAGGTCGTCGCAGTCCCCGTCTTCCTCGGTGAACCCGTCACCGTCGTCGTCGTAGCACTCGGTCCCGTCGTCGACGATCCCGTCGCAGTCGTTGTCCTCGCCATCGCAGACCTCGGTGCCGCCGGGCAGCGAGTCGGGATCCGCGTCGTTGCAGTCGCCGTCGAGCTCGGTGTATCCGTCGCCGTCGTCGTCGTAGCACTCGGTGTCCTCGTCCACGGTGCCGTCACAGTCCTGGTCCACGCCGTCGCAGATCTCGAGGGCGTCCGGGCCGATGTCCGGAGTCCCGTCGTCGCAGTCGCCGTCGAGCTCGGTGTATCCGTCACCGTCGTCGTCGTAGCACTCGGTCCCGTCGTCGACGGCGCCGTCGCAGTCCTGGTCCACGCCGTCGCAGACCTCGGTGGCGCCGGGGTTGATGGCCGGCTCGCCGTCGTTGCAGTCGCCGTCGAGTTCGGTGAATCCATCGCCGTCGTCGTCGTAGCACTCGGTGTCCTCGTCCACGGTGCCGTCGCAGTCGTTGTCCGCGCCGTCGCAGACCTCGACGCCGCCGGGCAGGGAGTCGGGATCGGCGTCGTCGCAGTCCCCCTCGCACTCGGACACCCCGTCGCCGTCCGCATCCTGCTCGTCCGCGGGCACCACGTTGTTGCAGTTGTTGTCCAGGCCGTCGCAGATCTCCGGCGCGCCGGGGTAGACCTCGGGCTCGAGGTCGTTGCAGTCGCCGTCGCACGGGGTGTAGCCGTCCCCGTCCTGGTCGTCGCCGATGTTGTTGTCGATCACGCCGTCGCAGTCGTTGTCGAGGCCGTCGCACAGCTCGGGCGCGCCGGCGTACACGTCCGCGTGGGCGTCGTCGCAGTCGCCCTCGCAGATCAATTGGCCGTCGCCGTCGTCGTCGGCCTCGTCCGCGGGCACGACGCCGTTGCAGTTGTTGTCCAGGCCGTCGCAGATCTCGGCCGCGCCCGCGTGGACCTCGGCCTCGGTGTCGTCGCAGTCCAGGTACGCGGGGAAGCCGTCGCCGTCACCGTCACCTGTGCCGTCGTCGCCGTCGCGCCCCCCGTCGCCGTCCGCGTCGTCGTCGAGCCAGTTGACGAGACCGTCGCCATCCACGTCGTCCAGGCCCAGGGCGTTGCCGTCGATCACCTCGGTCTCGGTGGGCACGTCGTCGTCGTCGTCGTCGTCGTCGCGGTAGTCGGCGACGCCGTCGCCGTCGCTGTCCACGGTCCCCTCGGCCGCGTCGAGCAGCGAGTCGCCGTCGCTGTCGGGGTCCCAGGCATCGATGGTGCCGTCGCCGTCGGTGTCCACGGCGGTGCCCCCGTCGGTCTCGGTGAAGTCGCCGATGCCGTCACCGTCGGAGTCGGCGTTGTTCGGATCGGTGCCGATGACCATCTCCACCGCGTCGGTGATGCCGTCGCCGTCGGTGTCCGCGTCCAGGTCCGGGACCGTGGGGTCGGCCCCGATGTCGTCGAGCTCGGCGTCGCCGGCGTTGCCGCCGTGGCAGGCGACGTCCGCGTTGAGCGCGTGGGTGTTGTCGGAGGAGCCCGCCCACAGCACCACGGGATCGTTGGGATCGATGCCCGCGGCCTGAAGAGCGGCGAACGAGATGGCGAAGGTCAAGAACCAGTCCACCTCGCCGTCGAAGCTGGAGTCGGCCTCCACCGCGTGCCAGTAGTCCTCGGATGGCGACAAGACCACGGGCGTGCCCTCGGCCTCCTCGGTGGGGCTGTTGAGCCCTTGCTGGACGGTGTTCTCGGTCCAGGTGATCTCGTCTGAGCCCGTGCCGTCGGCCATGTACAGGTACTCGTAGGTGCTGTACACGCCGTCGTTGTCCACCTCGAAGCCCCAGCCGAAGGACTTGAGGTTGGCCGCGGCCTGCACGGGCTCGTCGTCGATGCGCATGCGCAGGTAGGCGTACACCCCATCCGAGGCGTGGTACATGGCCGGGTAGGTGTCGTCGCCGACGATGTCGCGGTGCTCCCACCCGGCGTTGGCGTCGTCGATGGGATCCCACGAGACCACGCCGCCGCAGTACACCGGCATGAAGTCCTCGTCGGGGGGCGGCACGAGCTGGGCCAGGGTCGTCGATGAGGTCTGCGGCGCCGTGGTGTCGGGTGAGCAACCCAGGACGGCGGTGAAGAGCAGGCCGAGGCAGCCGAGGACGTGAAGCAGCCGAGTCATGGTGTCCTTTTCCTCGATGGATGGGACCGGATTCACTGGACAGGATTTCCCGCGTCGCTCCATTGTAAGGTCGCTGAACGGAAGCGCCAAATCCGTGTAAAGAAACGAGGGCGATCCGCGTGCATGAGATGACCGTGGCGTCGAGGCTGGTGACCATCGTGAACGAATCGATGGGTGACGCAGGTGCCGAGATCGCCGAGTCGGCGCGCGTCCGCGTGGGTCGCGAGACTTGCATCAACCCCGACGCCCTTCGCTTCGGGTTCGAGGCGCTGGCCCGGGGTACTTCGGTGCAGGGTTGTGCGCTGGAGGTGATCGAGGTGGACGGACGGGAGCTCGTGCTGGAGTCGGTGACCGTGCCATGACCGAGATACGTGTCGAGAGGGCGCTGCTGGAGATCACCGACCGCGAGGCCGCGGCGAGCCGCGCGCGGTACGACGAGGCCTCGGTGCTGTGCCTCAACCTGATGAGCTCTCCCGGCGCGGGCAAGACCACGCTGCTGGAGCGTACGTTGGAGCGGCTGGAAGGTCGGCTGCGCGTCGGGATCGTCGAGGGCGACATCCAGGGCGCGCTGGACGCGCGACGCCTGGAGCGGTTCGGCGTGCCCGTGCGCCAGATCAACACCCACGGGGCGTGCCACCTGGACCCGCGTCAGGTGATCGCCGAGGCCGACGACATGGGTCTCGATGGCCTGGACGTGCTGGTGGTGGAGAACGTGGGCAACCTGGTGTGCCCGGCCGAGTTCGATCTCGGCGAGCACGCGCGGGTGATGCTGCTGTCGGTGGCCGAGGGCCACGACAAGCCGGCCAAGTACCCCCTGATGTTCCGCACGTCGGACGTGCTGCTGCTCAACAAGGTGGACCTGCTGCCGTACACGGACTTCGACGTGGCCGAGGCCACGCGCCTGGCGCGGTCCCTCAACCCGGCCCAGGACGTGTTCGAGATCAGCTGCCGCACGGGCGACGGGCTGGATCGATGGCTCCAGTGGCTCGTGGATCGCCACCGCGCCCATCGAGAGGCCCGTTAGCCATGTGCCTCGCCGTGCCCATGTGCCTCGAGGAGGTGGACGGCCCCAGCGGGACCGTCCGGTCCGGCGGGGTCCAGCTCCAGATCCGGCTCGACCTCGTCCCCGACGCTGGCGCGGGGGACTGGGTCCTGGTCCACGCGGGGTACGCCATCGCCGCCATCGACGAGGACGAGGCGGCCGAGACCCTGGCCCTGCTGCAGCAGGTGGCCGCCGAGATCCGCTGGGACGACCGATGACCCTGGACCCGGGACGCTACGCCGATCCCGCGGCCGTGCACGCGCTGGCCGACGAGCTGCGCCGCCTCGCGCCCCCGCGCGATCTGACCTTCATGCACGTGTGCGGCACCCACGAGAATGCCATCGCCCGTCACGGCCTGCGCAGGCTGCTGCCCCCGGGCGTCCGCGTCATCGCCGGGCCCGGCTGTCCGGTGTGCGTGTGCCCGCCCACCGACATCCAGATGGCCGTCGTGCTGTGCCAGCGGCCCGGGATCACCGTGGCGACCTTCGGCGACATGTTGCGTGTCCCGGGGCGGCTGTCCCTGGAGCAGGCCCGCGCCCGCGGAGGTGACGTGCGGGTGATCCTCGGAGCCCACGACGCGGTGGAGCTGGCCCGCCGCGACCCCGACCGGCAGGTGGTGTTGCTGGCCGTGGGGTTCGAGACCACCGCGTGCACCGTGGCCGCCGCGGCCCTCGCGGATCCTCCGGAGAACCTGTCGATGCTGGTCAGCCAGCGGATCATCCCCCCTGCGCTGGAAGCCCTGCTGGCGCTACCGGACCTGCGCCTCGACGGATTCCTGCTCCCCGGCCACGTGCTCACGGTGACCGGGCTCGAGCCCTTCGAGCCCTTTGCCCGGCGCAGCGGCCTGCCCGCGGTGGTGGCCGGCTTCGAGCCCGTGGACGTGATGATGGGGGTGCAGCAGCTGACGCTGATGGCGGCCCAGGGGCGCGCCGAGGCCACCAACGTCTACCGCCGCGCCGTGCGCACCGGCGGCAACCCCGCGGCGCAGGCGGCCCTCGACCGCGCCTTCGAGATCGTGGACGCGCCCTGGCGCGGCCTGGGCGAGATCCCCGCCTCGGGGCTCGCGCTGCGGGATCGTGGGCTCGACGCGCGCGAGCGCTTCGGCCTGGCCCCGGATCCCGATCTGCCAGACTGCCTGCCCGGCTGCCGCTGCGGCGAGGTGATGGTGGGGCGGATCGAGCCCGAGGAGTGCAGCCTGTTCGATGCCGGCTGCTCGCCCGCCGATCCGCGCGGCCCCTGCATGGTGTCCTCGGAAGGTACCTGCCGTAGCCGCTACCTGTTCCGGGAGATCGACCATGGATGAACGCGTCACCCTCGGCCACGGCGGCGGCGGCCGGCTCACCCAGGAGCTGGTGGCCGAGGTCTTTGCCGCGGCGCTGAGCAACCCGCTGCTCGACGCCCTGGACGACGCAGCGCGGCTGCCGCGGCCCGACGGTCCTGTGGCCATGACCACCGACTCGTTCGTGGTGAGCCCCCTGAGCTTCCCGGGCGGGGACATCGGCTCGCTGGCGATCCACGGCACGGTCAACGACCTCGCCGTCAGCGGCGCGATCCCCCGCCACCTCACCCTCGGGGTGATCCTCGAGGAGGGCCTGGCCATGGCGCAGCTGCGCGCCGTGGTCGAGTCCATGGCGGTGGCCGCGGCCCGCGCCGGCGTCCAGGTGGTCACCGGCGACACCAAGGTGGTCGAGCGGGGCAAGGGCGACGGCATGTTCGTGAACACCGCGGGGATCGGCGAGCTACGCGCCGAGTGGACCGGCGGCCCCCCGCCTCCGCGGCCCGGTGACGCGATCCTCGTCAGCGGCCCGGTGGGCGACCACGGCGCCGTGATCCTCGCGTCCCGGCTGGGCCTGGAGCTGCCCGGCGGCCTGATCAGCGACAGCCGGGCGGTCACGCCGCTGGTGTCGGCGCTGTTCGACGAGGGAATCGTGCCGAGGTTCCTGCGCGATCCCACCCGCGGGGGCCTGGCGGGGGTGCTGTGCGATCTGGCCGAGGGAGCCGGCCTCGGCGTGGAGGTGGAGGCCGGCCGGCTGCCGGTGCGACCCGACGTGGAGATCGTGAGCGACATCACCGGCGTGGATCCCCTTCACCTGGCCTGTGAGGGCCGTGTGGTCGCGGTGGTCGCCGCCGAGCAGTGGCGTCGGGCCCTGGACAGCTGGCTTCGCCTCGAGCCCGAGGCCGCGTGCATCGGCCGCGTCGAGGAGGCCCGCGCCGGCCAGGTGGTGCTGACCACCGCCTACGGCGGCCGGCGCCTGCTCGCCCGCCCCGCCGCGGACCAGCTCCCCCGGATCTGCTGATTGTTGCGCTGCACCCAGCGGCTCGCTGGTACACTGCAGACGGACCAGAACCCCCGGGAGACTGCCATGGGAACCCAGGTAGGCGTGGCCAGGAAGTCGGACAGGGCGCCGGCGAAGAACTCGGCACCGCCTGTACAGGCCGAAGCGCAGACCGACGATCCGCTCCAGGGCGCCGGCCTCTGCGATCCGCTGCAGGACCCGCTCCAGCACGACGGCGAGGTGTGCGAGGCCGACACCTTCACCGCGGACGCGGACATGGACCAGGACCAGTGCGTCGCGCCGAACCCGGAACGCGAGGCCCTCGAATCCAGCCTCTCCGAGGTGGATCGCCAGCGCCTGCGCGCCGTGGCCGCCATCCTGCGCTACGAGGACGACAACGGCACCTGGGCCACCATCACCAACTACAACGCCATCACCGGCGACATCCCCGGCCGCAACGTGTGGGTGCGCACCACCGACGGGTTGACCGCGGATCTGTGCTGGATGTTCGACGTGGCCCTGGTCGCAGGCGGCGTGGGCGGCACCGTGGGCCAGATCCTCGGCGCAGTCGGCGGCCGCCTCGGCGAGCTCATCGGCGCGGTGCTGGGCCAGGCATCGGGCGGCCTGGCCTACTTCGGTGGTCGATTGATCGGGGCGATCGTCGAGGGGATCGCCGGCTCCAGCTGGGACACCTTCACCGGCTACCTGGCGGGGACCGTCAACGAGGACAACATCGCCGGCGCCGACATGGCCCTGCGCCTGGCCTGGGGGAACTCCTTCGGCGGTGAATCGCTGAGCATCAGGGAGCTGATCCACCCCAGCGTGATCCGTCAGATCAGCACCCTGGGTTACTGATCTCCCAGGCGCTCCCGCGCCGTGTCCAGCCGTAGCCGCCGCAAGCGCCACAGCGCTCGTACCCCCAGCAGGCACGGCAACCCGCCGGCCAGCCCCAGCGCCACGCCGATGGCCACCAGGGCGCCCACGCCGATGAACACGTCGTCGTCGGGGATGGACTTCGGGAACGCGGCGATGGACGTGCCCAGCACGAACGCCGCGCCGCCGAGCGAGGCCACCGGTAGCCCCACGGTCAGCCACAGCAGGCCGCGCACGCGCAACGAGCGGGCTTGATCGCGGTACTCGACGAGGTCCACGGCGGTCACTCCAGCAGGTGGGTCTTCAGCCCCGGATCGAGCAGGTAGGCGGAGCCACGCGTCTGGATGGCCTCTCGCAGCCCGAACTTGCGAAGGGTGGACACGGCGACGCGCACCCGATGGACGCCGGCATCGGGCAGGACCCGCTCGCCGGGCCACCCTGCGGCGAGCATCTGCGCGGCGTCCAGCGGGGCGCCCGGAGCGTCGAGGCGGGCGCGGACCAGCGCGTGCAGCAGCCGTCGCAGCGGCTGGCGGTGGTGCAGGCTGACCCGCTCACCGCCCGCGGTGCAGAACCAGCCGCCGTCGGGGCCCACCACCAGGTCGGCCGCCGCCGGCCCCCGGCGCGCCTGCTCGTCCAGCTCGCCGAGGTGATCGCGGAGTTCGCCCGCGGTGCGCTCGTCCCCGGCCCGCCGCAGCCGGTCCACGGCCGGCGCGAGCAGCGCCCGGGCCTCCACCGGCCGATCCTGCTGCATGGCCAGCACCCCGAGGCGGCCCATCACGCGCGCCTCCTCGTTGGCGAACCCGCTGCGCGCCAGCTGGCCGATGGCGTCCTCGTACCCCTCCCGGGCTGCGGCAAGATCCCCCTGGCCGTGCTGGATCGCGGCCAGCAGCCCGTCGGCCAGCGCCTTGCCGCGGCGGTCGTCGCAGCCGAGGCTGAGCTCCCGCGCCCGCGCCACCCCCTCGTGGGCGGCGCCCAGGTGCCCCTCGCCCACGTGCAGCCACGCCAGGGTGCGCAGATCCTCGGCCGCCTCGAAGGGATCGTCCCCGTGCTGCGCTGCGGCGCGCTCGAGGAGCGCCCGAGCGGCCGCGACGTCACCGTGGCGCGCGGCGATCTCCGCCATGCAGCGCAGGGCCACGCCCTCGACCCGGCGATCCCCGGCCGCGCCGTCGAGGGCGCGCTCGAAGTGTGCGCGCGCCTGGTCGTCGTCGCCCCGCTGGGCCAGCGCCTGGCCCAGCTCCAGCGTCACCCGCGCCACCAGGGCGTCCTCCCCCACCTCGCGGGCGATGGACAGGGCGTGCACCAGGCTCTGGGCGCCGAGCTGGCCGCTCCCGCGCAGCCGCAGCAGGGTGCCCTGGGCGGCCAGGGCGCGGCTGTACAGGGAGGGGTCGGCGCCGGAACGGGCCGTGGCCTCCAGCACGGGCGCGAACAGCGTCGCGTAGGTCTCCAGCGGGCCGCGCCGCAACAGCACCGGCTCGAGCAGCAACAGGGCCTCGAGGGCGGGCTCGGCCGCGCGCGCGGAGACCGAACCGTGCCCCACCACCCGCCGGGCCACGGCGAGCAGGTTCTCCCGCTCGGCGGCCAGCCAGCGGGTGTCTCCGCGCTGCGCCGCGTCGCGTCCCTGGCTCACGAAGTACTCGGCGTGCTGCGCAGCCGCGTCCGCGGGGACGGCCTGCTCGGCGACGAACTCGCGGATGGTGTCGTAGAGGAAGAGCCGGCGCTCCCCCCGCTGGAGCGGATCGGCCCGATCGAACAGCAGCGAGCGCGTGCGCAGGGACTGCAGCAGGTCCAGGATCTCGGGGGTCTCGATGTGGGGATCGTTCTGCGCCACGGCCTCGGCAGCGTCCACGGTGAATCCACCGCAGAATACCGAGCAACGCGCCAGCAGGGCCTGCTCGGCCGATCCGAGCACCCGCCAGGAGAAGTCGATGGTGCCGCGCATGGTCGCGTGGCGGCCTGCGGCGCTGCGGCGCGGCCCGGACAGGACCTCGAAGCGGTTGCGCAGCCGGTGCAGCAGCGCCCGGGGCCCCATCACCGCCAGCCGCGGCGCGGCGAGCTCGATGGCCAGGGGCAGCCCCTCCAGGGTGGTGACGATCCCGGCCACGTAGGGCAGATCCTCGTCGGCCACGGCGTGGTCCTCGCCCAGCCGCCGCGCCGCGTCCACGAACAGGCGGACCGCCTCGGAGTCGGCGCCGGCGTCGTCGGGCAGGCTCATGGGCTCCAGCTCGTGCACCGCCTCCTCGGCCAGCTGCAGCCGCTGCCGCGACGTGAGCAGCACCTGGGTCTCCACCGCGCCATCGAGCCACCAGGGCAGCACCTCGGCGGCCGCCTCCACAGCACGATCGGCACAGTCGAGCACCAGCAACTGCGGTCCGCGGGCGGCCAGGGCGCCGGCCACCCGCTGCACGCCATCGCTGCCGGGCTCCCCCGCGGGCAGGTCCAGGGCCGCGGCGGTCGCGTCGCACAGACCGGCCGCGTCCTCGGCAGCGGCCAGGTCGACCACGGTGGCCAGGGCGCCCCACCGCGGATGGGTGTGGACGAACTCGGCCACCAGGCGTGTCTTGCCGATCCCGCCCGGCCCCGTGACGGTGACCAGGCGGTGGCCCGAGTCGAGGCGGTCGGCCAGCGCCGCCAGGTCTGCGCCGCGTCCCAGGAACGGCGAACGTGGCAAGGTGGCGGTGGCGGGTGGGACCATGGGGTCCACTATACTTGGATGAGTTCATGAGGGTGATCCAGACCAGCGTGCGCCGGACCGCCGTCTCCCTGGGGGTGCGGTCCGGTGCGAGCCTGCTCGCCGGGACCGTGCTCGGCCTCTTCGCGAGCTGGTGGCTGGTCATGGCCGTGCTGTTCATCGTGTTCAACGAGGGACCGGAGGACCTGCGCAACGGCGTGTTCCTGTTCCTGGTGGTGGGGTTGGCCCCCGCAGCCTGGGCCGTGTACGCCCTGGTGCGGGGCTTCCAGGGGATACGCCAGCACCTGCGCCTGCGCGACCTGGTGCGGCTGGCGCGTCGCCAGGGCCGGTTCGACCGCGACGATCTGGCCCGCGAGATGGACATGGAGCCGCTGGCGGCGGAGCTGCTGATCCTGGACGCGGCCGCAGCAGGGCTCGTCGAGGAGGGGGAGGGGCCGGAGCTGCTACCGGTGGCGCCGGTGACCACCCTCGCCGGCGCCGGCCGCGCCGAGGAGGCCAGCGCGCCGCGAGACCTCACCGGCGTGGTGCTCAACCGCAGCTGGATCGTCGAGGCCCACCTGCGGTCCGGGGGCATGGGCGCGGTCTACCGGGGCCACCACGTGCGCACCGGCAAGCCCTGCGCCATCAAGATCGTGCTGACCGAGGGCGGCATGAGCGAGCAGGCCATCCGCCGGTTCTCCCGCGAGGCCCAGGCCGCCAGCGCCCTGGGTCACCCGGGCATCGTGGCCGTGCACGACTTCGACGTGGCCGAGGACGGCACCCACTTCCTGGTCATGGAGCTGCTCCAGGGGGAGACCCTGGAGGATCGGCTGGCCCGGGACGGATCGTTGCCGTGGCCCGAGGCGCTACAGATCGGCCAGGAGGTGGGGGTGGCCCTGGCCGCGGCCCACGAGGCGGGCATCCTCCACCGGGACCTCAAGCCCGGCAACGTGTTCCTCACCGACGATCCGACGCGCTCCCAGCGCGCCGTGCTGCTGGACTTCGGCCTGGCCCGGCCCCTGGAGGAGGGCGCCGTGTCCCGGATCACCACCACCGGCATGGTCCTGGGCACGCCCGCGTACATGTCGCCGGAGCAGGCGCGCGGCGAGGAGCTGGACGTGCGCAGCGACGTGCACGCCCTCGGCGCCATCCTCCACGAGATGGTCACCGGCGAGCCGCCGTTCATGGACCAGTCCCTGGCCGCGGTGTACGCGAAGCTGCTGATGGCAGAGGCCCCCGCGGCCAGCGAGGTGGCCCGCACCGAGCTGCCGCCGCAGCTCGACGCCCTGCTCCAGCGGGCGCTGGCCAAGTCGCGGGAGGACCGGTTCGTGAGCGTGGGGGAGATGATGGAGCGGATGGAGGGGATCTAGACGGCGCTCGTTGATTTCGTTCCTTCTATGAGTTAATTTACTCAGTAGCATGAGTAAAATAACACACCCCTCTTCGCGCCCTCAGCTCGACATCCTCCTGAGCCGCCTCACCGAACCTCGCCGGTTCATCCAGGTCCTCGCCGGTCCACGGCAGGTGGGCAAGACGACGTTGGTCCTGCAGGCCCTGGACCAGCTCGATACGCCATCCGTCTATGCGAGCGCCGACGGGCCCTCGCCCCGAGATCCGACCTGGATCGGGCAGCAGTGGGATCTCGCGCGACTCGAAGCCAGGGAGTCGAAGGAGTCCGCGATCCTCGTGCTCGACGAGGTCCAGAAGGTTCCCGGGTGGTCCGAGACCGTCAAGGAGTGCTGGGACACGGACACACGACACGGCACCGCTCTCCACGTCGTCGTCCTGGGCTCGTCTCCGTTGCTGGTGCAGCAGGGGCTCACCGAGAGCCTGGCGGGCCGCTTCGAGGTCATCCGGCTGCCACACTGGCCCTGGCCGGAGATGCACGCCGCCTTCGGGTGGGACGTCGAGACCTACATCTGCTACGGGGGGTACCCGGGCGCAGCTCCCCTCGTCGACGATCCCGATCGCTGGGCCACCTACATCCGCGACGCCCTCGTCGAGACCACGGTCTCCAGGGACGTCCTGCTCATGCAGCGGGTGGACAAGCCCGCGTTGCTGCGCCAGCTCTTCGATCTCGCCTGCAGCTATACCGGTCAGATCCTGTCCTTCAACAAGATGCTCGCCCAGCTGCAGGACGCGGGCAACACCGTCACCCTGGCCCACTACCTGGGACTCCTCGCCGGCGCCGGGATGGTCGCAGGGCTGCAGAAGTTCGCCGGCCAGGTCGTGCGCCGGCGCGGCTCGAGCCCCAAGCTCCAGGTGTTCAACAACGCGCTGGCCACGTCGCGCGAACCCGTCCCGATCCGCGAGATCCGTCGAGATCCGCAGCGGTGGGGGAGGCTGGTCGAGTCTGCGGTCGGCGCCCATCTCCTCAACACCGTCCAGGGCACTCGCTCGGAGTTGTTCTACTGGCGTGATCGCAACAGGGAAGTGGACTTCGTCCTGCAGCGTGGGCCACAGCTCGTGGCGATCGAGGTCAAGAGCGTGGGCAGGAAGGGGACCCTGCCGGGGGTCGAGGCATTCGACCGGGCATTCTCGCCGACGAGGAAGGTGCTCGTGGGGGCGGGTGGCGTGCCGCTGGAGGAGTTCTTGTCGAGGCCCGCGGAGCACTGGCTGAGGTGAGTCCGAGGTGAGCGCGTGGGGAGCTAGCCCTTGAACGTACCCTCGAGGAACTCGCAGGCTTCCTTGGCCGTGGACGCGTCGTACGCGGAGCCGCCGGTCGAGTAGTAGATCGTGACCGAACCCTCGCCGTCGTCGCAGCGGCCCACCACGCCGTCCGCGGGGCACGCCGCGTCGCTCCACTTGCCGTCGGTGAGCTCGCACATGCCCTGGTAGAAGTCCTCGCCCAGCAGCTTCATGGACTTGCGGGTGTGCTCGCTGCACTGGCTGATGGACGACAGGTCGTCGCAGGTCATGGCGCTGCCGGAGCCGCCGGAGCTGCTGGAGCTCCCCTCGTCGCCGCTGGCCGCGGACGCGGAGCTGCCGCCTCCGCAACAGCCCGTGCTGGCGACACCCAGCAGCAGCGCGTAGGCACACAGGACACCCAGACCGATCGTGTTGAGCTTGGACATGGTTCGAATTCCTCCCGGGAATGTTGTGTGGGCCGGTTGGACCACCCAACCTCGCCCGACCACGTTATGGTCGTGAGGATGGATCGGGCCGGATATCAAAGCGCGTAAAACGGGATCAAATGGGTGTGAACGCTGTGCGTAAGGCTCGTTGTAGGGTTCGGATCACGGGGGTCGTCCAGGGGATCGGTTACCGGCCGTACCTGTACCGCCTGGCCACGGCCGAGGGCCTGGCCGGGAGCGTGCGCAACGATGGCGACGGGGTGGAGCTGGAGCTGGAAGGGGTGGAGGGGGCGGTCCGCACCCTCGTGGAGGCGCTCTCGGAGCTGACGCCGCCCCAGGCCGTGCTGGCGGACGTCGAGGTGCGCTGGATCGAGCCGTCGGGCCAGGATGGCTTCGAGATCCTCGCCTCTCCCGCCGGAGCAGGGGGGACGGCGTCCATCCCGCCGGACCTGGCCGTGTGCGACCGATGCCTGGCGGAGCTGTTCGATCCCGCGGACCGCCGGTATCGGTACCCCTTCGTCAACTGCACCGACTGCGGCCCGCGGTACACCCTGGTGGAGTCCACGCCCTACGACCGGCCGCGCACGTCCATGGCGGCGTTCGAGATGTGCCCCGATTGCCAGGCCGAGTACGAGGACCCGTCGAGCCGGCGCTTCCACGCCCAGCCCAACGCCTGTCCGGTGTGCGGTCCGGCGGTGACGCTGGTGGATCGCGACGGCGCGGCCGTCTCGGAGGGGGAGCCCGTCGAGGCCGCGGTCAGACGGCTCGGTGAGGGGCACATCCTCGCCGTGCGCGGCCCGGGGGGATTCCACCTGGCGTGCGACGCGACGGATGCGGCGGTCGTCCAGCGCCTGCGCGAGCGCAAGCACAGGCCCCACCAGCCCTTCGCGGTGATGGCGCGCGACCTGGATACGGCGAGACGGCTGGCGCGGATCCCCGGGATCGCCGCGGGCGAGCTGCTGAGTCCACGCCGGCCGATCCTGTTGCTGGAACCGGAGGCGGACTCTCCGCTGGCGCCCCAGGTGTGTGGCGCCTCGCCCCGGGTGGGGGTGATGCTGCCCTGGACGCCGCTGCAACATCTGCTGCTGGCGGGACCGGCCGCGGCGCTGGTGATGACCAGCGGCAACCTCTCCGGAGAGCCGCTGATCTGTACCAACGACAGGGCCCTCGCGGGGCTGCGGGGCGTGGCCGATGGCTCGTTGCTCAGCGACCTGCGCACCGTCCAGCGGGCCGACGACTCGGTGGCGCTCGCCGGGGACACCGGGCTGGTCCCGGTGCGGCGGAGCCGGGGCTGGACGCCTCTTCCCATCCCCCTGGCCGCCGCCGGCCCCGGGGTGCTCGCGGTCGGGGGTGATCTCAAGAACGCGCCGTGCGTGACGCGCGGCGCGCACGCGTACATGGGCCAGCACGTGGGGGACCTGGCGCATCCGGACGCCGTGGACCTGGCCGCCTCGACGATTCGCCACCTGCGCGCCCTCAGCGGCGCGGAGCCCCGCGTGGTCGTGCACGACCTGCACCCCGACTACCAGTCCACCGCCCTGGCCCGGCGGATCGCCGAGCAGGAGGGGATCCCGACGCTGGCGGTGCAGCACCACCACGCCCACGCCCTGGCGTGCCTGGCCGAGCACGGGCACCGCGGCCCGGCGCTGGCGCTCGCCCTCGACGGCGCCGGATACGGTGACGACGGCACCACCTGGGGCGGCGAGCTGCTGTGGGTGGACGGGCTGCGCATGCGGCGGCTCGGGCACCTGGCACCCCTGGCCCTCCCCGGCGGCGATCGGGCCGCGCGGGAGCCGTGGCGGATGGCCCTGGCCGTTCTCCACGAGGCGCTCGGCGACGGCGAACCGCCCGGCCACCTCCTCGCGAGCCCGGACGTGGACGAGGAACGCGTCCGTGGTGTCTGGCAGCTCCTGGGCCGGCCCGGTTCGTTCCCGGTCACCAGCAGCTGCGGCCGGTGGTTCGACGCGGTGGCCTCGCTGCTCGGCGTGCGCCAGGAGGTGAGCTACGAGGGCCAGGCAGCCGTGGAGCTCGAGGGGATCGCGGCGGGCGCGCCCACCGGCCGCCCCGGCCCCTTCGGCCTGGAGGCGGACGACGAGGGCTCGTTGATCGTGGACCTCCTCCCCTGGGTACGCCGCTGGGTGCGTGACCGCGACCGCGACGTGCCCGCCCTGGCTCGCGCCTTCCACGACACCCTGGCCGCGGCGCTGGTGGAGGCGACGCTGCGCGCGGTCGAGCACACCGGCGTCGACGACGTCGCCCTTTGCGGCGGCGCGTTCGTCAACGCGCTGCTCGCCGGACAGGTGGCCCGGGGCCTGCGCGGCGCCGGCGTGCGGGTCAGGACGCACCGCTCGGTGCCCGCCGGCGACGGCGGCCTCGCCCTGGGCCAGGCCTGGGCCGGCGTCCTGGCCGCTCATCAGCGGTGAACCTGTCGGTTTTCCGACAGATATCGCCACATCCCGGTATCATTCTGTTCCCGGAATCCAGGCCGATCGGAGGGAGCCGATGCTCTTCCAGACCCTGACCAAGGACGCGTTCCGCGACCTCGTCGAGCGGATGATGCAGACCAACGAGGTGATCGCACCGAAGCGGGTGGCCACCAACAAGGATGGTCAGCCCATCCACCAGTACCTCCCCATCGAGGAGTTCGACGAGATCGAGCTCGACTACGAGAAGACCGAGTACTCGGCCAAGACGTACTTCCTGCCCTACAAGGAGTCGTTGTCCACGTACCGGTACGAGGACGACGACTGGACCCAGGAGGTCAAGTACCGGCTCCAGCCGCGGGTGCTGCTGGGGCTGCATTCGTGCGACATCAACGGCCTGGTCAAGCTCGACAAGTTCCTGTCCAAGGGCCTCTTCCCCAGCCCGTACTACAAGTCCAGGCGCCGCAACACCGTGGTGGTCGGCGTGTCCTGCGGCGAGCCGTGCGGCGACGGGTTCTGCCGCGCGGTGGGGGCCAACGAGGTGACCCACGGGTTCGACCTGTTCCTCACCGATCTGGGGGACCGCTACTTCGTGGCCATCGGCTCGGATCGTGGCTACGCGCTGCTGGGCAACGTGGACACCGTCGCGGTGACCGAGGACGACAAGAACGACTACGGCCGCGCCCGCAAGCGGTTCTCCGGCAAGCACCAGACCGACATCCAGATGCAGAACCTGACCACGCTGCTGGACATCGAGTTCGAGTCGGACGTGTGGAAGCGATGGGGCAGCAAGTGCCTGTCGTGCGGCAACTGCGCCATGGTCTGTCCCACCTGCTACTGCTACGGCGTGCGCGAGGACATCGCCATGGACTTCTCGTCGTCCACCAAGGTCAAGCAGCTGTACGCGTGCAACTTCCTGGACTTCGCCGAGGTGGCCGGCGGGCACAACTTCCGGCCCGATCAGGGCAGCCGCCTCAAGTACCACTACTACCACCAGCACCGGGGCTTCCTGGAGGGGTACGAGGAGCCCAAGTGCGTGGGGTGCAACCGCTGCGGCCGGGTCTGCCCGGTGGGGATCCACCCGGTGGGGGTCATCCGCGACCTGCAGGCCGAGGAGGCGTCATGAGCATCGACCTCGACCGCTACGACGTGAACCTCGAGGAGGACGTCCGCCAGGCGGTGGACTACAACAACCGCAGCCGGCTCAAGCACACCGACAAGGTGTTCAAGGCCGAGATCAGCAACATCGTGTCGCTGACCGAGACCGAGAAGCTGTTCCACCTGTACATCCTCGACAAGGAGGAGCGCGACGCGTTCCACTTCCTGCCGGGCCAGTTCGTGATGCTCGAGGTGCCCGGCTACGGCGAGGTCCCCATCAGCATCTCCGACTCGCCGCTGCGCAGCCGGCTCATCGAACTCGTCATCCGCGAGGCGGGCCTGGTCACGGGCGTGCTGCACCGGGCCAGGCCCGGGGCCAAGGTGGGCATCCGCGGACCGTTCGGCTCCCACTTCCCCATGGAGAAGATGAAGGGCCACAACGTGCTGCTGATCGCCGGCGGCCTGGGCATCGCGCCGCTGCGCGCGCCCATCTTCCACGTCACCGAGAACCGGGCGGAGTACGAGGACGTGCACCTGCTGTACGGCACGCGCCGACCCGACCAGATGATCTTCCGCTACCAGTACGAGCAGTGGCGCGACATCTACGGGCTCGATCTGCACTTCATCGTCGAGAAACCCGACGAGACCTGGGACGGCGAGGTGGGGATGATCACCCAGCTGCTCGACGGTCTGCCCGTGGACATGGCCAAGACGTGGGCCATCGTCTGTGGCCCGCCGGTGATGTTCAAGTACGTGTGCAACAAGCTCAACGGCCTGGGCCTGCCCATGCACCGCATGTTCGTGTCGCTGGAGCGGCGCATGCACTGCGGCATGGGCAAGTGCTGCCGGTGCAACGTGGGCTCCACCTACACCTGCATCGACGGCCCCGTGTTCGACTACTGGGCCGTGCAGAACCTCAAAGAAGCTATCTAGGGGGCACCATGAAGTACCTGGGAATCGAGCCAGTACGCCCCAAGGTGGCGGTGTTCGACTTCACCGGCTGCGAGGGGTGCGAGCTGCAGCTGGCCAACCACGAGGAGACGCTGCTGGCGTTTCTGGGCGCCATGGAGATCGTGCGATTTCGCGAGGTCTCGTCCGCCGAGGGCGACGACTACGACATCGCCCTGGTGGAGGGCTGCATCAGCCGGTCCGACGAGGTCACCCGGCTGCGCCAGATCCGCAAGCAGGCCAAGGTGCTGGTGGCCCTGGGCAGCTGCGCGTGCTTCGGCGGCGTCAACGCCCTCAAGAACGCCGTGGATCCGGAGACGGCCAACCGCATCGTCTACGGCAACCACTTCCGCGAGAGCCAGCCCGCGCGGCCCATGAAGGAGTGGGTGGACGTGGATCTGGAGATCCCCGGCTGCCCGGTGAACAAGTCCGAGGTCGAGCGCATCGTGCGCCACGTGGCCCTGGGCGTGAGCTACCGGCCGCCGTCGTATCCGGTGTGCTGGGAGTGCAAGCAGCGCTTCACCGTGTGCACCTTCGAGCTCGGCCAGCTGTGCCTGGGGCCCATCACCCGCGGCGGGTGCTCGGCGCCGTGCCCGGCGGGTGGCCTGGCCTGCTGGGGCTGCCGTGGGCCGGTGCCCGCGTGCAACTTCGAGTCGTTCCTCCAGATGGCCCGGGACGATGCGTTCCCCGAGGCCGAGATCGCCGAGCGCGTGAACTTCTTCGGCGGATTCGAGGACCTGTATGAGCAAGATTGATCTCAACGTCGACATCCACCACCTGACCCGCGTCGA
>CAYRNR010000084.1:0-37945 GCA_964425605.1 uncultured Rickettsiales bacterium | reverse complement strand
GACGACGACGCGGCCGACGACGACGCTGCGGACGACGACGCTGCGGACGACGACGCTGCGGACGACGACGCGGCCGATGACGACGCTGCGGACGACGACGCTGCGGACGACGACGCGGCCGATGACGACGCGGCGGACGACGACGTCTCCGACGACGACTCCTGGGCCGAGTACTGGGAGTCGTACTGGGAGTCCTACTTCAAGTACAAGGACATCTACGGCGATGACGGCTGCGGCTGCCGGCTCGAGCGGCGTCTGGAGGGAGCGCACCCCGCTGGGCTGCTGCTGCTGGTCGCGTGGTTCGCGGCGCGGAGGAGACGGCTTCAGAGCCGGTAGGCCGTGCACGTCCCCCATTCCCGGTCCCGAGGGACGCCGAGCGCCAGCCTGTGGATGGCGGGTAGCCTCGTATGTGCGACGCTCCTGTCTTGCGCGGACAGCCTGCCGCCGCCGCCGCCCCCCCCGGATCCCTATCTGGACGAACCCATCGAGTACGACTGTTCGAGCTGTCATGGCAGCGAGGACAACGCGGCGCCGCCCGTGTCCACGACCGGCTCCGAGGACGTCGCCGATCCAGCTGTGGGCGCCCACCAGTCCCACCTGAGGGACGGGGTCGTCCGCCAGGCCGTGGCCTGCCAGGAGTGTCACATCTTGCCCGTGGCGCCGGAGATCGTCGAGTGCGAGGACGAATCCCCCGCGGAGGTGGACTTCGGCGCCCTGGCGAGCGCAGCATCGACGGCCCCGTCGTGGAATCGCACCGACGTGACGTGCTCGGATGTGTACTGCCACGGGGCGACACTGCTCGGCGGTGACGTGCAGACACCTGTGTGGACGCAGGTGGACGGCACCCAGACGGACTGCGGGGACTGCCACGGGACGCCGCCTCCCGCCCCCCATGTCTCGCGGTCGGACTGTGCGTCGTGTCACGCCGAGACGGTGATCGACGACGGCGTCGTGGACGTGGCCGGCGGGGAGCACATCGACGGGAACGTGGATGTGGCGGGATTGGACTGCGCGTCGTGCCATGGCAGCGACGCCAACGACGCCCCCCCCGTCTCCACCAGCGGGGCGAGCGATCCAGCGGTGATCGAGGTGGGTGCCCACCAGTCCCACGTCACGGACGGGGCGCTGCGGCGCGGTCTCGCATGCGACGCGTGCCACACGACCCCCGGGGACCTCGACGATCCCGGCCACCGGGACGAGCCGCCGGCCGAGCTGGTCTGGGGTGGGCTGTCGCTCTCCGACGGCGCATCGCCGACCTGGGACCGTGATCAGATCACCTGCGAGAACGCCTACTGCCACGGAGCCACCCTGGGCGGCGGCCTCGACACGTCGCCCATCTGGACCACGGTGGACGGGACACAGGCCCAGTGCGGGGACTGCCACGGCATCGCACCCCCCGAGCCGCACTTCCAGGGCGCGTTCTGCTACTACTGCCACCCGGACACCCTCGACGCCAGCTATTCCCTGGACATCGACCAGCACATCGACGGTGAGCTCGACGTCCGGGAGATGGAGTGCAACGGCTGCCACGGCAGCGCGGTCAACGACGCCCCGCCGATCTCGGTGCAGGGCGCCAGTGACACCGCCGAGGTGGAGGTCGGGGCCCACCAGAGCCACGTGTCGGACGGCGCCGTCGCCCGCGCCTTCGACTGCGAGGTCTGCCACGTCGTGCCCTCCACGATCACCGAGCCGGGTCACCTGGACACTGCGCCGGCCGAGGTGACCTTCGACGGACTCGCCCTGGGGGACGACGCCGTACCTGGCTGGGATCGCGGTGATTCGGTGTGCTCGGACACGTACTGCCACGGCGCGACCCTGGCGGGGGGCTCCCTGACCACGCCACAGTGGACCGCGGTGGACGGCTCGCAGGCCAGCTGCGGCACCTGCCACGGCGTCCCGCCTTCGGCGCCCCATCCCGCGAACGCACAGTGCTACAGCTGTCACCCGGACACCATCGACGAGTCGTTCGTCCTGGACATCGACCACCACGTCAACGGATCCGTGGAGCTGGCGGGGATGGCCTGCAACTCCTGTCACGGGAGCGCGACCAACGCCGCGCCGCCGGTCTCCGTGGCCGGATCGAGCGACGTGGATGACGTGGAGGTGGGCGCGCACCAGAGCCACGCCGCCGACGGAACCCTTCGCCTCGCGCTCGAGTGCGACGAGTGCCACGTGGTCCCCAGCTCCTTCAGCGATCCAGGGCACGCGGACACCTCACCGGCCGAGCTCACCTGGGGCGCGCTGGCCTCGTCCGAGGGGCTCTCGCCCGGCTGGGACCGCGCCACGGCCACGTGCCAGGACGCCTACTGCCACGGCGCGACGTTGCCCGGGGGAACGTGGGTGACGCCCGTGTGGACCACCGTGGACGGCAGCCAATCGGCGTGCGGGAGCTGTCACGGGACTCCCCCACCCGAGCCCCACCTCCAGATCACCGAGTGCAACTTCTGCCACTCCGGCACGGTGGACGAGTTCGGCGACGTCGACGTGGCCGGCGGCCTCCACATCGACGGCACCATGCAGGTGGACGTGACGGGTTCGTGTGACATCTGCCACGGCGGCCCTCCGCAGACCGGCGCCCACCTCGTCCACTTCGGCGGAGCCCCGTCGGACGCGAGCTACGGCGGTACCGGAGGAACGGGCGACCTCCTGCCCGGCGGGGGTGGGTACGCCTTCGATTGCGGCAACTGCCACCCCATGGACTCTGCACACCACATCGACGGCGCGTTCAATCCAGGTGGCGGACAGGCCCAGATCGACCTATCGCCCGCCGGTGCCCCGTTGGGATCGCTGCGCTCGCTCAACGACGCCAGCGCCAGCTACACCCCGGGCGGCACCGTCCACACCGACGGGGACGGCTTCAGCTACACCGAGGGCAGCTGCGGCGGTGTGTACTGTCACAGCCGGAGCACCGTGAGCACTCCGGGGATCGTCCCGGAGCCAGAGGTGGACTTCCCCTTCGCCGGGTACCCGATCGTGTATCCCGCCTACACGGTGACCGCGGGTCGTGAGTACGCGAGCCCCGCGTGGGGCTCGACCCTCTCTTGCGACGGCTGCCATCGATTCCCGCCGCGCACCTACGACGACGAGGGGGTCCAGGCCGGGGCCGGGGACTCCCACTCCTACATCGACTCCTCCGGCGGAGAGAGCTCCCACGGTTGGGCCCACGGCGGAGAACCGACGCCCTGCTCGGCGTGCCACTACGACACCGTCACCGATCCAGGGACCCGCACCCGGACCTCAGTCCCACCCGCGGACAACTGGTCCCTGTACGACCCGGTCCCCATCGCCGACCACACGCAGCACGTCGACGGGCAGAGTGATGTCGCCTTCACACCCGACCTGGTGCGGATGATCAGCTCCGACTTCGACCTGTCCACCGCTGCGTATGATCCGGCGACGTCGAACTGCACCGACGTCAGCTGTCACTACCTGCAGACCGACGTGGAATGGGGCCTGCCGTTCCGGTGGATGAACTTCTACGAGTGCAATGTGTGTCACCAGATGTGACGGCTATGGGAGGAAAGCTCATGCGCGACGACATCGTGGCCCACTACTCCCGGGACGTCTGCGTCTACCTCCTGTCCGGCGGGATCCAGGCACTGGACGACGGCACCGCCTCCCTGGGGACCAACCAGACCGAGGTCTCCAACGACCTCCGTCTCGATGATCGCGACGACGAGGAGAGCGGCTGCGGTTGTCGTCAGGCCGTGGCGGACACGCCGCGCCGCCTGGCGGCCTGGGGGATGATTCTGCTGGCGTGCCTGTGGCACAGACGGCGCGGGAGATGAATCGACTCGCCAGCCTCGCTGTCTTGATCGTGGCGCTGGCGTGTGCGTGCGCCGTGGGCGCCCTCGAGCCGCCCCACGACGAGTCCAACGACGTCGATTGTCTCGACTGCCACGCTTACCACGGCCAGGGGGGGGACTACCTGCTTCCCCGAGGAGCCCAGCAGGAGCTGGTCTGCCGGTCCTGCCACAACCCGACGGGCCTGGCCGCCGGCCTCGAGGACTTCGGGCTGCACGTGGTGAACGCAGGGGACACGACGGTGGATTGTGGTGGCTGCCACGATCCCCACGCGCCATCTGCCACGACGGATCCCCACGACGGATCGATGGCGGACAACCTGCTGCTGATCCGCGAGGACACCGCCAAGTACGTGGAGGCAGCCCTCGAGCCCGCCATCTACCAGGTGGACCCCGACGACCTCGCGTTCACCGCTCAACCGTGGAACGGCATCTGCGAGACCTGTCACACCGAGACCGCCCACTACACCAACGACAACTTCGGCGATCACGTCCACCAGGCCGGAACGGCCTGCACGTCCTGTCACGTGCACACGGACGGATTCATGCCCTCTGGCGGTTGTACGGACTGCCACTACCTGCCCCAGGGGGCGCGCCGGCAGATCGTGGAGAACGGCGGCGACGGGCTGGGTGACTTCGTCAAGGCGTCGCACCACGTGGTCACGGCGGTCGAGGACTCGGACTGCGCCGCCTGTCACTACACCGGCGACCACGGCGGTGGGACCGTCAAGCTCCTCGATCCGGACCTCGGACAGTCGGCGATCTACGAGTACGATCCCGCCGCTCCGGGAGGCGTCGAGTCGTTCTGCGTGGGGTGCCACGACAGCGGCGGCGCCGAGCGGCTCGGCGATCCCCTGGCACCGTTCAGCGACGGAGTGACGCCGCCGGACATCGAGGGCGCCTGGGGGGCCTCCGCGCACGCCAACTTCGGCTACGACCTCAACGGAGGTGTCACGGTCTCGTGCATGGGCGACGGATCGATCTCGGGGTGTCACGGCAACGGCCACGGGTCGGACAACATCGCCCTGCTCGAGGCTCCCGCCGGGGACGACATCCACGACCTGTGCTTTCGGTGTCACACCGAGGGGGGCGTGATGAACGACGCCATCTCCGGTCCGGACGTCGCCGATGACGTCGAGGAGGCGTTCGGGGCGGCCGGCGTCCACGACCTGGGCGTGACGTTCACCGCCCAGGGACAGACCCACACCATGGAGTGCACCACCTGCCACAACCCCCACGTCTCCACCGGCGGCTACTGGGACGCGGGCATCGGGCTCTCGCCCATCACCCTGCCCGACCTGGGAGGGGACAACGATCGGGCCATGGGCGCGTACCTGTTCGGTGTGAACCCCGGCGAATCCATGGAGGACTACGCCGCGGCCGCGGGGGGCATCTACAACACCCCGGACGGCGACTACGACGAGTTCAGCGGCCTGGAGCTCCCCGCATACGTGGAGTTCTGCCTCGGGTGCCACGCGGACGTGGACGGCCTCGATCCGGTCGCCTGGACCGGGGACATGCACGGCCACGCCAACGCCGGCGCGCCCAACTCGGGCAACGGCACCTGCCCGAACTGGTGGAGCTGCGGCAAGGCCATCGGCTGGGACGGCGACGACTGCGACGAACAGGTCAGCGACTGTTGGCCTGCCCTGCCCCGGGGGCGCGGGGGCACCGTGTGGACGCGGCCCGGGGCCCACTGGGAGCTCGAAGAGGGTGGGTACAGCCCGACCCAGCGAAACCTGTCGGTCAACTTCGTGATGAGCTGCACCGATTGCCACGAGGCCCACGGCGGGCCGTTCGGCATGATGCGCGCCAGCGTCAACGGCCGGGGCAACGATCCCACCGACTGGGGTGACGACGCGAACGGCATCTGCACGGCCTGCCATTACCATCGGAGCGACTGGCACGCGGGCATGTCCTGCGGCAACGCCAGCTGTCACGTCAGCAACAGCCTGCACGGTATGGGCGCGGACGGTCACACCGGGCCCACCCTCACCTTCGAGCCGGACCTGGTGGTCGGGCTGGACTTCGAGAACAACCTGTACGACTCCGGCACGTTCAACATGGACGGCGTCTGGCGGGTGGCCAACGGCAGCTACACCAGCGGCGTCTCGGGGTACGCGGCGGTGTTCGACGACACTCCGCTGGAGGTGGGGACCCGCAACGAGTACTGGTCCACCGACGAGGGCTACCACGGCACGTGGAAGTACACCGAGATGAAGTACAACATGACCCTCGAGGCCTGGATCTACCCCACCGACGAGACCGACACACAGCGGATCCTGATGGCCAAGCACACCTACTGGTCCGGTGGATATGCGCTGGTGCTGGAGCCGGTGGACGGCACGCTCCGCATCGGTCTGATGACCAACATGACCAACGGCGCTCCGGACTACGAAGACTGGAACGCCGAGGACTGCAACGGCTTGCGCGGCGCGTACAGCGACGTGCAGCTCCCGCTGGACGCCTGGACGCACGTGGCCGCGACCTTCGACCACACCTTGCCCGACCGCGATCCCAACGATCCGAGCGTGGGCCGGGTCCGCATCTACGTCAACGGCGAGGACGTCACCACCAGCGACGCGAACGAGGTCACCTGTTTCGCGCAACCCGGAGCGGGCGAGGAGGCGATGGCCCCCCAGAGCGACCTCAGCCCAGACCACGAGTATGCGTGCTACGTCGGCCACTGGTGCGGGTCCGCGTTCTCGGTCGGGGGGGTGAACTGGTCGGCCCCGGACGACAACTTCATCGGCCGCATGGACGGCGTCAAGGTCTACAACATCACCCAGGACTCGGCCTACTTCGAGGCCATCGACGAGGTCACGGGACCCCGCGTGAACAGCGCCTGGGCGACCGGCGGCAGCGACGCCCTCGAGGTGACGTTCACCGAGGAGGTGTACGGCCTGGCCGCCGGGGATCTCGTCTACACCGATCTGGACGACGGCCGCGCCGTGACCGCGGTGGACCACGTGGACGGTGACCGGGACGCCACCGTCTACCTGTCGTCCCCCATCGACGGGATCGAGGACATGGTGGTGGACACCCTGGGATTCGCCGCGAACGCCGTCGAGGACGAGTACGGCAACTTCGGCGAGACGGTCGCCGTGGTGGTGATGGGGGAGAACTGCCCACCCTCGTCCACGACCTGGGACTTCGACGAGGCGGCTGGAAGCCCCACGGTCTCCGACGCCAGCGGCATGATCGTCGGCGACGTGATCGATCCCGCCGAGGCCCTCCTCGGCGACGGCTACTTCACCGGCGACGGGGTGGACAACGCCGTGGACTTCTTCGACAACGACATCTGCTACCAGGCCAGCACGGACGTCACCCTCGAGGTGAGGTTCCAGCCGGACATCGTGGACGACGGCGACGACAACACGATCCAGCGCCTGTTCGCGAAGGACGGCAACAACTACCAGATGTCGATCTGGCGGAAGGTCGGCGTGGACTGGAATCCTCCCTTCAGTCCGCCCTCCGGCGTCGCGTCCCTGGCGTTCTGGGTACAGCCCCTGGACAACCACGGCGGCCAGACCTGGAAGCTCGTGCTCACCGACTACGACGCCTGCCCCATCCAGGCGGGTCACTGGTACCGCGCCCAGATCGTGTGGGACTCGGACATGGCGGGGGGCGTCGAGGGCCAGCCCTTCGTCCCGGCCGTGTTCTACGTGGACGACCAGGGACCCGCGGGTGACGACGCCGGCGAGGCCTGGTCCGGCTTCGCCGACTGCACGGACGCCGACCAGTCCCAGCTTCCCACCGACCGCTGGCTGTACACCGGCGACGAGATGATCTTCGAGCAGAACAACATGCACATCGGCGCCAACCAGGCGCACACGATGCTGCTCGACGGCCGGATCGACTACGTGACGGTGGGCACGGACTAGTTGGGCGGATCGTCCACACCCGTGTAGTCGGCATACGGCAGCCACAGGACCCAGTCGATGTCCCCGTTAAACATGTAGAAGGAGCCGTCGGAGTTGGAGCCGATCCGGAAGGCGCCGTCGGCCTGCAGGATCTCGTCGCCGGGGTACGACACGTAGGTCTCGTCGGCGCTCTCGTAGGGATCGGCGAACGACGCGTTGACGTAGCCCGACCACAGCTCGTCCATGCCCATCCCGTCGGTGCCCTGGTCGTCCACGAAGATGTCGATGGGGACGCCCGTGGTGTCTTCCAGGATTCCGAGCTTGTCGGAGTTGAACACGACGCGCACCTGGTACCAGTGGTCACGGGTGAGGGGCCAGGTGTCGATGTCGGTCACCACCTGCTTCCAGTTCGAGCCGCCGTGGTTGTCCGCGGCCCGGTACTTGACGATGAGCCTGGCCGAGTCGGACGGATCCACGTCGTCGCCCCACCAGTCGGCGCGCAACACTCGCAGCAGCCACGAGCTGTAGCGCCACCACACGGTCTGGGAGGTGGCGGTCCGGTCGACGATCCCGTAGTCCAGGTTGACCTCCGAGGGCCTGAACCGAGTTTCGAGGGTCATGGCGCGGGTGGCCTCGGACAGACAGGTGGTGGCGACCTCGTAGTTGACGTAGGTGTTCTCGTCCTCGTCGCCGTGGAACGCCCCGTTGCCGACCATGGACACTGCAGGATTGCTGACCGCTCCCTCCACGAGCCCGTACGCGTCGTAGACGGTGGCCGTGCCCGCGGCCTCGTTCATCTCGAAGCTGGTCCCCCACACCGGGCAGTCGTTCCCGGTGAGCGTGACCGCCGTCGTGGCGACGGCAAACCCATCGACGCCGAACACGGAGCCGGCGGCGGCGGCGAGGGAGTCCACGTCCAGGTCGTCGCTGGCGTCGAGTACCGCGTCGAGGGTGAGGATCGCCGAGGATCCACCCGCGGTGTGTAGCACAGAAGTGATCGACCGGCCGTCGTCGGCGTCGGTCAGGACGAAGTCTGCCGGCTGCAGGCCCCCGGTCCCGTCCCCGTTGGAGAACACCCCCGTCGAGAAGGTGACCAGCACCTGGTCGTACCCCACAGCGCCCTCGACCTGGGTGATCTCCAGCGATCCTGCGATCGCCGCGGGCCACGGACCGGCCGAGACGGCCATCGCGGCGAGGGTCCCGGTGGCCCAGTTGACGTACCCCCCGTCGTACCAGCACCAGGCAGACGCCGGGCGCATGGCCACCGTGTCGGTGTGCAGATCCGCCTCGATCAGCGGCTCGCCCATGGTCAGGATCGCGGTGTCCTCACCCTCGACGTGGTCCACCGCGACCAGCGAGCGGGGGTTGTCCCCGTTGTGATCGAACAGCCAGAAGTCCTCCGCATCCAGCGCGCCGGTCAGATCGGACGCGTTGTACACACCCTCGGCAAAGACCACCTCCAGCTCGTCGCTGCCGATATCGCCCTCCACCGAGACGATGTCGGGCGTGAAGTCGGGCTGAACGAAGTAGCTCTCCCAGCCCGACGCGGTGATCATCAGCTGGGTGCCACCGCTGGACGTGTTGTGGATGATGCGGTGGATGGAGTTCGCCTCGTGACAGCTGGCGTTGCCGCAGCTCATGCCCGCGTGGTGTCCGCCGTAATAGTAGTGGCAGGCGTTGCAGAACGAGTTCCAGTTGCCCCCGTCGGTGCAGTTCTCGCCGTTGGGCTTCACGTCACCGCCCGTGCCGCAGTCGCCGTTGGCGTTGACGTTGAACCGCTCGCGGATCATGCCGCCGCGGGGCGAGCCGTGGGCCTCGTGACAGTCGGTGCAGGACATGACGAAGTTGATGTTGGCGGCGCGCTCGGCCGAGTCGTAGGGCCAGCGCATGAAGTGGCCGTTGTGCCGGCCGCGCGTGACGTAGTTCATCGAGAAGATCACGTCGGGGTTGCCGGACGTGCCCCAGAATCCGGACGTGCCGTCGTCGCTGACCCAGTACGGTTTGTTGGCCGCTCCGAGACCGTGCTGCGCGCCACACTCCACCCGCTGGTCCGGCGGGTCGACGCCGTTGCCTGTGCACGTGACGCCGGGCTGGCCCCAGTTGACCGGCGGGATGTCGCCGTTGACTCGATACGTGTGACAGTCCAGGCACAGGGAGGTGTAGTCGGGGAGGTCGGCGCCGTCGAACTCCTGGTCATAGCCGCTACCGGACTTGGGTGGCCGATAGGACCCACCCTGGTCGCCGACGATGGCCCCTCCGCGCGCCGTGCTGTAGAACCAGCCACCGGAGCCCGAACCGGAGGCCGCGAAGTCGTCCATCTTCTCGCCGGGTTCG
Source organism: uncultured Rickettsiales bacterium (assembly GCA_964425605.1). Taxonomy (GTDB): domain Bacteria; phylum Myxococcota_A; class UBA796; order UBA9615; family CAYRNR01; genus CAYRNR01. Next base: position 27,945 of record CAYRNR010000084.1, on the reverse strand, counting down.
TCGCCCCACAACGTCGTCCCCATGGCGCGCGGATTCCCCACGGGATCGGTCAGATCCGGCCTCGTCACCGGGGAACGCCCGTCCTCGGCGTCCCAGTACCCGCCAGAGGCCACGTGCGGGTTGTGACAGCTCGTGCACTGCAGGGAGAAGGTGTCGCCGCCGTACTCCCAGGCGTAGTCCAGGGAGTGCGTCGTGCTCATCCCGAAGGCCTCCTCGATGTCGTCGGAGGACACGTAGCTGCCCGGCCGGTTGTTGGCCAGGGCGTCGTTGGCCACCACGCCCTCGGTGTGACACTGGAAGCAGAAATCGTCCAGGGCGACGCCGGCGGCCGCGGCGAGCAGCTTCTCGTTGTCCGATCCGTGGGCGTTGCCATGGCAGCCGGTGGTCGTGCCGTCGCCCATGCAGCTCACGGGTTGGTCGTTGTTGCCCGGATGCCCGAACACGTTGTGGGCCGCGTCGTCCCACAGCCCCCCGACCCAGACGTCCGGGGGCGCCTGACCGTCGGTGAACGGCTGCATCGGTGTGTCCAGGGCCAGGGCGCCGTCGCCGTCGTGACAGCCCACGCAGAAGTCCTCGACACCCGCCGGGGTCGCAGGATCGTAGTCGTAGGTGGTGTTCACCCCGTCGTCCGGATCGCGCAGCACCACCGTGCCGGCCTGGTGGCCGCCGGTGTAGTGGCAGGCCACACAGTCGTCGTCGTCGATCGCGGTCTGCACGTGGTGGGAGGACCGCTCGAAGTCCCCGCCCACGTCGACGATCTGCCGGCGGGATCCCTGAGCCACGGCGTGGCAGTCCGTGCACCCTCCAGTGGGCATGAAGCCCTCCTCGTGAGGATGGCAGCTCGTGCACGTCGTGCCGATCTGGTGGTCGTGATCCCCGGATCCATCGTTGGTGTGATGGTGGGTGGCCGTGTGACAGACCTGGCACGAGCCCACCCAGGGAGGATCCCCCTCCTCGAAGGCGTAGTGGTCGGGTGTGGTCTGGAGGACGGCAGGGTAGAGCGCGGCGGGGACGAACTGCTCCACGTCATCCCGGAGCAGCGAGAGGTTGTCGGCGGTGATCCCGCCCGCGTGGGGATCGGTCACGCTCGTCGGCTGGTGCGGGTCGTGACAGGAGCCACAGTCCACGGTGGTCGCCTCGTCGTCCACCACGTGGTTGGCCACATCGGGCATGGACGCTGCCTGGCCCGTGGGATTGTGGCAGGTGCGACACATGATCTCCTGGGCTTCGCCGGTGGGGAGCAGCGCGCCGCCGTGGGGCGCGTGACAGCTGTAGCAGTCGATGGTGTTGCTCTCGTCGTGGGGCGGCGACAGCGCGAGGAGGTCGCCGGGAGCGAACAGGGCGTGAGCCAGCGCGAGGAGGAGGAGTGCATCACGGCGCATCGTGCAGCTCCTCGAGTCGGTGGTTCTCGGCGTTGGTGACCAGGATCCGATCGCCCGGGTACACCAGGATGTCCAGGGGCAGGTTGAGCTCGCCCGGTTGGCGTCCGTAACCTCCGTAGGTTCCGAGGTAGTCGCCGCCATCGGCTCGGTACAGCTGGACGACGTTCATGTAGCTGTCCAGGACGTGGAGGCGCCCGTGTGTGTCCACGTCGAGGCTCTGGATCTGGGCGAACCGTCCCTCCCAGTCGCGTGAGAACGCCTCGGCGCGCTCGCCGAACCCGAACACGTGCTCGCCGCCGAGGGTGTAGACCTGGATGCGGGCGTGGCCCTGGTCGGCCACGAAGAGGTGGGGCTCGCCTCCATCCAGGGGACCGATGGCCACCGCCGACGGGAACCTCAGCTGCTCGTCGCCGTCGCCGAGTTGACCGATGTCGCGCAGCCAGACCCCCTCCCCGTCGAACACCCGGACGACCCCGGCCTCGCTGTCGCAGACATGGAGGTTGTGCTCGCCGTCGAGCGCGAGGTCGTTGGGCATGGCCAGCATGCCGCTGCCTACCGTGCCGACCCGCAGGCCGATCTCGTCGTAGACCTGCACCTCGTCCTGGCCGTCGCTGCCCACGTAGACCCTGCCGTCGGAGCCCACGGCCACACCCAGGGGCCGCGGCGTGCCGGCGATCTCGCCCACGAGCCCCAGCGCCTCGTCGTAGATGAACACCGCGTCCACCGACGCGTCGCTGACGTAGATCCTGCCGTCGGGACCCGCCGCGAGCCGCGTGGGATACCGGTTGGCGTGCCTGATCCGCAGATCCCCGACGGTCACGGTCGTGGCGCCCAGCGCGCGGCCGCCGCAGTCGTCGAACGCCTCGCACGTGACCCGATACGAGCCGGGTTCACGGAACGTGTGCTCCACCGATTCGCCCACGGCCGAGCCTCCGTCGCCGAACGCCCAGACGAACTGGACGATCTCGCCGTCGAGGTCCGCGCCCTCGGCGGTGAAGGTGGCATTCCACGGCGCAGCGCCGCGCGGCGAGTCGACGGACAGGCTGACGGCGGGGAGGGCGTTGGATGGCGAGCGCGTCTCATCCGCCGACAGGGGAGGAGCAGGTCCTCCTCCGTCGCCACATCCCTGGAGCGAGGCTATCGCGAACGACGCGAGGGCGATCGCGCCGGATCGAAGCAGGGGCCACTCTCTGAGGCGGTCCATGACCATCACTCTCAATCGCTGTGCTCGAACGCTCCCATGTCCGGCGCAGCGCCCAGATACTCGTCGTCGTTCACCACCACCCCGGCGTCGATGGCCGGGGATGCCAGCTGGAGCTGGAAGTCGCGCCCGTCGGCATCGACGAACAGCGGGTCCGACCACAGGTCACCGGTCCCGGCGCCCTGTCCCCCCATGGACAGCCCGTACTGGGGATTGATGCACCACGGCTCGTTCCCACCGCAGTCGGCGGCCTGGCCGTTGTTGCCGGAGAGCAGGTTGTGGTCGTGCTCCCCCACCGGGTGGATCATCCCAGCGGTGCCGTTGGCGTAGAAGATGTTGTTGCGGACCTCCACAGGCGGCGTGGCGCTCATGAACCCGGCTGTCCCGTTGAAGGCCACGGTGTTGTTGTGGACGACACCCGTGCCACCTTCGGGGTACTCCATACCGCCGAACACGACGCCGATGGTGGCGTTGTCGTACACGACGTTGCGTTCGATGACGCAGTGGTTGTACCCCACGGGACCGCCGGCGCAGGTGATCCCCGACTGGATCGATCCGTGGACCACGTTGTCCCGGATCTCCACGAAGGTGTCGTCCCCGGCCCAGCCCTCGCCCGAGGCCTCGTTCCGGGTGCCGATGCCCGCGGCGAGGGCATCGTAGGAGGTGTTGCCCTCGACGAGGACTGGCTCCTCCGCGGTTCCAGCGCCATCCACGCCGATCCCGGCCAGCTTGTCCTCGGGGGCCCCGGCCGCGCCGTTGGCGTACACCAGGTTGTCGCGGATGGTCGCCGTGGTGCGCAGATCCACCGGATGGGTCCCCTGGAGCGACTCCTGGCTCACGAGAATCCCGCCCCAGCCGTTCTCGTAGACGATGTTTCGTTCGATGACGGGCCTGGAGCCGTGACGGGCTCCGATCCCCGGGCAGGAGTGGTCGAGCTCGAGGGTCCGGTTGCGGAAGGACTCGTTGTCGTAGATCTCGGCCCGGGAGTAGTGGTTGTTGCCGAAGCCCAGGCCCTCGTTGTGATGGGAGATGTTGAACTGGATGTAGGGGGCGGGGACGAACTCGATGTTCGACTGGCGGAAGTCGTCCACCGAGCCGTCCTCGGCGGTCTCCACGAAGCTGGCGTGGGAGCCGACGCCGGTGGAACCGTTGAACCGGATGATGTTGTTGAGGATCGTCGGAGAACTCCCCCGGCATTCCAGGACATGTGAGTGACCCGGGATGCTGTGATCCACCGACGGCATGTACTGGACGGTGAAGCCGTCGAAGACCGTGTCCCGCGTCACCCCCTCCTCGAAGTCCACGTTGGGCTGGCCCTCGGTGCCGCCGGGGAAGCCCGAACCGTCGATGATCGTCTCCAGGGTCCGCCTGAGCGCCTGCCGGTGGGCCGCGACCTCCACGTCCTCGCCGTACTTGTCCACGAGCACGCCCGTGTAGTCGACGAGCTCGTCGCCACCGTCGGCAGGATCGCTGGTGATCAGGATCGAACGCATCGGCACGTCGATCTGCTCGTTGTACAGACCCGGCCGCACCAGCACGGTGTCGCAATCGAGCGTGACGTCGATGGCAGCCTGGATGGTAGGGCACGTGTCGGGGACCACGAACGTGGCGCACTCGTCGCCGGCGCGCGTCTCGCATCCCCCGGACGCCACGTCGTCGTCGTCTGCGTCGTCGTCGTCTCCGATGCTGGCGCCGGACTCCGTGCAACCCGAGACGAGCATCGCCGCCACCAGCGACAGACGACCCAGAGCGTTCGCGGCCGCCCGAATCCTCACCGGCGCCTCCCTGCCAGGCACCCCGCCAGCAAGATCATCGCCGCGATGTGCGCGATCCCGTGGCGTGTGACTCCGCTCGCATGGGAACAGCCGTCGCCCTGGGAACGCTGGGTGGCCCAGTAGGTCTCCCAGTAATCGTCCCAGTAGGCGTCCCAGTCGAACGAGTCGTCCCCCCCCTGACCGTTCGTGTCGTCGTCGTCTGCCTGAGCACAGTCGGGATCTCCCACGTCTGCCTCGCCGTCGCAGTCGTTGTCCACGCCGTCGTCGCACACCTCTTCCGCGTCGGGCCGCACCGACGCGTCGTGGTCGTCGCAATCGTCGCAGTCCATGAATCCGTCCTCGTCCCTGTCCTGGCCGTCCTTCGTGGCCGGATCGCAGTCGTTGTCCAGTCCATCGCAGGGCAGTTCTGGCGCGTTGGGATTCACCGCGGGATCCGTATCGTCGCAGTCCTGGCACTCGGAGAAACCGTCGGAGTCCGAGTCCACCGAGTCGGGCGTCGAGGGATCGCAGTCGTTGTCGTCCTCGTCACAGGGGATTTCGGGGGCTCCGGGGTAGACATCGTCGTCGCTGTCGTCACAGTCCGTCGCCGGACCCGAAGGACAGATCTCGTCGCCAGGATCGCCGTAGCCGTCCCCGTCGTCGTCGAAGCACACCTGCGCGCCGCAGTCGGGATCATCGCCGTCGGTGAGCAGATCCCCGTCGTTGTCCAGCCCCAGGCCGTCCCCTGACCAGTCCTCCGATTCGTCGGCATCGTCGTTGCAGGTGAATGCGACGAGAGTATCGGGAATCCCGTAGTAGGGCGGTGCGGTGGTCTCGGCGGGGGGCGTCGAGTCGCCGGAGTGGCACACACCGCAGGTGGTGATTCCCGTGCCCACGTGGTGCGCGCGGAGACCGTATCCCCGGATGTTGCTGGGATCGAGGCGACCGTGGCAGCCCGCGCAGCCATACCCTGGCGTGTGGTCCGTACCATCCGACGATCGAAGCCAGGGATCAAAACCGCCGCCTGTCGTGTGGCAGAGGTAACAGTCCGAACCCATGTGGCCGGCATCCTGGTGGGTCGTGTGCAGGCTGAGAGACCATGTGTCGCCCGCGGGCGAGTGGTAGGGATCCGTGCGGAAGCTGCCGTGGCAGAGGTTGCAGCCGTCGTTGTACCGATCGTAGGCGACCGCTGGCGCGGGGAGGGCCAGCGCGAGACAGGTCACGACGACCGGCAACGACCGGAACGCGGGGATCCAGGCGAGACGCATTCATACTCCAGACGGCTGCAACGAGGGATCTCGACTGCCGATGTACACAGTGTACATATTGTAGCCGCGGGGGCACGCGGCCGGCAAGATCATTGATGTTTGCGGTAATATTGGCGACGTTCCCCCGGAAATCGACGGATATCCGGCAGGTACCGACGGTTTTCCGTGCCTCTCGGACGGGGCCCCGCCAGCAATCTCTACAACGCGTATTTTCTGTTTTGTGAACTGCTCGATGATATAATAATCCCACACTGTCGAGGAAGACCATGCAAAACAAACTGTACGGACTCCTGATCCCACTGTTCTTCATCGCCTGTTCGAGCGGTGTCGAGAACATCGAAGGTGACGAGGCCGGTGAGTGCGAAGACGGAGTGGACAACGATCAGGATGGTCTGACCGATTGTTATGACCTCGGCTGCTCCGACGCGACCGGGTGCGGCGACGACGACGACAGCGCCGCCGCCGATGACGACGACGCGGACGACGACGACGTCGCGGACGACGACGATGCCACGGACGACGACGACGACGCGCAGTCCGACGACGACGACACGCAGTCGGACGACGACGACAGCGTCAGTGACTGTCCCTGGGACGGGCTGTACTCCGGAGAGACGGACATCGTCGTCGACAATCCGATGATGGGCACGGCGTACTCGACCTGCGTCACTCAGGTCGCGGTCGCCGGGTGCCAGCTCGACGGTGAGCTCGACTGCACCTTGCCGCCCTATTCCCCGCTGACATTGACGGGCGAGCTCACCTACGCCGGCACCGCGGCGGGGACCATCGAAGGTTCCCTGCAATACGTGGGCACCTTCGTCATCGAGTGGGCGGGGACCGCGGGGGGCGACGAGCTGCAGGGGCAGGGTATCTACTACTTCGGCCTGCTCTCCGTCAGCGCCGACTTCGATCTGGAACTGTAGCAGGGGCTCTCACCCTGGGAGACGCGGATGAGGTACATCTCCTTTGCTCGGCACATCATGCCGACGATGGTTCTGATTCTGACGGTGACGACTGCTCGCGCCGAGTCCGTCCCCACGGTGGATTTCACCACGACCGAGATCTGGACCCTGGGTCCGCAGGATCTGGCCGTCGCATCCCTCGAGTTCGTGGTGCCGGGCCGGGGAGACACGCTGCACATTCTGCCCTCCGATGCGCGGGTCGTGGACTGGGCCAGCGCGTCGTGCCAGCTCCACCGGACCTCCCGCGAACCGTTCGAGCTGTCCTGGCAGGACGAGGACCCCGGCCAGTCCTGCGCGTTCCTCTCCGGGGTCCACGCCGACTCCGAGTTCCTGGTGCGCCTCGCCGGCCAGGACGACGTGTACCGCCTGCTCTTCGAGCTGCCTGCCATCCACGGCGCAGAGGTGGAGCTGCTCCGCACAGCGTCGACGTCGGTGGAACACGGGCGATACACGACCAACGTGCGCGTGGTCCCGGATCAGGATCTCCGGATCGGTCCGGACTCGCCGACCTACCTCTTCGACGGCCGCTGGAAGCCCATCTGCCTGGACGGTCCGGCCGTGGAAGGCAGCCAGATCCTCTGTGGCGATGCCTCCGAGTGGGGCCGGCCATCGGGACAGCTGGGTGCGCTGGACATGAAGTCGGCTCCGGGACTCGAGGATGGCGCGGCCGTTCGAGTGGACGTCCTGACGGGGCGGCTCACCGGAGCGGAGCCGAAGCCCGTGCTCCTGGTCGCGGAGCCCATCGACGGCGAAAGGATCCTGCGGACCTTCGTCCTGGTCACGCAGGCCGAACCGCTGGTCGAGGTCGAACACGATGTCGAGCGAGAAGGGCTGGAGGCCTGGTGCCGCCGGGAGGTGGCCGAGTTCTCTGGCGCCCAGCTGCTCGAAGCGGGATTCGAGGATACGAACGGCCGCCGAGCACGACGATGGGCGAAGCGCCACTGGTCCTACGCAGCGTGTGCGGACTTCATCGGTTCTCGGCCCGAGGGCGTCTTGACCCTCGCGACGGCCGACGGCATGGATCCGGTCAGCGAACACTCCCAGGCCCATCTCTACTCGGAGCGGGACATCGTGGTGTTCGTCCGGCACACCCAGGGGACCCGACCCGAGGTCGAATTCTCCTCACCCACGAGTGGCCTCGTGCGGGATGGTGTCGCCGATGACGGAGATCCCACCGGTCCCGCCGAGGCGGAGTCGGACGAGCGAGTCTCACGGTTCGGGTTCGCGCCCCTGCTGGGTGAGGACGTGGCTTCGGTCAGCGTGCGCGTCGAGTCCGTGTCCGGGCAGGTCACGTCGCTGCGACACGGGTACAGGGTCGAGAGGCGCACGATCGGTGCCGTGCGGCTCGGTTGCGCCGTGGCGTACGCGCCCGCGGCGCGGACGCACGCGTTGGTCGGTGTGATGGACGGATCGGGGGACCAGGTCATCGACGTGGCCGGCGGGGAGGGCTCGCCGCCGGGTCTGTTCGATCTGGAGCTGGTCGCGGGCTATTCCTGGTTCTTCCGCCCCATGGCCGCGCTCGGAACTTGGCACCGCGGCCGGCCCTCCCCGAGGATCGGCGCCGGTTGGTACGCGGGGCTCGGGCTCGTCAGCGGCGGGGGATCGGGCTTCGAACTCCTCAAGAGCGTGCACACCGGTCCGGAGCTTCTCCTGGGCCAGCAGCTGGCCATCGGCCTGGTGGCCAGTTGCCGCCGGGTATGGTCCCTGGCCGACGACTATGCCGAGCTGCAGGTCGTGCCCGCCGGCTTCGAGATCCGACAGGCCCAGCGATTCGGGGTGACCTTTGGCGTGGGCGTCGTCGTGAACTTCTCCCCCGCCGGCTTCGGTTCACCTGCGCGCCCCGCAGTCGCCACCCGGAACGAGGAAGCGCAGCCGTAGACGTTCCCGCGTTGGATTCAGTCCTTGTCCCCCGCCTCCAGCTTGAGACGACGCATGTGATCGGCCAGGGTCGAACGACTCAGGTGAAGGAGCCGGGCCGTCTTGGACTTGTTGCCGCCCGTGCGGGCGAGGGCCCAGCGGATCAACCTCGACTCCACACGGTCCAGCTCGCCGAGCATGTCGATGCCCTCCTTGGGGAAGGTGGACGGCAGCGGGACGTCGTCGTCGAGCCGGCCGTTGACCAGCTCCGGCGGGAGGGCGTCGAGTCCGCACTGGGGGCCGGGGCAGGTGGCGACGAGGCGCTCGACCACGTTCTCGAGCTCGCGGACGTTGCCCGGCCACGTGTACGCCTCCAGGGCCTTGATGCAGTCGGTGGAGATCCGCATGGCGTCGCTGCGCTCGCGCTCACAGAAGCGATCCAGGAAATGGGAGACCAGGGGCGAGATGTCCTCCTTGCGGTCGCGCAGGGGAGGGATGTGGATGGGGATCACGGCGAGGCGGTAGAACAGGTCCTCCCTGAACTCGTCCTCGGCGATACGTTTGCGGAGGTCGACCTTGGTGGCGGCCACGACGCGGACGTCCACGCTCCGGGGCCGGTGGGTGCCGACCCGCTCGACCACGCGCTCCTGGAGCACCCGGAGCAGCTTCACCTGGGCCTTGAGCGGGATGTCGTCCACGTCGTCGAGGAAGAGGGTCCCGCCATCGGCGGCCTCGATGCGGCCCGAGCGGGAGGTCGTGGCGCCGGTGAACGCGCCTTTCTCGTGGCCGAAGAGCTCGCTCTCGAGGAGCGTCTCGGTGAGAGCGGCGCAGCTGACGGGGACGAAGGGCCCCTTGGAACGGGCCGAGTTGAAGTGGAGCGCCCTCGCCACCAGCTCCTTGCCGGTGCCACTCTCACCCTGGATCAGCACAGTCGCCAGCGAGTCCACGACGGTGTTGACCTGCTCGAAGACGGTTCGCATGCCGTCGCTGCGCCCCACGATGTTGGTCATGCCGTACTGGGCGCCGATCTGGCGTCGCAGGGAACGATTCTCCTCGCGGAGCTTGTGGATGTTGGCCTGGCGCTCGAGGACCGTGAGGATCTCCTGGGCGTCGAACGGCTTGGTGACGTAGTCGGAGGCGCCCTCCTTCATGGCCTCCACCGCGGTCTGGACCGAGCCGTAGGCGGTCACGAGGATCACCGGGACGTCGGGATCGCGTGTGCGGATCTTCTTGAGCAGCTCGATGCCGCTCATCTTCGGCATCCTGAGATCGGTGATCACGGCCATGAACGTGCCCGCGCGGAAGAGATCCATCGCCCCGATGCCGTTCTCGGCCTCGATGGTCTCGAAGCCGTGGCGGGTCAGAAGGTCCACCAGCGCCGTTCGCGACAGCACGTCGTTCTCGACGACGAGGATGGCGTTGCTGCTCATGTTCTCTCCTCCGCGGGAAGCCAGATCTCGAAGGTCGCGCCCGCCCCGGGGCTCTCCACGTACTCGAGACGTCCGCCCTGCACGGTCACGATCCGCTGGCTCACGGCCAATCCGAGACCCGTGCCCGCGCCCGGATCCTTGGTCGTGTAGAAGGGCTCGAAGATGCGATCCACGGCCTGTGGAGCGATACCGGGCCCGTCGTCCTGCACGGTCACGACCACGTGCTGGCGTGCGTCTCCATTGCTCCGGACCGCGGTCTTCACCACGACGCGCCCGTCCCCTTCGAGGGCATCGAGGGAGTTCACGACCAGGTTGACCACGACCTGACCGATGGACTCGGGATCCAGGTGGACGGGGGGTGGGGACTCGACGAGATCCTGCTCCAGTTCGACGCTCCGGCAACGCTGGTCGAACTTGAGGAAATCCACGGCCTTGGTCACCACCGCGTTGACCTCCATGGCCCTCGGTCGAAGCGAGCGCTCGCGCGTGAAACCGAGCATCTCGCTGATGACGTTGTCGATCCGATCCAGCGCCTCGCGGGTCAGCGGCAGGTAGCGGCCGTGGGCGTCCGGATTCTCGGACAGCGCGTCGACGAACTGGCGCGCGGCGTGGAGGGGGTTGCCGATCTCGTGGGCGATTCCCGACGCGACCTGTCCCACCACGGCGAGCCGCTCGGTCCGCACCATCATCTTGTGGGCGTCCCTGAGCCTGGACTGGCTGGTCTCGAGCTTGGCGACCATGTCGTCGAACTGCTCGGCGAGATCGCCGATCTCGTCGCGGGACACGACCCCGCTACGCACGTCCAGCCGTCCTGACGCCACGTTGGCGGCGGCGACGGTGAGCTGTCGTACTGGCTGCGTGGCGATGTGGGTCAGGACGGTCGCCATCACGGCCGTGGCGAGCGCAGCGAACAGCGAGAACAGGAACAGCCTCCGGCCCTCGGACTCTGCCGCGGCCCGCACGCGCTCCTGCGAGAGCCCGAGGTGCACGGTCCCGAGACGGCCGTCGACCATGGGCGCCACGTAGTCGTGCACGATGCCCCTGTCGGAATCGAAGGCCACGGGGTCGTTCACGCTGGCGCGGGGAATCTCGAAGACGTCGATCAGATCACCGGGGATACCCGCGTCGAAGCTGTCCGTCAGGACGTATCCCCCGGCGCCGATGACCACGACGTACATCACGTCGTCACGGGTCATGGTGTCCGCGATGACCGCGTCCAGCGCGATCGTGTCCTCCACCAGGGCCTCCTGGGTCGCACGCAGCGAGACCTCGGAGGCCACGGTGAGGGCCCGTCGGTGCAGCTCGTCCTCCAGCGAAGCCAGGATGGCCTGGCTCATCAACGCCGCCGTGCCCAGGCCGAGGACCAGGATGGTCAACCCGATGGGCACGGCCAGCTTGGTGCGGAGGGGGAGCCAGGGGATCTTGGGGATCACTGCAGGTCCAGCTCGGCCGAGGCGTCCTTCAGCAGCGCCTCGATGTCGGAATACAGCCCCGGAGCGGGGACGTCGAAGTGATCGATGCCGAGGTCGGTGAGCACGAGGCGCCCGGCGTCGGACTCGTCCATGTCGAGCAGGGACCGGGTCAGCAGCTCCTTCAGCGCCGGATCGATGTCCGACGAGACGACGACCGGCGAAGCCGAGAACGGTCGCGATTGCTCGACCGGACGGACGGCCCGCGCCAGCTCGCCGTCCTCCCTGGCGAGCTGTTCCAGGACGCTGCTGCTCACGCAGGCGGCGTCGACGTTGTGACTGGCGACCAGTTGTAGCAACGAATCCTGGCCTTCGACGTGGTAGATGCGGGCGAAGAACTCGTCGGGCGTGGTGTCCAGTTCCTGGAGACGGGCCTCGATGTAGAACCGGCTCGAGAGGGAGAGGACGTCGCCCATGCCGAAGACGTTCCCGCGGAGATCCTCGAGGCGGCGGGCCGGGCTGTCCTCGGTGACCACACACACGGCCCTGAACGTGGGCTCGCCGTGGGACACGGGGACGGCGATCGCCTCGAGACCGTGGCCGTTGAGGACGTAGGCCCCGGGGCTGATCATCGCCATGGCCAGGTCGCCGGACCGGACCATCTCGTTGACCTCGTAGTAGGTGCTGCGCTGGACGAAGGCGACGGAACGGCCCGTCTCGGCGGTCAGGTACGACACGAGGCCGACGAACTGTTCGTATCCCGAGATCGCGGTGTGCAACGGTGACGCGCCGACGCGTAGCATGTCGTCGGGAGGGCCCGTGAGCCCTGCGGCGGGCCTCAGGGGTGTCTCGAAGCTCACGTAGGGGAGCTCGTCGGCGTTGGAACACCCCACCGAGCCCATGCCGAAGGCCGTGGCGACCATCAAGCCCAGAAAGACCATGGATTTCATGGTCATTATCAACACAGTTTCGGGCGCGCCGGTCAACAAGAATAGGACCTCACTGGATGAGCGGATCGGCGATGGGCAAGGCGATGGAGGGTACTTCACCGCGGGTGAAGTCACCCGGAGCCAGGAAGTCCTGGAAGTGGCAGTGCTTGCAGTCGAAGTCCGCGAGGTGCTCACCGCGGACGGTGAGCTCCTCGTGGCACTGCAGGCAGTTGTCGGCGCGTGCGAGGAAGTTGTGGTATCGATTCGCCTCGGTCCCGTGACAGTCGACGCACTCGATGATGCCAGCGCCGAATCCCACGTCCTGGGCGGTCACGCCGTGCTGCTGCAGGCGTCGATCGCGCGCGGGGGCGCCTCCGTCGCCGCCGCGTTCGTCACCCGGATCGCGGACGGTGGACTCCATGTGCAGCACGTGGGCAGGGGAGCTCTCCACCTTCACCGTGCCGTCGAACAGCCACCGCGGCATGGGTGAGCTGAGATCGTGGTAGGCGGCAGCCTCCGTCAGGTGGCAGCTCTCACAGGTCTCGGAGGAGATTCGCGGCAGCTCGTGCAGATCCTCGGGGAAGGTGGGGCGGTTGACGAAGGTGTGCGTGAAGGTCTTGGTGTAGTGGAGCAGCGGTACGCGATGGCAGTCGTGGCAGGTGACCACCTCGCCGTGGATGCTCCGCTTCCAGTCCGTGACCGCGTAGTCGTGGATGTGGCAGACATAGCAGAACTCCGGATCGATCCAGACCCATAGATACCCCCGGTAGCCCACGACACCCCCCGCGACGCTCGAGATCCCGAAGACGGCAAGGGCCGGCAGCAGCGCGCGCCGATCCAGATCGAACATCCGCGCCATCCGGCTAGACAGCCATCGGGGCAGACCCAGGATTCGAGACAGGAGCGTTCTCACGGTTCACCCATGGTTCAGTACAGACCCCCGTGGGGAATGACCGCCGCCACGAACGCCACCTGGAACACGGCGACCGCGCCGATCCCGAAGCCGAGCATCCCGAGCAGCACGAAGAAGAGGAACCGTCTCACGGATCGTCCTCCTGATAGATGGGCCAGTCCCTGCGTTCACTGCGCTCGCGCATGCTCGCGCGGTAGTTCAGGTCGTGGAAGTACCGGTACACGGCCAGAGCCTCCTCCCCATGACAGCCAGCGCAGAACCCCTCCCAGCCTTCCCGGAGGAAGGACGTCCGGATGTCCCCCAGCCCCGAGCCTCCGGCGCCGCCTCGCTTGGGGCTCCACACGTGGGCGTCGTGGCAGGTCAAGCACGTGATGTCCCCGATCTGCGAGTCGTCGGTGGGATTCCCCTGGGCGTCGTAGAGGGGGAGCTCGCCGGTGTTGTGCCAGGGCACCTTTGCCGTGGTGAGGAGGAGGTCGCCGGGGTGCTCCCAGGCCTGGACCACGGTCGTCGAGCGGCCGTTGCCGGGTTCGTGGCATCCGAGACAGGCCCGCGTCGCGATGGAGTCCGTGGACTTACCGCCGAGGGGGCCATTCCAGCCCTGCCAGCCGCTGCGCCGGTGCAGACCGTGGCAGGCCAGGCACAACCCGGATCGGTCCACCTGCGCCTCGGCCTTGTCGGGCAAGGCCGCCCTGGAGAGCCTCAGATCGTGATCCGAGCCCACGGTGGCGCGCTTGTCCTCGTGACACGCCAGGCAGGTACCCGCGTCGCCGCCGGGTACGCGCAGCATCTTGGGATTGCCCTGCTTGACGACGGCCGCGTGGGGATCGTGGCAGGTGAGGCATCCCATGTTGCCCGCGGTTCCCAGGGGCAGCGTGCCGTTGGCGTTGACCGACGGCAGCGTCGCGAGCCCCGGGTTCTGATCGGACAGGGGGTGTCCCCCCGACAGGTCCACGCGGGTCCTGGCCTTGCCGCTGGAGGAGTGGCACCCGCGGCAGTTGGTTGGATCGCGATAGTCACCCCCGGAGCGGCCCAGCGCCGGCCCATTCGCTCCGTGCAGGGAGTGACAGGCCAGACACGCGGTGGCCACGTGTTTCTGGGATTTGGGACGGATGTCGTGGCCGCCCCCCTGGAGGCTGGAGTGGCGATTGTGGCAGATGATGCACCGCTCGTTGGCGCTCATCCTCGACGTGAGCCACGACTCCTGCGGGCTGCTGTGGACGTCGTGACAGGTCAAGCACACCACACGATCGCCCGGGCCCAGGAAGACGTCGCGGAGGAGCAGGTCGCGGACGACGTCCTCGCTCTGCAGGGGGCGGTCCACGGGATGTGTGCGCGCGCCCCTGTCCGGCGACACCCCGATGTGGCAGCGGGTGCAACCGCCCGAGGCCGCGGCCTCGGTGTTGAGCAGGGACTCGCCCACGGCGCCGTGGGCGGCGTGACAGTCGAGGCACTCGACCCGCTCCACGGTGGGATCGATGGCCTGGACGCCGGTCCGAGCCACACCGCGCGGCACCTGTCCGAGGGCGTGGCCTGCTTCGCCCTGGGCCGCGGGATCGGCGATCTTCCGCACCTCGGCCACCACGTCGGTGTGACAGGAACGACACAGCTGTGACCGAGCGCGCGGCTCCTTGAGGAAGATCTCCATCAGCTCGGAGTCCGCGTCCACTGCGTCGCCCATCCGATGGGGGATGTGGCAGGTGCCGCAGTACAGCTGCTCCTCGTCGTCCACCGTGAACGGCGGCGGTACGGGCTTGTGGGGGATGATGTCCACGGGGTGCTGCTCGAGGGAGTCGTCCCAGACCTCGGCCGAGTTCTGGACCGATCCGTCGTGGCAGGTCTGACACACGGGGATCAGCAGCTGCTCGGGGGACGGACTGCTCTCGAGGTAGGAGACGCGGGGCAGTTTGCGTCTGTACAGGCCTGTCCGGGTGACGGGTCTCGTCCGGTCGTCCACCTCCATGGCCACCACCTGGCCGCTGATCCAGTCGGCGACGAACAGGCGATCTTCGTCGACGGCGATGCCCATCGGGTGCTCCAACCGTAGCAGCTCGTCGCCGCGACCCAGGGCCCCCAGGAACTCTCCATGACGGTTGAAGACCTGCACGACGCCGAGGAATCCGTCCGCGATGAAGACGCGGCCCCGTCGATCCACGGCCAGCCCCGTGGGATGGAGGAACCCCCCCTCCCAGACCCCCCACTGGGCCATCTGCTCGTAGTCGTCGCTCCCCGGCTCCGTGATCTGGATGGTGTCGTCCTGTACGTCGGCCACCACGAGCCGCCCGTCCACGAACACGTCGGCGAGGAAGGGCATGGTGGAGGACAGGGACACCCACTCGCCGTCGCCGCCGGACAGAGGAGATCGCCATACGCGTCCGCCCTGGGAAACGGCCAGGAGTTCGTCGTCGATCACCACGGCATCGGTGAAGCGGGTCGCGGCCTCGATCGCCGGAGCGGTCCGCGGTTCCCACTCACCGGAGCTGGGATCGTAGGCCATCACGACCATCGAGTCCGTGCGCGGCATCCAGAGCCTGCCGCCACCCCAGCCGATACCCACGGGATCGCCGCGCACGGGGATGGGCTCACCCGCGTCGCCCGCTGCGTCGAACACGTGGATGAGGCCACCGTACCCGTCCAGCACGTACACCGTGCCATCGTCTCCCACCTCGACATCCGTCGGCGCGCCGAGGTCTGACGTCAACAGGCGCAGATCCCGGATCTCGAGCACGTCGGGACCGTCCTCGGGCGCGGACGAAGCCGGCGCCGGGGGGAGCGCGAGGGTTGTCGGCAGGACCACGACCAGCGCCAGCGCGACGAGGAGGGAGGCTCGCCTCATCACTCCTCCCCCCCCAAATCGTGGCAGATCAGGCACAGCGTGCCGTCCTCGGCCGGGACCCTGAGCAGTCCATCCTTGTTCCTGGGACCGTCTCCCAGGTCCAGCGGTTCGCCCTCGAAATCGACGACCTCGGCCAGCTCCTGCCTCAGTCGGGGGAGGTAGTACTCGTCCCTGTACTTGCGGTTGGACTTGCGGAGCTTGTCCATCCGGTGGGGGGACGTGCTCCCGGGGAGGGGCTCGAGGCCCGGGTGGGGATCATGGCACGTCGTGCACGTGACCTCGCCGCGCGGTCCAAGGGGCATCTCGTACTCGTTGCCCTCGTTGTACGCCTCGACGAGAGCGACGATCTCCGCGTCTGCGATGACCAGGTGACTGGGGATCCCCACGTGGATCTGGTGGGCGTGGCAGCCCTTGCAGAGCTCGACGGGATCCACGCGGAGCACCTCCACGCTCCGATCCAGCTCGGACGCGGGCACACCCTGATGGCAGAACACGCACACCGCGTCGTTTCGCTGACCGGCCTTCGTGCGCAGCTCGCGATGGGGATCCGTCTGCCGGTAGGTGGCGCGCTCGTGACAGCGGAAGCACAGATCCAGGGTCGTGGGGTACGGGCCGTCGCGGAAATGGTCCTCGCCGCGTGCTCGCCTCGGCAGGCCATCGCAGGCGGGCTCGTCGTGGCAGGTGATGCACTCCATGAGGTCGCCGGGGAGGGGGAACGCGTCCGGCACGGTCAAGCCTTCGCGCGGGACCCCGACCAGGTGGAAGTTGGTCTGCGGGTGGCACTCCTCGCACACGTCGCGCCCGGGGATGGGGGTCTCCATGCCGGTGACCGGCACGAACCCGTGGCACTCGATGCACATGTCGGGAGACCCGTGGGGATCGGGGGCGCCGGCGACGGTCACCACCTTGCCGGCCTCGGCCTCCAGCGGCGAGCTGCCGCGCAGGTGATGCTCCTCGTCGCCCGAGGCGGCGGGCATCAGCGTCAAGGCGGCGAGGGCGCACGCGAGCGCGAAGAGGCGTCGGAGGTGTGGGTCGAGACGGCGCATCACCGAGTCACTCCGTTGTCGCCATGACACGAGGCGCACGCTTCGATGCCCCCCAGCCGCACCTCGGCGCGGATCTGGGCGAGATCGACCTCGTCCAGGCCGGTGCAGTTGAGGACGTGGATGCGCTCGACGCTGTGACAGGTGAAACACCGCTCCTGCCCCCACCCCACGGGGTGCTCACGCTCGGTGAGGGTCAGGCCGCCGTCCGTGTCCAGGACGTCGAAGAGGTCCTCGCAGTCGAGCTCGTACGGACCGCAGGCGCCCGCGAGGAGGCACGCCAGCGGCAGGACCCGCGCGATCGGTGGCCACCTCATGGCCCTCCCTCCCCCGCATGACACGATTCGCACGAGCCCTGCAGGTGACAGCGCTGGCAACGGCTGGGATCGAGGCGTGCCTCGATGCCGTGGGTCGAGCGGAACGTGGCCGGATGGACCCGGTGCATTCCCGAGTCCCGGCGGGAGTGGCAGGTGGTGCAGTCGCTCACGGGATGACACAGATCGCACGAGGAACCGTGACGCAGGGAAGCCCAGGCGTGATCCCGCTCCCAGCCGGGGCCGTGGTCTTCGGGGAGCAGTGGCGCGAGGTCCGAGTGGCACGTGTCGCAGCGCGTGGGCGAGCGCGGGTACCGCAGCTCGCCGGTGTGGCAGTCGTGGCAGATCTCCTCGGCGGGGACCAGCACGAGATCGTCGGTCTTCTTGACCGCTGCGAAGTCGTCGGTCCCCGTGACCATCCCGATGGGATGGCACGCCAGGCAGGACACCTTGTTGCGCAGGAACTGCGTCCGGTGGTCCTCGTGGACGAAACGATCATAGGGATCGATGCTCACCGGCGTCTTTCGACCGCTGTCGGCGCCCGGCGCCGGCTCCTCGCCGCCCGAGCCGTGGGGCGGAAGGCCCGTCGCGAGCACCACGGCGAGGACGCAGGCGAGGCGCTCAACTCTCACCGGTGGCCTCGCTTCCCTGGGGCACGGAGGGGTAGGGGTCGGCGCCAGGGACCGTGCCCGGCGATCGCGGAAGGTGCTCGCGGCGCCATCGGTAGGGGCTCCACGGCGAGAGATAGCGATCGCGGACGGGGAACGGGGTCCGGACCTTGCCGTGGTGTACGCGGATCGTCGCCACGAGCATCACCAATCCCTCGGGGGCCGGGTTTCTCCCCAGTTCCAGCTCGCCGGTCAGGGACAGGTGGAGCGCCCGATGAAGGTCCAGGCCCACCTGGACGCCGCCGTGAGTGGTGGCCCGCCAGGGCCGCCCCCGATACTGGTACAGCGCCTGCTCGGCGAGGATTCCGAGGTCGAGAGGACCGAACCTGCGACCCACCTCGCCCAGGAGCAGGCCCGCGGTCCCCCCGGAACCGTGGAGAGCGCCCACGCGCAGGGAATGCCGCCAGGGCCGCCCGGGGTGCGAGCTGAAACCGAGCGCAGAGCGCACGCCGGGCGCCCACGCCCCGTCCCCATCTCCCACCCCCAGCACGCCGGCGTCCAGCGTCAGCATCCCAGGCGGGAGCCCCACCCGCACGCGGCCGTCCACGTAGAGCGTGGGCCCATCCGCGAGGGTATCGTAGAGCCGCCCGCCCCGGCCCAGGACGTCCACGACCGGGTTGGTAGCGCCCCCCTCGAGGCGGACGTGCCAGCGGTGGTGGGGGCGGAGCTCCGCGGCCAGGGCCACCAGCTCGAGGATCTCCTCGGCCGGGACCGCGTCGAGGCGAGCCTCGGCCACCAGGCCGGCCGCTCGAGGCAGGTGGAGGGAGACGTCGGCGCCGATGCGGTCCACGCCGCCACCATCGAGGGCTGTCTGGTGTTCGTATCGAAGCCCGCCGCCCACCGCCGACGCGGGGCGGAAGGCCAGGTCGGCGCCGACCACGGGTCCGCCGCTGAACAGGGCGGCGAGCTCAGGGTGCCAGGCGGCCCCGCCCCAGCACGCCAGGTGGAGGTGCTTGGCGAATCGAATGCGGACGTCCGCCCCGTCCACGAACCGGAACCGGCCGCCGCGGACCAGGTTGAGACGGCCCACGCGGAGGTCGAGGAACCGCCAGGCGTCGTTGTGGTAGACCTCGATGCCACGCAGGGAGATCTCCCGCGAACCCTGCAGGGGGTCCATCCCGAGTCCCACGTAGGCCATGGCCCCGGCGTTGCGTCGAGGGGTATGGGTCTCCACGAGCAGGTACGCCCCGAGGGGGGCGCCGATCCCGGCGAACGTGGTGCGTCGAAAGCCGCCGAGCAGCTCGAACTCCATGGAGAGGTCCAGCCGCAGGCGTCGCCGTTCGACGATCACCGAGGCCTCGTCGTCCTCTGCAGCACGCCCGATGGACCCGGGGGCCAGCAACCCGACCACCAGGATCCATCCGCAGATGTTCGCCACGGTCTTCGACATGGGTTCACCGCGGGAGCAAAGGACATGCCAGCCTCGCCCGGTGAGGGGAAACGGTCGCTCGCCTCCGGTTACGTCGCGCGTTTATCGGGCATCGCCGGCCGTGTTCCGGGGGCAATCTCGTGGCGCGAATCGAGTGACATCGGTCTCGACTGACGGGAACCCGCGCAACCCGGCGGAAATCCGTCACGCCAGCGTGCCAGGGCTCGGGTTTCCGTCGATGGAGCAGGGAAGTCGATCCGGTCGCCGGCGCAGCGCGCGATCTCCCTGGAATCGCTCACGACCTCGGTACCCACCGAACATCCCGAGCCGGGGTGGATTCGCCATGCGGTACGAAACTTGAAAGAGACTCCACGGTTCGGCCCAGAGAGGGTCGCCCTCGAACCTGGAGGAAACCGATGGACGGCGGAGGAACCGGAACCAAGGAGAAGGGTGGCACGGGAGCCCACGCCAGGGAGGTGACCTCACGCGCCGTCCTGACCACGGTGGCCGTCTCGTTGTGCGTGGTCCACTGCGCTCAGCTGGTCGCGGGCGACATCGCCTGGGCAGGCGTGATCGCGTTTGCGATCGTCGCGGCGTGGGTGTTCGGTGCCCGATGGTTCGTGTTGCGATCGGTGCGCACCGCTGTGGTGCTGATGATCACGATCTCCCTGGCCTGTGTACTGGCGACCCTCACGGTCCAGCGTCCCCAGCTCTCCGGCGCCAGTGCCGAGGACTACCGCGGGACCGTCGCATACGCGTGGGCTCACCTGTGGGTGAAGGCCAGTCACCCCTGGCCCCGCGCGGCCGAGCTCTCCGACACCCAGCGGCAGCACCAGGACGATCTCGAGGCGGTCTTCGGGGAGCGAATCGCTTCGGAAGAGCGCGAGAAGACCCACAAGGCCGCGCTGGCTGCCGCGGATCAGGAGCGGGCGCGGGAGCTGGCCGCAGCCCATCCACGCGTGTTCGCGGTCCTCTATCGGATCGCCGATGGGCTGCGATTCACCGACGCCTACGGCGCCTGGTGGTTCGCTTGCCTGTTCTACCTGCTGGCCGCCAACCTCGCGGTGGGCGCCGTGGGCAGGAGGAAGGTGACGCTGCGCAACCTCGGGTTCCATGCCGCCCACGTCGGTCTGATCCTGGTGGTGGCCGGCGCCACGGGGAGCACCTTCCTGGCGCGCAGAGGATTCGTGGCCCTCCAGGTGGACCGCACCGTAGATGCCTACATGTCCCGCGCGACGGGCCAGGCCGAGGCCCTGGGTTTCAGTCTCAGGCTGGACCAGTTCGACACCCAGTACCACGAGGATCTGGCCATCACCGCGGGATCGCCCCCGGCAGGGCCGATGGGTGAGCATCACGGCTTCTCCGGCGGTGGCAGGGGAGTTCAGCGCACCGAGAAGCTCGAACTCGGCAAGCAGTTCGCGCTCGCCGATCCCGAGACGGGCGCGGCGTTCGAGCTGACCATGGAGGAGATCTCCCAGGCCGCGGGCATGGCCAGGACCATGGTGGCCGTCGACCCGGGGACCGAAGGTGGCGTGACCGCGGTGGAGCTGCAGCTCTCGAAGCGGGAAGGGGACTCGATCTGGCTCAGAGCGGGTGATCCGCCGTTCATCGACATGGAAAACCGCTACAAGATCCGGGTCGTCGAAGGCCCGCCGCCGCAGGACGAGACCTCCGTGACCTGCGACGGCGTCGTGGGTCAGGGCACCTTCGGCCTGGCCTTGGAGGGCGCGCCTGCGTTGGAGCCGATACGCGCGGTCCCGGGTGAGGTCGCCACCTTGGGGCCTTTCACCGTGGAGTTCGAACAGGTCTTCCCCAGCTTCCGTGTCGGCATCGAGGAGGTGGACGAGGCGGAGTTCCCGCGCAATCCGGCGTTGAGGGTTCACCTCACGGACCGCGACGGAACGGGCGGAGAGTTCCTGTTCTTCTCGGAAGAGCGTCTCAAGGACTTCACCCGGCTGCCCTGGAGCGGTGTCACGGGCTCGTTCGACTACGACTACTGGTGCTCGCCGACCCGGGTGCGCGTGGAGCTGAGTGTGGGCGAGGACGGGCACGTGAACGGTGCGGTACTCGACGCGGATGGGACCGTCTCCCACGGCGAACTCGGCGAGGGCTCCCGACTCGCAGGGCTCGAACCCTCGCTCCTGCGAGCGCTACCCGCGGCGCGGGAGCAGTGGCAGCTGATCGACGATCCGCCGGAGGGGGTGCCGATGCAGACCGCGCTGAGGCTCACCGTCGAGGGGCCACGGGGACGGGATGAACACTGGCTGCTGTCCAACACGCCCCAGGGGGTGATCCGGCTGGAGAGCGGGGGCCAGGAGGGGGGGCTCTTGCTTCAGCTGGCGGACAATCGGGATCGCCCGCCACGGGACTGGCGCAGCACCATCTCCGTCCTGGAGGAGGGGCGAGTGGTCCACGGCGCCGTGGTCGAGGTGAACGAACCCCTCTCCTACGGTGGCCTCAGCTTCTTCCAATCCGACGCGGATCCGTCCCGCCCCGACTACAGCGGATTGCAGGTCGTCCGTGATCCGGCGTGGCCCCTCGTGGCCGCTGGCCTCTGGGCCCTGCTGCTGGGGATCGCCTGGTGCTTCTACGTCCAACCCGTGATGGACCGCCGCGCCAGAGCCGTCCGCGTCGCGGCGAAGGGGGGTGAAGGATGATCCTCTCGACCGCACAGCTGCACCACCTGGCCATCGGTTTCTTCGGCGTGCTGACACCCCTGTTCGGGATCGCGGCCTGGCGGCCGAGCCGCGCCCTGGACGGTGTGGCCAACGCGGCCATGACCGCGGGCGCTTGCCTCGTGCTGGTGACCATCTACGTCCGCGGTGTCGAGGTGGCCCACGCGCCGTTCCAGACCCTGTACGAGGTCTACTTGCTCCTGGCGCTGTCGTTGGTGGTCGCGTATCTGTTGATCCTCGTCTCGGGCGGCCTGGAGGTGCTCCGCAAGGCGGGGACGCGCCTGGTCCACATCTTCGGGGCGCTGACGTGCGTCGCAGCGACCGTCATCCTGTTCATGGGCTCCAGGGCCGGCGACTTCCAGACCGATCTGCCGCCGGCGCTGCAGAGTCCGTGGTTCATCCCCCACGTCATCGTCTACCTGTTCGGGTACGGCTCCCTGGCGCTGGCCATGGTCTCGTCCCTGTTCTACCTGGTCGGATCACGCAAGGACTGGCTCTCGAGGGAGGCCCTGGGAGTCGTGGATCGGTTCACCCACCGGACGATCGCGCTGGGGTTCCCGTTCCTGAGCGCCGGACTGATCTTCGGTAGCCTGTGGGCCTGGGAGGCCTGGGCCAACTACTGGGCGTGGGACAGCAAGGAGGTCTGGTCCCTGATCACCTGGCTGGCGTACCTGGTGTACATGCATCTGCGCAAGGTGCGCGGATGGCGCGGCAGGCCCGCGGCCTGGGCCGTGATCCTCGGTGGGGTGAGCATCTTCGTGACGCTCCTGGTGTTCGGCTATCTGCCGGCGTCCATCACCAGCGTCCACAACTACGGACCCTGACGAGCCTCACCCTTCCGTGAGGACCTCGTAGTGGATCGTCAGAGCACCTCCGGCCGCCGACCGGGGTATGGCCGTGACCCGCGCACGGACGGCGACGGCCCGGCCATCCGCGCGGGCCAATCTCAGCAGGGGTAGCGGGAAGGGCCGGCCCTTGTGGCACACCGCCATGGCCAGGATCTGTGCGAGGTCGTCCCTGTCGTCGGTCGTCACCACGTCCGTGTGAGGCCTCCCGAGCAGCTCCGCCGAGGACCGCCCGAGCAGCTCCACCAGCGCCGGGTTGACCAGGGTGCAGGTGAGGTCGGGGGCGAGGACCACCATCGGGGTGGGCGCCAGCTCGACGAGGACGCGATGCTGCTCCTCGCTCGTGCGAAGTTTCTCCTCGTCCCGCCTGTCCCCCTGCACGTCGATCGTGGCCTCGATGATGGCCTGGACCTCGCCGTCCTCGTCGAGGATCGGAGCGGCCCTCACCTCGACCTTGCGCCCGTGGCCGGCCACGTCGTAGTGGGTGTGCACCGTGGTCACCGGCGCCTTGGTGCGGATGACCTCCTTGAGCGGGCACGGATCGTCGGCGCCCGTGCATGGCGTGGACGAGAAGTGCGTGAGCTCGTGGCACTTCACGCCCTCGGCGACCGGATCGGGGTGGCCGCTGGCCTCCCGCGCTGCGCGATTGGCCAGCACGACGCGGTGATCCGGGGCGATGACCAGCGTACCCAGCGGGAAGACCTCGATGAGGTTGCGCAGGAATGCGGTCGAGTCCGAGGGCCAGCTCCGCAGGAACTCGTTCGATTCATCCTCTGTCGCCGATGGGTCGACCATGTCACGACCTCCGGCTCGGGCGAGTTCGCCGAGCATCGCGCATGTGGTGCGCGCGCGCCAAGTTTACCAACCGGACGCCACGGTGGCCCATGGCGGATTCCCGGCGCCCTCGCCGAGACCACTCCACGCCGAAACTCGGCAAGCATCTTGCATATTTCTGGATGCAGATTCGGTGCTTCCGCGAGCTCGAACCTCGAATCCGAGACACACGCGGGAGAGAAGGCACGAGGAGAAGCCATGGTCGCTGTTCCGCCGCGGTCGAAGCCAGCCAACTCGCCCGGCGGAGTCCACGAGAACCCGTTGCCCTCGACCGGGTTTCCGCCATCCGGGGAGGTCGATGCGGTGGCTACCCTGGAGATGGTCCTGGGACGGATCCGTGAACTCCCGTCGGTGCGTGTCCCCATCGAAATCGCGCGTGGGCGCGTGTTGACCCGGCCGATCATCGTCGATCGCGACCAACCACCGTACGATCGCGCGACCACCGACGGATTCGCGGTGCGCGCTTCGGATCGCGATCGGTGGGTGACCGTGGTCGGGGAGACCATGCCCGGCCAGTCGCCATCAGGCGAGCTGGGCCCGGGCGAGGCCATCATCGTGACCACGGGGACCTGCTGTCCGCCAGGGACCGAGGCCGTGGTCCCCACCTCGGCCGTGGCCGTCTCACTGAACTCGATCCTGCTGCCGCCGGTCCTGACGCGCGGGCACAACGTGGTCCGCAAGGGACAGGAACGCTCCCAGGGGGCGGTGCTCGTCCCCAGCGGCGCCAAGATCACGCCGCCGGTGATCGCTGCCGCCGCGACCGTCGGTCTCACGAGCTTCGAGGTGGTCCGACGCCCCAACATTCGCGTGGTCAGCACCGGCGACGAGGTGCGGTCGAGCCTCGACGAGGTGGACGACAGTTCCGTCCGTGACGCCAACGGACCGATGCTGATGAGCATGCTCGACGATCTGGTCGACGTACCGCCGAGGCTCAGCGTCGTCGGCGATGACCTCGAGGTCATCCAGGAAGCGTTGCACGGCTCACTGGCCGCCGACGTGGTCATCTTCTCCGGCGGGATGTCGGATGCCCGCTACGGTCGCGTTCGTGCAGCCCTGGAGTCGGCGGGCGCCAACGTGGTGGTCCGGGGGCTTCAGGACGAACCCGGGGAGCGCTTCTTGTTCGCCACCATGGGCGGAACGCTGATCCTCGCCCTGCCGGGGCAGCCCATCGCCGCTCACCGATGCGCCCACCGATTCGTGGTTCCCGCCCTTCGCAAGCTCATGGGGCTGCCGCCGGCGCACCTGGAAGGGGAGGGGAGGCTGGTCGGTACCATCGCCCCGTCCCATCCGAGGTTGGTCCCCGCGCGTGTCGAGACAGGGCCCGACGGGGTCTCCGTGAACCCCCTCGACGAAGCCTGGAGTCCCTCGCTCTTCACGCCGATCCAGGCGAACGTCTACGTGAACCTGCCCGCTGGAGCGCCGTGGCCCGCGGACGGGGACATCGTCCGTTTCCAGTGGATGGCGCCTGGACCTTGAGCCCCGGCGCGGCGCTCAGGGAATGACCAGGCGGCTCCACACCGTGTCGGGCGCCAGATCGGGCGCAAAATCCAGCCCGTCGTAGTCGCTGCACCAGGCGTTCGCGCTGATCCAGATCTCCGGCGCCCAGCCGATGCTCTCGTGGTGGAAACCCATGACGATCGTGTCGCTGCCGGCGGCATACTCGAACGGTTCTGCGTCCTGCAGTGGGCTCCAGTACACGGGATCCATGGAGTAGAGCATCCCGTCGAAGTCGATGGTGTCGCTGTTGAACGTGTTGAGGGCGAAGTCGGTGTCGTCCCACTCGCCGTTGCCGTCCAGATCGATCCGGATCTGGACCTCCTGATCGAGGGTCACGACCGGAGCATGGCTCAGGAGACGAAACAGCAGGGTCTCCCCGGCTCCGTCGTAGCAGAACTCCACGTCGAGCAGGTCCACGTCGCCCGCGCAGGTGATGGGCGTGGCGAGATCGCCGTCCTCGACGAAGTCGCCGAGCGCGTCACCGGCGGCGAGCACGCTCTCGTAGTCGTTGATGGTGCCGTCGCAGTCGTTGTCGATCCCGCCGCAGGGTTCCGCAGCGCCAGGGAACACGGCCGGATCGGCCTCGTCGCAGTCCGAGCAAGCCCCTGCGCCGTCCGCGTCGGCGTCCGGGATGTCCGTGTCCTCGTCGTCGGCGAAGGTGTCGCAGTCGTTGTCCAGTCCGTCGCAGATCTCGGGATTGCCGGGGTAGCGCGCGGGGTCGTCGTCGTCGCAATCGTCACAGGCGTCCACGCCATCGCCGTCGAGATCCGGGATGTCGGCGTCCGCGCCGTCCACGTCTCCGTCGCAGTCGTTGTCCTGGCCGTCGCAGATCTCGACGTTGTCCGGGTGGTTGGCCGCGTCGGCGTCGTCGCAGTCCGTACACGCGCCGTATCCGTCGCCGTCCAGGTCGGGGATGTCCAGATCGTCGTCGTCCACGTCTCCGTCGCAGTCGTTGTCCTGGCCGTCGCAGATCTCGGCGGCGCCAGGGGTGTTGTGGGGATCGTCGTCGTCGCAGTCCGAGCAGGCGTCCACGCCGTCGCCGTCCCCGTCGCCTATCTCGTCGTCGGCCGCATCGACGTCTCCGTCGCAGTCGTTGTCACGCCCGTCGCACACCTCGACGTTGCCCGGGTAGTTGTTCGCGTCCTGCTCGTCGCAGTCGACGCAGGCGTCGGCGCCGTCCCCGTCCGGATCCCCGATGTCGGGATCCTCGCCGTCCACGAGCCCGTCGCAGTCGTTGTCCCTGCCGTCACACCCCTCCTGGCGCAGCGGCGAGTTCCAGTAGTCCTCGTCGTCGCAGTCGTCGCAAGCGGACACGCCGTCGTGGTCCGCGTCGGGCACGGAGCCGTCCTCGCCGTCCACGAGTCCGTCGCAGTCGTTGTCCCGGCCGTCGCACACCTCGTCGGCGCCGGGGTGGACGGATGCGGCGCTGTCGTCGCAATCCTCGTCAGCTGTGTATCCGTCCCCGTCCTGGTCGATGGGCTCCTGGCCGCCGCCGCCGGCCGAACCGCCGGGAGAGCAGCCCAGGAACACGGAGGCGAGGAGGAACAGGAGTCTCGGAGCGGGACGCACGGTGGTCATCCTACACCGGCAGGCGCCGGCGTGGCGCTACATCTGGTGGCAGGCGTTGCACTCGTAGATGTTGTCCCAGCGCCAGGGTGTGCCCCAGACGGCCTCGGTCTGGTCGAAGTGACACTCCACGTTGCTGCAGGTCCGTGAGCCGGGGTCGTAGCTGGCGGACGTCAGGTCGAACTCGGTGCTGATCACGGCGACGGGATCGGCCGTGAACACGATGTCGGCCTGCCCGTTGACGTGGGTGGTCGTGTCGCCGATGGGGACCAGGTCGTACACGGACAAACCGTCGACCCTCGAGCGGGTGCCCTCGACGAGGATGGTCGCGCTGTGGCAGGTGGTACATGCGGCAGGATCGCCGCCGTGCATGTTCGCGTGGCCGTCCTCGTATCCATCGGGGCCGACGAACGAGTGGGTGTCCCCGACCATCGCCTCCACTGCCGGGTACTCGGTCCGCGGGATGAAACCGTGACAGTCTCCACAGGAGATGCTGCCGCCCCAGGTCGGGTTCGCGTAGGAGCGCGACTCGTCGGTGGCGAAGGCCGGGTACGTGATGGGATAGCCGTTGAACGGGAAGTCCACGCCGGGTTCGGGCACCGGATCCACGGACTCGACGGACTTGGCGCTGTGGCAGTAGATGTTGTCGCAGTTGCCCTGCGTGAAGGTGAAGCCGTCGGGATCGGTGAGGACCGTCCCACCGTAGCTGTACGAGGCGTTGGCATCGTGCATCGCCCGGAGCGAGCCGGCCGGGGCGCCCGCGGGATCGAACTCCACCTCGGCCATGCCGCCGCCGGGATTCATCACGCCGTTGACGTGGTGGGACTCGTCCATGGGGTGACAGTTGCCGCAGTCGAACGCATAGGCCGTGCCTGCGGGGAGCAGCTCCTCGGTGATGCCCGTGCCGCCGTAGCTGGCGTCCTCGGCGTCGGCGGCGAAGTGCACCATGTGTCCCGAGGTCGCGGGGGGAGCGCCGTGGCACGCGTCGCAGGAGCCGTTGATCGAGAACTCCACGTTCCCGTTCACGTGGAAGCCGCCGTCCACGAGGATGTCACCGTTGGCGTCCACCGTGTCCGGGTGGCACAGCGAGCAGTCCGCCATCTGGGGATGATTGGCCGGGGGAGGCGCGCCGTGGCAGGCGCCGCAGTCGGCCTGGGTCCCATCGACGACCGTCCAGGTCGGGGTGGTCAGCGCGC
>CAYRNR010000083.1:0-38733 GCA_964425605.1 uncultured Rickettsiales bacterium | reverse complement strand
CTTCCCCGATCCCAAGAAGGTCCACGAGGAGATCCGCGAGGTCTACGAGCGCGGCGCCCTCGACCCCGGCGCCTGCTGAGGAGGCCGATCATGAGCCTGATCGACACCCTCCACAGCATCCTCGAGTCCCACAAGGACGAGCCCGTCTACAAGCGCCTCCGCATGCGCCTGCGCGAGATGGGCAAGAACGTCACCAACGAGCAGGCCCAGTTCCGCGTGCTGCAGAAGGCGTGCCGGGAGGACGCTGGGTTGAACGCGCAGCTGACAGAGGCCGGCTTCCCAGACATCCCGATGATGAACACCATCGTGCCGCAGCCACAGACGGCGGCGCTGATCCAGGCGTTCAACGGGATGGTGGAGCGGTACTACGAGGATTGGTAGGGGGGTTCTTCTTCCATCACTCGTTCCCACGGTCCCCGTGGGAACGCACTTCCTCGGCGCTCCGCGCCGGTCTTCTTTCACCTTTTCCACCTCCACTTCCACCTCCACCTCTTCAGGGGGGTGAACTAGTGGATTTGGGGGTGGATCGGAGTTCCTTGGGGGCGAGGCGGGGACACACATAACCTGCTCCGGTAGGAAGGGGGCAGATCGAAGCTTCGAGTGCGACCAGCTCATGTATGTCCCCATTTGGGGGGCGGCGCGAGCGGTTCAACGCAGCACGATGGACCGGAGCACGACACGTCGATTGCCCGGCCAGTCCACCGTCCCGTCGGGCCTGGCCTTCATCTCCCAGCCGTGGCGCTTGACGAGCTTGTCGGCGGAATCGGAGCCGGCGGGTGAGAACACGAAGAGCAACCGCCACGTGCCGGTTTGCTCGCCGAAGAGGTCGGTGACGTCGCCCTCGACGTCGAAAGTGCCGCCGGCGGCTCGGACGCGGAGGCGGTCGCCGAGCACGGCCGGGTGACCGAGGGGATCGACCGCGGCGACGACGAGGTCGGGAGCGGCGGCGGCGGTGGCGGCGTCGACGGGGGACAGGAAGGCCGCGAACGTCTGGCCGGGTTCGTACACCGGCACGCCGGCCTCGTACTGCCCCGCCGAGGGGAAGACGACGTCGTAGTCGCCGGGGGTGGGGCCGGCGCCGCGCAGGAGCAGCTGCGGGCCGACGAGCAGGGCGACGAGGACGAGGAGTCCGAGGGCGATCCAGGGGAGGGCTCTCTTGACGACGGGATTCATGACCACTCCCGGTAGTTGTACAGGGAGAAGCAGGCCCGGCATCCGGGAAACACCCCATCACGATCCACAGCCGCGTGCAGCCGGCTGGCGGCCTCGCCGTCCAGCACCTCGTCGAGGGTGTCGTCGAACACAGTGCCCAGCGGATGCCCCGGACAGAGCCAGACGTGCCCCTCGGGGGAGACGGTCAGGTCCCGGTGGAGCGCCGGGCAGGCATCCGCCAGCTGTGGGGCGGTCCAGGCGGGATCGCCGTAGTAGGCGCGGAGGTCGTCGCGGCCGAAAGGCGCCGAGAGAACGGCGCGGGGGTAGCGGGCGGCGATCTCGTCCAACTCGTCGAACAGGGCGTCTGGATCGACTCGGCCGCCGGTGTCCTCGAGGCACTCCCAGTAGGAGAGGCCGGGGCCGACGAGATGGGCGAGGGCGCGCTGCTGCGCGGCGGCGGCATCCGCGGTCAGCGCCATCTGGTGCTGGAAGAGGAGACTGTCGAAGGGGATCCCCGCGGCGTCGAAGGTGTCGAGCATCTCGACGAGATGGCCGGCGCCCTCGGGGGTGATGACGGTGAGCAACCTCAACCCTGGTCGCGCACCTTCGCGGGTGTCGACGACGTGACGTAGCCCGGCGAGGACCGCGTCGAGGGTCGCCTCCCCTCCCCTCCCGAGGCGGTCCAGGACCATGGGGGGGCCGTCGAGGGACACGTTGATCTGGTGGAAGACGGACAGGGCGTCGGGGGGCACGTCGGCCAGCAGCGTGGCGTTGGTGGTCAGGCATACCCGGTGCCCGTCATCGGCGAGGGCGCGGGCCATGGGGAAGCACAGCGGCGACAGCAGCGGTTCGCCGCCCGACAGGGTGACCGTGCGGGGACGGCGCGGACCGGCGAGGAAGCGCCGGATGGTCGCCACGTCCAGGCGCTCGTCGTCCACGTAGCCGTCGCGGCGGCACAGGCCGCGGTCACCCCACACGGGGCACATGCGGCAACGCAGGTTACAGCGCCAGGTGAGCATCACGTAGACCTCACCGAGGGGATGGCGCTGTGGGGCGGTGTCGGACATCGAGGGATATACTGACGCACGGATGGCGGCGACGTCACTGTGGAAGGCGAAAATGGAATCGAGGTTGCGACGTGGGCGGGCGGCGAGGCAGGCGTGGAACCTGCTGCGGGACCACGGGGACGACCCGCTGATCCGGCGTGCAGAGGATCGCCGGGGCGAGCCGTTGCACCGGGATCCGGTGGGATTCCCCGGCGCCGTCAGCCTGCGCGACCCCCGCGGGCTCGCTGGACCGGCGGGGGCGCTGCGCCTGATGAAGGCCGCCGCCCTCGCAGCGGCGACGAGCGGTGGCGCGGATCGCATCGATGTCATCGTCCAGGACGGGATCGAACCACCGCGCGCGGAGATCGACCGGGGCGCGGGGCGCCTGCACATCGTGGCCGGCGCAGGCCTCGGGGATTCCGCGGCCGAGGTACGCCGCGCCGTCCTGGGAGCCGTTCGCCGGGCCGCGCAGACTGAGATCCCGGTCGAGGCCCCCAACGCGCCCGCACCCGCGCGCGCCCCCAAGGTCCTGCTCCTGAGCAACCCCTTCGACCGGGACACGCCGGGCGACGACGCCCTGCACGTGAACCCCGGCATGCACCACCTGATCACGCCACTGCGCCGCGCCGGGTGCGGGACGGTCCTGCTGGACTCCAAGATCCCGTTCCAGGACGTGTGCGCCGATCCTCCTCCCCTGGGCACGGCCCTGCTCCCCGAGCAGTTCATCTCGGACCCCGACGAGCTCGATCGGGCGCTGGACGAGCACCCCGATCTGGACCTGGTCTGCCTGACGCTGCTCGAGCGCTGCTTCGACCAGGTGCAGCAGCTGTGCCGGTACATCCGCCAGCGCAGCGGCGCCTTCATCGCCGTGGGAGGGGCGTTCCCGACGGCGACCCCGGAGCACGCGTTCGCGCACCTGCCCGAGGCGGATCTGATCGTGAGGGGCGAGGGCGACGAGGTGGTGGTGGACCTGGCGCGGATCGTCGCGGGCTGCGACGCGCGGGTGGGGCTGGACGAGGGCCGCGTGGAGGCGCTGCTGGGGCTCGACGGGGTGCTCGCGCGGATCGGGACCGCGTCGGTGTCGGCCCACTCGGACCGGATCAACCGCGCGGCGGACCTCGACGCGTGTGACCTGGACTTCCGCTTCTTCGCCGAGCGCAACGTCGAGCATGGGCTGAGCCTGTCCACGTCGCGGGGGTGCGTGTACTCGTGCCGCTTCTGTTCGGTGCCGGATCGGCAGCTGTGGCGGGCCAAGAGCGCCGAGGCGGTCCTGACGGATCTCGACGCATACGACGCACGCCTGCTGGAGATCTACGGGGCGCCAGAGGCGGTCCCGGCGAGCGCACGGGATCTGCAGATCTGGGACGACGACTTCTTCCTGGACCGGCCGCGGGCCATCGAGCTCCTGCAGGCGATGGCCGAGCGGCGCAACACCCTGAGCTTCGTCCAGGGGACGGTCGCGAGCTTCTTCGCGCGACGACCGGGGGCGGCACCGGAGCTGGACCTGGAGCTGCTCGACGCCATCTCCCCGGCCCTCTTCACCGAGCGCGGGGGGCTGAAGATCGGCACGGAGAACTTCGCCGACACGGAGCTGCGGCGGCTGGGCAAGCCGTACCGCTACGCCCAGATCCGGGAGCTGGTGGTGGCGCTGGGCGAGCGGGGCCTGCGCCAGGACCACTACCTGATCCTGGTCAACACCCACACGTCCCTGGACGACCTGCTGCGGAACCTCGAGCGGATCACCGAGCTTCGCTGGCGCGCGGGGATCGGCTTCAACGTGCTGCAGCCGTCGTGGCTGTCCCACCTGTTCCCGACCGCGCAGTACCGCACGCGCCAGCGGCGCGGCGAGGAGGCCGGCCTCCCGACCCAGGGCACCCTGGCCACGCCGGGCTTCCCCGAGCTGGACTACCCGTTCGTGCTGCCCGAGCGCCCGATCCGCCGCGAGGTCTACGAGGTGGCCGCGCGCATCCCCGCGGGCATGCACTTCGGCGCGGCCGAACCCATGGAGGACATGTACACGGGGGTGTTCGAGGCGGACGATCCGGACTACCTGCGGATCTATCCCCTCGTGGAGGCCACGCTGCGGCGCCGCCTCGCCGAGGTCGAGGGGGTGGACGAGCCGGGCGCCATCGCCGAGGTGGTCCGCGTCCGCGCTGCGCTGCAGGACCACTTCGGGGCCATGCGCTCCGTGCCCGCGGGGTTGCTCGCCCGCTTCGCGCCCGGCCTGGCCACCGCAGGGCCGCCGCCGCGAGCGCCGCTGGGTGACCTGGTGCGCAGCCTCGCGACCGCGCTGACGCGCCGGACCTCGCTGGCAGCGACCTGTGGCGAGGCCGACGACGAGACGGTGCTCGTGGTGGGAGAGGGCGACGCCCGCGTCCGGTTCCGCGTCGAGCGGTACGAGGACGGGCAGCCCTGCGCATTCCACACGCGCAACCTGGCGTTCACCGTGGCATCTCCGGCCCCGGACGAGCCACCCCACCCCGACGCTGCCACCTTCGACGCCGTGCGCGCCGAGATGACCACGCTGGACGTCCACCCGCTGCGGTGAAGCGCCCATGCCGTACCGCGTCCTGCTGCTGCGCACCAACCCGCCGGGCCTGGCATTCCGGCCACCCGGTCCGCCCCCCGCGGCACCACCGAACGGACTGCTGATCCTCGCGGCTTCCCTGCGGCGGCTGCCGGGCGTCGAGGTGGTCGTGCGCAGCCTCAGCGCGGACGCGCGCGAGCCCGACGACGTGACGGCGCTCGTCGAGGAGCTGGCGCCCGACCTCGTGGGACTGAGCGCGCTGACCCTGGACGAGTCACGGGCGGCGGCGTGTGCCCGGCTGGCCCGGCGGGCGAGGCCTCGCGTGCGGGTGGTCGTCGGCGGTCCCCTGGCGACCCTCACACCGGAGCGTTGTTTCGAGGAGCCCGCCGTGGACGGCGCCGTGATCGGCGAGGGCGATCACACCCTGGTGGAGCTGGTCGAGGCGTTGATGCGCGGCGACGATCCAGCGGGCCTCCCGGGGCTGTGGTGGCGCAGCGGCGACACGATCCGCAAGGGGAGGCGGCGGCCATACGTCGCCGACCTGGACACGCTCCCCCTGCCTGCCTGGGACCTGGTGGACCTGCCGCGCTACTCGCGGCTGTTCAGCTTCCACGACGTGCCTCCCGTGGCGCCGCCCTACGCCCCCATCGTCACCAGCCGCGGCTGTCCGTGGCGCTGCACGTACTGCCACAACCTGTTCGGCCGGAAGCCGCGGCTGCACGGCGCGCAGCGGGTGGTGGACGAGATGGAGTTGCTGGCGCGGGACCACGGCGTGGGCGAGATCCACATCGTCGACGACGTGTTCAACGTGGACGCCGACCGCATGATGGCGATCTGCGACGAGATCGAGCGCCGCGGGCTCGACCTGAAGATCGCGTTCCCCAACGGGCTGCGGGGGGACATCCTCACCCGCGCGCAGATGCAGCGGCTGAGAGAGGTCGGCTGCTACTCCATCACCTTCGCCCTCGAGACCGCCTCGCCCCGCCTCCAGCGGCTGATCCGCAAGTACCTGAAGGTGGACCGCGTGCTCGAGAACGCCCGCGCCGCCCGGGAGATGGGCCTGATCACCAGCGGCTACGCGATGCTCGGGTTCCCGTCCGAGACCCGTGAGGAGATGGAGGCCACGGTCCAGGCGATCGCGGACGGCGCGTTCGACCTGCCGCGGATCTTCACCGTATGCCCCTTCCCCGGTACGGAGCTGTTCGAGCTGGCCACGCAGCACGGCTTCACCCCCGCGAAGAGCGGCGACCACTTCGACTACGAGAAGCTCGCGGTCAACGCCAGCGCCCTGCCCGGCGAGGAGATGCGCGAGGTGCTCCGCGACGCGCACCGCCGCGTCGGGGATCAACCCGAGCGGCGCGAGCGGCTCCGCCGGATACGCGACGAGCACCCTCGGCCCGACGACCCGGTCTTCCAGCGCTCGTTCTGGACCTCCCTCGACGCACACCCGAAGGTCTCGAGCCGCGAGACCGACGTGCTGCTCGTGTTCCCCCCGGGCGCCGGCGCGTTCGAGACGCCCGAGCTCGGCATGCCGTCGCTGGCCGGCCACCTGCGCGGCCGCGGACTGCGAGTCGAGCAGCGCGATCTCAATGTCGAGGCGGCGTTCCACCGCTTCGCCGGCCCCGAGTACGTGGCGGCCATGCTCCGCCAGCCCGGGTGGGCCGCCACCTTGCTGGGCCCGGAGACGCCCGCGGGCTTCCGCCCCCCCGACGCGCAGCTGAGGGCGCTGATCCAGACCCCTGCGGCCCGCCGCGAGCTGTCCCGCTTCGTCGAGTCCTACCTCGAGTTCCAGCCGCCGGACCTCGCCCTGGACACGGTGACGAGCTGGGTGCGGCGCCACCTCAACGAACCGCTGCGCGCCCTGTGCCGCGACACCCTGTCCGACGTCCTGCGGCCGATCCCACCCCGCGTGGCCGGGCTCTCCGTGGCCTCCCCCGCGCAGCTCGGCCCGGCGCTTCACGTCGCGCGTTTCCTGCGCGACCACGGGTGCGAGTTCGTGGCGCTGGGCGGGCCGTGGGCGAGGTCCGCGCCGCCCCTCGTGGCCCACTGGGACGCGCTGTTCGACCTGGTGGACGGCGTGGTGGTGGGTGAGGGAGAGGCCTGCCTGGAGCAGCTGGTCGCGGCGGCGCGCGAGGGCCGCGATCCGGCCGGGATCGCCGGGCTGGCGGTCCGGCGCGGTGGTTCGGTGGTCGTCGGTCCCGCGGTGACGCCGATCCCGCTGGTGGACCTCGCCGAGCCGGACTTCGCCGGGCTGGACCTGGACCGCTACCCCCGGCGCTGCCTGCCGGTCCGGACCCGCCGCGCGTGCCCGTGGGGCCGGTGCACGTTCTGCCACCACGTCGCGCCCGATGCCGTGCGCAGCGAGGTCGCCCTGCCGGCCGACGAGGTGGCCCGCCGCGTCGCCGCGCTGCGCGACGACCACGGCGTGAGGGAGTTCGACCTGGCCAACCTGGCCACCCCGCTGCCCGAGCTGCTCGAGCTCGCCGGCGCCCTGAGACACCTCGACGTGCGCTGGTCCAGCCTCGCGCGCGTGGAACCCGGGTACGACGACGCGACCCTGCAGATCCTGTCGGACAGCGGCTGCGGAGAGCTGGGGATGGGCCTCGAGTCCGTGGTGCCCGGCGACCTGGCGCGTTCGCGCAAGGGCATCGACGTGGAGGTGCTGCCCGGCATCCTCGCGGCGACGCGGGACAAGGCCGTCGGGGTGTCCCTGTTCGTCCTGAACCTCCCCGACCAGCGCGAGGAGGACTTCGAGGCGACCCTGGTCTTCTGCGCAGAGCGCGCCGACGACATCCGCGAGCTGACGATCCGGCGCTTCGCCCTGTCGTCGTGCTCGCCGGTGTTCCACCAGCCCGGCGTCCACGGGATCACCCTCGCGCCGGCGGCGTACCGCCACCTCGACGTGTTCGACCTCCCCTTCGACGCCGGGTGGCCCGTGACCGAGCAGGCCTACGTCCAGCTCGCCGTGCAGCACCGCATCCCCTTTGCCAGGCGTCACGAGCCCCTCTCCCTGTGGAGCATCCGCGACGCCGTCGCGGCGGTGGGGGCCAACGGCCAGCGGGAGCCGCGACCGGCCCTGGTCACCGGCAGCGCCCTGCGCGAACTCCTCGCCGATCCGATCCGGGCCCTGGGGTACCTGGCCGCGCTGCGGTCGGAGTCGCTGATCCTCGATGGCATCCACACCGCCGAGGCCGACGTGATCAAGCTCGCCCGCTACTCCAAGGTGGTCGACCCCGAGCGCCGGGTGCTGGTGGTCGCCCCTCCGGGGAGCCCCTGGCACGCGGGGAAGCGGCCCTACGTCGACGGCGTCTCGGGCGAGGACGAGGATCCCGGAATACGGTAAGGTCGGCCCATGTCGAAGAAGTGGATGATCGGAATCTGCGTCGCGGTCGTGGGCTCGGTCCTGGCGGGCCTCGCGCTGTACGAGCCCATCGCGATCCAGTACCTCCTGTGGCGCTACCGCGCCGACGCCGACCTGGTGGAGATCTTCCAGCCTCGCCTGTGCGGGCTGGGGCCGGGCGCGCGCGATCCCCTGCTCGCCCGCTTCGAGGTCATCGGCGACGCCCCGGACGTGAACAACTTCCGCGTCAACGCCCTGCACACCCTGCGATGCCTGCGCTACGACGCGGTGTCCGAGGCCATCGGCAGCCCGGTCATCGAGGACGTGGTCTACGTGGATCTGCCCCCCGACGACGAGGCGGTGGCGACGATGATCGCGGCGTTCGATCGCGAACCGTCGGCCGAGCTGCGCGAGCAGATGTTCAACTTCACCCGCGAGCTGGACTTCCGCACCCGGTTCGCGCTCCACGTCGGGCTGCTGACGGCGGCCCATCCCATCCCCGAGGTCCACG
Organism: uncultured Rickettsiales bacterium; assembly: GCA_964425605.1. Taxonomy (GTDB): domain Bacteria; phylum Myxococcota_A; class UBA796; order UBA9615; family CAYRNR01; genus CAYRNR01. The sequence goes on along the minus strand of CAYRNR010000083.1, from coordinate 30,157 downwards.
CCGCTCCCCCCACGGTGGACCCCTACGGCAAGGAGGAGGAGGGGCTGGACGTCACCGCCATCCGCGCGCTGTGGTGCGGCGAGGTGGCCCCCCTCGAGGTGGACCGGCTCCTGGGCCGTGGCGCCCACCCCGACGCGGTCACCTGGTACGACCGGATGTCCATCTTCCACGGCCTGCTGGCCAACGACTGCGACGTCTCGGCCCCGGCCGTCACCGAGTACCTGGCGTTCACCGACGCCCCCACCCGCGCCATGGAGATGGAGAAGCTGCTGGAGGGGACGCCGCCGCTGCAGGCCTACCGCGAGACCCAGGAGTGGCAACTCGAGCGCGAGATGACCGCCCTGACCGAGGGGCGCGCCCACCTGTCCAGCGACACCCTGCTCCACGACACGGTCGACGCCGTCGGCGACGATCCGGCGCGCGCCAGACGCTACCTCGCGCCGATCCTGCGGATGAAACAATCGTGCACCCTCGCCCGCGACCTCCGGCAGGCGCTGCGCGAAATCGAGATCGAGACCGGCCACCCCCTCGCCGATCCCGGCCAGGTCTGGGGGGTGCAGTCCGTCGCGCGCTGCGGCGAGGACTTCCTGTGGTCGGGGATGTGACGACCACCAACCCCAGCCACCGAGGGCCCATGACCCCACGGCACTTCCCGGTGTTGTTCACCCTGTCCATCGTGCTCGCGGGATGCCCCGCCGACGACGGCCCCACCCCCTACACGACCGCCCAGGTCGCGGACGAGGCCTGGGAGCTCCACGGGGAGATCGGGTCGCTGGTGACCGTGACCTGGTCCCAGCTCGCCGACGCGCAGGGCTGGGTGGAGTACAGCTTCGACGCGGGACAGTGGCTGCAGACCCCGGCGAAGCACCTGGAGCAGGGCACCCACGACCAGCTGCTGCTGGGCATCCCCTACGACGCGGTGGTCACCGCGCGCGTGGTCAACGACTTCGGCGACGGCCCGCTGGCAGGTGAACCGTTCGGGGCGCAGACCGATCCCCTCCCCGAGGGATTCCCGGTCCCCGAACTCCTCGTCGCGGACCCGGCGCTGTGGGAGCCGTCCGGGCGCTACCTGCTGGGCTCCATCAACCAGTACGACGGGGGCTGGAGCTCGCCGGCGAGCGACTTCTGGAAGTTCATCCTCGACCGAGAGGGCCGCGTGGTCTGGGCGTGGCTGACGCCGGATCGCAACTGGACCCTGTTCGCGGGCGTCTCGTACGACGGCGACGACCTGCTGTGGGACGAGTTCACGTACTGGTCGGCCTGGGACGAGGGGATGGGCTCCCAGGTCCACCGGGTGAAGATCGACGGCACGCCGGTGGAGACCTATTCCACGCCAGGGGGACACCACGCGTTCGCCGAGCTCTGGGACGAGTCCCTGGTCTGGGGCGCGGCGAACTGGTCCAGCGAATCGCTGATGCGGCGGGACCCGCGCGGCGTGGTCAGCGAGCTGTGGAGCTGCGGCGAGTTCCTCGACACCCACGGCGGCGCGAACTACTGCCAGTCCAACACCGTGATCTGGGACGAGCCCAGTGACAGCTTCGTCTACTCGTTCTACAGCCTCGAGACCGTGGTGCAGGTGGACCACGCCACGGGCGCGACCCTGAACCACTGGGGGCACACGGAGGGGAGCTGGGTGTTCGACCCGCCGGAGTCGGCCTTCTACTGGCAGCACGGCGCCCACTTCACCGAGGCCGGTACCCTGCTGACGTCGTCCTACGTCGGCAACTGGGACGCCGAGCTCGTGGTGCGGGAGTACGAGCTGGACCACGACGCGCAGGTGCTGCGCCAGGTGTGGAGCTTCGGCGAGGGCGAGGGCATCGTGGGTGACACCGCCGGGGAGGCCCACCGCCTGGCCAACGGCAACACCCTGCACAACTTCGGGTCCGGCTGCCGCGTGCGGGAGATCACCCCCGACGGTCAGGTGGTCTGGGACGTGGACTGGTCCGGCACCAAGCTGCTCGGCCGCACGGTGTTCATCGACGACCTGTACGCCCTGGCGCCAGGAGGGGAGTGACCATGAGGATCCATCGCCACTCCCTGCTCGCGGCGCTCGCCGCCGGCGCGCTACTCCTGCCCGGCGCCTCGACGGCCCTCACCGGCGGGCCCGACGCCTTCGGCTACACCTTCGAGGACAGCCAAGAACCCGGCGGCCCCGGCTACGCGTGGGTCGACATCACCGCAACGGGCACGCCGCTGGAGCTCGGTGACGACGGCGAGGCGACCCTCGACCTGCCGTTCCCGTTCGTGTTCTACGGCCGGATCTACACCGACGTCAGCGTCGGCGACGGCCTGCTGGTGTTCGGCGACGACGCCACCATCGACAACGGCAACCAGTGCCTCCCGGCCGACAACACCGCGGGTGACGACGCGCTGGTCATGGGGCTGTGGCACGACCTGGACACCAGCGCGGGCGGGACGGTGACCTACGAGGTGATCGGCGCGGCACCGGATCGCACGGCGGTCGTGGCCTACGACGGGGTGCCCCCCTACGACGACCACGGCATCACGTTCACCTTCCAGGTCCTGCTCCACGAGGGCTCCAACGCGATCACGCTGCAGTTCGCCTCGGTGGAGGGCAGCTCCGATTTCGCCCTCGGCGCCGCGGCCACGGTGGGCATCCAGTCCGGCCAGGGTGCCGGGCTCGAGTACTCGTGCATGACCGACGCGGTGCTGCACGACGAGCTGGCGGTCCGATTCTCCGTCGCCTGCGACGACCTGGACGGCGACGGCCTCGGAGCCTGCGGAGGCGACTGCGACGACGCGGATCCGGCCATCGGCCCCCACGCCGCGGAGCTCGACGACGGGGTGGACGACGACTGCGACGGGCTCGTGGACGAGGACTTCCTCGCCGCGGGGGACCTGGTCATCACCGAGTTCATGGCCAACCCGCGGCAGGCTGACGACCAGAGCGGCGAGTGGTTCGAGGTGCTGAACACCTCGGCGCGTCAGGTGGACCTGCTGGGCTGGCTCGTCCACGACGGGGATGGCCGCGACGGCGTGGAGACCAGCGTCGTCCTCGCCCCGGGCGACCTGGCCCTGTTCGCCGCCGATGGCGACGCGGGCGAGAACGGCGGCCTGCCCCCGGTGGACGTGGACTACGAGTACGAGGCGATCAAGCTGACCAACGTGGGCGCCACCCTCACCCTCTCCGCCGGTGACGTGGTGGTGGACGCGCTGACCTACGACGCCGACGACTGGACCGTGCAGCCCGGCCGGTCGACCTACCTGGACGCGGCCTACTCCGACGCCGAGCTCAACGACAGCCCGTACCCGTGGTGCGTGACCCCCGAGGAGGACGACTTCGACTACGGCGGAGGTCCCGGCGACCACGGCACCCCGGGCGCCCCCAACCCCGGGGACCTGTGCTGCGCCGACGCGGACGGGGACGGCAGCTCCACCTGCGACGGGGACTGCGACGACGACGAGCCGGACGCCCGCCCGGGGCTCGCCGAGGCGGCCGATGGCCTGGACAACGACTGCGACGGGCTCGTGGACGAGGACTTCGTGGGGCCGGGCGACGTCGTGATCAGCGAGTTCCTCGACGACCCGTGGCTCCTCGCCGACGCGTTCGCGGAGTGGTTCGAACTGCACAACCCCACGGGTGCGGACATCCACCTGAAGGGGTGGCAGCTGACCGATGCGGCGGGCACGGGCCTCGTCGTCCAGGCGTCTCTGGTGATCCCGTCCGGTGGCCACGTGGTCCTGGCCCCGTCGAACGTCTCGTCCCAAAACGGCGGCCTCCCGCAGGTGGACATGGTGTACGACTACGAGGCGTTCGTCCTGTCCTCCTCCGACGACGATCAGATCGTGCTGCGCATGGGCGACGACGTCATCGACGAGGTGGCGTACTCCAACGTGGCCCCCTGGCCCAGCGCCCCAGGTCGGTCCTGCTTCCTGCGGTCCGATTCCATGGACGCCGCCGCCAACGACGAGGCCACGAGCTGGTGCCTGACGTCGGCGGATCCCTCGTTCGAGTACGGGGGTGAGGATGGCGCCAACCACGGGTCCCCGGGGGCTCCGAACCCCACCGGCGACGAGGACGAGGACGGCGACGGCGCCACCGTCTGCCAGGGCGACTGCGACGACGCCGACGCCAGCGTGGGTCCCCTGGCCGAGGAGGTGTGCGACGACGGCCGAGACAACGACTGCGACGGCTGGGTGGACGGCAGCGACGTCGACTGCGCCGGGCAGACCGACGACGACGACGACGACTCGGCACCGGATGAGACGATCGACGACGGCGAGGAGGGGTGCGCCTGTACGGCGGACGGGGCGTCGGAGAGAAGCGCCGGATGGCTGCTCGCCGCGTTCCTCGCTCTGCTGGGACTCGGACGGTCGCGCTGAGCTGACCCCGGCTCACCCCGGGTCGCCCACCAGCACGAACGCCCCCCAGCTCCGCGGCAGCGCGCCCACGTCCCCTGCCGCCCCCTCCAGCAGCGCGACCTGGGCCCGACGCAACGCCTCGGCCGTGCCGCGAACCTCCAGGTCGAACATCACCCGGCGCTCCACCTCGCGCTGGACCTCGGCGGGCACCGGCCATCGCTGGATCACGGCCGTGGCGACGTCCCCCTCGAACAGCGCCTCGGTCCGCGTCCAGGCCGCGCGCGAGGCCGACGGGACGGGTCCCTCCGAAGCTTCCCCTGCGATGAACAGACGCGGGGACAGCTCGGTGCGCGCCCCCCTGGCCTCGATCCGGTCCCAGCGGGCGACCTCCATGGCTCGATCGTCGGCAGCGCCGGAGCGCGTCGCGGCGACGAAGGACGAGGCCGAGGTGGCGGTGACCGCGAGGTGGGCCTCGGCGAGGAAGTGATCGCCGTAGTCGATCACCGGGAACGGCAGATCCACCAGCGGCCCCTGGGGGACGAACAGGAGCGTCTCGAACGGGAGGAGGTCCAGGGTGGGCGGCAGGATCGCGGGGACGAGCTCCGGGGCGACGAGGCCGTCTCCCCCCTTGCCGATGTCCTGCAGCTGATCGTGGACGCACGCGGCCAGCTCCACGCGGTCCATGCCGTGCCGATGGACCGAGCACCCGCCCCCTGGCGTGACGACGAAGGTGAACACGTCGCGCACGGTGACATGGTAGAGCAGGGCCATGGTGCCGGGGCTCAGGGCGCCAGCCAGTTCCCGGGCGATCCCGCGGGTCGCGTCGGCGCCGAACGGGCCGTCCGCCGATTCCATGGATCGCCCGGTCTCGCTGCCCCGTCGCCAGAGGCGTCCCAGCTCGGACACCTCCAGCCCCCGGTCGGCGTGGCCCACGCGGGCCAGCAGGGTCACGTGGTCGCCCAGCATCTGCTCGGGATCACCCGGGAACCAGGCCGCGCGGACCGCCCCCGGCGCGGCGTCGCACAGCGCGGCCACGGCCGCTTCGTACGATTCCAGCGCCTCGTCGGGCTTGCCCTGGGCTTCGAGGGCGCGCGCCGCCACACTGCGCGCCCACCAGGCCGGCATCCCGTCGCCCTCCCCTATCCAGCGCATCGCTGCCTCGGCGTCGCCTCGGACCAGGGCGAGTTCGGCCTCCATGGCACGGTACGGGTCCGCCCACTCCGGCGCACGGCGGAGCTCGGCGGCCACGGGCTCCAGGTGCACGCCGGCGCCCTCGGCGTCCCCCTCCTGGATGGCCAGCCAGGCCAGGCCCAGCTGGTCCTGGACCGCGCCGTCACGCGATCCGACCTCGGAGTGCAGGGCCAGCGCGTCGCGCAGGTGTCCGGCCACGACCTCGGCGCCCACGCCCCGCTGACCGAGCTGGCGCGCGTGCAGCTGGGTGTTGGCCAGCAGCAGGAGGTGATCCGCCCAGGTCTCTCCGCCGGCGCCCCCGAGGGAGGACTCCAGCCACGGCAGGGCCCTCTCCAGGGTGTCCAGGGAGGCGCCGTACCGCCCCAGCGCCCGCTCGACCGCGACCAGCTCGACCAGGGCCTCGGCCTCCTCTCCGTGGCGGCCCAGCCGGCGCCAGCAGGTCGCCCCTCGCCGCAACTGCTCCAGCGCGGCGGTCATCTCACCGCGCTGGATGTCCAGGGCCGCGAGGACCCTGCGGTCCCTCGCCTCTCCGACCAGGTTGCCGTGTCCGAGATCGGAGGCCAGCGCCTCCTCGGCCCTCTGCCGTGCCGCCTCACCATCCCCGACCCGTGCCCACGCGCGGGCGCTGTCGCGCAGCCAGGCAGCGGCGCGCACCGGGCGTTCGACGGCCTCAGCGGCGGCCGCCTCGTACTCCGAGGCCGCGGCGGCGTGGTCCCCCGAGTCCGCGAGGCGCTCGGCAGCAGCCGCGCGCTCGTACCCCGGGCGCTCCTCGCCACCGGCGCCGTCGGCCGTGATGACCACCTCGAGGCGCTCCAGCGCGACCCCCCGCCGCCCCGACCGGGGGAACCGGGCCGCGGCAGCGTGGCGGTCGATCCAGGCCTCGGTCTCCTCGTCCTCGGAAGACCACGCGGCGACGGCCACGTGGAACGGGCCTTCGCGGGGTATCCCGCTGCGCCCGGTGGGCACGGCGGCCGTGAGCGTGCCCAGGGTGAGATCCGCGCCCACCTCGCAGGTGGTGGCGAGGCAGCTCGGGTATCGCACCAGGAACGGGCGCCGCTCCCCCTGCTCCGGGTCCAGCGACGGCGCGACCACCCAGGCCGCCATCGCCAGGTCCGCGGGCATCACCTCCCACGGCGGGCCCACCGGCGCGAACACCATCAGCAGGGGGCTGCCCTGCCGGAAGACCGGCACCCACCCGCCCCGCCCGTCGGGCTCCAGCTCGCTGTATCCCTGGAGCTGCACCTCGACCTCCGGGGCCCGCGGCGGCCGCACCCCCGAGGCGTCGAGCACCAGCTTGGTGGCCACCACGAGCAGCAACGCGGCAAAGGCGAGGGACAGGGCGCGGCGGGGAGCGCGGTGGGCGAGCCACGCGCCCACGGGGGCCAGGGTCACCGTACCCGCGGCGATGACCGCGGCCGGCATCAGGGCCACGTACCCGACCGTCCCGTCGGGGAGCCCGGGTTCCCCCCAGCCGCGCAGCACGAACGTGGCCGTCCCCACCAGGGAGAGCACGAGCCCCAGCGCCGGCGCGGTGCCCACCGCGTGGTGGATGGTCAGACCCGCGGCCAGCACCAGGATCGGTACGGACAGGATTCCCCCACCGATGCCGACCATGGTGGAGACACCCCCGATCACCATCCCCGCCAGCATCCGCGTCCAGAACCCCATCGCCCGGGGCTGCGGATCGTCGGGGAGCTGCCCGAACACCATCCGCGCGGCCACCGCGAAGAGGAAGACGCCGAACAGCAGCTGGAGCAGGTCCCCCGAGATTTCCACGGCCGCCAGGACCCCGGCGACCGATCCGATGATCAGGCCGGGCAGGAACCCCACGGCCAGTCTCAGATGCAGGGCGCCCTTGCGGTGGTGGGACCACGCGGACGAGACCGACGTGAACACGATGGTGGCCAGGGAGGTCCCCACCGCGAGCTGCACCTTGATCGCCGGGTCCACCCCGGCCCGGCCGAACACGAGCAGCAGCGCCGGGACGATCACCACCCCCCCGCCGATCCCCAGCAGACCAGCGAGCACACCGGCCACCACGGCCGTGCCGATCACGAGCGCCAGGGAGATGGGATCGAGCATCGGGGAGCGGGGCTAGAGCTTGGGCCCGACCTCGAAGGGATACGTGACGTGGACGGCCTCGTTCGCCGGGTGGGCCGGGAACTCCCACCCCGCGATCACCGAATCCACGCACGAGGCGACCGCCTCGTCGCCGGTGCCGTTCTCGTCCACGGTCAAGGTGCCGACGCTGCCGTCCTCCTTGATCTCGAAGGTCACCTGCAGCTTGCCCACCAGGGTGTCGCTGCCGGTCTTCTCGGCCATGCCGCAGGCGCGGACGTCGTCCTTGCCCACCTTGATGAGCCGGGACACCTCGTCGTCGTGGGCGTCCAGAACGGCCTCGTCCGGCGTGGCCGGCTCCTCCGCGACGGGCTCCTCCTTGCTGCCGCAACCCACCAGCAGTCCCGCGAACACCAGCGCCAACATCCATCGAGCCATCGGTCCACCTCCTCGCGCCCGCACGACGGGCCGGCCGCAACCCTCGCTCCGCCACCCCCCGAAGTCAAGCCGAGAAGGCCGGTGGACGCTCGCGCGGGGGTGCTATCATTCCAACCAGAACCGGAGGGAGGCGCCCATGAGGACCCTGGCCGTCACGATCGTCGCCGCGTTGCTGATCGTCCCGATGCCGGTCCGGGCGGAACCCCGCGACCTGACCATCGGCTGGCTGATGATGCTCGACTGGGACAGCGACTACCCCGAGGCCCCCGAGTGCCTGGTGACCCATCCCCACAAGCCCGCAGACTGGCTCATCACCTACGAGGAGGTCTGGCTGTCCGACATCGTCGCCGGCGCCGAGAGCCTGGCCGCCTTCGACCTCGTGATCACCACCGGCCACGAGGGCCACACCTTCGACGCCAACGAGCGTCAGATCCTCGAGGACTACATCGACGCCGGTGGCAAGCTGTGGATCGACGATTGCGGCGGGATCGTCCTGGACAACCTCCCCTTCGGCCTGGAGGTCGACTTCCCCGGCGAGTCCGGGCTCTACGGCTCGGGCTGGGCGACCGCCTACGGCGACTACCTCACGCTCCCCGATCCCACCCACATCCTGGTCAACAACCGCTTCCAGTTCACCGCATCGGACATCCGCACCGACGCGGGCCTCAACGACTCCCAGTGGTGGCTGCCGCCCACCGACTGGGACCCGGCCTACACCGTGGTCATCGACGCCACCGACGTGACCGGGACCTACGCCGGCCCCTGGGCCCTCGCCTACCGCACCGGCCGCGGCAAGATCCTGGTGACCCACGCCGACGTGACCTGCGCCATGGAGTGCGTGGGCTACGGCAACCCGGGCATCCCGGTGACGGACTACTACCTCATCTTCAACCTGCTGGTCTGGGAGGACAGCGACCTGGACGGCATCTGGGACCGCGACGAGAACGCCTGGAGCGAGCTCGACACGGACGGGGACAGCATCCCGGACTACCTGGACTGGGACGCGGACGGCGACGGCATCGCCGACTCCTACGAGGCCGGTGACGAGGACCCGGACACCCCCCCGGTGGATTCGGACCACGACGGCATCCCCGACTACCGGGACCTGGACTCGGACGCCGACCAGATCCCCGACGAGGTCGAGTACACCGTGGACGGAGACGGGGACGGCATCAGCGACATGGACGTGGACGGCGACGGCACCCCCAACCACCTGGACGACGACACGGACGGCGACGGCCACTCCGACCTCGACGAGGGCGAGGAGGACATGGACGGCGACGGCATCCCCGACTTCGCCGACGCGGACGACTTCGACGGGCCCCTGGGCGACAACGACGACGACGGCGTACCCAACGGCGAGGACAACTGCCCCGACACCTTCAACCCGGGGCAGGCGGATCAGGACGGCGACGGGATCGGCGACGCGTGCGACGACGTGGACGACAACCCCACCGGTCCCGGCGGCGACGACGACGCCGTGTCCGCGGACGGCACCGAGTTCGGCGAGGGCGGGTGCGGCTGCGGGCACGCCGAGGCGCCCGCAGCGTGCACGGCACCCGCACTCCTGCTAGGGTTCCTGTTGTTCCGTCGTCGGGGCGCGTGATCGCTGGACGGCCCACCGACGGGCGGAACGCCTCTGGAGAGAACGATGGTCTCAGAGATTCACGGCTCGTCCGGTCGCCCCTTCGACCGCAAGCTCGCGCGGATTCTCGCCAGCGCGGCCAGGGTGTTCGCCCGTGATGGCTACGGCGGCGCGTCCATCCGCGCCGTGGCGGCAGACTCCGAGGTGAGCCTCGCCGGCCTCTACCACTACGTCAAGAGCAAGGAGGAGCTGCTCTACCTCATCCAGCTGCACACCTTCAGCGCGCTGGTGGACAACTGCCGCGCGGCCGTGGCGGACGAGACCGATCCCGAGCGGCGGTTCAACGCCGCCGTGCGCAACCACCTCGAGCACTTCGTCGCCCACATGCCCGAGCTCAAGGTCTGCGCCGTGGAGCTCGACACCCTGTCCGGCGAGTTCTACGACGAGGTGGCTGTCGTGCGGCGCGAGTACTTCAAGATTGTCGTCGGGCTCGTGGGGGACCTGCGCGGCGGGGAGACCACCGACACCGACTCCCGCATCGCCACGCTGTGGCTGTTCGGCAGCCTCAACTGGCTGTTCCAGTGGTACGACCCGGAGCGGGACCTGGACGCCGACGCCCTCTCCGACGAGTTCAGCAAGCTCTTCATGCACGGGTTCCTGCCCTAGGGGATGAGACTCCACTGCGCGCTGCTGTGTTCCCTCGCCATCGCAGGGTGCCGAGCCCCTGCCGAGCCTCCCGACGCTCCGGCCGACGAGGTCCAGCACCTGATCGCGCTGGGGTACGTGGACTACGCCCCCGAGGCCGAGCTCGGCCGGTCCGGGTTGCGGGTCCACGACGAGGCCCGCTCCTGGCCCGGCTACAACCTCTACCCGATCCGCGCCCTGGGCCGCGCCGAGCTCGTGGACGCCCACGGCGAGCGGGTCCACGCCTGGACCCGGGAAGGAGAGCGGGCCTGGCGACGCGCCGCCCTGCTCGACGGAGGTGATCTGCTGGTGATCGGCGGGATCGCGCCGGACACCTACGTGCTGCGCCTCGACCGGGACAGCGACGAGGTGTGGCGTGTCCCGGTCCGCGCCCACCACGACGTGGGCCTCGCCCCCGACGGCCGCGTGGTGACCCTGACCAAGGCGCAGCGGTCGCTCCCCGACGTCCACCCGACGCTGCCCGTGCGGGACGACCACGTGACCCTGATCGACCCCGCTGGGCCGACGCTCGAGAGCCTCTCGCTGGTCGACGCCATCGCCGCCAGCGGCGACGTCCTGCGCCTGCAGGATGTGCCCGCGTCCGAGGGGCAGATCGACCTCGTCCACGCCAACTCCGCACGGTTCCTGGAGCAGCCGGCGCTTGCCAGGGAGAACCCGCTGTACGCCTCGGGGAACCTGATCGTCTGCATGCGCCAGCAGGACGCCGTCGGCATCCTCGACTGGGACGAGCGCCGCTTCGTCTGGGCCTGGGGCCAGGGCGTCCTGGAGGCCCCGCACGACGCCACGGTGCTCGACAACGGACACGTCCTGGTGTTCGACAACGGCGTCCGCCGGGGCTGGTCCCGGGTGGTGGAGGTGGACCCCACCACGAACGAGATCGTCTGGGAGTATCGCGCCGAGGAGCCCGCCGACTTCTTCACCCACGCGCGCGGCAGCGCCCAGCGGCTGCCCAACGGCAACACGTTGATCGCCGAGTCCAACAGCGGACGGGGATTCGAGGTCACGCCGGAGGGGGCCATCGTCTGGGACTTCTACCAGCCCCACCTGGACCTCCAGGCCCGGCGAGCGACGATCGTGCGGTTCTACCGGTACGAAGCCGCGGCCGTGGACCCCTGGCTCCAGTGATCCACCGACGCCGTCAGCACCCCCACTCGGGGGTCGCCGCCGGATCCCCGTCGTCACAGTCCCACCCCTGGCCCGGGTACACCGCGCCGTCGTACTCGCCCGGCTGCCACCACTCGGGGTGCCCGTCGTGGTCCAGATCCCACTCGCCGCCGGCGGGACCGCCGTAGGCGCCCATGTCGCTGCGGCTCCCGTCGGGGTTGGCGTACGCGGGATCCCCTCCGCTGATCACGGGTGACGCCTCGTCCAGGTGCAGGTCCCAGTCCATGGCGAGCAGCGGTGTCCGGTCCATCAACACCGGATCGAGGGAGACGTTGCCGCCGGCCCCCGCCGGGTGGGCCACGCCGTACACGTCCTCGGGCGTGTTCCCCCACACGTCGGAGTAGTCGAAGTAGACCGTCCCGCTGGAGGAGAACACACCGCCGCCGCCGCTGGATGCCTGGTTGTCGGTGAGGATCGTGCTGTCCAGGTCGATCGTCCCGCCAGCGTCCTCGCACAGGCCACCGCCCCACATGGCGGCGTTGCCGTCGATCACGCCGTGGGTGACCGTGACCGACGCGCCGCAACACGCGTAGATGCCGCCACCCAGGCTCATGCAGGTGTTGTTGGCCACGATCAGGTTGGTGGCCACGACGGTCGTGTCCGTGGAGATGGCCATGCCGCCGCCGTAGGAGTTGCCGCTGTTGTCCACGATCCGGACCCGGTCCAGGACCAGGCTCGAGTACCAGTACGCGACGATCCCGCCGCCCTGGGACGACTCGTTGCCGGCGACGACCACGTCGGACAGCGTCATGCTGGCGCCGTAGGCGTTGATGCCACCGCCGTACAGGGTCCCGCTGTTGCCGACGATGGAGACGTGCGACAGGGTGGGAGCGGCGCCGCTGGAGGTATAGATCCCGCCGCCGTAGGACGCGGAGTTCGCGGTCACGGTGAGGTGACTCAGGGTGGGCGACGAGCCTTCGAGGTAGAGGCCGCCGCCGGACGTGGCACTACCCCCGGTGAGGGTGAAGCCCTGAAGGCGCGTGTCTGCGCCCTCGCCGCTGTCCATGGTCACCACCGATCCCCAGCCGCCGCCGTCGACGACGGTGAGATCGGCGCCGCCGACGCCGAGCAGGTGCACGGCCTTGCCCGCGGTGTCGACGTTGTCGGCGTAGGTGCCGGGATCGACGCAGATCACGTCACCGCTTCCGGCCGCGGCCACCGCGGCCGCCACCCCGGAGTAGTCGGCCGGCACGTCGATGTCGCAGGTCACGCAGCCGTCGTCGGCGATGCCGTCGCAGTCGTCGTCCGCGCCGTCGCAGGTCTCGAATGCGGCGGGGCTGATCCCGTCGTCCGTCTCGTCGCAGTCGCCATCGCACAGGGCGAACCCATCGCCGTCCACGTCCACCCACTCGTCGGTGGCGGGATCACAGTCGTTGTCTGCGCCGTCACAGACCTCCTCGGCGCCCTCGAAGATGCCCGCGTCCCCGTCGTCGCAATCGCCCTCGCACTCCGACGCGCCGTCCCCGTCGTCGTCCACCTCCTGCGGATCGGCCACGCCGTCGCAGTCGTTGTCCGGGACCCCGTCGCACAGATCCGGGGCGTTGGGGTGGACGTCCGCGTCTCCGTCGTCGCAGTCGCTATCGCAGGTATCCCAGCCGTCCCCGTCCGCGTCGTCGAGGTTCTGGCTCGCGTCCCCGTCGTCGCAGTCCCCCTCGCAGGTGTCCCAGCCGTCCCCGTCCACGTCGTCGAGGTTCAGCGCCGGATCGCCGTCGTCGCAGTCGTCGCCCCCGGTGAACTGGGCGGCATACCCGTCCCCGTCGGCGTCCACGCCGTCGAGGCCGTCACAGTTCTGGTCGATGCCGTCGCCGACCACGTCGTTCGCGAAGGGGTTGATCGCCGGGTGGGTGTCGTCGCAGTCCCCGTCGCACGTGGAGAAGAAGTCCCCGTCCAGGTCCAGGGTGTGCAGGGCCGCGTCCGAGTCGTCGCACTCGTTGCAGGCCAGATCCCCGTCTCCGTCCGCGTCGACCTCGTCCGCGGGCAGGGCACCGTCGCAGTCGTTGTCGGCGCCGTCGCACAGCTCCGCGGCGCCCGGGTACGAGTAGGGGTCCAGGTCGTCGCAATCCCCCAGGCAGCCGTTGTACCCGTCCCCGTCGTCGTCGGGGCCGGTGTCCTCGTCCACCGCGCCGTCGCAGTCGTTGTCCAGGCCGTCGCAGGCCTCCAGGGCTCCCGGGAGCCGCGCGGGATCGGTGTCGTCGCAGTCCCCCGCGCACTCCATGACGCCGTCGGCGTCCGCGTCCGTCTCGTCCGCGGGCACGACGCCGTTGCAGTTGTTGTCCAGGCCGTCGCAGAGCTCGTCGGCGCCGTCGTGGGTGCCGGCGTCCCCGTCGTCGCAGTCCCCCTCGCAGGGGGTCATCGCGTCGCCGTCGTGGTCGAAGGGGTGCAGGCCGGCGTCGCCGTCGTCGCAATCGCCGGCACAGACCATGGCCCCGTCGCCATCCGCGTCCACCTCGTCGGCGCCCGCGGCGCCGTCGCAGTCGTTGTCCACGCCGTCGCAGATCTCGGCCGCGGCCGGGTGCCGCGACGCGTCCGTGTCGTCACAGTCCCCGTCACACGCGTCGTAGCCGTCGCCGTCCGCGTCCTCGCCCACGCCGTCGTCGACCGTCCCGTCGCAGTCGTTGTCGATGCCATCGCACAGCTCCGGCGCGCCGGGCCACACGTCGGCGTCGACGTCGTCACAGTCCCCGTCACACGGGGTCACGCCGTCCAGGTCGCCGTCCACCTCGTCGGGGGCCAGCGCGCCGTCACAGTCGTTGTCCTGACCGTCGCAGACCTCGGCCGCGGTGGGGTGCACTGTGGCGTCGGTGTCGTCGCAGTCCCCGTCGCAGGTGGACCACCCGTCCAGGTCGGCGTCCCAGGGGCTGAGCGCCGCGTCGGCGTCGTCGCAGTCCCCCTGGCACTCGGACACACCGTCGCCGTCGTCGTCGATCTCGTCCACCGGGATCGCGCCGTCGCAGTCGTTGTCCAGGCCGTCGCACTGCTCGGTCGCCCCGGGGTGCACGGTGGCGTCCTCGTCGTCACAGTCGCCCGCACACTCGTTGTGTCCGTCCCCGTCGAGATCGGGCCCCGTCCCCTCGTCCACGCTGCCGTCACAGTCGTTGTCCAGGGCGTCGCAGAGCTCGGCGGCCCCCGGGTACCGTGTGTCGTCCTCGTCGTCGCAGTCCGCCTCCCCTCCCCCGTCGCCGCACGTGGACCAGCCGTCCCCGTCCGCGTCGTCGAGGTTCAGCGAGTTGTTGTAGTCGTCGCAGTCCCCGTCGCAGCTGGATACACCGTCCGAGTCGTGGTCCAGGCCGTCCAGCTCGGCGTCGGTGTCGTCACAGTCCCCCTCGCAGGTGGCCTGGGTGTCGCCGTCACCGTCGAGCTCCCCTTCGGCCGGCGCACCATCGCAGTCCGTGTCCAGGCCGTCGCACCCCTCGTCGGCGCCGGGGTAGATCGTGGCGTTCGAGTCGTCGCAGTCCCCCTCGGCGCCGTCCTGCGCGCAGATCATGAACCCGTCTCCGTCGCCGTCCACCTCGTCGACGCCCACCGCGCCGTCGCAGTTGGTGTCCAGGCCGTCGCACGCCTCGTCCGCCAGCGGATGGATCGCGGGATCGCTGTCGTTGCAGTCCCCGAGGCAGTAGGCGGTGCCGTCGCCGTCGAGGTCGAAGTCCTCGTCCACCTCGTCGTCGCAGTCGTTGTCCTTGCCGTCGCAGATCTCGTCCGCGCCGGGGTAGACCGTGGGATCGTCGGGCTCGCAGTCGTCGCTGTCCCGCACCCCGTCCCGGTCGTAGTCGAACAGCTGGTTCGACGAGTCCGCGCACCCGCCCCACACACAGCCAGCCAGCACCCACGCCAGCGCGGCGATCCAATCCCAACGCATCGACGCCTCCAGATTTCCTCGTCGCACCAGCATACCGCCGGAGGGGCTCCGGGCGCTGGTGAGAAACGAGCACGCGATGGATGAAAAGCTCGGCCAAATTTGAGATCATGGGGACAGATCACCCGCGGGGGATAGAGAAGGTGAACGGGATCTCGATGGGGAACGACGACGATCGCCGCGCACACCCCCGCCATCCCTGCCTGATCTCCGCGGCGTTCTACTTCGATGACGACGTCTGGCCGGGCACGGTCCTCAACTACAGCGAGAGCGGCGTATTCATCGCTTCCAAGGCGCCCGTACGGGAGGGCGACACGGTCCTGCTGCGCTTCCGTCGCCCCACGGACTCCGAGACGATCCAGGTCCAGGGCATGGTCGCGCGCGTCTCGCCGGCCGGCGGTAGCCGCGAGTTCGGAGCCCAGCTGTTCGAGCTGATGGGCTCCCTCGATCCATCTCCCGGCCCGCCCGACGGCTTCCCCGACGAACTTCCGGACACCGCGTCCCATCTGGTGGAGCGGACCCTCGACGAGTCCATCGACCTCGAGATCTCCTCGGAGCCGCTGGTGGCCGCCCCGCCCGACGTCCCCCTGGTGATGGACCTCCCCGGCCCCCCGGCGGACTTCCGCGCCCGGGAGAGCCGGTTCGTGTTCCACATCCCCTGCAGCCTGCTGTCCCGCCACCGGCCCGGGGAGAAGGCCCCCGCCGTGATCCACAACGTCAGCCGCCGCGGCGTGTTCATCCAGTCCGTGCTCGAGCTCCAGCGGGGCGACGTGGTCGGATTGGTGCTCGAGCCCGAGGACGTGGACGGCGGCGACGAACCCCTCGAACTCTACGCCGAGATCTCGTGGGTGGGCGTCCGCGACGTCCCCGACGGGGAGATCCCCGGCCTTGGGTGCCGTCTGACCCGCGCCCGCAAGGCCGACGGCTGGGGGCGCTGGGAGCAGCTGCTGCGCGCCCTGCTGACCACGGGCAACCCCATCTTCCGCAAGACCGTGGACGACGACCACTGACGGCGCCCGCCGGCCTCAGATCAGATCGGCCCCCAGGCACAGCGACAGCTCCACCCCGGGCATGAACTCGCTGCCCTCGTCGAACACGGTGATCACGCCACGGAATCGGGGCTCCAGGGCCACGCGGAACTGCCGCTGCCGCGACATGCCCCCGACGAACATGCCGAAGCTGCCGCCGATCACGACCGTGGGTGACGCCGCGCGCTTGGTCCACTCCTCCGGCGCCGACGCGGGTCGCAGGGCGTAGCTGGGGGCGTCGAAGGTCAGCCCGCCGCCGGCCTGGAGGGCATAGAAGGGCTGTGAAGGCCGCCGTGGCGCGGTCCCTCCCACGATGATCAGGGCGTCGACGGTGATCCAGGCAGGGTGGCTGTACCCCACCTTGAGGTTGCCGGCGATCAGCCCCCGGTCCTTGCGGCGCCCGACCCCGAAGTCGAAGCGCGCTCCGGGCATGAACATGGGGTGGAACACCAACGCGCCCTCGCCGCCGATCCACAGATCGGCCTCCTCGGTGGGCTCGGGGGGTGGCGCCAGCAGCTCCTCCAGCGAGAGCGGCCGCTCCTCCTCCGCGGCGGCCGGCAACGCCGACAGCAGCGCCAGGGCCAGGCTCACGCTGATGCAGGATCTCGTCCAGGTCCTCATGTCCACCTCCGAGCCCGATCCGCTCTCCGGGCTGGCGCCCGCGCGACTTCGCTGCGATGTTCATCAAGAGGATACATCGAGGAGACCGGTGTGAACTGCTCGAACTGCGGCCGTTTCGTGGACGACGGCCTCGCGCGCGCCATCCGGGAGCGCTGCCCCCACTGCGGTGGCAGGCTCCGCGGCGGACGGGGGGGCTCGGCCCTGCGGGACTCCAAGGGCCTGCGCATCCTGGTCGGGTTCGCCCTGACGAGCGTGGTCGTGTTGCTGCTCGTGGCCCCGGCGTCGAGGGGGTTGCGGTACTCCTCCATGCGCGCGAACACCCTGGCCCAGCTCGGCGCGATCCGCCTCGCCGAGCAGACGTACCGCGAGGAGTGGGACTCCTTCGGATCCGCTCAGGCCACGCCGAGTCAGGTCCCCGGGGGCGACATCGCCAGATTCACCGGCCCGGGCCTCGACGCCTTCCAGCAGATCGGCTGGGCCCCGGCCACGGTCCGCTGCCGCTACCGCGTGCTGCAGGTATCGGGGGGCGGCGATCTGGACGACGACTGGTTCGAGGCCACCGCGGAATGCGACCTCGACGGCGACGGCGAGCGCGCCATCTACCGCACCACGGCGGATCGAAAGCCGTACCGCGAATCCCCGCGCGACGTCTACTGATCGCGGACGGGGTCGCGCCGGGGGGAATTAACCCTGTACCCTTGCGTAGGGTCTGCGTGTAGCAGGGGCTACCGCCATCACAGGACATCGACCGATCCTGTCAACGGGACGGAGGGGACTTCCATGACCACGTCAACCCATCTTCGATGGATCGCTGCGTTCGCCCTGGCGATCGCGATCCACCTCCCCGCGTCGAGCGGCCGCGCCGACGTGGAGCCCGAGCAGCTACGCGAGCTGTACGACAAGCTCTCCGCTCCGCAGGTCGATGGGAGCCGCTCCCTCGACGCGGCGGGCCGCGAGCTGGTGCGAGAGGGGCTCCATGTCGTGTTCTCCACCGGCGAACTCATCCCGATCCAGCGGACCGACGGCCGCCTCGTGGGGATGGTGTTCCTGGGCTCGGACGGCACGGATTCGGCGCAGCTGACGTTCAACGCCCCCGAGGGCGAGGAGCAGCGACAGCTCGAGCGATTCTGCGGAGCATCACCGTGCGTAGAGGGAGTCTCCGCCGCATGGTTCATGGCCACGGACGACACCCTCGACCAGCTCCTGGGTGAGTCGGAGTGGGGGCCGGCCGCGGAGTCCCGCGCGCGGGCCACCGAGATTCACGCCCATCGTTGGCACCGATACTCGGACCCCCTGTGGGACGACTGGGGGCCTTCCCTGGAGATGGACGTTCTGGACGACCTGTTCGGCGAGGGGTTCGAAGGCGGCCACGTCATGGCCGAGTTCCGGACGGCACCGGCCAAGTGGCTCACGTACTACCACAACCCCCGGGGTGCGCTCTTCCCCACCGAGGAGGTGGCGCTGTTCACCCACGAACCGCGCGGTGACGCCCCCCAGGAGATCCACGTGTGGTCGTCCCACGCGTCCGCCGATTCCCAGGGCCTCGCCGACAAGTACCGCGTCCACGACCTGCTCGCGGTGGACCTGGACGTGGCCATGACCGGCGGCGGTCTGGACCTGAATCTGAACCACGTGGCCGTCACGGCCACGGTCACCGTGGCTGCGCGCACCAACAACCTCAAGGGGGTGATGCTCGAGCTGCAAGGACGGATGCGACGCACCCTCGGCGACGAGGAGTGGGGGGAATTCGACGTGCGGCGCGTCCACGCGGAGGACGGCACGTCACTGCCGGCAATCCAGGACCGCAACCGGCTGTTCGTGATGCTGCCCGAACCCCTGTTCGCGGGTGAAGAGGTGGTGCTGGAGATCGACTACGAGGGCGCCCTGATCCAACCGTGTGGCTCGGCGGACAACGCCAACATCTATTTCACCCCGCTGGAGCGGTTCGCCTGGTATCCGCGCTCCGCCTGGCCCGATCCCCACACCTTCTCGGCGGCCGTCGAGACACCCAAGCTCCTGCGCGCGGTGGCCACCGGCGACATGGTGGCGGACGAGGCCGACAAGTCCATCCGCCGGGTCGCCTTCCAGGAAACGCGGCCCGTGCTCTTCGGCGGCCTGGTCGTGGGGGACTTCCAGATCGTCGAAGCCAGCTACGAGGGCACGCCGATTCGCCTGTTCACCAACATCCGCAACAAGCAGGACACCAAACGAGCGATAGAGCAGCTCGAGGGCATGCTCGCGTTCAACACGGCCCTCTGGGGTGGGTTCCCCTTCTCAGCCGTGAACGTGGTGGACAGCACGCTGTTCTGTCCGGCTGGCCTGATGACGGGTCTCGAGCCCGGGTACCTCTACCGCTACGGGCGTGACGCGCGGGGATCGTCCGGGCTGTTGCATCTGGACCTCGCCACCGGCGTGCCGATCCAGATCATCGCCCAGCAGGTGGCCTCCCAGTGGTGGGGCGCCACCGCCGTGGCCGCGTCGTATCGTGAACGATGGCTCCCGGCGGGGGTGGCGCAATCGACGGGTCGGCTCTTCATGGCCCAGTTCGTATCGCGCATCCAGTACACCACGCTCAACACTCGCACCCAGCAGGTGGCGCTCCATCACGCCCCCCCGGGCACGGTGCTCACCGGCATCCGCAACGAGAAGTACTACAACCAGGCCGCGGCGCGGGGGAGCTGCGCCATGGAGATGATCCTCGGCGAGGTCGGCGGGGATCGCTGGGTGAAGATGATGGGCGAGCTGTACCAGGGCGCCCGGGACAACGGGATCACCCACGCCGAGTTCGAGGCGACGGCAGAGCGCTACATGGGCCGCCGCGCCGCCCCGTTCGTCCAGTACTGGCTCGACGGCCGCGAGACCCCCGGGATCAGCTGCAGCTACACGATCTCGGAGGCCGAGGACGGCACCTGGCGCGTGGAGGGGACCCTGACCTTCGACGGCACGCCGCCGCCCAACGCCATCCCCGTGAAGATCGGATTCGGCAAGGCCGAGCCCCGCGCAGTGGGCGTGTTCGCCACCGGTCCGGAGACCCCGTTCTCCGTGGAGGGCCTCGAAGACAAGCCCAGATCGGTGACCGTGGATCCCGAGCACGTGATCCTGTTGAAGACCCGCAGGGTCTCGGGCCGCTGAGCGCGCGTCAGCGCCCCCGCCCCGCACGGCCCCGCGGGCGGCGGCGCACCTCGGGGATGAACGAGTAGCGGTGGGTGTCGCGCAGGATGTCCAGCACGGCGTCCCGCCCCACCTGCTCGGCGACCCGCTCGCACTCCACCTGCATGTCCGTGTTCGAGACCGTGGTGTTGTCCGTGCAGATGGCCACCGGCACCCCCGCCTCGAGGAAGCGGACGATGGGATGCGGCTCTCCCGGGGTGGCCGCGCGCGTCTGGTAGTTGGACGTGAAGCAGCACTCCACGCAGATGCGGTCGCGGGCCAGCCGCCGCATGAGCACCTTGTCCTGGATCGCCGCACATGCGTGGCCGACGCGGTCGGCGCCCACCTCGTCCACGGCCTGCCACACCGCCCAGGCGTCCTCGGCCTCTCCGGCGTGGATGGTCAGGCCCAGCTGCCCCTTGCGGGCGATGCCGAACGACTCACGGAACAGCCGCGGCGGGTTGCCGCGCTCGGCGCCGGCGATGTCGAAGCCCACCACACCGCAGCGCTCGTGCAGGTGATCCGCCTCGGCGATGGCCTGGCGCGCGAGGATCTTGGCGATGTGCGGCCCGAACTGCCGCATGGCGATCACCACCAGCCCGGCGCGCATCCCCGGGAGCGCGTGCGTGGCCCGGTTGAGGCCCGCGAGCACCGAGGTGATGGCCTGGCGCAGGGTCAGCCCCGCGTAGGTGTGGATGACGGGCGCGTAGCGCAGCTCGATGGCGCGGACGCCGCCCCGGTACGCCTGCTCGCAGATGGCGAAGGTGACGTCGGTGAGGTTGTCGAAGAACTGGGTGACCCACAGGGGGTAATGGAACTTGTCGAGGTAGTCCAGGAGGGTCCCCTCCTCCGCCTCCTGGAGCACCAGCAGCTTGCGCATCTCCTCGAGCGTGTCCACCGGGGCGAGCTCGTGTTTCTGCATCAAGCCCCAGGTGACCTCCACGGGGACGGAGCCGTCCACGTGCTGGTGCAGCTCGACCAGATCCACTTCATCGTAGGGTTTCGTCATACTCCGGACCGCCTTCAGGGGACCGCCACCGGGGATGGTTCAACGGACTACCGGATCTGGCCCCTCGCGTCCAGTAGCGAGGTGCAGCGTCACGGCTCCGGCACGAAGTCGGCGACCCAGATGTCCATGTCCGAATGATCCACGGACACCACCACGGTCGAGCCGTCGGGGGCGACGGCCAGGGACGGGGTGCCCGGCAGGTGCCCCGGCGCCAGGGAGGCCAGCGGCCGGGCCTCGCGGGTCTCGGTGTCCACGACGATCAGCTCGTCCCATCGCCCCACGACCATCGACCGGCTGTCCGGCATCCACGCGGCGAAGTAGCCCTCCTGATCCAGCAGCTCCACCTCACCCGTCCCGGGATCCATGCGGCCCGTCCCCTGCTCCATCGAGCACGCGGCCAGCCACCTGCCGTCCGGGGACCACGACGTGACGAACCAGCCGTCGGGGGAGGAGATCCCCTCCCCGCCCAGCTGCGGATCCCAGCTCCGGCCCAGCTCGACCACGTGCGCGCGGGTCAGGCTGTCGTTGAAGGCCATGCGTGTCCCGTCGGGCGACCACAAGGGCATGTTGGGATCGCTCACCGCGCCGCCCGACAGACGGGTGAGGCCGCCGCCGCCGCCGTCCACGGTCCAGATCCCGTTGCGACCGTCGCGCGCCCCGAAGAAGGCGAGCCGGGATGGATCGGTGGGATGGAAGGAGGGCCCCCGCGTGTAGGTCTGCCCCGCGCTGAGGGCCCGCATGCCGCTGCCGTCCGCGGCGGCCAGGTAGAGGTTCTCGAACTGCCCCATGGAGGTGAACGCCAGCTGCTCGCCGTCCGGCGAGAACGCCGGTCCTCCGAATCGCATCCCCCCGGTGGTCAGGGCCCGCAGGGGACCGAGCCCGGCCCCGGTCTCCGGATCGAGCGCCAGCGCGTACAGGTGGGTCGAATCCAGCGAAGCGGTCACCGCCCAACGGTCCCCGACGCCCGCCGGCGCCAGATCCACGGCGCGGCCCGCGGGCACGGTGGCCACCACCACCGGCGCGCCGAGGCCGGCCCCCGTCGCCGGGTCCACCGCGACCTCGTGGATGGCGGTGTTGTCGCCGCGGCTCGCCAGGAAGTACAGGGTCCGGCCGTCCCGGGACCAGCGAGGCGCCCAGGCCTCCAGGTCCAGGACACGGCTCAGGGAGCTGCCATCGGGCCGCACCGTCCACAGCTTGAGCCAGCCATCCTCCGGGGCCACGAATGCGATGCGTTCGCCCGTGGGGGACCAGTCCGGCATCAGCGCATTCCGGTCGCCCTGGATCCGCCGCCGTTCGCCGTCGGTGACGCCCACCGTCCACAGCTCGCCGTCGTCCGCGGTGACCACGAACGGCGGCTGCAGATCGTGGGTCGTGAACGCCAGCTGGTCTCCGTCCGGCGACCAGGACGGCCGGTACCCCCCTTGCGTGACCCTCCGCGGCAGACCGCCCAGGGCACCGACCACGTACAGGTCGCCGCCCCCCTCGAATGCGATCCGTTCGCCGTCGGGGGACCACCGCGGGCCGGACGCGGCGGGCTCGAACTCCCCGGTGAGGACGACCACGCCGGTCCCGTCCACCCGCCTCAACAGCAGATCGGTCCCGTCGGTGTACACCAGCTGCTCCCCGTCCGGGGAGAGGGACGGCTGGTACTGGACGCCGGGTTCGAAGGTGATCTGCCGGAACACCGGCTGCACCCTCAACGCCGCCGTGGGCTCGCCCAGGCGCGACAGGAACACCCCGGCCACGGTCAGCCCGACCACCACGAGGACGCCGAGCAGCGCCCACCGCATCCCGGTCGGGCGCGGCACCGAATCCGGAGCCCGCAACGTGTCGGCGGCGGACGGGTACGGGCGGTTGGCCGCCGGATCGACCCGGGTGTCCTCGGCGGTCTCCTCCGGTTCGGAGACCGGCCGGACCCAGCGCTCCCACACCGAGCGGGGCACGGGTTCGTAGCCGGTCTCCACCAGGGGCGCGGACACGTCCACCCAGCGGGTGAGCAGCTCCGTGGCGTCGGCCGGTCGCTGCTGCGCGTCCGTGGCCAGCGCCTCGCGAATCACCCGGTCCATGCCCTCGGGGAGGCCGGGATTCCGTTCCGCCGGCGGGACCACACGCCCCGCGGCGATGGCCGCGAAGACCGCCAGGGCGTCGTCGCCGTGGAAGGGTCGCGCGCCGGTGCACATCTCGTAGAGGATCGCCCCAGCGGCGAACACGTCGGCGCGGGCGTCCACCCGGCTGGCGTCGCGGATCTGCTCCGGGGCCATGTAGGCGGGGGTGCCCATGGCCACACCGGATCGCGTGTGGAGCCCACCCTCGGGCGGATCGAGCAGCTTGGCCAGGCCGAAGTCGGCGACCTTCGGGACCAGCTCGTCGTCCTGGGGCTCGAGCAGGATGTTCGCCGGCTTGAGGTCCCGGTGGATCAGCCCGTGCCGGTGGGCCGCGGACACACCGCGCAGGATCAGCCGCCCCAGGTGGGCGGCCTGCGGGAGGGTGAGGCGGTGCCGGGCCAGGAGGCGGTCCAGCGGCGGGCCCGGCACGTACTCCATGACGAGCCCTGGAGAACCGTCCACGTCCACCACGTCGGTCACGGCCACCACGTTGGGGTGACGCAGGGAGCTCTGGGCCCGCCCCTCCCGCATCATCCGTTCCTCGAAGGCCCGCGCCGGCATCCCCATCACCTTGAGGGCGTGCACGCTGCGGAGGCGGTCGTGCCGCACCCGGTACACCACGGCCATGCCGCCCTGACCGAGGGCACCCAGCACCGTGTACCGATCGATCGAGGTACCTGGCTGCAACAGCGCCCGTCCCTCCATGGGGATCACCCGCTCCTTTTCGGGGAGGTGAGAGTATCAGAAGGTGTAAGGTATGGGGCCGAGGGAAACTCCCGTATCCCGATCGCAGGAGGTCGCAGCATGATCTTCAGGAAACAATGCGGACGGTGGCTCACCCTGCTGGCGATCCTCTGGGTGGCCGGTTGTGGCGGCGACGCGGCCGAGGGCGACGACGACAGCGCCGATCCGGAGCTGATCCACCTCGAGGTGGACGAGGCCTGCGACAACATCAACCCCGGCTACTGCATGCTCCCCTGGCCCTCGAGCCGGTTCCTGGCTGCCGACGAGACCACCGAGACCGGCTGGCGCGTGGCCTACGAGTCCGCGGCCTTCCCCACGAACATCGAGGGCCTCGCCTTCGATCCCGCGCCGTACAACCGCCTCGACGGCTTCCCCCCGTCGTCGCAGATCCTCACGGTGTTCGACGCGCCCGTCGACGGCAGCGTCTTGCCCCCCCACTGGGACTACGACCAGTCCCTGGCCGCCGACTCCCCCACGGTCCTGCTCGACATGGACCGCGGCGAGCGGATCGCCCACTTCGCCGAGTTCGACGTGCGCTTCGAGGACCCCGCGGAGATCCTGCTGTACATCCGCCCGGCGCAGCGGCTCGCCGAGGATACGCGCTACGCCGTGGCCATCCGCGGCCTCCAGTACGACGCCGGGGGCGAGGTCACGGCCTCCCCGGCCTTCGCTGCCCTGCGGGACGGCGTGCCCACCGACGCCGCCGTCGTGGAGCAGCGCCGCGGATCCCTCGACGAGGTGTTCGGGGCGCTCGAGGAGGCAGGGATCGAACGCAGCGACCTCATCCAGGCGTGGGACTTCCGCACGGCGTCGGGCGCGGCGTTGTGGGGCGATCTGCTCCACATGCGCGACGACGCCATGGACCGCGTCGGAGGCCAGGGTCTCGGCTGTACCGTCACGCGCGTGGACGAGGAGGTGGACGACGTCACCTTCCGCTACATCGAGGGCACGTACACCGTGCCGCTGTACATGGACAGCCCGTACCCCGGGGGGCGGCTCGTGTACGGCGACGACGGCCTCCCCGAGTACCAGGGCGGCCACGAGGTGGACTTCTTCGCCGTGATCCCGCGCAGCCTCGCCGAGGAGGGCGCGGCCCCGGGCCGGCTGCTCACCTACGGCCACGGCTTCTTCCTCGGCGGATTCCAGGTGGCCGATCCGTGGCAAGCCGGCCTGGCCGACGACCTCGGCTTCGTCATGGTGGGCACCCACTGGGCCGGCATGTCCGACGACGACATCGTGGTCGCGGCGTCGTTGCTCAGCGACATCAACGGCTTCCCCAAGCTCACCGATCGCCTGATGCAGGGCGTGATCAACCAGCTGGTGCTCACCCGAACGATGGCCGGTGTGTGCGCCCTGGACGAGTCGTTCGAGGTGAACGGCCAGACCGCCCACGATCCCGAGCAGCGCTACTTCCTCGGCATCAGCCTGGGCTCGATCATGGGCGCCACGACGATGTCCCTGTCCCAGGACATCGACCGCGCCGTGCTCCACGTGGGGGGCAACGTGCTGCCGATGATGGAGGCCCGGTCCATCAACTTCGACCAGTTCGAGACGGTCTACTCGGGCTGGTATCCGGAGCGCATCGACCGCGAGTTCTACTGGTCCGTGTTCGGCCACCTCTGGGAGAAGGCCGAGCCGGTGACGTTCCTTCCACACCTCATCCACGATCCGTTCGAGGGCACACCGCCCAAGAGCGTGCTGTACCAGATCGCCCTGAACGACGCCGAGGTCCCCAACATCGCCTCCGACGCTGCCGGGCGGACGGCGGGTTTCGAGCTGCTGATTCCCACCCCCCACGACGTCTGGGGCATGGAGGACGCGCCCCCGACCCCCTACGAGGGCTCTGCGATGATCTACTGGGACTGCGGCGACCCGGACGTCCCCCTGGGCAACGAACCGCCCGAAGACAACAGCGCGCACCAGTGCGTGCGCCGCACCGAGTCCTTCCTGACCCAGCTGGACACCTTCTTCCAGCCCGACGGCGTGGTGGTCCACCCCTGCGACGGGGCCTGCGACCCGGAGTGATCCCCAGGAGACACCCATGAACCGCCTCCTCGTGCTCCCCCTGCTGCTGTTCGCCGGGACCGCCAGCGCCGGCTCCTCGCTGCACTTCGACGGCAACGACGATCACGTGACCATGGGGGTGGCCGCCGATCTCGCGCTGGCCGCTTTCACGGTGGAGTGCTGGTTCCGGTGGGACGGCGCCGGGGACACCGCAGGGACCGGCACCGGGGGGATCGACGCCTACCCCCTCGTGGCCAAGGGGCGCGGCGAGTCCGACGGCGGCCCCCAGGACATGAACTACCTCCTCGGCGTGCTCGACAGCGGCGTGCTCGCCGCGGACTTCGAGGACATGGCGGAGGGGCTCAACCACCCGGTCCAGGGGTTCACCGACGTCACCGACGGCGCCTGGCACCACGCCGCCGTGACCTTCGACGGCCAGGACTGGGCCCTGTTCCTCGACGGCGCGGAGGAGATCCGGCAGTCCACCGCCGGCGCGCAGCCCCGGTCGGACAGCGAGCAGCACTTCTCCGTGGGCACCGCCATGAACACCTCGGGGACGGCCAGCGGGCGCTTCCGTGGCGCCATCGACGAGGTCCGGGTCTGGTCCGCGGCCCGCAGCGGCGAGGAGATCCTCGCGGCGGCCAACGCGCCGCTGACCACCGCCGAACCGGGGCTCGTGGGCCGCTGGGGATTCGACGAGGGCGCCGGCGACGTGGTCACGGACAGCGTCGGCGAGCTCGACGGGGACGTGGTGGGCGCGACCTGGGCCGGGGACGCCCCCTTCGATCTGAATGCCGCGCCCGATCCGCCCGCGCTCGTGGCCCCGGAGCTGGGAGCGACGGACGTCGCGTCGTCGCCCGTGCTGCAGGTGCAGGTGAGCGATCTGGAGGGGGACGATCTCCAGGTCGAGTTCTTCGGTCGGATCCGGAACGACGAGGACGATCGCTTCACCCTGGTGAACCTGCCGGACACCCAGTACTACTCGTGCGAGTGCAACGGCGGCGCCGCCGAGACCTTCACCGCCCAGACCTCGTGGATCGTCCAGGAGCGCGAGTCCCTCAACGTGGCCTGCGTGGCCCACGTGGGCGACATCGTCGACCACGGAGACTCCTACGAGGAGGAGTGGATCAACGCCGACGCTGCCCTGTCCCTGCTCGAGGACCCGCAGACCACGGGGCTGGCCGACGGCATCCCCTACTCCGTGGCCGTGGGCAACCACGACCAGGGCGGCGGGGGCGCGGCCGGCCCCACCGTGTTCTTCAACCAGTACTTCGGCGTGGAGCGCTTCGAGGACCGCGCCTACTACGGCGGCCACTTCGGCGAGGACAACGACAACCACTACATCCTGTTCACCGCCGGCGGGCTGGACTTCGTGGTGCTGTCGCTGGAGTACGACACGGTGCCCGACGGCGACGTCCTGGAGTGGGCCAGCACCGTCCTGGACGACCACGCCGGCCGGCGCGCCATCCTCATCAGCCACTATCTGCTGGGCACCGATGGCGAGTTCTCGTCCCAGGGCCTGCTCACCTACGAGGCCCTCAAGCACCACCCCAACCTGTTCCTGATGATGGCCGGCCACCTCACCGGGGAGTCGGCGCGGGTGGACACCTACGAGGGTCACTCCGTGTACACCCTGCTGGCCGACTACCAGTTCCGCGACAACGGCGGGGACGGCTGGCTGCGCATCCTGGAGTTCTCGCCGCCCGACGACGAGATCCACGTCCAGACCTGGTCCCCGACCCGCGGCGAGTTCGAGACCGACACGGACAGCGAGTTCGTCCTGTCGTACGCCATGGCCGACGAGGGCTTCGAGTCCCTGGGCGAGCCCTCGACCGTGGCGTCCGGGGAGACCGTCTCCATCACCTGGCCGGGCCTCGCGCCAACGACCCCCTACGAGTGGTTCGTGGAGGTGGACGACGGGCAGACCGTCCGCAGCGACGTGTTCCACTTCACCACCGGCGATGGCTCGGCGCCCGCCGACGACGATGACGACGACGACAACGAGGGCCCCGGCGACGACGACTCCTCGGCCATGGACGGCGGCGGCGATGGCTGCGAATGCGCGCAAGCCGAGCGCGCGGCGCCCAGCCGTGGCATGCTCGTCCTCCTGATCCTCATCACCCTGCTCGGAGCACGCGCAAGCCGATGAAACACCTGTTCAATCCCGAGACCGTCGCCGTGATCGGCGTCTCGCCGCGCCCGGACAACCTGGGCCGGCAGATCGCGTCGAACCTGCTGCAGTTCGAGTTCGACGGCATCATCTACTTCGTCGGCCCCCGGGGCGGCCGCCTGTTCGGCCGGCGGATCTACCGTTCGGTCTCCGACATCCCCGACCACGTGGACCTCGCGGTGGTCCTCACGCCCGCACCGGCCATCCCCGAGATCATGGAGGAGTGCGCCCGCAAGGGGATCAAGCGGGTCGTGATCGAGTCCGCCGGGTTCGGGGAGTACGGCGAGGAGGGCCATCGCCTCGCGAACCGCATCCAGGATATCGCCCGAGAGGCCGGCATCCGCTTCATCGGGCCCAACTGCATCGGCCTGATCAACCAGCACAACGGCCTGTCGCTGCCCTTCGTCCGCCTCGAGCTGGACATGAAGGCGGGCGGTATCTCCATCGTGACCCAGAGCGGTGGTGTGGGGCTGAGCATCCTCAACGTGCTGACCTCGGAGGGCCTCGGGCTGGCCAAGTTCGCGTCGGTGGGCAACAAGCTCGACGTGGACGAGAACGACCTGCTGGAGTACCTCATCGAGGATCCGCAGACCGAGATCATCTGCATGTACCTGGAGGGGATCCGCGACGGCCGGCGGCTCATCGAGCTGGCCCGGAGGTCCACCAAGCCGATCCTGCTGCACAAGTCGAACATCGGCTCCTCGGCCCACGGCATCGCCACGTCGCACACGGCGGCCCTCTCCGCCGACGACGAGGTGGTGGACGCCGCCCTGCGGCAGGCGGGGATCGCCCGCTTCCGTGATCCCCAGACCCTCGTCCACTACCTCAAGGCGTTGCCGATGCCGCCGCTGAAGGGCAACCGCCTGGCGGTACTCTCCCGGTCGGGTGGACACGCGGTCATCGCCGCGGACGAGTGCGACCTCACCGGCTTCAAGCTCACCGAGTTCCCGCCCGAGTTCCTCGAGGAGGTCTCGTCCCAGATGCGGGCGAAGGTCATCCGCCTGACCAACCCCATGGATCTGGGCGACCTGTTCGACCTCGAGATCTACGCCGACCTGGCCGAGCGGACCCTGTCCATGGACGAGGTGGACGGGATGGTCTTCCTGCAGACCTACATGGCTTCGGCCGAGGGTGAGGACGCCCAGAAGCTGTTCGGCCGGCTGCACGAGCTGTCCGCCCGGCTGCACAAACCCGTGGCCATCCACGCGGCCACCATCGAGACCGAGCTCAGCCGCCTCAAGCACCAGATGGACGGCCCCATCTTCACCGAGCCCTCCCACGCGGTGCGCGCCCTGGCCCTGCTGCGGGACTACCGGGACCGGGAGCTGCGGGCCCAGACCCGGCCCGACGGCCCGGCCGATCCCGACGCGGTGCGCGGCGTGCTGGACCTGTGCCGCGTCGAGGGACGCGATCCCCTGATCCAGGAGGCCCTGCAGATCTGCCGCGCCTACGGGGTCCCGGTCATCGCCGAGCGCCTCGTCCAGGACGAGGACGAGGCCGTGGCCGCCGCCGCCGATCTGGGGTTCCCGGTGGCGATGAAGGTGGTCAGCCCCGAGGTCTCGCACAAGTCGGACTTCGGCGGGGTGCAGCTGAACCTGCGCAACGACGACGGCGTCCGGCTGGCCTACCGGGACATGATGGACTCGGTGCTCTCCCACGCCCCGGGGGCCCAGGTGGACGGCGCCCTCATCCAGCCCATGGTGATCGGCGGCCGCGACCTGATCGTCGGCGCCCGGCTCGACGCCAACTTCGGGCACGTGGTGCTGGTGGGCATGGGCGGCATCTTCGTCGAGGTGTTCCGCGACAGCGCGGTGCGGGTGGCGCCCTTCGAGCGCGACACGGCGCTGGCCATGCTCCAGCAGCTCCAGATCTGGCCGATCCTGGAGGGGGTCCGCGGTCAGACCGCGTCGGACATCGACGCCCTGGTGGACGCGATCCTGTCGATCACGCGGCTGGTCACCGACTTCCCGGAGATCGCCGAGATGGACCTCAACCCGGTGCGCGTGCTC
>CAYRNR010000082.1:0-38999 GCA_964425605.1 uncultured Rickettsiales bacterium | reverse complement strand
GGCAGGTGGAGCTGGTGCTGGTCGTCGGCGACGTGGCCTGGAACAGCGGCCTCGACATCATCGTCGCGGCGCTGGACGAGCTGGACATGCCCTACGCGGCGATGATCGGCGACAACGAGGTGCAGTCCGACGACGAGGAGGCCTTCGACACGACCTTCGCGCCCACCTACGAGGCGCTGAGCGTGGACTTCGACAACTGGTCCAGGACCGTCGTGCCCGTCCACAACCCGCTGGCCGGCCAGGACAACTGGTTCTCCAACTTCTCCTTCGACCACCGCGGCGTGCACTTCGTGGCGGTGGACTGGTGCGCGCGCGGCGCATTCGGCGCCCTGTCCGAGGTGGGGGATCTGCACGACTTCGAGGACGGGACGTTCCCGTGGTTCACCGCGGACCTGGCAGCCATGGACACCACGGCCGCCGACAGCGTGGTCATGGCGTCCCACATCCCCATGCACCTGGGCCTGCTGGATCTGGACGAGCTGGCGCAGGTCGAGGCGCTGCTGTTGCAGTACGAGGAGCAGGTGTACGGGCAGTTCGCCGGGCACATCCACGTGGACGCCGAGCAGGTGGTGGGCGAGGACCTCTACACCGTGTACGTCACCGACGCCACCTGGGACGACGAGGTGCGCGTGCGGATGGTGGAGGTGTCGGGCAACGGGGTGCGGTTCGCGTACGAGCACGAGCTCGTGGACGTACCTTTCTGATTTGGATTTCAGATTTCAGATTCAGAGGGTTCACCGATGATGAGAGCAGTCTCTGTCTGGGGTCTTCTTCTCGCCGCTGGTCTGTTGCATGCGTGCGAGCCGTTGGGTGACGACGACATCGCCGATGACGACACCACAACTGATGACGACGACTTCGACTGCCCGGCCGCGGTGGAGTTCGAGCAGCTCGCCCACGGCGAGACCTACCTCTACAAGGCATGGGGAGGCGACATCAACTGTTCGGACATCACCGTGTGGATGCTGGACTCCCAGGCCGGGCTCGAGCTGGCGTATCAGTCCTATCTACCGGATGTCCCCTACAGCGAGATCCCCCCGGGCGTGGATTTCGAGACCGAGCGAATCCTGTTCTCCTATTCGGAGTGCTGCTCGTACGACGGAAACAGCCTGATCCTGGATCTCATTTGCTTGGAGGAAGACTCTCTGACCGTGTACGCAACGCTCATGGCCCCCGATTGGGCGATCGATGCGCCATCCCGCGTCTACAACGTGACCAGGATTCCAGCCGGAGAGTACGAGGACGTGGACCTCGTCTTGACTGTGGAGTGCTATGGCCCGGACTGCCTCCCCCCTCCCTCACCCTGAACCCAGCCCCGACCAAGACGGTCTGAACTGCCGTGGGGGAAGTTCGTGATGTCTTGGTTCGGGGGCGTCGAAGGGGGACGTGAGAGCCTGCAGTTTTTTCGAGGGAAACACTCTATTCGGCGGAATCGTCATCGTCCCCATACGGTGCCGAGTCGTCGTAGTAGTAGTCTTCGCCGCAGTCACCGCAGCCCGCCATGGCCCATGGGGGTGGGGCACACCCCATCACGCGACTGGCAGGCTCATCGGATACCAGCACATCGGCCGCGTCGGCCAGAACGGCACCCCCGAGAACCAGCAGAGCCGCGGTCGCGGCCTGGCGCAGGAATTTCCGCCTGGCCGGCGGGGGTGGGGGGAGTTGGCGGCACATCGCGTGGAGCTGGTCTTCGTCGATGGCATCGAGGATGGCCCGTTCGGATCGGCTGAGAACGACATGGGTCGCCGAGGCGATCCCGGACCGCCGAGCGATCAGCTCTTTGCGGAAAGCAGCATCCACGGAAGCGAGCCGAAGTAGCCTCTCGACACCGTTGGGAACCGTGGTCATGGGGATGAGGATACTGCTGTCGGGCGGGGTGTACCCGGGCAATTGTGGGTCAGCACGCCGCGTGGGCGTCGAGCCAGGCGGCGACTTCCGGCCACACCACGGACGGGGCGGCCCTGCCGCAGATCAGATCGCAGTGCCCGAAGTGGAGGCCGTCGGTGTCCATGCCGTAGGTGCGCAGGGTCTTGTCGGCGGCGCCGACGCGGCGGAAGCCCGGCTCGATGGAGCCCAGGGGGACGGCCGAGTCCTTGTCGCCGGCGATGCACAACAGCGGCACGTTCAGCCGGGAGAGGCGGGTGTCGGGGTCCAGGCGGCGGTCCGCGCTGGTGAACCGGCCCTCGGCGGCCCAGGTCGTCATCTCGCGCAGCACGTTGAGGCTGGTGCGGTCGAAGCCCTCGCGGATGCGCTCGCGCAGCAGGTGCCTCTCGATGGAGCGGGGGTGCCACACCTGCAGCGGGGCCCCGTTGTGCGGGAAGTCCCAGAACGGCAGCGTGCCTCGCACGGCCAGGCCGACGCGGTCGATGGGCAGCGGCAGGGTGGGCAGCAGCCGGATGGGCGACAGGTTCAGCGGGGTCTTGCCCAGCCGGGCCGCCAGCCGCAGCGGCAGGTTGCCCTGGCCGAAGAAGAACGGCCCGGCAAAGGACACCATGCCGGCGAGCTGGCCGAGGGTCTCGGGGGTGGACCAGTAGCCGATGAGGCCGCCGAGGCTGTGACCCACGTAGATCACCGAGTCGCAGCCCGTGACCTGGCGCGCCAGGGCCACGCCCGCAGGCACGTCGTGGCGCACGTACTCCTCCACGTCGCGCGGGTGGCGGCTGCCTGCGGTGTGGGACAGGCCGTGGCCGCGCAGCTCGAGGTTGAACGTGCGGTAGCCCCTCGAGACGAGGAAGTTCTCGAAGCTGCGGCCCGACAGGTGCCAGCTGTAGCGGTTCTGACCCAGGCCGTGGACCAGGAGCACCGGCGCGCGCTCCTCGAGGCCGTCGTCGGGATCGGCGGGGCGCTTGGCGGTGACCACGAGGCGCATGCCGTCCTCGGTGACCACCTCGTGCAGGCTCTTGACCAGGCGCACCCCCTGGCGGCCGTCCACCACCTCCTCCACCACCACGTCGCGGTTCCACACCATGGTCGCCTCCAGCCCGTACAGGTGTACCATGGCCGTGGAGGGCATGCAGCTGACCACCGACAGCCCACGCGAGCGCATCCTGGAGCACACGGACGTGGCCCAGCCGGGGCTGTGCCCGGAGATCAGCCTGTACCTGATCACACCGACGTCGGTGCTGTGGCGCGCCACCGAGAACGAGGCGGCCCGCCGGGGCGTGCCGTGGCCGTTCTGGGCGTTCGCCTGGTCGGGGGGGCAGGCCCTGGCGCGGTACGTGCTCGATCACCCTGACCTGGTCCAGGGCAAGACCGTGCTGGACTTCGGCACCGGCAGCGGGCTGGTCGCCATCGCCGCGGCGACGTGCGGCGCGGCCGAGGTCGTGGCCGCGGACGTCGATCCCACGGCGGTCGAGGCGGCGGCCCTCAACGCCGAGCTCAACGGCGTGTCGCTGGACATCACCGCCCGGGACCTCGTGGGCGATCTGACCCGGGACTGGGACGTGATCCTGGCCGGGGACATGTACTACGACGCCGGGGAGTCGGAGCGCTCCTCGGTGTGGCTGATGGAGCTGGCGTCGCGGGGCGCCCGCGTGCTCATCGGCGATCCGGACCGGGGCTTCCTCGATACCGCCGAGGCCGAGCTCCTCGCCACCTACGACGCGCCAGCCGACAACGACTCCGACGGCACTCGGACGGTATCCACGGGCGTGTACGAGCTCTAGGCGCCTCCCCTCCCCCGGCTTTCACGACAGGTGCCCGTCGCCCGGGCGCGGCCGGCAGCAGGACGCGCGACTCGGTCTCGCCGCTGAGCACGGACCGCCCCTCGGCGGTGAGGTAGGGCACCGGACGGGTGCTGGCGGTGACGTCCACGAGTCCAGCGCTGAGGCACCGCCTCAGGAGCACCGTCACCCAGTCCTTGCCGAAGGCGTCGAGGGTGCCGAAGGTGTCCAGCTGGTCCAGGCGCAGCTTCTGCATGCGCTTCGAGCCCGAGCCGGTCAGCATCTCCGCCACCGCCACGAGCCCGGCGCGGCGACCCACCCGCTGGACGCCGGCCAGCGCGAGGCGGACCCGCTCGGAGTCCCGCTCCAGGGCGAGGGTGCCCCCGGGATCGCGGCCGAGGTGGGCCAGCTGCGCGCAGACGTCGCAATGGCCGCAGCCGCCCAGGGCCTCTCGCTCGTCGCCGAAGTAGCGCAGGATGTAGTCGTGGCGGCACGAGCCCGCCTCGGCGTACCGCATCAGATCCAGGAACAGGGCCCACTTGCGCCGGAAGCTGGCGTCGTCGGAGCCCCCCTCCGCGTCCCGCAGCAGCAGCCGCTTGCGCAGGGCGAAGTCGGACGACGCGCTGAGCAGCAGCCCCTGGGCTGGCTGGCCGTCGCGGCCCGCGCGCCCCACCTCCTGGTAGTACGCCTCGATGGACCCCGGCGCGTTGACGTGCACCACGGCGCGGATGTCGGGGCGGTCGATGCCCATCCCGAAGGCGTTGGTGGCCACGACCACGTCCAGGCGCCCGGCCGCGAAGGCGCGGTTGACGCGGCTGCGCACGGTGCCGTCCAGCCCGGCGTGGTAGGGCGCGGCACGCCAGCCGCACCCCGCGACGATCTCGGCGGTCTGCTCGGTCTCGCGGCGCGTGCCCGCGTAGATGATGGCGGCGCCGCGGCTCCGCCCGGGATCTCCGAGGGCGCGCCGGAGGCACGCCAGGGCCACGGTTCGCCGAGCGCCGGCGCCGGGCACGTCCCGGGCCGCCAGCCCGAGGTTGGGCCGCGCGAAGCCACGCAGGATCACCGTGGCGTCGTCGAGGCCGAGCTGCTCCACGATCTCCTGGCGCACCGCGGGCGTGGCCGTGGCCGTGCAGGCGAGCACCCGCGGCGGTTGTAGCGCCTCGAGCACCCGGCGCAGCCCGAGGTAGTCGGGGCGGAAGTCGTGCCCCCACTGGGCGATGCAGTGGGCCTCGTCGATGGCCACCAGCGGCGGGTGCAGGCGCGCGAGCATCGCCACGGTGCCGTCCTGGGCCAGGCGCTCCGGCGCCAGGTAGACGAGCTGATAGCGGCCCGCGCGGATGCCGCGGTTGCGCTCGTGGCGCTCCTCGTCGGACAGGGTCGACGACAGCCAGGTGGCCCGGATGCCCCGCTCGCCCAGGCCCCGGACCTGGTCCTCCATCAGCGCCACCAGCGGTGACACCACCACCGTGGTGCCCTGCAGCTGGGTCGCGGGGAACTGGTAGCACAGGGACTTGCCGCCCCCGGTCGGGGCCACCACCAGGACCTTGCGGCTGCCGCCGAGGAGCTCGTGGACCGCCTCGCGCTGCCAGGGGTGGAACCCGGGCAATCCGAAGCGTCGCTCGAGTTCGTGTTGAAGGGAATCGCTTCGACCGGGCGTGCCCGATCCTTCGACGTCCGATTTTCGGACGGTGGCGACCGATTTTCGGTCGGTCGCGCCGGTGATCTCGTGCATGGTCACCTCCCGGGGGGGTGACCTCGCAAGGGCCGTGCCAGGTGGATCAGCGGCTGCGGCGGGTCACCACGGCCACACTCAGAACGAACACGGCCGCCACGAGGAGCGCGGAGCGGTGCTGGGAGGGCGTCACGGCGCACAGGGGGCTATCGTCATCCTTGCACCAGACCTCGACGTTATCCGCGCATACCCACCCGTAGTAGGTGGTCCTGTATTCCTCGTAGCACTCCTCCTCCGAGCCCGTGCACTCCTCGCAGGAGTAGCCATCGCGCAGCGCCTCCTGCTCCTCGGCCGTACAGTCTTCATCGGCCGGGGGGGCGGGCGAGACGTCGGCGCTCGCCGCAGAAACCCACCCGAGGGCGAGCAGGACCAGCAGGGTTGTCCTGGAAGTCTTCATCTTGGCTCCTTCTCGTTCGCGGTTCGTTCACCGACTCCACGTGCCCCGACGTACCGCGCCGGAGGCCAGCAGGGTGAGCAGCAGCGCCAGGGCGGGCGCGGCGCTCCCACGCGAGCCCGAGGGTGTGGTGCACTCGCAGCCGCCCTCGTCGGGGTCGTCGGCCCAGTGGGGTTCGCAGCTCGCGTCGTACTCGTCCGTGTAGCCGTTGCAGTCGTTGTCGATGCCGTCCTCGCAGTCCTCGTCGGCGCCGGGATGAACGCCCGCGTCCTCGTCGTCGCAGTCGCCGATGCACGCCAGGGTGCCGTCGCCGTCGAGGTCGAGCTCGTCGTCGGGCACGATGGTGTCGCAGTCGTTGTCCTCGCCGTCGCACAGCTCTGGCGCGCCCGGGTACGTCTCGTCCGAGCTCGGATCGCAGTCGCCGTCGCAGGTCATGAACCCATCGGCGTCGTCGTCCTCCTCGTCGTCGGGGACCGCGCCGTCGCAGTCGTTGTCCAGGCCGTCGCAGGCCTCGTCCGCGCCGAGGTAGGTGTCGACGTCGTACTCGTCGCAGTCCCCCTCGCAGGTGGACATGCCATCGCCGTCGTGGTCGGCGTGCTCGTCGTGGATGCCGTTGCAGTCGGAGTCCAGGTCGTCGCAGGGATCGTCGTCGGCGCCGGGGAAGATCGCCGCGTCGGTGTCGTCGCAGTCCTCCTCTTCGCCACCCGGGCAGGTGAACGCGCCGGGGCTGCCGAAGCCGTCGCCGTCGTCGTCCACGCAATCGGGCTCGCCGCGGACCAGGTAGACTCGGCCCTTGCGGCCGGCAACGAGGAAGTCGGGCGCGTCGTCGCCGTTGACGTCGCCCGCTGCGGCCACGTGGGTGCCTGCGCTCTCGTCGGATGATCCAATGAAGGAGGCGTCCGCGGTCTCGATCTCCGTATCGGGGGCCCAGCCGGCGTCGCCCCCGAAGATCAGGTAGGTGATGCCGTCGTCCGTTTGCGCCTGGGCGCCGACGAGCATGTCGTCGTAGCCGTCGCCGTCCACGTCGCCGACTCCGGCCAAGGAGTAGCCGATACCCGTGTTGTGGTCCCAGGACCAGTAGGAGGCGTCGGAGTCTCCGAGAGACTCATCCATGGCCCATCCGCCGGTCCGGCCCAGGACCAGGTGTGCGCGGCCATTGCTCGTCCCGGGCGATCCGATCAGCAGGTCGTCCAGCCCGTCTCCGTTCACGTCCCCGGCGCCGGCCACGGCGTACCCGGCGGAGGAGACGTACGAGGTGCCCACCCAGGAGCCGTCGGCCTCGGACATGGAGATCTCCCCCGTCCAGTCATCTCCGCCTCCCAGGAAAAGGTAGACATATCCGTTGCGGTCCGTGCCTTCACCGGCGCGGGGCGCGCCGATCAAGAAGTCGTCGTAGCCGTCGCCATCCACGTCTCCCAGACCGGCCAAGCTCGCGCCTGCCATGTCGGTCGAGGCTTCCCCGACGAACACAACGTCCGTGTCGGCCAGAGAGGTGTTGGTCTCCCAGCCGCTGGTCCTGCCCAGTACGAGGTGTGCCCGACCGTTGCTCTCGTCGTTGTACTGGTTACTCGGCGCCCCGATGAGGAAGTCGTCCAGGCCGTCCCCGTTCACGTCGCCGGCTGCGGCCAGGCTGGCGCCTGCGTAGTCTCGATCCGCGTACCCGCGGAACGAGGCGTCCGCATCGGCCAGTGGCTCCTGAGCGCCCCATCCGCTATCGCGCCCCAGCACGAGGTAGACCTCACCCATGAAGTACCCTGCCTCCTGACTGTTGGAGGCGCCGATCAGGAAGTCCGCGTAACCGTCCCCGTCGACGTCCCCGGCCTCGGAAACAGCCCCTTCGTACAGGTCGTGGGTGTCCTCGACGAGGAAACAGGCGTCGGCATCTTCCAGCTCCTCTTCGGCAGCCCAGCCGCTGGCGCGGCCCAGCAGCAGGTAGACCGCACGGCGCTTGGGGACCTTGGGTCTGCCGACGAGGATGTCGTCGAACCCGTCTGCGTCCACGTCCCCGGCGCTGGAAACGATGAACCGGCCCTCGTCTTGGTGCGAGTGCGTGTCGTACGCGCCGACGAACACGACCCAGGCGCTGGAGAGGTCGGTGTCGGGTTCGAAGGCGGCTGCAGGGATCGCCGCGGCGCAGCAGGCCAGGGTGGCGGCGAGCAGGTGGCGAGAATGCATGGTCCCCTCCTCGGTTCCACTCAGTGTTCGCGTCGGCGGAGGGCGACGAACATGCACAGGGCCGCCATCAGGGCCAGGACGGGGGCGCCCCCGTCGCGTCGCGTCGGCGAGGAACACGTGCAGCCCTGATCCTCCTCCGAGCCCCAGTCCGGGGGACACGACTCGTCGTACTCGTCGATGTACCCGTCGCAGTCGTTGTCCACGTCGTCGCCGCAGACCTCGACCTGGTCCTCGTGGACGTCGGGATCGAGATCGTCGCAGTCGAGCCCGCCGCAGGCGAGGTGGCCGTCGCCGTCCAGGTCGGACTCGAGCTCGAGGAGCACGCCGTCGCAGTCGTTGTCGACGCCGTCGCAGTGCTCGTAGTGCTCGGGGTGGATGTTGGCGTGGTAGTCGTCGCAGTCCCCCGCGCAGATGGGCCAGCCGTCGCCGTCGTGGTCCCACTCGTCGTCCGGGATCTCGTCGTCGCAGTCGTTGTCGAGCTGGTCGCAGATCTCCTCGGCGCCGGGGTAGCAGTCCGCGCAGTCCTCGTCGCAGTCGCCGTCGCAGATGGAGAAGCCGTCTCCGTCGGTGTCGGCGTGCTCGTCGTGGGTGCCGTCGCAGTCCGAGTCCACGTCGTCGCAGGGATCCTCGGGCGCGCCGGGGAAGATCGTCGGGTCCGTGTCGTCGCAGTCGAGGATCTCGGGGTGGGGACAGGTGAAGTACGCGGGATCGCCGTATCCGTCCCCGTCCTCGTCGATGCAGATGGGCTCGCCGCGCACGAGGTAGGCGTGCCCCGACAGGGTGCCCACCAGGAGATCGGGCGCGCCGTCGCCGTTGGCGTCGCCGGTCCCGGCCAGGGTGATGCCCGCCGAGTCACCGCTGTGTCCCAGGAACGACGCGTCCAGCGCGTCCTCCAGGTCTGCGTTGGCCCATCCGCTGGCGCGGCCCAGGACCAGGTAGACGACGCCGCCCGGGGCCTCGGAGTAGGCGTCGAAGACGAAGTCGTCGTACCCGTCGAGGTCCACGTCCCCCACGCCGGCGACGTTGAGGCCGATGGTGGCGTCCCCGCCGGGTGGGGCGGAGATGGTCACGGCCATGTTCCCCAGGATCTCGTTCATCCCCCAGCCGTCCGGGTGTCCGAACACGATGTGGACGCGGCCGCCGTCGTTGCCGTTCGATCCCACGAGGAAGTCGCCGTAGCCGTCGCCGTCCAGGTCGCCCGCGCCGGCCACGCTCCGACCGGCGTGGTTGCCCCCGGCCGTGCCCAGGAAGGAGGCGTCCGCGTCGTTCAGGTCGATGCGCTGCGGCCGTTCGTCCGGACCGCCGAGGAACAGGTAGACCGCGCCGCGGTCGTAGGCGATCGCGGAGCCCGCGTACGGCGCCCCTACCAGGATGTCGTCGTAGCCGTCTCCGTTGACGTCCCCGGCGCCGGCCACGCTGTGGCCCGCGCAGCTGCCCGCCTGGATCCCCTCCATCACGAGATCGGCGTCGGCCAGGTCCGTGTCCAGGGCCCAGTCGTCGGCCTTGCCGAGGATCAGGTAGGCGGCTCCGGTCTCGCCATCGGCGGGGTTGCTGGAGGCGGGTGCGCCGATGAGGAAGTCGTCGAAGCCGTCCCCGTCGAAGTCCCCCACCGGCGCGAGGCTGCTGCCGGCCTGGGGATGCTCCTGCTCGCCAAGGAACGACGCGTCGGCCTCGTCCAGGGTAGCCTCGGGATCCCAGAAGTCCGCGCCGGCTGGGCGGCCGAGTACGAGGTGCGTCGTGCCCCAGATCATCCAGCCCTCGTTGCTCCACGAGTTGGCCGTGAGGAAGTCTCCGAGTCCGTCGCCGTTCACGTCGCCGGCGGCTGCGACGGTGAAGCCGGTGTCCAGCCCGCCCTCTCCGTCGAACCGCACGTCGGCGTACTCGAGGTTCGCGTCGGAGCCCCAGCCTTCTGCGAGCCCCAGCACGAGGAACGCGTGGCGGTGGTCGGCGTAGTCGTTCGCGCCGAACAGCAGGTCGTCCAGGCCGTCCCCGTCCACGTCGCCCACGCCGGCGACCGAGACGCTGCCGTCCCCCTCGTGCTCTTCGTACTCGTGCCAGAAGGTGCCCCACGAATCGTCGAGCTCGGTGTCGGGTTCGAAGGCGGCCGCCGGAATCGTGGCGGCGCTGCAGGCCAGGGCGGCGCAGAAAAGGCGCAGAGAATGCATGGTCCCCTCCTTGGGTCCAATCGTGTCCGAACTGAATCAGGCGATGCGGCGGCGGATCAGGCCGGCGACACCCAGGGCGATGACCACGGCCGCGGCACCGAAGGTGCTCCTGCCCGTGACCACGGCGCACACCGGGCCGGGGCCGGTGTCCTCGGCGCACCAGACCTCGAAGACCGAATCGCCGCCCTCGTCGAAGCACACCAGCTGGTAGTCGGTGCCCTCGTACTGCTCGCCGCATTCCCCCATCTCGTTGGCGACGCATTCCTCGCAGGTGAAGCCGTCGAGCTCCTCCTCCTGGACCTCGGCGGTGCAGGTGTCCGCCGCGTCGTCGTCGTCGCCCT
Organism: uncultured Rickettsiales bacterium; assembly: GCA_964425605.1. Taxonomy (GTDB): domain Bacteria; phylum Myxococcota_A; class UBA796; order UBA9615; family CAYRNR01; genus CAYRNR01. Next base: position 28,530 of record CAYRNR010000082.1, on the reverse strand, counting down.
CTCCTGTGTAGTCGTCGTCGTCGCCGGGATCGGGGGCGATGTCGGCGAGGGCGGCGGGCGCCCAGACCAGGGCGAGGATGGCCAGCAGGGTGATGGTGAACGGCTTCATGGTGCCTCCCCGGCGCGCGCTTCGGGTTCGTTCCCCGGCGCCTGTCCCCAGTGTGGAGCACACGCGGTGCCTTGCCGGGGGGATCGATCGCGCCCGGGCACGATCGTACCCTGATCCCCGAGCCCGAGTATCATCCGATCCATGTCCACCGACTTCGTCTGTCCCGACTGCGGTCACACCGAGCACAAGCTGCAGGGGCCGCACAGCTTCGTGAACTGGCACTGGCGCCTCAACCCCGGGCTGGCCGTCAACGAGACCCTGCTGGGTCAGCGGGTCCCGACCCACGTGTGGACCTGCGAGACCTGCGACAAGGAGGTTCCGTTTCGCAGCTGGCTGCGGTGCCCCGAGTGCGACACGCTCCACAACAACATGCTGTGGGCCAAGGGCAACGCCTTCGGTCACTGGCTGGGCCTGCGGTGTCCCGAATGCAGCGGACGTATCCCGGCGGTCCGCAACCTGCTGGCGCTGATGGTGGAGTGGCTCAGCGCGCCGATGTGGCTGGTGCCGATGCTGCTGCTGCGGCAGCGCTACCTGGACATGGAGCTCGCACGGCTGGGGGCGATGAAGGGGGTGGAGCACGCGCCGCCGAACTGGATCAAGCTCGGCCTGGTCTACTTCGGCGGGGCCATGTACCTGCTGCTGGTGGGCGCGCCGCTGACCCTGGGGCTCGTGGCCACGGCCGTGGCCCTGCTGGTGGGCGCCATCGGGCCCGCCGAGCTCGTGGCCATCCTGGGCACGGTCCTGGTCCTGGCCGCCATCTTGCTGCCCGTGTGCCTGGGCGCAGGGCTGCTGTGGGGCGTGATCATGAAGGCGTGGGTGGGGCGCAAGCCGGCGAAGCCGGCGGCTACTCCGGAGCAACCACCTCGTACGTCACCGAGCGAAGAACCGTATCCCCGCCCGCCGTCCCCTGACTGATCGCGCCGTCCGGGGCCACCTCGGCCTTGAACTGGTCGGTCCGCTCGAGGAAACCCGTCACGGCCACACGCTTGCCCACCACGTCGTCGGGCCACTCGTCCATCTCGACGCAGAACACCACCGCCTCCGGTGCATTCACGGCGGCGCCGAGCTTGGCGTTGACCGCCTCCCCCACGAAGGTGGACTTCTCCGGAGGCGCTTCGCGGTCCGACGTATCGGTCTCGGCCTCCGTGGCGGCGGGCGGCGCAGTGGGTTCGTCTTCGTGCACGGTCGTATTCCTCTGCGCGCAGCCGGGACACAGGGCCAGCGCGGCGATCAGGGCCAACCACTTCATGGGAGCCTCCGGTGAAAGGCGAATTGTAGCGCGGCGTGGTAGACTGAGGTTGGCGAATCGAGGGACCGCAGGGAGGCCATCGTGAAGATCACTCGCAAGTTCAAGACGCTCATGCTCGCGGCGCTGTGCGCCGGGATCAGCGTCGTCATCGCGGCGTGCTACGGCGCCTATGACATGGAGCCGGCCGACGACGACGACTCGGCGGCCACGGACGACGACGACTCCTCCCAATAGAGACTCCCGACACCCGTCGTTGCCCGAGCCAGGGCCCCACCATGTTCAAGAACCTACGATCTGCGATCCAGAGCAAACGCTGGAGCCTGGTGCAGGATCTCGAGGCGGACCTGCACAACCTGCGCTACCTGTTCTGGGAGTGCACCCGGCGGTGCAATCTGTCGTGCCTGCACTGCGGCTCCGACTGCGGCAAGGACGAGGGCCAGCCCGACCTGGAGGCCGAGGTCGTCCTCGCCGCGCTGGCGCGCATCGCCGAGCGGTACGACGCGCACAAGATCATGCTGGTGGTCACCGGGGGTGAGCCGCTGGTCCGACCGGACCTGTTCGACGTGCTGGGCCGGGCAACTGAGCTGGGTTTCAAGCTGGGGCTGGTCACCAACGGCTACACCATGACCGAGGCCAGGGCCCGCGAGCTGCGCGATCTCGGACTGCGCAGCGTCGTGGTCTCCCTCGACGGCCCCGAGGAGATCCACGACTGGCTCCGGGATCGGCCGGGATCCTTCGAGCGGGCCTGCCGGGCGCTCACCGCGCTGCGCGAGGCGCGCGTCCCCATCGTCGAGGCGATCTCCTGTGTCACCCCGCGGCTGCTCGACCGGATGGACGAGACCTACGAGCTGGTCGCGGGCCTGGATGCCACCCACTGGCGCGTGTTCAACATCTTCCCCAACGGCCGCGCGCGCGACAACGCCGACGTGCTGCTGGACGAGGACGGCATCCGCGGCCTGGTCGAGACCATGGCGCGGCTGCGCGAACGGGGCAAGGCCGACGGCCTCGTGGTCAACCTCTCCGAGGAGGGGTACCTGGGCTGGGACTGGGAGGACCAGGTCCGCGACACCCCGTACTTCTGCCGCGCCGGCATCAACATCGCCGGCATCATGGTCGACGGCGCCATCGCCGCGTGCCCCAACCTCGCGCCCTGGATGGCCCAGGGCAACCTGCGCGACGACGACTTCGTGGACGTGTGGGAGCACCGCTACGAGCTGTTCCGGGACCGCAGCTGGACGCGTGACGGAGCCTGCGGCGACTGCAAGCAGTGGGACGTGTGCCGCGGCAACTCGCTGCACCTGTGGGACCGCGATCGCCAGCAGCCGTGCTGGTGTCACCACGAGATCATGAATGGCTGAGATGACCGCCGATCGCACGCGCCCCCACTACCGGGGTGGGACCCTGTCGCAGGAGGGGCTCGTCAAGCGCCGCGAAGCGCTGCAGAAGAGGCACGTCGCCTCGGTGAAGCGGGTGGCGGAGCTGTCCAGGGAGCAGTCCGAGCTGTCCGAGGAGCTCGGGGAGGAGCTCGGCGGGATACGCGCCCAGGCCGAGGTGCTGGAGGCCCTGGAACAGACGCAGCCGGACACCGGCCTGGTGGCCCTGCTGACCCGTGCGTTCGCGCGCCGCCGCGCGATCCTCCAGCGCCGGTCCGTGGCCGAGGACCTGCTGCGCCGCTACGAGGGCACGAGCCAGTGCCTGCGCCGCGCCGCAGCGTTCACCGACGAGCTGCAGCGTTGTGCCCTGGAGCTCCAGCAGCAGGTGGACGCCCTGCACCGGGAGGCCGCTGGCGCCGTGCGCAACCGCACCCTGGCGGCCCGGGCCGTGCTGGCGCTCGAGGAGACCATCGCCGAGCTGGAGGCGGCCGCCTCGGAAGATCCCGAGGGCGAACGCAAGCTCGACGAGCTGCGCTTCCGCCAGCGCACCGAGACCCTCGCCCTGGAGCTGTTCACCGCCGCGGACCGGCTCAGCCGCAGCGAGCTGCCCGCGGCGCGGGCCCTGCGCGACACGGTCATGGAGCTGCACGAGGAGATGGCGCGCTTCGTCCTCGGCGCCGAGTCGGCCGTGAACACCGCGGGCCGCCAGATCCAGGCGCTGGGCATGGCCGCCGACGCCCACCTCGTCGTGCAAGAGCTGCAGACCTCCATGGCCGACCTCGACGAGGCCATGCAGGCCACCCAGCGCTACGTGGCCCAGGCCCAACACCTGCTGACGAACGTGCTGCCCGACCTCAACGCCCGCATCGAGACCCGCGCCGAGGCCGACAGCATCCTGTTCGTCGACGATCTCGACGCCATCAGCCGAGAGAAGTCGCGCCAGCTGGCCGATCGTGCTCTGCGCGACGCCGCGCGTGCCGAGGTCGAGTCGCTCACGGAGTAGTCCTTGGAACTGTCCCTCGATCGCGTCGGACCGTACATCCGGGCCCTGCAGGCCGGGCTGTACGCCCTGGCTCCCGGCGATGACCACGTGCCGCTGGACGAGGCGCTGGCCCACCTGGCCGCGCTGGACCCGGACCTGTCCGGCGACGTGCTCCTCCCCGCCGAGGTGGACGACCGCTCCGGCCTCCCGGCCTTCGTGTGGCTCTCGCGCGCCCGGGCGGAGCAGGCGCTCGCCCGCGAGCCGGGCGCCGGCGTGTCCGCCGTCGACGAGGACCTGCAGCGGCTGAGGCAGCTGGACGGAGACCTCGCCAATCGCGTGCGCGCGCGCTCACTCCTCCGCGACCACCTGCGGGCCACCGAGCTGTTGCCCGCGTCCCGTCTCCAGGTCGTGCCGCGCAAGCGCGGCGCCACCGAGGAGTTCCGCGCGGCGTACGACTGCCTGTCGGCCACCGGCCTGTGGGTCCGCATCCACGCGGACCTGTCCGGCCCCCCTGGCTGGTCCGAGGGGTTGCTGACCCTGCGGCGCGACGGCTCCGTCCACGCCCGCTCCGGCCTGCTCCACCTCTTCGCGCGCCACGCCGCCACCCCCCTGCTCGCCCTGTCCGAGCAGCTCGCCGCCGGGACCGGCGCGCGCACCCGTCGGCTGGCCCGGTCCGCCGTCGGACCCTTCTGGTTCCCGGGATTCCCGCTCCCGGCTGGACTCCCCGAGGCGCTCGGCCGAGGGTTGCTGCTCCACCTGGTCTCCGAGGTCGTGGGGGACGACGTCCGGCAGTCGGCGGTCCAGGATCCCCTCCACCGGGCCGATCCATCGGAGCGCGCGCCCGAAGGCACCGGGATCTACCGGGAACGGCGCTTCGCGGCGTCGTCGACCCTGGCCGACGCCGTCCACGACTGGGCACGGGGGCGAGGGTGCGAGGTGTCGGTGGTGTCGTTGGGCTAGCCGCCCGGCGACCAGTCCAGCCGCTGCGCCACCAGCACGCTCTGGGCCTCGAACAGGTCGAAGGCGAACACCTTGTCCGCGGCGTAGGCGGCCAGCTGCCGGATCAGCTCCATCACGACGATCTCCCGCTCGCGGCCCGGGTGCGCCAGCGCGGCGCCACCGATGGGGTGGTCGCGGGCGATGCCCAGCTGGACGCGGTGGTTGTAGACGCGTAGGCGGATCAGCCCGTCGCCAGTGGTGTCGGCGTTGGCGAGGTCGGCGAGGCGGGCGATGCCGGTGGGATATCGGAAGGCCACGACCGGGGAGATGTGGTCCGCGAGGACTCCGCCGCTGGCCTCGATGAGGCGGTGCTCGATCTCCTCGAGCACGGCGCCGACGCGGGCCATGGTGGGGGTCGGGCTGGGCTCCGGCGGCGGGGCCTCGAGCCGCTTGCGGGCGGCGAGGTACAGGTCCTGGTATTGCTGCGCCGCTTCGCGCACCTCGGCGCTGCCCTCGCGCACCAGCGACGTCAGCTGGGCGTAGAGCCGCTCTCTCGCCAGCAGCAGTAGCTGGTTGTGGGTCTCCCCGAGGACGGTGGCGCCGGCGAGGTGGCGCAGCAGCCCGTGGCAGGGCACGGGGCGGTCGACGCCGGCCAGGGCGATGCGGACGCCGTCGGCCTGGAGGAAGACGCCGGCGGTGGGATCGAACGGGATGCGCAGACCGAGCCAGCCGCGGAGCCCGGGCGCCGTGACCTCGCGGCGGACCAGCCAGCCGGAGTCGCCGGGCTCCGCCAGGGAGTCCCAGACCTCGGGGGGATCGTCGAACCTCACCGGGATCGGCCCGGTGCGCTCCAGCACCCGCAGCTCGTCGAGGTACAGCTGGACCACGCCGTGCTCGAGCGCGGCCGGGCCGTGGCGGGGCCACGCCGCGTGGGCCGGATCGGCGAGCCACTCGTCCACGGTGCTCCATGTGGCGTCCCCCAGGGCCACCATAAGCGGCTCGAAGCGGAGCCGGCCCAGGGTGTCGGCCAGGTGCAGGGCGGCGAGGCGGCACGCGGCGCGTTCCCGCGGGGGGATGCCGTAGGCGTCCGGCGTCAGCTGGTGGATCAGCTCGCGAAGCAGCTCCCGCTGTCCTGCCTCCCAGCCCGGCTCGTCGAGGTCGTCCCCCTCGCGGACCGCGGCGCCGACGAAGGGCAGGCCGAGATCCACCACCTGCCAGCCGGGGATGTCGAACCTCGGCGCCAGGCACGGACCCACCCAGAGCAGCCGCTGGACGCGGGCGGAGGGTTCGGAGTTCGGGGGCACACGAGACCAGCCGAAGCTCCCGCGACCCACCGCGGCGATGGCGAGCCGAGCGGTGGACGCGGTGGTCAGGTGGCCCGGACCCAGCTTCTCCTCCAGCGGGAGGAGCAGGTCCAGCTCGCGCTCGCCGGCCAGCTCGAGGACCTCGCCGGTCCCCATCAGCGCGATCAGATCGTCGAAGCGCAGGTCGCCGCGGCCGGTCCTCGCCAGCGGCAGGCTGCGGAGCGGTTCGAGGTCCACCCCCGCGAAGGTGGGGAAGCCGGCCTCGAGGGTCGTCACGCCGTCGCGCACGACGAAGTGTGGGCGTATATGGGCCGCGAGCAGCGCCACGAGGAGGCGCTGCTCCGACTCGCTCCGGCCCTGCCCGAGCAGCCCCCAGGCGCCCTCGAGCAGGGCCTGGTCCAGGCCGCCGAGATACTCGTCCTCTCCCGGAGGCTGTGACGCGCCGAGATCGAGCACGGCGCGCACGCCGGGCAGGCCCAGCGGCGTGGCGTCGCAGCGGTGGACGCGGTCCTTGCACAGCACCACGATGGACACGTCGCCGTCGGCTGGATCCGACAGCAGCGGCGCGGGCCCGGCCACGTGCAGGAACAGCCGCAGCACGCCCACGCGGAACGGGTGGTCGGGATCGGTGAAGGGCATCGCGTGCTCCCGCAGGACCACGCGCCGCTCAAGCACGCGATCGAGCAGGGCCACCTCCGCGGGCGAGCTCAGGCTGTGGATGGACAGCTGGGGCGCGGCCTTCTCCAGCGAGAGGACCTGCCGATCCGGGACCACCAGGACGGGATGGGGGAATCGATCCGGGCTCGTGGACTCGAGGAGGGCCTCCGCGTCCTGGGGCCGGACGCGGAACACCGGTGTGCCCTCCGCTATCCGACCCAGGGCGTCCCGGGGGTAGCCGGGCCTGGGGCCGAGCTGCTCGACGAGCGTGGGCAGCGCCTCCTCCACCTTGGCGCCGCCCACGAGCTTGGGCAGGGCGGGCGGCTGGTAGCCCTCGTCCACGAGCTGGCGGACCAGGGTGGTGGCGTGGGGCTGTACGGCGTGGAGCATCTCGGCGAAGCGGCGCTCGCGGACGATGTCGGAGTGGTCGGCGGTCTTGCGCAGGGTGTCGTCGACGACCACGCCGGCGAGGTTGGAGGGGGCGTCGCGGCCGCCGAACCCGACGGGGATCTGGCCCAGCTCGGGCAGATCCACCGTGGAGATGCGGACGCCACCGACCACCATGGCGAACCCCGAGGCCGTGGTGATCCGCGGCGGCACGGCGACGACGCCGTGCCGCTCGCCGTCGTCGAAGCTCAGGAAGTGGGGGCAACCGACCATGCTCAGCTGGCGGCTGGCGCGATACCCGAACGGCGCGCGGCCGTTGAGCAGGATGGGCACCGGCGAGTACCGGCAGCGCTCCTCGATGAGCCTCTCCTCGGCGGTGGGATCGCCGTCGCCGAAGCGGTCGAACCACCCCAGCCCGAACTCGGCGGAGATGTACGTGCCGGCCAGGCCCTCCTCGGGGGTCCCGAGCACGCCGCGTCCCTTGCGGTCGAGGTCGATGCGCACCGTGGAGTCGGCGCGTCCGTCACCGCTCTCGATGCGCAGCCGGCGCGGCTTGCGCTGGAGCACGGCGTTGAGCGCCACGGCCAGCTGGACGATGGGGCGGTGCTCCAGGTCGTTGCGGTCCAGGAAGAGGTGGTCGAACAGGGCCGACAGCTGGCGCTCGGTGAACGGCCTGCCCCCCACCCAGGCGACCACGCAGCGCGACTCCTCCACATCCACGGCGATGTAGGTGGCGCCGCTGAACACCGCGGACTGGATCAGCTCGAGCACGTACTCGCGGGGGTTGCGCAGGGCGAACTCGCGCAGCTTGCCGATGGCCTTGTCGCGCGACAGGGAGAACTTGCGCCGCTCGATGAACGATCCGGGGCAGCGGCTGCGCTCCAGCAGGGCGTCGAGCTGGCTCACGGCGCGCCCTCCTCGATCGCGGCGTCCGTGACGCAGAAGTCCATCAGCGCCTTGTACCGCCGCGGGTGGCGGAACCCGCACGCGTGGAGCACGGCCTGGGCCAGCCCGTAGATCCCCAGCGGTGCGTCGGCGTTCACCGCCGCGAGGCTCGACTGGAACGCCGGGTGGTGGCGCAGCACCAGCAGCCCCACGTCCAGCGACGGCAGCTCGTCGATGTCGATGGGCTGGTCCACGCGGCAGACGCCGTCTGCGCGGGGATCGAGCAGCGCCAGGGGGAGCTCCGTCGCGTCCCGCCGGCCGGACACGGTGGCCAGGCGCAGGGGAAATCGGTGGTGGAGCACCTGCACCAGCGCTCTGGACGTGTGCTCCAGCAGGCGCGCCTCCAGGGCGGTGAACCGGCCCTCGTCCACGGGCTCGAGGAGCACGTACTGCTCGTCGACGCGCCTCACGAAGCGCTCCTTGCGGCTCCACCACAGCAGCGACGGCGGGAAGCTCGACAGCAGCAGCCGCAGGGTGGCCGGGACGTCGGGCAGCAGCCGGACCCCGCGCGCCTGCAGCGCGACGTTGAGGGTGTCGTCGCGGGCCGCGAGCAGGGCCGCGCCGTGGCGCTCCTCGACGGCGGCCACGTCCTCCAGCGTCATGGGCTGGCCGCTGCTGTCCCGCAGCAACGGCCGGGTGAGGAAGGCGGCACTGTGGTGCACCTCGGTGGCCAGACACTCCCTCGCGAGCAGATCGTGCCAGCGGTCGAGGGGCTCACCCGCGGCGGCCGCGGCCATGGCGCGCCGCACCAGGTCCGCCCGCAGCTGGTCGGCGGCCTCCTGCAGCACCTGCACCGCCTTGCGCCAGTGTTGATCCATCAACACGTTGTCGCGGGTCAGGGTGTGCTCGAGGCGGTCGTACTTGACCTTGAACGCCAGGTGGCTCAGGGAGCGCGCCTGGTCCCCCAGGGCGTCGGGGTTGTCCGTGGACAGCAGGGTCAGCCCGCCGTTGTAGTAGCCGTAGCGCGGGTGGTCGGCGTGGCCGACGATCACCTCGACGCCGTCGCGCTGCAGCGTGACCACGGGATCGGCGTCCAGGTCCAGGGGGCGGGTGACCGACGCCTGGTCCGCGCCCGGGAGGGCTTCGGAGAACGCGGCGAACGGATCCGCGTCCGCGCGGTCGGCGGCCGGCGCTGCCTCCCCCGCGCTGCGGTCGCCGAACAGCACCGGCGTGTCCGAGTGCACGCACCAGTACGACAGCACGAACCGGCTCTCCTCGACGAAGGCCGGCACCGCGTCGGCAGCCATCCGCTTGAACAGGGTCACCTGGGTGCCCACGAGGGCCCCGTCCACGCGGACCTTGTCGAAGCTGCGATCCGGGTGGAACAGCAGCTCCCACGACTCCCCGTGGCGGCCGGTGCGCAGCAAGATGGCGTCGGGTTCGATGGCGAACACCGAGGTGAAGCCGATGCCGAACTTGCCGATCTTGGTGAGGTCGTCCTCCTTGGTGGACGAGAACATCCGCGTCAGCTGCGAGTCGATGATCGCCTCGTCCATGCCCTCGCCGAAGTCGTCCACGTGGATCTCGAGCACGCCGAGATCCTCACCTCCGGACGGGGGCGCAAAGCGGGTCCAGACCTCCACCCGCGGCGTGCCGGCGTCGATGGCGTTCTGGACGAGCTCGCGCAGGAAGTCGAGGGGACGCGCGAACTGGTGGACGAGGTTCTCCAGCGCCTGATCGGCGAGGCCGCGCTCCTGGGTCGGGGTGGGGGTGGTCATGCGGGACCGGATCCTACACGGATCACGATCGTTCGAGGTCCGCCAGCAGCTGGTCGATGGCGCCGGTGTCGTTCTCGTCGATGACGATGACGCCCTCGCCGGCGGAGGGATCGGCGGGCGCGGCCGGTGCCGGTTCGGCCACCGCTGCCTTGCTCCCAGCCCGCGGCGCGGTCGCGGCCGGCGCGGGCAGCTCGACGGCGCGCTCCATGGGCGCCTCCCCCTCGCGCCCCTCGTCGGGGACGCGCCACGTCCGCTTTGCGCCCAGCCACCGGCCGTAGCGGTCGAAGGTCCACATGCCGTCGGCGGCGGACGTCTCCATCATCGACTGGAGCTTGAAGTACTGGCCGTCGCGCACGGCCTTGCGCACCGCGTCGGTGGCCACGAGCAGCTCGCACTCGGCCACCCGCAGGCCGGCGTCGGGGCGGTAGACCAGCCTCTGGGCCAGCACCGCGCTGAGGCAGTCGGCGAGCTGGGCGCGCACGCTGGCCTGCACCTCCGGGGAGAAGGCCGACACGATGCGCTGTAGCGACTCGGTGGCGGTGGACGAGTGCATGGTGGCCAGCACCAGGTGGCCGGTCTCGGCCGCGTCCAGGGTCAGCTGCATGGTGCGGGGTTGTCGCATCTCGCCGACCATCAGCACGTCGGGGTCCTCGCGAAGGGCGTCGAGCAGGGCCTGCTCGAACGACGGGGTGTCGCGGCCCACCTCGCGCTGGCGGATGAAGGCGCGGCGGGGGCGTAGGTGGTACTCGATGGGGTTCTCGATGGTCACCACGTGGCGCGGTTTGCCGCGGTTGATCTCCTGGATCAGGGCCGCCAGGGTCGTGGTCTTGCCCGATCCGGTGGGGCCGCACACCACCACCAGGCCGTGGGTGGGCTGGACCAGGCGCCGGAAGTCGGGGTGCAGGTTCAGCCCGTCGAGGGTGGGCTGGAATCCCGCCAGGAGCCGCACCGCCATGCCCACCCCCCGCGCCGTGGCCATGACGTTGATGCGGCACTGGACGCCTTGCAGGACGCGCGACGCGTCGAAGGAGCGGCGCTCGACGAACGACGACCACTGGTTGCCGACCACCTGGCGGGCGGCGGCGAGCACCTCGGTTCCCGGGAGGGGATCGCCCAGCGTCCGCAGGTCCCCGCGCACGCGGACGGCCAGGGGCATGCCCGCCTCCACGTGCAGGTCGCTGGCGCCGTGCTGACGGGCCGTCGTGATCCAGGTGTCGAGCATGTTGCGTCCTTTCTTTCGGGGCGCCCGGACACCGCGGTCGCGCCACCGTTGTACGATGGTCGGGGAAGGGAGGGCCCGTGTCCAGAGACGAAACACATGTCGCGAGGACCGTATTTCGGCTCGCCGGTGTCCTGTCCCTGCTCCTGGCGTTCGGGGTGGCCGGGTGCACGACGGGGACCTTCGAGAGCGGCGGAGACGACGACACCGTCGCCGACGACGACGACACGGTGCCGACGGACGACGACGACGACGCGCAGGGCAACCACCCCCCGGAGATCGTCTCGTCGCCGGTGACGGTCTTCGAGCTCGCCGCCGGGCTCGGCGGCAACTTCGTCTCCGGCCAGCTGTTCGTGTCGTCGTCGCGCACCGACGAGGTGCGGGTGTACGACGCCCAGACCCTGGCGTTCGTCCAGGCGTTCACCCACGAGCTGTTCTCCGAGGTGGCCTCCGAGTCCTTCACCTACGGCCCCAACGGGCTGGCGTTCAACGAGCGGGGCAACCTCGTGGTGGCCGCGTACGGCTGGTTCGTCGAGTTCGACGACTACGGCGTGGAGTACGCGCGCTACCCCAAGGTCGAGCCCGAGGCCACCGAGAACATCATCTTCGACCGCCTGGGCAACCTGTACACGACCACGTCCACCGGCGGCACGGACCGGCTCAACAAGTACAGCGCCGCGAACTACGCCTTCGAGACCACCCTCGCGGTCCCCGCGGGCGCCGGTCAGCTGACCGGGATCACCTTCGACGGGTACGAGAACGACAACCGGCTCTACCTGGCCAGCCAGACCGACAACCGCGTCCACATCGCCGAGACCGATCCGTCGTTCACCACGTTCACCTGGACGTCGTACCTCGACGGCAGCGGCAACCCCGCCAACCTCGAGGGGATCCAGTTCAACGTCACCGGCGAGCTCGTGGCGGCCGCGGGCGATCTCATCCGGTACGACGTGCTCACCGGGGTCAACGTCGGCTCCTTCGACGCGCCCAACGACGCGTTCCCCGTGCCGGTCCGCGTGGACAACGACGGCAACATCTACACGTCGGACTACGAGAACGGGTCGGGCACGGCCAGCGCCGACATCTTCCGCTTCACCCCGGACGGCTCCGCCTACATCGAGACCAACGATCCGCTGCTGTACGGGCCCTTCGGGCTGGCCATCTCCGGGACGGTCCTCTCGGGGGATCCGCCGGTGGAGTACGGGTACGTGGTCACCGCGACCGATGCGGACGGCGACGTGCTCGAGTACGCCCTGGACCAGGGTCCGCCGGGGATGTGGATCGACGCCTCCTCCGGCGAGCTCAACTGGTGGGTGACGAGCCAGGAGGCCGGGGTCCACGACGTGACCGTGTCGGTCTCCGACGGTCGCGGCGGCACCGACTCCCAGAGCTACGTGCTGGAGATCGTCGGCGGCTGAACGCGAGCCCGCGCCCTTGACATTCGACGCCGATGGGCGCGTGCTAGGAGCCCCATGCAAAGCTCCGCTCTGACCCATCCAGGCCCATCGGTCGGCGTCCTCGCCTACTGGCTCGGCCGCGTCTACCTGTTCTTCTCGCGGTGGGACGTCGAGGGCGAGGTCCCTCAGATCACCAAGGCCGTGTTCATCGCCGCGCCCCACACCAGCAACTGGGACATGCCCAACATGATCGCGTGCGCCTTCGCCATGCGGCTCAAGCCGTCGTGGGTGGGGAAGCGGGCGCTGTTCAAGTGGCCGTGGGGCTGGCTCATGCGCTGGCTGGGCGGGGTCCCGGTGGACCGCCGGGGCAAGCGCAACTCGGTGCAGCTGATCGCCGACCTGTTCGGCAAGCGCGACAAGCTGTTCCTGGGGGTGGCGCCCTCGGGGACGCGCGGGTTCACCGAGTACTGGAAGTCGGGCTTCTACCACATCGCTCGCGAGGCGAGCGTGCCCATCATGTGCGGGTTCCTCGACTACAGCCGCAAGGTGGGGGGCATCGGCCCCGCCATCCTCCCGACGGGCGACATCCGCGCCGACATGGACCGCATCCGCGAGTTCTACGGGGACATCCAGGGCAAGCGCCCCAAGCTCAAGAGCCTGATCCGGCTCAAGGACGAGTCGCCCCTCGAACCGTCAGCTGCCGGAGACGGCCCTGCGTAGCGCGGCGCTGAGGCCCTCGAGCTTGTAGGGTTTGACCACGACGCCCGCGAAGCCGTGGCGCTTTGGGGCCGCCATCACGGGATCCGTGGAATACCCCGACGAGACCACGGTCACCACCTGCGGATCGATCTTGCGCAGCTCGGCGGCTGCCTCCAGGCCACCCTTGCCCCCGGGTACCGTCAGGTCGAGGATCACCACGTCGAAGGGGCGCCCCGACTCCATGGCTCGCCGGTACTCGGCCACGGCCTCTTCCGCGTCCACCGTGCAGACCACGTCGTACCCCAGGTGCCGCAGCATCATGTCCGCGGTGTCGCGCACGAGCTCCTCGTCGTCCATCACCAGCACCCGGGCGTCGCCGGCGATGGTGTCGATGGCCTCCTCGCCCTGCTCCTCCGCGGGCGGGGTTCCAGCCGCGGGGATGTGAATGGTGAAGGTGGCGCCCTCGCCGGGCCTGGACTCCACCGAGAGGTGCCCGTCGTGGTTGCGCACGATGGAGTGGCACACGGCCAGGCCCAGGCCGCTGCCGCGCTGCTTGGTGGTGAAGAACGGGTCGAAGATCGACCCAAGGATGTCCGGGGGAATCCCCACGCCCTGGTCGGTCACCTGGATGCGGACGTAGCGGCCCAGCGGCAGGGGCAGATCGTTGCGCTGGTCCAGCAAGGTGTTGTCCGCCCGCACCGTGACCACGCCGCCGGCGGGCATGGCCTGGTCGGCGTTGATGAGCAGGTTCTGGATCACCTGGACCATCTGCCCCTGATCCACGTCCACGGGCCACAGGTCCTCGGCCAGATGGCACTCGCCGCGGCTCGACGCCCCGGACAGCACGAAGGTCGCCGTGTCCTCCAGCAGGTCGGAGATGGTGGCCGCCTTGCGGACCGGGGCGCCACCCCGCGCAAAGGTCAGCAGCTGCTGGGTGAGGTTCCGCGCCTGATCCGACGCCTTCTCGGCTTCGCCGAGCATCCGGTCGAGCTTCTCGCCCTCGGGGGCGTGGAACCGGGCCATGCCGATGTTGCCGATCACCGCGGTGAGCAGGTTGTTGAAGTCGTGGGCGATGCCGCCTGCGAGCACTCCGAGGGCGTCGAGCTTCTCGCTGCGCTGGACGATCTGCTCGAGTTCCCGCTCCCGCGTGATATCGCGGATCACCAGCACCACGCCGATGATTTCGCTGCGGCGGTCGCGGATGGGGGAGATCTGCAGATCGATCAGCCGCTGCTCACCGTCGCGGCTGCGCAGCAGCGTGTGCTGGGACAGCTCGACGGCCTGGCCCGACTCGGCGACCCCCTGCGCGGGGCAGTCGAGGTCCTCACCGGTGCGCTCGTCCACGAGCTCGATCACCCTCGACAGGTTGCGCCCCAGCGCCTCGTCCTGGGACCAGCCGGTGAGCCCCCCCGCCACCCGGTTCATCAGGGCGATGCGCCCGTCGTTGTCCGTGGCGATGACCCCGTCACCGATGCTGCCCAGCGTGACCGCCAGCCGCTCCTTCTCCCGGGCCAGCTCCTCCTGGGCGGTGTTGCGCGCGGTGATGTCGCGGAAGTTGACCACGATCCCTTCCACCGCAGGGTTGTCCAGGACGTTCGTGCCGATGCCCTCGAAGGCGCGCCACTGTCCCTCGCGGTTGCGGATGCGCATCTCGATGGGTTCGCCGCGATCCTCGATGCTCAGGGTGCGCGCGAACGCCTCGAGCACGGGCTCGTGGTCTTCGGGGTGGACGAAGTCGAAGCAGCTGCGGCCCACGAGGTCCTCGGGGATGTACCCCAGCAGGCCCTCGGTGGAGGGGCTGGTGTACACGACGGCGCCGCTCGCATCGAGCACGAGCACCATGTCCGAGGCCTTCTCGATGAGGACCCGGAAGCGCTCCTCGCTCGCGCGGGCCCCGTCGCGTTCCCCCTGCAGCAGGGCGATGCGCGCCTCGAGATCGGCGATGCGCGGGTCGGCGGGATCTGTCATGGTGCTCCTGCCGTGTAACTCGGGCCGGGTTGTCCGTGAAACTCCCGTGACACGAAGGTGCGAGCATACTCCCATGATTCGAATCAACAAGGACCCGATCAGCGCCTACACGCACTTCGCCGGCTTCGCGGTGGGCATCGTCGGGCTGGTGGTGCTGCTCGTGCTCGTCGCCGGCGACGCCCCCAAGACCGTGGGCATGGCCCTGTTCGGCGGCTCGCTGGTGCTGCTGTTCGGGACCTCGGGCACCTACCACTTCTTCGACCTGGGCGAGCGGGGCAACGTGGTGCTGCGGCGGCTGGACCACTGCGCCATCTTCCTGTTCATCGCCGGGTCGTACTATCCGCCCCTGATCCACTCCCTGGAGGGAACCTGGCGCATCACGATGATGGCGGTCATCGGCGGCATCGCCGTGGCCGGCGTGGCGTTCAAGCTGCTGTGGATCACCGCCCCGCGCTGGCTCACGGCCGGGATGTACCTGGCCATGGGGTGGGTGGTGGTGATCCCCGGCTACCTGGTCATCCCCGCGCTCCCCGTGGCCGCCCTGACCTGGATCGCCGTGGGCGGGATCTCCTACTCGGTGGGGGCGGTCATCTACGCCACCAAGCGCCCCGATCCCGTGCCCGGGGTCTTCGGCTTCCACGAGATCTTCCACCTGTTCGTGCTCGCGGGCGCAGGGACCCACTTCGTGGGGATGCTCGCCCTGGTGAACCACCCCTACCCGGCGTTCTGATCCGCAGCTGACTTGCCGCGCATCCGCGCGACCTTGGCCCGCAGCATGGCCCAGCCGATGGCCGGCATGAGCTTCTTGGCCAGCTTGTCGAAGTTCGGCGGGGCCGGATCGTAGGCGGTGTTGGGCTCCAGGGAGATGGCCTCGGTCCGGCACACGTCCACACAGTTGCCGCAGCCGATGCAGCGCTCGCGGTGGTAGGTGTGGACCTTCTTGGCGACGGTGTGGGCGTGGGTGGAGCAGGCGGGCTTGCACAGGCCGCAGTGATCGCACAGCTCGTCGTCCACCTCCGCGAGGAACCTCGGCGGGGCGACCCACCCGCGGGCGTCGTGGTCGTTGATGGTCTCGAGCAGGTGGCAGCAGCACTCGCAGCAGGTACAGATGGCGTTGGAGCTCGACGGACTGACGTTGGCGGTGAGCAGCACCAGCTTGCGCGCGCGGCGATCTTCGATGATGGCGCGCATCTCCTCGCGGCTGACGTCTCGGCCGCGGCCCTGCTCGATGGAGCGCCGGCCGAACGAGCCGAAGGTCAGGCAGCCGTCCTCGGAGGAGGCCACCTTGCACGGCTTGCCGGTCAGGGCGTTGGCCTGGCGGCACATGCAGGCGTTGAGCACGCCGAAGTGCTCGTGGGCCTCGAGCATGGCCTCCATCACGTCGGAGTCCACCACGTTGGTGCGCTTGCGGAACGCCTTGCCCACCGGGATCGGGCGCACCGCAGGGATGCGGGTGCCGGTGTAGTCGGCCACGTACCCCGTGGCGAACAGATCGAGGAACATGCGCGCGTAGCGGCGGTACCACTCCTCGGCGTCGCCGCGCATGAGCAGGAACTCGAACATGCCCGGCACCAGGGGCAGCAGCGAGTAGCCGTTGCGGCCCTCGTAGACGACGGCGCGGTCGGCCATGCCGTCGAGCAGGGGCTGGATGTCCTCCACGTCGCGGCCGGCCTTGCGGGCGATCTCCTCGATGGGCCTGGTCCGGTACAGGGGCAGCTGGGCGGCCAGCTCGGCCTCGTCGGCGTCGAACAGGTGGTCCACCAGCTCGGAGAGCTTCTCGCCCATGGGTGGACCGAGCATGGTCACGCGGCTGAACACCCGGGCGAGGCGACGCTGGGCAGTCGAGGTCATCGAGGACTCCTACGGCCGGTCATTCCAGGTCCTGTTCACGGGAACATCTCGACGAAGATCGGCACGGACGTCACCTCCACGCTCGCCGTACAGTCCTGGGTCAGCTCGATCTCCTCGACCACCGGCTCCGGGGCGCTCACGTCGGTCACCGCGTGGGTGACGATGAGCGTCGCTGGCGTGCACTGCTTCAACAGCACGTGCTCGACGGGCTCCTCGACCTCCCCGGGCAGCCGGAGCACCCCAGTCTCGTTCCACAGCACCCACAGGGTCCAGCCGGACTCCTGGAATCGATAGCCGCGCACGCCCTCGGTGCCGCCGATGGTCGAGGTGTAGTCGAACTCGGCGTCGCCGAGCTTGTCCGTGAGCAGCTCGAGGTTGCGGTAGGCGGGGCGGGGCGCCCCCGGCGTGCGCACGTCGCACACCTGGTAGCCGCCGTCGTGGGCCACGTCGATCATGCCGTAGGCCGCGGCCGCGCCGATGAAGCCGGTGAAGGAGTGGCGCAGGGCGGTGTCCTCGTCGTGCATCCAGTCCTCGGTGTTGCCCAGCTGGAGCCCTGCCGCGCCCTCGCCCAGGGCGGTCACGGCCTTCTTGACCGTGCCCGCAGCGGCCAGGGCTCGCAGCCAGGCCACGGCCTCGGAGTGGGCGGGCTCCTCGAGCAGGGCGATGTCCTCGAGCAGCTCCCAGATGGCCCCCTGCTGCTGGTCGGTCACCGGATAGTGAGCCGGAAATCCCCAGAAGTTCGCCAGGCCGCCCAGGGGGAACGCGTCGTCGAACCAGATGGGGCGGGAGTAGCCCCGGTCGCTCATCTGGCCGCGGAACCAGCTCAGCGTCGGGCCGATCTCGGTGTAGTCGCCCAGGCTGTGCACGCACACGTAGTCGAACAGATCGGGCCGATCGAGGATGGCGTGGATGCCCTCGAAGGAGTTGTGCATCAGCGGCTCGCCCGCCAGGCGCTGCTCGATCTCGGCGTCGGTGGGCTCGTTGCCCTCGAAGACCTCCCACATCAGGAACGGGATCGTGCCGAGGCGGACGCCGGGGTACGCGGCGCGGGCTCCCTCCGCGGTGGCCTCGGCCGTGGCGATGTAGCCCTCGTGGTCGTCGCTGGGCCAGAACCCGGACCACTCGCCGCCCACGACCCAGTACCGCACCGGCTCGGTGAGGCCCGGCATGTCGTCGCTCCCGTCGCCGTCGTAGCGCTCGATCAGGGCGCCGACCCAGGCGCGGTAGTCGTCCATGTGCGCCGCCGCGGGCGCGATGTCCGTGTCCCCCAGCGGGCCGGCGTCCACGCTGCCCCACTCGCTGCGCGACGTCAGGTAGGACTGGATGTGCATGCCGGCGGCCTGGTACTCGGCGATGAGCGCGTCGGTGCAGCTGAAGTCGTAGGTGTGCACCCCGGCGACGGGGGGCTCGGGCTCCACCGCGCCCCACGCGAACACCTCCAGCCGGGTCTTGGCCCAGGAGGCCCCTGCGTCCGCGTAGACGCCGGCCAGGCCGAGCTCGGTGTACTCGACCCCCAGGGCGAACGCGGGCCACGGATCGTCGTCGTCGTCACCGGCCGCGGAGTCGTCGTCGTCCCCTGGCGAGCCGCTGTCGTCGTCGTCCGCGGGCGTGGCGTCGTCGTCGTCTCCGGAGGCGGTGGAGTCGTCGTCGTCGCCCGCGGGCGTGCTGTCGTCGTCCGCGTCAGGGGACGGGCAGGCAAGCCACAGGAGTGCAGCGCACAACGGAAGAAAGCGAAGTCGGAGCAGTACGGTCATGTGATTCGCCGGGTAGTTTAGCCCACCGCAGACCCAGAACGGACTTGCACCGGACCGGGTTTATGGTCCATACCATGCGCGGACCTCCCGCCACATCGTGGACGCGGGGGGGCGCACCTCGGAGGCTCTCGATGGCCGACGCCCTTGCACTGGACAGCCGAGATCTGGCGCTGGATCTCCACCGCCTGCTCAAGGATCTGGACCCCGCGCGCTGGCGCGACGAGGCCGTGAACGCGGCGAGCCAGCGGCTCGACACGATCCAGACCCAGATCGAGGAGCTGAAGCAGGAGTTCGCCGATCGCAAGGACTCCCTCACCGACGAGTCGCTGCAGGCCCTGCAGGGCTGCGTGGACTCCCTGTCGTCGCAGCTGGCCGAGTACGCGCCCGCCGACGGCCTCGCGCTGCCGGACCTGAAGCAGGAGTGGATGGACTTCCGCACCAGCATGCAGCCGGCGTACGAGAACTTCGCCGACGGCCTGCGCAAGGCCCGCATCCACGTGCCGTCCCTGCGCCCGACCAACTACGCGCGCAACGTGTTCCACGCCCTGTCGGCGTTGCTGTCGCTGGTGCTGGTCGAGATGGTGCTGACCCCCGGCCTGATGATGTACATCGCCATCCTGGTCGCCGCCTCTGCCTGGTCCATGGAGATCGGCAAGCGGGTGAGCCCGACGGTCGATCGGGCCACCTGGTGGGTGTTCGGCAAGATGGGGCACCCCTACGAGCGCCGGCGCATCAACTCGGCCACATGGTTCTCGTCGGCGCTGGCTGTGCTCTCGCTGACCCGATCGCACATGCTGGCCGCGGTGGCCCTGGTCATCCTCGGCCTGGCCGATCCGGCCGCGGGCCTCATCGGCCGCCGGTTCGGGCGCATCAAGCTGATCCACGGACGCTCCGTGGAGGGCACGTCGGCGTTCATCCTCGTGGGCCTTGCCGGCGCCATGGGCGTGCTGGCCATCTGGCACGGGGAGCTGGGCTGGCCGCTGATGCTCGGACTGTCCGCCGCCGCCGTGCTGCCCGCCGCCCTGGCCGAGCTGCTGGCCTACCGCATCGACGACAACCTGCTGGTCCCGGCCTCTGCTGCCGCGGGCGCAGGTGCCTTCGCGCTGGCCGCCGGGATCCCCTTCTAGTCAGTCACACGCCGTATCGTCCGGGTGGCACGTCGTCACCACCAGCATGTACTCACCGCTGAGGACGTCCGTGCCGTCGACCCAGCTGTCCAGGGCCAGGTGGTAGGTGCCGGGGTCCAGCGTGGTCTCCACCAGGTGGTGATCGCGCATGAGACAGCCCTCCTCGGTGGCGGTGTCGTCGAGGAGGTGGATGTCGATGTCGACGCCCTCCAGATCCAGGACGATGGCCCGGACGCGGGTGGGTTCGTCCACCTCCAGGCGGTAGAGGAACTCCGGGCCGGATTCGTCGGAGGCGCTGTCGCAGCCGGTGTACAGGTCGAGGTTGGTGTGGGGGGAGATCGAGGTGTCCGCGGCGTGGGCGAACGGGATCGACGGGATCTCGAACGGAGCGGACGGTGAGCCGTCGCCCGCCAGGGGTACACCGGGGGCATCGAGCTGGGGCTCGCCTTCGACCAGCACCGCGTGCAGCCGATCCAGCACCTGCAGGAACGCGAGGTTGCGCACGTTGTTGCCGTACTGCAGGCCGGCGGCGGTGAGGTCGCACCCGCTGCCGCCGGTGTTCAGGTGCAGGCCATCGCCGCCCAGCCCCTGGTCGGGGAGCTCCTCCAGGGCCAGGTACAGGTCCACGTAGGGGATTTGACGGGCCTGGGCCATCCCGCGGATGACCTCGTTGTAGGTGGGCGCCCACCACCCGGCCACGGTGGAGTCGGCGCGGTGGGGGATGGCCATGAGCGCGGGAACGAGACCCATGCCGAGGCAGCGGTCCAGCAGGGCGGACATGTTCTCGTAGAAGCCCCACAAGGCGCTCGCGTGGGTGGTGCCCAGGCCCATGTCGTTGGTGCCGTACTGGATCAGCGCGATGCTGGGGGTGATGGCGTCGATCTCCCCATCGAGGGGGGACGGCTTGCCGGAGATGGCCCAACTCGCGCTCATGCCCGACTGCGCCGCCAGCGACTCGCGGTCGAAGGGCGTGGCGCCGGCGGCGTCTCCGGCGAGGAAGAACTCCAGGATCGGCCCGAGGCCCCCATGGTCACCCAGGTCCACCGAATCTCCGGCGAAGCAGGGCAGTGCGCCGTAGGTGACGGTGTGGGAGTCGCCGACCTTCATGAACACGTCGGGACGAGGGAGGCTGGCCACCGCGCGCAGCGCGTCCGCGGTGAAAGGTGGGATGGGCGAGTGCACCTGCCCCGCGGGGTACAGCGCGGGTTCGTAGGGTTGGGTCGTGTCGTCGTCGTCGTCCGGCGCGGTGTCGTCGTCGTCCGCCGTGCCGGCCGAGCCGGAGTCGTCGTCGTCATCTCGCGGATCGACCGTGTCGCCGCACCCGGCGAGACCGCCCAGGGCGAGGATCGAGGCGAGGAAGATCGCGAGGCCCCTCATGGGGTCGATTCTACTGCTCCAGGGACTTCATCGACAGGGAGATCCGCCCCCGCTGGTGGTCCACCTCCATCACCTGCACCTTGACCACCTGGCCCACCTGGACCACCTTGCGCGGATCGTCCACCCAGCGCTTGCTCAGCTGGGACACGTGCACCATGCCGTCGCGCTTGACGCCGATGTCCACGAACGCGCCGAAGTTGGCGACGTTGGACACGCGGCCCTCCAGGATCATGCCCTCGGTGAGATCGTCGATGCTGGTGACGTCCTCGCGCCACGTCGGCGCCTCGAACTCGGGGCGCGGGTCGCGGCCGGGCTGGCGCAGCTCGTCGTGGATGTCGTCGAGGGTGAAGCGCCCGATCCCCCCGGCCTCGTCGAGGAACCGGGTGAAGTCCAGCCGGTCCACCAGCGACGGGTTGCCCACGAGCTCGTCGAGGCGCACGCCGAGCTGCCGGGCCATGGCCTCGACGAGGGCGTAGCGCTCCGGGTGCACGCCGGTGTCGTCGAGGGGGTGCTCGCCTCCGCGGATCCGGAGGAACCCGGCGGCCTGCTCGAAGGTGCGCGCCCCGACGCCCTTGACCTTCAGCAGCTGGCGGCGCGTGGTGAACGGGACCGTGTCGTCGCGGTGGCGCACGATGTTGTGCGCCAGGCGCTCGCTGAGCCCGGACACGCGGGTGAGCAGGGACGCCGACGCCGAGTTCAGCTCCACGCCCACCGAGTTCACCGCGGCCTCCACGGTCAGGTCCAGCTCCTCGCCCAGGCGCGCCGCGTTGACGTCGTGCTGGTACTGGCCGACGCCGAGGGAGCGCGGCTCGATCTTGACCAGCTCGGCCAGGGGGTCCTGCAGCCGGCGGGCGATGGACGCGGCGCCGCGCAGCGACACGTCCAGGCCGGGCAGCTCCTCGCGGGCCACGGCCGAGGCCGAGTACACCGAGGCGCCGGTCTCCGGCACGATGACCACGATGACATCCTCGAGGCCCGCGTCGCGCACCGCTCTGGAGGCGAACTGCTCGGTCTCGCGGCTGGCCGTGCCGTTGCCCACGGCCACGGCCTGGACGCGGTGGCGGCGGATCAGCGCGGTGACCTTCCGCGCGGCGCCGTCCACGTCGGACCTGGGCGGCACCGGGTAGATCACCGCGGTGTCGACCACCTTGCCGGTGGGGTCCACCACGGCCAGCTTGCAGCCCGTGCGGTAGCCGGGGTCCAGGCCCATCACCGGCAGCTGGCCCAGGGGGGATTGCAGCAGCAGCGCGCCGAGGTTGGCGCGGAACACGGCGATGGCCTCGGCCTCCGCGCGCTGGAGCATCTCGGCGCGGACCTCGTTGGTCAGCGAGGGCCGCATCAGCCGCTTGTACCCGTCGCGCACGGCCTCGGCGACCTGCTCGCCGCACCGCGTGGAGGGGTTGGCGCCGATGCGCCGCACCAGGCCGGCGATCTGCCGGTCGTCGTCCAGCACCACGTTCACCCGCAGGACCTTCTCCTTCTCGCCGCGGAGGATGGCCAGCAGCCGGTGGGAGGCCACCGACCGGGCGGGCTCGTCGTGCTCGAAGTAGTCCCGGTAGGTCTGCCCCTCGGCCTCCTTGCTCTTGACCACCCGCACGCGGAGCATGCCGTGACGCTTCAGCTCCTGCCTCAGGGTCGCGCGGTTGCTGGCGTGCTCGGAGATCTTCTCGGCGATGATGTGGCGAGCGCCCTGCAGCGCCGATTCCCGATCGGGCACGTCCCGGTCGGGCTGGACGAAGGGGTGGGCAGCCTCCCCCGGATCCACCTGGGGCGAACGCCGGTGCTGCAGCAGGATCGCGGCCAGGGGCTCGAGACCCTGCTCCCGCGCCACCTGGGCCTTGGTCCGCCGCTTCTTCTTGTACGGCAGGTACAGGTCCTCGAGCTCCTGCTTGGACGTGGCCCTGTGCAGCGCCGCCGACAGGGACTCGGTGAGCTTGCCCTGCTCGTCGATGGCCTTGAGGATGGCGCCGCGCCGCTCCACCAGGTCCAGGTAGTACGCCCGCCGCTTGGCCAGCACCTCGAGCTGGTCGTCATCGAGCCCGCCGGTGGCCTCCTTGCGGTAGCGAGCCACGAACGCCACCGTGGAGCCGTCCGCCAGCAGGTCCACCGCGGCCTCGGCCTGCGCGGGTTTGCAGCGGATCTCGTCGGCGATCAGGCGCAGGTGTTCCCGGTCGAGCTGCCCAGCCATGGTCTCCCCCTCAGTCCCACCGCAACGGGTTCGTCGCCGCCCCCCAGAACTCGTGGCCCGGCTCGGCGACCACCGTGGCCGCGCCCGTGGTCCGGTCGATGTCCAGGATCTCGCCGTCGGTGTTGAAGCCGAACATCACCCAGTCGGCGAGGCCCATGCCGTACATGGCCCCATGGTTCGTGGGGCCGACCTCCGTGGCCGTGCCCGTGCCCGGGTCGTACACCACCAGCGAGGTGCTCTCGGCCCAGTGGTCGGTGGGCCAGCACAGGCAGTACAGCAGCCCGTCGGGCAGGCCGACCATGTCGCCGGCGAACTCCCAGTCCCCCAGGGTGTCGTAGAAGGTGACGTCGCCGCTGAGCACGTCGACCTCGTAGATGGAGTCGTCGCTGCCGGCGAGCATGGTGCCGTCGGCCAGGGCGGTCAGCGCGACGAACCACGCGTCCTCGAGGTACGCCACCGACGTCAGATCCCCCGTGAGCGGATCCACCTCGAAGACCTCCTCGTCGGTCACCCCGTACATGCGGCCGTCGATGTCCACGGCCAGATCGGTGATCCGCTCCTGGCTGAAGGTCCCGACCCAGGTGACGGTGTGCGGCGAGTCCTTGTCCACCGAGAACAGGTCCGTGGAGGTCTGGGCGTACATGTACTCCCAGGCCGCGCCGGCGGGGGGGGTGGTGTCGTCGTCGTCCGCGGTATCGTCGTCGTCGTCGTCGTCGTCCGCGGTGGCGTCGTCGTCGTCGTCTGCGGTGGCGTCGTCGTCGTCCGAGCCGCTGTCGTCGTCGTCGTCGTTGTATTCGGCGCCCGAGCAGCTGGCGAGGAGCCCGAGGGCGAACAGGAGAGCGAGAATGCGAGGGATCATGACCACTCCGTTGGGAGGTCGTGGCCCCACGACCTCCAGGGCGCGAGAGGGTAACAGAAACCCGCCTTTGCAGGGGTGGAAGCCATCGGGTAACGTGCCCGCGATGACTGATCTACGTACCTTCATCGGCGAGCAGGAGCGAGCCGGCCGCGTGATCCACGTCGCCGACGAGCTGGATCCCGTGGGCGAGGCCGGGGCCGCCCTGGCACGGAACGAGGGCCGGATCGTGGTCCTGGACAGGGTCCGGGGATACGACCGCCCGGTGGTGGGCGGCGTGGTCTCCAGCCGCGACCTGCTGGGCGCTTCCCTCGGGGTCGAGCCCGGCGAGGTGGTCGGCGCCCTGGCGCGGGCCATGGACGCCCCTGCGCCGGTCCGGCGGGTGACCGAAGCCCCCTTCCTGGAGGGCCGCGAGTCCACGACCGACGTGGCCTCGGTGGTGCCGCTGCTGACGTTCCTGCCCGGCTCCACCCACCCCTACACCTCCTCGACCATCGTCGCGGCGCGGTCGGAGCGCCACGGCATGAACCTGTCGTTCCACCGGATGATGTACCTCGGCGGCGACCGCTTCTCGGTGCGCATCGTGCCGCGGCACCTGCGGATGATCCTCGAGGAGGGGGGAGGCCGGGCGCAGGTGGCCGTGATCGTGGGCGTGCACCCCGCGGTGAGCCTGGCCGCATCGTGCTCGGGCGGACCGGACATGAACGAACTCGAGCTGGCCGCTGGGCTTATCCCTGGGGGCCTCGCCGTGACCGACCTGGACGGCCTGGACGTGCCCGCGGACTGTGAACTTGTGCTGCGCGGCGAGATCACCGGCGAGCTGGCCGAAGAGGGGCCGTTCGTGGACCTCACCGGCACCCTGGACGGCGTGCGCCAGCAGCGCGTGCTGCGGGTGGACCGCATCTACCGCCGCCCTGGATTCCTCTACCACACCATCGTGCCCGGCGGCCGCGAGCACCAGCTGCTCATGGGCACGCCCCAGGAGCCGCGCATGGTGCGCGCCGTGGCCAACGCCGTGCCCTGCCTGGAGCGGCTGGCGCTGAGCGACGGCGGCTGCCACTGGCTCCACGCCACCGTGGCCCTGCGCGATCCCCTCCCCGGCCAGGCCCGCAACGCCGCCATGGCCGCCCTGGGCGCCCACCCCTCGTGCAAGCGGGTGGTGGTGG
This sequence comes from uncultured Rickettsiales bacterium, assembly GCA_964425605.1. GTDB lineage: Bacteria > Myxococcota_A > UBA796 > UBA9615 > CAYRNR01 > CAYRNR01. The sequence continues at coordinate 3,265 of CAYRNR010000082.1, read as the reverse complement.
TGGACCACGACGTGGACGTGCACGACGCCGAGCAGGTGGAGTGGGCCATCGCCACGCGGGTCCAGGCCGACCGCGACGTCATCATCCTGCCGGGCTGCCGCGGCTCCTCCCTCGATCCCTCCCGGGAGCCCGCGGACAGCACCACGGCCAAGTGGATCATCGACGCCACCATCCCCCCGGGCGCCCCGCGCGGCGAGTTCGTGCGCGCCGGGCAGGTCGGGTAGCGGGTGGATCTCACCTCCCACGACCGTGCGGTTCTCGACGGACGAGACGGGCACGCCGCCCGCAAGTCCATGGAGATCCTGGTGGCCCTGGGCGAGATCTACGGCGCCGAGGATCTGGTGGATGTGCGCTCGGTCCAGGTGTCGGGGGTGTCCTTCCACAACCTCGGCGAGGCTGGACTCGAGTGGCTCGAGGAGATGGGCCGCGATGGCCGTGTGCGCGCCGTGACCACCCTCAACCCCGCGGGCATGGACCTGCGGGCGTGGGAGGAACAGGGCATCGATCCGGCCTTCGCCGAGAAGCAGCTGCGCGTGGTGCGCGCCTACGAGGCCATGGGCATCGCCACCACCTGCACCTGCACCCCCTACCTGGTGGGCAACCTGCCGGTGCCCGGCGAGCACGTGGCCTGGGCCGAGTCCAGCGCCGTGGCGTTCGCCAACTCGGTCCTCGGCGCGCGCACCAACCGCGAGGGCGGGCCGTCGGCCCTGGCCGCGGCGCTCACCGGCCGCACGCCTCGCTACGGGCTGCACCTGGACGACCAGCGCGTGCCACACCTGACCGTGTCCGTCCCCGAGGGGCTGGAGTCCACGGCCGAGTGGGGCGCGCTGGGCCGCGTCGTCGGGCAGACCGTCGGAGCCCGGGTGCCGCTGCTGAAGCTGGTCCAGCAGCCCTCCCTGGCAGAGCTCAAGAGCCTCTGCGCGGCGTTGGTCACCCACGGCGGCAGCCCCCTGTTCTACGTGGACGGCCAGGGCCCGGCGCCGGCAGCGCCACCCCCCGCGGACGCCACCGCGGCGATCACCCGCGCCGATCTGACGCGGACGCTGGAGGAGATCGCAGACGGGGCCGCGGAGGTGGACCTGGTCTGCCTCGGCTGTCCCCACGCCTCGCTGGGGGAGCTGTCGGCGCTCGCAGACCTGTTCGGGGATCGGCGGGCCACCGTCGAGACCTGGATCTGCACGGCCCGGCCCACGGCCGAGGCCGCGATGGAGCTCGGCGTGGCGGGTCGCCTCGAGGCCGCCGGTGTGCGGGTGGTCTGCGACACCTGCTTCGCCGTGGCACCGCTGGATCGCGAGGGGGCGACCGTGGCCACCGACAGCGTCAAGGGCTGTTACTACGGCCGCGGCCACAACAAGCTGCGCGTCCACGTGGGCTCTGTCGCCCGGTGCGTCGAGGCCGCCGTGACGGGGAGGTGGTCGTGACCGCCCGGACTGGCCGCGTCATCCACGGGGGCCGGGCCCAGGGCCCCGCGCTGGTCTCGTCCGCGCCCTTGTCTTTCTTCGGAGGCTTCGACCTCGACCGCGGCGTCGTGTCCGAGCGGGGACACCCCCTCGAGGGCTGCTGTGTGCGCGGCAAGGTGCTGGTGTTCCCCACCGGCACGGGATCCACCGTGGGATCGTTCGCCCTGCTGCGCATGGTGCGGTCGGGCGTCGGGCCAGCGGCGCTGGTGATGGAATCGTGCGACACCACCGTCGCGGTGGGGGCCATCATCGCGGAGCTCCCCTGTGTCGACGGGCTGGATCCGACCGACTTCGTCGACGGGGAGCCCCTGACGGTCGAGGGGCGGGAGGTGCGGCGTGGCTGACGTGGGCGCGGTGGTCAAGCTCGGGGGCTCCCTGGTCACGGACAAGGCCAGCGCGGAGCTGAGGGTCGACGAGGCGCTCGTTCAGCGGCTGGCCCGTGAGATCGTCCAGGCGGGTACGCGACCCCTGGCGCTCGTGCACGGGGCGGGATCGTACGGGCACCGGATCGTCGCCCGGACGGGGATCCACCGGGGCCTCTCGGGCGACGACAGCCTCCTGGCCATGGGCGAGACCCAGCGCCTGCAGCACGAGCTGGACAACCGGATCGCGGCGATCCTCCTCGACGCCGGCCTCCCGGTCATGCCGGTCCAGGCGTCGGCGTCCGCGGTCATGGAGGCGGGGATCCTGCGCCGCATGGACCTGACCGCCGTCCGCGCGATGGTGGATCAAGGACAGATACCGCTGTTCTACGGCGTCCCGGCCGTGGACACGGTCCAGGGCTGCTCCATCCTGTCGGGCGACCAGATCGCCCCGTACGTGGCGCGCCATCTGGGCATCCCTCGGTTGATCCACGTCACCGACGTGGACGGTGTGTTCGACGCCGATCCCGCCGAGGAACCGACCGCGAGCCGGATCGACCGCGTGGATCGGCACAACTGGGATCGGGTGCGCGCCCGGCTCTCCGGCTCCGCCGCCGTGGACGTGACGGGTGGAATGGCCGGCAAGGTCGAGTCGTTGCTGGTCTGGGCCCGGCGGGGGCTGTCGTCGCGCATCGTCGGTGGCCGCGTCCCGGGTCGCCTCGACCAGGCCCTCCAGGGGCACGACGTGGGCACCCTCGTGTGCTGGGAGGGGTGATGAAATCGCGCATCGTCGTCGGCATCAGCGGAGCCAGCGGGACCGCCATCGGTGTGAGAGCGCTGCGCCTGCTCGGCGGTGCGGGAGTGGAGACCCACCTGGTCGTCACCCCGGCGGGAGCCCAGGTCACGAAGCTGGAGACGGGCCTCGAGGTGGAGGACCTCGCCGCCCTCGCTACCCACCACTGGTCCGCCGGTGATCTGGCCGCCCCCATCGCCAGCGGGACGTTCTCCTGTGACGGCATGCTCGTGGCCCCGTGCTCCATCCGGACCCTCTCGGCCACGGCCTGCTGCCGCTCGAGCAACCTGCTGGAGCGAGCCGCCGACGTCGCCCTCAAGGAGCGCCGGCCCCTGGTGTTGATGGTCCGCGAGACCCCCCTGCACAGGGGCCAGCTGCAGCTCATGCTGGAGGCAGCCGACGCCGGCGCCACCATCCTCCCGCCGGTGCCCGCCTTCTACGCGGGGCTGCATTCCATCGACGACATGGTCGAGCAGATGGCGGCCCGCGCCCTGGCGAGCCTGGGCATCGAACTGGACGTGCTGCGGCGCTGGGAGTAGCCGGTCGAAAACCGCGCGCGTGCGCCTGTTTGCTTCCCCCGTTGCGCACCCGCGCGGAATGTTCCCTGCTTATCCGGTTGCCACATAACGAGCCTGGCGGTAGCCTCTGGA
>CAYRNR010000081.1:0-39395 GCA_964425605.1 uncultured Rickettsiales bacterium | reverse complement strand
AGGACGAGCGTCAGGAGATCCTGTCGCGGGTCCAGGTCCGGGACATCATGAACGTGGACGTGCGCACCGTGGACCCGGACACCCCCCTGGTCCAGGCCGCGGCGACGCTGCTGGAGAACCGCTTCGGCTGCCTGCCGGTGGTCAACGACCGCGGCCTGCTCGAGGGTATCCTCACCGAGGCCGACTTCCTCCGCTTCTCGATGATGGCGATCAAACGCATCGAGGAGATCGAAGGACGCGAATAGTTCAGTGATTCCCTGAAGCTGCGGTATCCAACAAATCCGTTTTAACGCCGCCCACGCCGCCTGAACATTGCCACTTCCTCCACCGCGAGCGCGTGCAGCTGGCTCAGATCCAGCACCGTGACCGGCACGTCCGGAGCCTTGGGCGAGCCCTTGTTGAGGATGCGGCGAGACTGGTGGAGGAACCACCCCCCGTGCATGCCCACGGCGCGGAGATCGCCCGAAGGCGGCAGGCCCCGCATCTCGGCCTCGGCCCGGCGCACGCGGGCGGCCAGGCCATCCAGGGTCATCGTCCGCAGGGGCCCCTGGCGACGCGCGGTGAAGGCCACGTGGCCGTGGGGAAGGTAGCGGACCACCAGCAGGTCGGCCCCGGCGTACCGGCCGGCGCGGGCCGCGGCCTTGCTGGCGCTCTCCATGCCGAGCACGGCGGCGCCGCCCACCTCGGCGCGCATCGCCCGCTCGGCGTCGCGCAGGGCGTCGTACCAGCCCCGCTCGGTGGCGACGATGGCGTCGAGCACGGGCTCGATCATCGCGTAGACCGCCGCCGAGTCCGTGGGATGGAGCTGGTTCGCCCCCTCGATGATCGCGGGCAGGGCCACGGCGTGGTCCACGGGATCGCGGCTGCGCAGGGACTCGCCCTTGAGATCCTGGCGCGCGCAGAACGCGAGGATCTTACTCAACTCCCCCTCGCCGCGCACGCCCAGGTGTTCGGCCACGAGCTCGGCCGCGGACGCGTCCAGATCCCCCTCGCTGCCGGGGCGCGGGTGGTTGTCGAAGCGGCCTCCCCCGAGATCCACCAGCAGGTAGCCCTCCTCCTCGAGGGCCTCGGCGCCGCCGGCCTCTTCCACCTCGTTGGGGGACATGAACCGCAGGGGACAGTCGAGCACGCCCTCGACCTGCTCACCGCCGTAGCGACGCAGCAGGTACACGCACAGCAGGGCGTCCAGATCGGGGGTGGGGTGGGTGACGATGGCGCGGACAGGACGGATCAATCGCCGTCTCCTTTGTTCGCCTTGGTCTCGGCCTCGACCATCTCGCGCAGCTCGTCGCTCACCAGATCGATGAACTCGTCGACCATCTCGGTCCGCCAGCGGGAGCCGCGGCCCTCGTCGAGGATGCGCAGGACCTGGGTGAAGGGCATGGGCTGGCGGTAGTGACGCTCCTGGGTCAGGGCGTCGAAGACGTCGGCGATGCCGATGATCTGGCCCGCGTCGGGGAAACGATCGCCCACGAGCCCGAAGGGGTAGCCGGCGCCGTCGAGCCGCTCGTGGTGCGTCGCGGCGATGTACGGCAGCTCCTCCAGCCCCTCGGGGAAGTGGATGCGCCGGAGGATGTCGTGGGTCAGGCGAGGGTGCTTGCGGATCTCGTCGAACTCGGCGTCGGTGAGCTTGCCCGGCTTGCGCAGGATCTGGTCGTCGACGCCGATCTTGCCGTAGTCGTGCACCAGGCCCGCCCAGTACAGCCGCTTGCACTCCTCGACGGACCAGCCGAGGCGCTCGGCCAGGGACCGCGCGTAGTGGGCCACCCGCAGGGAGTGCCCCGCGGTGAGCCCGTCGCGGGCGTCGATGCTCGCCGAGAGCACCTCCATGAGGCTCTCGAGCATCCGCTCCTGCTCGGTCAGCAGGTACAGCGTCTCGAGGTTCATGCCCAGCTGGCGCCCCACCGCGAGCAGGAACTCCAGCATCTCGGAGTCGTAGGGCGTGTGCACGGTCAGGGTGTCGATGTAGATGACTCCCCAGGAGCGCTTGACGCTGGTGATGGGAGCCGCGAGCACGGACCTCACCGCCTGGAAGGCCAGGGTCTCCGACGCGACGAGGCGCTCGTCACTGGAGGCGTCCATGCTCACCATGCCCACCTGGTCCCGCATCACGAGGCCCGTGAGCACCCGCGAGGGCTGGAAGATCTCCTCCCCCTCGGCGGTCGGCCGCACGGCGACGGCCTCGGCGCAGTCCGAGCCCGGCTCCTTGACCAGGATCGCGGCGCGCTCGCCGGGGAGCTGATCCATGACCGCGTCCAGGACCAGGTCGTAGACCTCGCCGTGGTCGCGCGTCCCCGAGAGGGTGGCCGAGAGGTCGTACAGGCTGCCCAGGCGCCGCGTGGAGAGCACGTCGAGGCGCTTGGAGGTGGTCTCGCCCATGGCGTAGCGCGATCCGTCCAGGTGGATGGTCTGGAGGATCTGCGTGCCCGTGTCCGGATCGAGGCGCTCGAGCTCCTTGGCGGTGTCGCTGTGGTGCTCGAGCTTGATGGCATGGCCGCCGGGCGCGCCCAGGTGGATCCAGGTCTCGAAGGGCAGCGGGATCTCGCGGATGCGCGTGCCCTGGAAGTACGACCCCGACGTGCTGTCCAGGTCCTGGAACACCCACCCGTCGCCGCGCTTCTTGAGCAGGGCGTGGCGGCGGGACACGAACTGGCTGACGATGCACACGTCCGACGAGCTCGCGCGGCCCACGAGCACCTCGGCGGAGCGGGCCGGGTAGATGTACTCCCGACCCTGCTTGTCGCGATGGATCACGACGATGGGAATCCTGCCTGTCATCAGTCCTCGACGGATGGTAGCAGCCCGGCGGACCTACGGAAAATCGATGGTGACCTCCTGGCCACCCACGCGCGAGTCCACGACGAGCGTCTGGGTCACCTCCCCCGTGAGGAAGTGCCACGCGTGCAGGGTGTACGTGCCGTGGGGCACGCTGGAGAGGTAGATCTTGCCCTCCCAGTCCCCCACACCACAGTAGGCGTGCTCGCACACGAGCACGAAGGCGACCTCCCACGGCCGCAGCACGGACTGCACCTTGACCAGGCCCGGCTGATCCAGGGTCAGCTCGTGGCGGTCGGCGGTGTAGGAGTAGTTGACCGTGTCCCCCATCACCCACTGGTCCAGGGTGGACTGGGCGCCGGCGTCCATGTGCGTCGCCCGCATCACCTCGCTGGCGTACAGGTAGTTGTCCATGCCCAGCTTGGACCCCACGCCCGTGACCGAGACCTTGGGGTACAGGGCGCACCCGCCGTTGGAGAGCGACACGTCCATCGGATAGTGCGGAGACCCCGTGCTCACGCCCTCGAGCCACACGAATGCCTCGCCCAGGCCGCTCGGGCCGCCCCCCATCGGGTACGGCCAGACCGTGTCCCCGCACAGGGATCGGTCCCGGAACACGCGCACGTCGCCGGAGCTCACCGACTGGCTCGACGTCACGTGGACGGTGAAGTCCTCGGACAGGGCCGTGTAGGACTCCGCGAACTCCCCGTCCACGCCGATGCCCGACGGGATGGCCACCGATGGCATCACGAAGCCGCTGGTCCAGTGCAGCGACTCGTGGGCCATGCGCTCACCCCGGCGGACCAGATCCACGACGATCCAGATCGCCATGGCCACCGCGAACACCCCGAACACCACGCGCAGCACGCGCCCGATGGCGGCGCGCACCGGCCGGGCGTCAGATGCGACGGGAGCGCCAGATGCCATAGACGAGGACACACCAGGTGGAGAACGCCAGGGAGAACCCCAGCATGGACAGCAGCGGGATGCCGAAGGGGCGCAGGCTGTGGTCCAGCAGGGCCACCGAGGACGCCAGGACCAGCCCCACTACGATGATGGACAGGATGATGCGGTTGATGGACCGCTCGCGCAGCTCCAGCTCCTCCTTGGGCGTCTGGAGCACCACCGGGATCTGCATCCTCCCGGCCTGGTAGTCGTCCATGGCCTGGGAGATGATCACAGGGGCGCGGTTCATCACCTGCTGGAAGGCCGCGAAGTTGCCGAGCAGATCCCGCTGTAGCCGCTCCGGGGAGAACCGGCGGGCCGCGAGCTTCTGGATGTACGGCGCCATCACCTCCAGCGGGTTGATCTCCGGGATCAGGGTCTTGGCCAGCCCCTCGGTGGTCACCAGCGCCTTGAGCAGCATCGTGAACGACGGCGCCATGCGGATGCGGTGGCGGATACACCCCGACGCGAGCTCCCGCAGGAAGGTACCGATCTGGATGTCGGCCATGGCCCGGCCCACGAAGACCGAGTCCATGATCTCCATCACGTCCTGCTCGAACAGCCGGTAGTTGACCGGCACCTCCTTGATGCCGATCTCGTAGAAGATGCGCGCGATGGTGCGGAAGTCGCGCCGCTGCAGCGCCAGCACCGTGGCGACCATCTGGTCGACCATCTCCTCGGACATCCGCCCGACCATGCCGAAGTCGAGCAGGCCCAGGGAGCCGTCCTTGAGCACCAGCACGTTGCCCGGGTGCAGGTCCCCGTGGAAGAAGCCGTCCTCGAACAGCATCTTGAACGCCGCTTCCATGTAGGTCCGCCCGACCTTCTCCATGTCGTAGCCCGCCTCGCGGGCCTCGCGGATGGGGACGCCGTCGAGGTACTCCATGGTCAGCACCGCCTCGGTGGTGCAGTCCTGGATGACCTCGGGGATGTGCACCCCCTCGAAACCCTCGAAGTTCTCGCGCATCCGGTCGATGTGGCCGGCCTCGATGCGGAAGTCCGTCTCCGCGCGCACCGACTTGTCGATCTCGTCGAGGATGCCCTGGGTGTCCACCAGCCGGGCCTCGGGGAACTGGGCCTCCACCGACCGGGACAGGAAGCGCAGGATCTGCAGGTCCCGCACGATGCTCTTCTTCACCCCGGGCCGCCGCACCTTGACCACCACCTCGCGCCCGTCGTAGGCGCGAGCCCGGTGGACCTGGGCGATGGAGGCGCTGGCCAGGGGCTCGGGGTCGAAGCTGTACATGAGCTCGCTGGTGGCCTGGCCCAGGTCGTTGGCGATCTCCTTCTCCACCGTCTCCAGGGGCAGCGGCGCGACGTTGTCCTGCAGCGAGGAGAACTCCTCGCACCAGTCCTCGGGGATGAGGTCGGGCCGCGTCGACAGGATCTGCCCGCCCTTGACGAAGGTCGGCCCCAGATCCACGAGCACCCGCCGCGCCCGTGTCTTCATGGGCACCTGCTCGGCGGCCTTGCTGCGCTTCTTCCACAGCCCGATGAGCGACAGCATCGTGGTGATGAGATCGGTGGCGCTGGAGAAGAACAGGGTCACCGTCCGCCAGGCACGGCGGAAGAACCCCTCCTTCTTGCCCGGCAGCATCCCCGCCTGGTAGGCGATGGCGCCGCTGAGCATCACGTGGCCGACCATGTGGCCGAACCCGTGCCGCATCGCGACCTGGAGGATCTCGCGCAGGCGATTGATGTCCAGGATCGCCCTGCCGACCCCGCGCGTGGTGCGGAATACCTGTCGGAACACACCCATGGACGGATTCTACTCCTCGCCCGCTCAGGGCACCAACCCGCCAGGTCCGCGGTCGAGTCCAGGGAATTCGAGCCCCGCCCCGCGCATTGACCTCCATGGGCCGCGAGCCCATATTGAACAGGCCCTCTGACGGACATCAAGGAAAGGGGCGGTCGGTGATTCTCCAGAAGATCCTGTACTGGGTCGAGGTCGTGCTGGGGTTCGGTGGCCTGATCTTCATCCACGAGCTCGGGCACTTCCTGCTCGCCAAGTGGAACGGGGTGAAGGTCCAGCGCTTCGCCATCGGCTTCGACTTCTGGGGCCTGCGCCTGTTCCGGAAGCAGATCGGCGAGACCGAGTACGTCATCGGCCTGTTCCCCCTCGGCGGCTACGTCAAGATGCTCGGCCAGGAGGACCTCCCGTCCAACGACGGCGCCGAGGAGGAGGTGTTCCCCGAGGGGCACTTCCTGAGCAAGTCCATCTGGCAGCGCAGCCAGATCATCTCCGGCGGCGTGATCGCCAACTTCCTGCTGGCGTTCGCGCTGTGCTACGGCGCCTACCTCGTGGGCTACCACCGCTACCTCCCCGAGGTGGGCTCGGTGGGCTTCGACTCCCTGCAGGCCGGGCTGCGCCGCGGCGACGTGATCGAGTCCATGGACGGCGACCGGGTGGAGTCGTGGACCGAGATGTTCATGGCCTACGCCCTGCAGGAGCCGGGCGAGGACGTGGAGGTGGTGGTCGATCGGGACGGGCGGCAGGTGACGCTGCAGCTCCCGGTCCTCCGCGATCCCAAGGAGCCCATCAACGTCCCGGACTTCGAGCGCGCCATCGGGCTCCAGATCGCGGGCATCCTCGAGGACTCCCCTGCGGAGCGGGCGGGTCTGGAGGGCGGCGACACCCTCGTGACCGTGGACGGCGTCGAGTTGCAGAACTGGAGCCACTTCAGCTCCCTGGTCCGTGGCAGGGCCGGCGAGGAGGTGCAGCTCACCCTGGATCGCCTCGCCGTGGACGGCGGTGCTCCAGAGCGCATGACGGTGGGCCTGGTGCTCGACGAGTCCGACGACGCCTTCGCCCCCACGCGCGGCCTCGGCATCGGCCCCGGGGAGCCTCCCGTGCTCAGCGCCGTGCTGGAGGGATCGCCCGCGGCCCGCGCTGGCCTGAAGGACGGCGACATCATCGACACCGTGGCTGGAGAGCCGGTGACGAGCTGGCGCGACACCTGGCTCGCCATCGAGTTCGCCACCCCCGGCGAGCCCCTGCACGTCGGCGTCTCGCGCCAGGACCGGCAGCTGGACCTGGTGGTGGTGCCCGACGCGGCCCAGCACTGGGCCATCGGCATGTGGGGCCTGCCGGTGATCGGCGCGGTGCACCGCGCCCCCGAGGAGGTGGTGGTCGGCACCGTCGAACCGGGTGGTCCCGGGGAGGCCGCGGGCATGGCGCCGGGGGATCAGCTGAAGTCCCTGGTGATCACCGACGACGCCGGCGAGGAGCAGGTGATCGAGCTGGTCAGCTGGAACTTCCTCTACGCCGCGCTCTCGCGCGAGGAGATGACCGGCACCTGGGTCCGCCTGGAGTTCGTGCGCGACGGCGTGCCCATGGCCAAGAGCATCGAGGTCCTCGCCCACGACCGCGGCAAGCGCCGGGGTATGGTCGGGGTGTTCGGCAACCTCAAGCAGGAGCGGGTCCAGATGGGCCCCATCGAGGCCGTCGTCCCGTCCCTGCGCAAGCCCTTCGTGCTGTTCGACGAGTTCATCAAGGGCTTCCGCGCCATGTTCACCGGCCGGGTGAGCCCGAGCACCATCGCCGGGCCCGTGGGCATCCTCTCGGTGACCTACTCGGCCGCGGAGCAGGGTTTCGGCGACCTGCTGCTGCTGCTGGCGCTGATCAGCGTCAACCTCGCCATCGTCAACTTCCTGCCCATCCCCATCACCGACGGCGGGCACATCTGTTTCCTGCTGTACGAGAAGATCCGCGGGCGGCGCATGGGCGAGGAGGTCCAGGGCAAGCTGCTGTGGGCGGGCTTGCTGTTCCTGCTGCTTCTCTTCGTCTTCGTGACGTGGAATGATCTCAGTCGCCTGATCACCAGATAGACCCTCTTCGAGGTACGGACCCATGGCCAACCGACAAGGCGAGCTGCCCACGCCGGCGTGGGCACAGACCCTGCGAACCCGCTACCTGGCCGAGGAGGCCAGCCTGTTCCTGCTCCACGGCAACGTGCGCGACATGGTGCCGGTGGAGGACGGGTACGCCCCCCTGGAGACCTACCTGGAGCGGCTGCTGACCCGCAGCAAGGAGGTGGTGGCCTTCTACGACTACAGCCGGGGGCTCCGCTTCGCCAAGCGGGGCATGAAGGATCGGTTCCAGCTGGCGGTGAACACCCACCGCCTCCTCCAGGGCCAGCCCGAGGTGGACGACTTCCCCAAGGACCCCCTGACCCTGTTCCCGATCCTCGAGACGTACCTCACCGACAGCACCCAGCACGGGGCCCTGGTGATGGACTACGTGGAGACGGTGGTGCCCGGCGGCGACATCTCGTTCATGGGCACCGAGGACCGCAGCTCCCTGGTCACCCTGCAGCGGTGGACCAGCGATCCGGCGATCCTGGGCAGCGACAACCTGATCATCCTGCTCACCGAGAACATGTCGGACATCAACCGCAAGGTGCTGCACTGCCCGCAGCTGTCCACCATCGAGGTGCCGATGCCCGACCTGGACGAGCGCCTCGCGTTCATCCGGTACCTGCGGGAGTCCTATCCCCGCCCCGGCATCGCCGCCAAGCGCCTAGCCGACATCACCGCAGGGCTCACCCTGGTGCAGATCGAGGGCATCTTCCGCCAGGTCCGCCAGTCCGGCGGCAAGATCACCTTCGAAGCGGTCACCGCGGCCAAGCGGCGCATCATCGAGCAGGAGTGCTTCGGGCTGCTGGAGTTCGTCCAGGCCGAGCACGACTTCAAGGCCGTGGGCGGCCTCGACGAGGTCAAGGGGGCGCTCGACCGCGTCGCGACCAACGTCAAGAAGGGGCGGTCCTCGCGCGTGCCCATGGGCATCCTCTTCGTCGGGCCGATGGGTACGGGCAAGACCTTCGTAGCCGAGGCATTCGCCAACGAGTGCGACCTGACGTGCGTCAAGTTCAAGAACTTCCGCGACAAGTGGGTGGGCTCCACCGAGGGCAACCTCGAGCGCATCCTCACCGTGATCAAGGCCATGGGCTACGTCCTGGTGATGATCGACGAGGGGGACCGCTCCCTGGGCGCGGGCGGCGCGGGCGAGAACGACGGGGGCACCTCGAGCCGGGTCACGGCGCGGCTCAAGGAGTTCATGAGCGACACCGCCCACCGCGGCTCCATCATCTTCATCATGATGACCAACCGCCCCGACAAGCTCGACGCGGACATGAAGCGCGCCGGCCGCTTCGATCTCAAGCTGCCGTTCTTCTTCCCCCAGACCGACGAGGAGCGCATCGCCATCTGCAAGGCGCTGCTGCGCAAGAACAAGATCCCCCACACCATCCGCGACTACGACGCCATGGCCCAGACCACCGCCGGCATGAGCGGCGCCGAGATCGAAGCCATCTTGCTGACGGCCATCGGCCGCGCCGAGGAGGCTGGCGCCAAGAAAGTGTCGGAGGCCCACGTGCGCGAGGCGGTGGAGGACTACATCCCCAGCCGCGACACGGTGATGCTCGACTACATGTCGATCCTGGCGGTCTTCGAGTGCTCCAGCCGGCGCCTGCTGCCCGCGACCTACCGCGACTTCGACACGGACGAGCTCAACGACAGCATCCGGGAGATGAGGACACGCCTGTTGACGAGGTGATCTTGGATTTCGGATTTCGGATTTCAGATTTCAGATCTCGGATTGCTGAAGGGTGAGGTGCTCCGTGACGTGGGAACTCGAGCGGCTGGAGGGAGTCGAGGAGCGGCCGGTGGTGCTGGTGATCCTCGACGGCGTGGGGCTGGGGCGGCGGGACGAGGGCGACGCGGTCCACCTGGCGCGGACGCCCACCCTGGATAGGCTGGCCGGGATCTGCCCGATGGTCTCGCTGCGGGCCCACGGCACCGCGGTGGGCATGCCCTCGGACAAGGACATGGGCAACTCCGAGGTGGGCCACAACGCGCTGGGGGCCGGGAGGGTCTTCGACCAGGGCGCCAAGCTCGTGGACGGCGCCATCGCCTCGGGCTGCCTGTTCGAGGGGCAGGCCTGGCGCGACGCCGTGCAGCGCGCGCTCGGCGGCGGCACCGTGCACCTGCTGGGGCTGCTCAGTGACGGCAACGTCCACAGCCACATCGACCACCTGCTCGCCCTGATCCGCGCGGCGGACGGCGCCGGCGTCCAGCGCCTGTGCGTCCACCCCCTCCTCGACGGGCGGGACGTGCCCGAGACCTCGGCGCTGATCTACGTGGAGCAGCTCGAGGACGCCCTGGAGGGCATCGACGGCCGCGAGGACCGCCGCTACCGCGTCGCCTCGGGGGGTGGCCGGATGGTGGTGACCATGGACCGCTACGAGGCGGACTGGTCCATCGTCGAGCGGGGCTGGCAGGCCCACGTGCTGGGCGAGGGCCGGGCGTTCCGATCGGCCACCGAGGCCATCGAGACGATCCGCGCCGAGCAGCCCGGCGTCGCCGATCAGTTCCTCCCACCGTTCGTGGTGCGGGACGACGACGGCCCCGTCGGTCCCATCGTGGACGGCGACGCGGTGATCCTGTTCAACTTTCGCGGCGATCGGGCCCTGGAGATCAGCCGCGCCTTCGAGGACGACGACCTGCCCCACTTCGACCGGGAGCGGCGGCCCGACGTGCTCTACGCCGGCATGATGGAGTACGACGGCGACCTGCACATCCCCTCGCGCTTCCTCGTGGCCCCGCCGACCATCGATCGCACCGTCGGCCAGTACCTCGCCCACAACGGCGTCGCCCAGCTCGCCGCGGCCGAGACCCAGAAGTTCGGCCACGTCACCTACTTCTTCAACGGCAACGCCACCGGGCTCTACGACCCTGCCACGGGGCGGTTCGCCGCAGTGCCAACAGAATTGTTGGAAGCAGAGACGTACACGGCTCGCGTGCGCTCGTCCGACATGGAGACCCACATCGAGATCGAGAGCGACAGGCTCCCCTTCGAGCAGCGGCCCTGGATGAAGGCGGGCGAGGTCACCGACGCGATCATCGACCAGCTGCGGACCGGCGCCTTCCGCGCGGCGCGCGTCAACTACGCCAACGGAGACATGGTGGGCCACACCGGAGACCGCGAGGCCGCGATCCAGGCCGTGGCCGCGGTGGACCTGTGCCTCGGGCGGCTGCTGGACGCAGTCCAGGAGATGGACGGCGTGGCCCTGGTCACCGCCGACCACGGCAACGCCGACGAGATGTACGGCATCGACAAGAAGACCGGCGAGTTCCAGGTGGACTCAGACGGCGCCCACGCCCCCAAGACCAGCCACACCCTCAACCCCGTCCCCCTGTGGCTGTTCGATCCCCGTGGCGAGCTCGACCTCGACCGCAGCGTGGAAGCGCCCGGCCTGTCCAACGTGGCCGCGACCCTGCTGGGGTTGCTGGGGTTCGCAGCGCCAGAGGGCTACGACCGCACGCTGCTCAAGTGAGATCACACGCAGCCCCCCCCAAAAAAAAAGAATCACGCAACGCCTCAACGAGCGCAACGGCGCGGCGGGAACTCGTTGTCTTCTTGTCCCCGTTGCGACGTTGCGATCGTTGAGGCGTTGCGTGATTCCTCATTCTCGCGGGACGGGGACCACTTGTGCCCTTTCTGTCAATTGTTCTACGCGCGATGGTCACGAGGACATTTATGTCCTAGGGGGATCCGGAGCGTGAAGTAGTGTGGTCCCAGGAGAACCCAATGCAAGTCGACGAAATGGTTCGGGATCTGGTCATCGAGGGTATCGCCGCGCCCGCGGCGGTGGCCGCTGGTGACGTTCCCATCGCCGTGGGCGGCCTCAAGCAGGCCATCGCGGCGCAGGTCCGGGCCGCGGGCATACCCCGGGAGACTGCTGCGCAGCACCTGGGCGTGACGCCGCGGTCGATCTCCAGGTGGCTGCACGCGGACGAAGACGCGGTGACCAACCCCCGACGGCGTCAACTGGACAGCGCGATCATCGGGCAGCTGCGGCGGCGGCACCCCGAGACCCTGTCGGCGCGGGAGATCCTGTGCCACCTGATCGACATGGACATCGACACGAGCCCCGAGGAGGTCCAGGGCATCCTCGAGCTGTACCTGGCCCTGGGGCACGTCGAGGCCGTGGGCAAGTACCGCTTCCGGGCCACCGAGCGACGCCGGGTCAAGGCGACGCCGGAGCGCCCCGAGAGCCGGGCCCAGGCGGTGTACCGGCGCATCCAGGCGATTCCACGGATGATCCGGTCCTACATTCGCGGCGAATCGGGTGCCCGCGCCCCCATCGCCCGCATGAACATCCCCCCGGATCGCGTCGAGGTGGTCGCCAGCAAGGTCACCGAGGCGATCATGACCATCTACAACGAGGAGATGGAACGGGACGTGCCGGACGATTCGCCGCTGGTCCCGATGACCCTTTTCTTCCTGTCCGCCCGCGGTTGGCACGGCGAGGCTGAGTGAGGTCCACCATGCGAAAGACAAAGAAGTACATCGCCGCCTTCCTCCTGGTCCTCGCCTGCACGCTGGTCACGCCCGCCATGGCCGGCCCGCAGAACGGCGAGGTCAACCACGTCCTGTCCCAGCCCAAGCCCTGCAGCGCCGAGCTGCCGGACTCCATCTGGACCGAGATGCACACCTCCATCCTCGACCTCATCCTCGAATGGGTCGTGGTCCACGACTGGTTCCCTCAGTGGGGGTCGGGCGGGGAGTGATCCGGATCACCGGGGATTCCCCCGGATCTTCTCTTGACATCAAATCCCGTGCTGCGTAAGTTGCGTCGGCTCCGCCGGCCACCGCCGGTAGAATTGTGGAGGACGACCCATGTACGCCGTGGTCGAGACGAGTGGTCATCAGTTCAAGGTCGAAGCCGGCCAGACGGTTCGCCTGGATAAAATGGACGGCGACGTGGGCCAAGAGGTCACGTTCGACAAGGTCCTCATGGTCCGCGGGGACGACGACGTCGCCGTCGGCACCCCCCTGGTCGAGGGCACCAAGGTCGTGGGCACGATCGTCGGCCACGGCAAGGGCCCCAAGGGCGTCGCCCTGAAGTTCAAGCGCCGCAAGGACTACCAGCGGCGCATCGGCTACCGAGCCCAATACACCGAGATTCGCATCGAGCGCATCGAGCGCTGAGCTGGGAGAGGTTCCATGGCACACAAAAAGGGACAGGGCAGCTCGCGCAACGGCCGTGACAGCCAGGGCCAGCGCCGAGGGGTCAAGCGATTCGACGGGCAGCACGTGCTGGCCGGCAACATCATCGTCAGGCAGCTGGGGACCCGCATCCATCCGGGCAAGAACGTGGGCTGCGGCCGGGACTACACCCTCTTCGCCCTCTCCGAGGGCAAGGTGAAGTTCGGGACAGACCGCTTCGGCCGCAAGTGCGTGGCCATCATCCCCGCCGAATCCTGATCTCCCGCTACAATCCTCGGGTGTGAAGTTCCTCGACGAGGTCACCATCGAGGTCCGCTCCGGCAAGGGCGGCGACGGGATGGTGCATTTCCGCCGTGGCCCCCACAAACCGCGCGGCGGCCCCGACGGCGGCAACGGCGGCAAGGGCGGCGACGTCATCCTGCGCGCCGACCGTGGCTGCAACACCCTGCTCCACCTGCGCTACAACCCCCACCACCGCGCCGCGGCCGGCCAGCCGGGCGGCACCAACGACCGGACCGGCCGCGGGGGCGAGTCCCTGGAGATCCGCGTGCCCATGGGGACGGTGGTCCAGATCGACGGTGAGCCCGTGGCCGACCTCACCGATCACGAGCAGACCTTCGTGGTGGCGGGGGGAGGGCGCGGCGGGCGGGGCAACGCGTCGTACAAGACCCCCACGAACCGCACGCCGTTGACCGCCGAACAGGGGGGGCTCGCCACCCAGCTCCGGGTGGATCTCGAGCTGCGCCTGCTCGCCGACGTGGGGCTGGTGGGGCTGCCCAACGCCGGCAAGTCGACCCTGGTGTCGCGCATCTCGGCGGCGCGCCCGCGGATCGCCGACTACCCGTTCACCACCCTCGAGCCCTCCCTGGGCATGGTCCGCCACGGGGACGACGGCTCCTTCGTGGTCGCCGACCTGCCCGGCCTGATCGAGGGGGCCCACGAGGGCCACGGGCTGGGACACCGCTTCCTGCGCCACGTGGAGCGCACGGCCGTGTTCCTCTTCCTCGTCAGCGCCGAGCCCGACCTCGATCCCGAGGACCCCGTCCAGCGGCTGCAGGTCATCCGCGAGGAGCTCGCAGCCTACAGCCCGGACCTCGCGCAGAGGCCGGGAATCGTGGGCCTGTCCAAGATCGACGTTGCGGGTGACCGCGGCCGGATCGAGAGTATCGCGCGACGACTGGAGGAGGCTGGCGGCATGCCCGTGTTACCGTTCTCCTCGGTGACCGGGGAGGGACTCAAACAGCTCGTGCACGACCTGGGAAGGGCCGTGGACGGGGCGCGGGAGGCGAATGGATGAACCGCTCGGCCCCGATCCTGGCCGCGTCGGCCCTCGCGCTGCTGTCCCTCGCCGCCTGCCGCGGTGGATCGGGCGCGCGCGAAGGCGAGAGCCAGGGCGAATCGGTGGACCTGCCGGCCATGAGCCCCGGCACCATCCAGGCGATCGGGCCCCACGTCTTCACCTCGTCGCTGGAGACCAGCGGCCCGGGCGACGGCGAGGAGGGCCCCGCCAAGGACCGCCTGGAGCTCGTGTTCGAGGACATCAGCCGCTACCGCATGAGCCGCTGGTCCGACGGGGCCCTGGACCTGGAGGAGTACCGGGAGGACGACCTGTTCGTCTTCCGCAGATCCAAGGGGCCGTTCCGCTGGGGCCAGGCCGTGGCGGGCTCGTCGTACCTCCTGGACACGATCCATCCGTTCGAGCGCGCCTTGAACCATTTCTCCGCCGATCTGGTGATCGAGGAGATCGAGCCGCGGGAGGAGGATCCAGAGACCTTCCGCAGGTTCCGGCTGGGGCTGCGTGCGCGCCCCGAGGACGCTGGCGAGGAGCCGCGATCCCCGGGCGGCGCCGGGCACTCCGCGCTGCCGCTGACCCTCACGGGCGAGGTGACGACCGACGAGTTCGGCAATCGTCGCCAGGCGCAGCTCGAGGGTACCTTCCGGGACCGCGGGGTCTCCGGGTTCGACGAGGAACCCACCACGATCGTCTACTTCGAGAGCCGCGTGGCCGCGCCCGAGGGGGTTGGACTCATGCCCCCCGCGGCCGCCACACCGATGATCTTCGAACGCAAGGCCGAGCGGGAGCGCGTTGACACCTCGAAAACGGCCCCGATACCATGAGAACGATGCGGGTTTCGCCCGAGGAGGACACCACCATTTCCCCACTACAGAAGGCCCACTCCCTGGCCCAAGCTCTCCTGGACAAAAAAGCACAGGACGTCGTGTTGCTGGACGTGACCCAGCTGGTCGACTACGTGGACGGGTTCCTCATCGCCACGGCGACGAGTCAGCCCCACCTGGACGCCCTCACCGATGTCGTATCCCGGTCGGCGCAGGAACTCGACATGCGAGTCCTGGGGGTCGAGGGTCGAGGCACCAAGAGCTGGATCCTGATCGACATCGGCGACGTCCTGGTCCACCTGTTCTCAGGTGAGGCGCGCGGGTTCTACGACCTCGACGCCCTGTGGTGCGACGCCGAGCGCACCGAGTTCGCCCCCGAGGAATCGGCCAGCGCCTGATGCGCGTGACCGTCCTGAGCGTGGGC
Organism: uncultured Rickettsiales bacterium; assembly: GCA_964425605.1. Lineage (GTDB taxonomy): Bacteria > Myxococcota_A > UBA796 > UBA9615 > CAYRNR01 > CAYRNR01. Next base: position 24,123 of record CAYRNR010000081.1, on the reverse strand, counting down.
AGACCACGAGAAAGCACCCTGCGCGACCTCGTCACCCGCTACCTGGCCCGCAGCTCCCCGCTGTTCCGGGCCGAGTGGACCGCCGTGGCCGACGGCGATCCCCGCGGTAGCAAGCTCCCCGAGCGCGCGGTCCGCGCCGAGGGCGCCCGCCTCCTCAAGCTCCTGGACTCCAGCGCCCTGAACGTGGCCCTGGACGAGCGCGGCAAGGCCCGCAGGTCCCGCGACCTGGCGCGCTGGATGGGAGACCTCCGCGACACGGGCCGGTCCGTCCGGTTCGTCATCGGCGGCGCCCACGGCCTCGCCCCCGACGTGCTCTCCCGCTGCACCATGTGTCTGTCGCTGTCCCCCATGACCCTGCCCCACGACCTGGCGCTGCTGCTGCTGGCCGAGCAGATCTACCGGGCCAAGTCGATCCTCGCCGGAGACCCCTACCACCACGGGTAATCGTCCGTTTTTATTCAGCTTCTTATTACCAACATATTTGTTTTTATACCGCCGCCTCCCTGAACCAGGCCCATGCCGCGAGCCCGGCGGCACGCGCCTTGCACACCCAGCCTCCCATGCTGCGCGCGCTGACACCGCTCCTGGAGATCCTCGCCCCCGACCGCTGCGCCGGATGCGACGGCCCCGTCGATGTTCCGGGCACCGGCTGGTGCGGCGATTGCCTGGGATCGTTGCCCTGGCTCGACGACCACCGCTGCGCCGCCTGCGGATCGATTCGCGAGCCACAGGTGGGCTGTCGAACCTGCCGGGCGGCCGGGCGCCCGTGGACGGAGCTGGTCTCCGCGATGGAGTACTGCGAGCCGATCCAGACGCTGATCCAGCGCTGGAAGTACCCCGGCGATCCTGCGCTCTCACGGGCCATGGAGCACCTGCTCCACCGCGTCTCCGTCCAGCGGCTCGAGGGCATGCGCGTGGTCCCCGTGCCGCAGGCCGAGGCGTCCTGGCGGGGCAGGGGGTTCTCCCCCTCCGTGGATCTGGCGAGGCGGATGGCGCGCCAGCACCGCGCGCCCCTGGTGCACGCCATCGGCCGATCGACGAGGGGCCCGGCCCAGGTCGGATTGACCGCGCGCCAGCGACGACGTAACGTGGCGCGCCTCTTCCGACCCGTACCCCGTCGGGCGAGGTCACTGGCTGGCCGTCCGGTGCTGCTGGTGGATGACGTCGTGACGACCACGGCGACGGCAGCGGCCTGCGCCCAGATCCTGCTGGAGGCGGGCGCCGCGTCGGTGCGGGTCGTCGCCCTCGCCAGGGCGTGGGGTCGAGGAGAACCGTGTACGAGAGCCACCTGACCACCCTGCCGTCCGGGCTCCAGGTCCTGGTGCTGCGCCGCGACGGGCTGCACAGCGTCGAGGTGGCCCTGGCGCTGCGCGCCGGTCCGCGCTTCGAGACCCGCAAGACCAACGGCCTGAGCCACCTGGTGGAGCACATGCTCTTCCGGGGCACCGAGAACCACCCCCGGCACCGGGACTTCCACAAGGCCGTGGAGTCCATCGCCGGGCCGATGCAGGGCAGCACGGGCCGGGACATGTCCCTGTTCGGGATGACCGTGAGCCCGCGCGACGTGCTCGAAGCGCTTCAGCTCCTCGCCGAGGCCACGCTCCGCCCCACGCTCGAGGGCCTGGACCTGGAACGGCGCCTCGTCCTCGAGGAGCTGCTCGAGGAGCGGGACGAGCGGGACCGCGATCTGGATCTGGAGAACCTGAGCCGCTCGTTGCTGTTCCCCGGCGATCCCCTCGGGCTCCCCATCCTGGGCAGCCGCGCGAACCTGGAGGGATTCACGCGGGACGATCTGCGCTCCTTCCACCAGCAGCTGTTCCGCGGCGGCAACGCCCTGCTGATCATCGCGGGTTCCGTGGACCCCGCCGAGGCCCTGGCCTCGGCCACCAGCGCCTTCGGCGCCATGCCCGAGGGTGCCGCGCTCCCCCTGCGGCGACTGCCCGGCCCCCGCGGCGGCCCCTTCACCAGGCACGTGGAGCACGACGCGAGCCAGGTGGAGGTGATGCTGAGCTTCCGCTCGGTGGGCCTGATGGACCCGCGCGCCCAGGGGATCGGCCTCATCCAGATGATCCTCGGCGACGGCGTGACGTCCAGGCTGCAGTGGAACGTCTGTGAGGTTCGCGCGCTGGCGTACTCCATCTTCGCCCAGTACGACCCCATGGCCGACGTGGGGATGCTCGACGTGGAGGCGGCGGTGGCCCCCGAGGGGTACCTGGACCTGATGCGAGAGATCCTGGACACCCTGCGCGAGTTCAAGGACCGGGGACCCACCGAGGGGGAGGTCGAGCGCGCCGTGAACCGTTACCGGCTCGGCCTCGAGTTCGCCGTGGACTCCCCGTCGGTCCTGGCCGCCTACCACCTGTCGCAGCTCTTCGACGCGCCCATCGAGATCCCCGGGCGCCTGGCGACGCTGAGCCGCTGGAACCGCCACAACCTGCGCGCGCTGGGCCGGCAGCTGCTGTCGCGACGGGGCGCGGCCCTGGTGGCCGTGGGGCCCTTCGACGAACTCCACCGCCGCAAGGTCGAGCGGCTGCTGCGGATGCTCTGAGAGCGACCGAAAACCGGACACTCCGTCCGAAAATCGAACGCGACCGCATCCCACACGCGCCCGTGGGCGCGATCGATTGACGCCCGCCGCCCCCAGCCCTACGATCGTCAGGCCCTGGCACCAGGCCAACGGCGATCGACGAAGGGGGCCTCGATGCCCGCAGCCATTGGAATCGACCTCGGCACGTCCAACTCCTGTGTCTCGGTGATCCGCGACGGCGCGCCGGTAGTGATCCCGGACACGGACGGCGAGTGCATCCACCCATCCGTGGTCACGTTCGGGTTCGGCGAGTCCGTGCTGGTCGGGGCCTCGGCCAAGGCCCAGCTCGTGTACAACCCGACGGACACGGTCTACTCGGCCAAGCGCCTGATCGGCCGCTCCATCTTCTCGGACGAGGTGAGCAAGGCCCAGGAGATGCTGCCGTACTCGCTGGTGGCCGGACCGCACAACGACGTACGCGTCAAGGTCCAGGGCAAGGTATCCAGCCTCCAGGAGATCTCGGCCTACGTGCTGCGCCACCTCCGCCAGGTGGCCGAATACTACCTCGGCGAGCCGGTGACCCAGGCGGTGGTCACCGTGCCAGCGTACTTCAACGACATGCAGCGGCAGGCCACCAAGGATGCCGGCGCCATCGCCGGGCTCGAGGTGCTGCGCATCATCAACGAGCCCACCGCGGCGGCCCTCGCCTACGGTTTCGGCGCGGGGATCAACCGCACCATCGGGGTGTACGACCTCGGCGGCGGCACCTTCGACATCTCCTTGCTGCGGGTGATGGGCGACGTGTTCGAGGTCATCTCCACGGCAGGCGACACCTATCTCGGCGGCGACGACTTCGACCAGATCATCGTCGAACACCTGCTCAAGGGATTCACGGACACCGAGCGCGCCGCGATCCTCACCAACCCCCAGGTGATCCAGCGGCTGAAGAAGGCCGCCGAGGACGCCAAGATCGCCCTGTCCGAGACCACTGCCACCTCCATCCACGTCCAGGGAGTGCTCAAGGACGAGCGCGGCTTCGACAAGGACCTCTCCACCGCCCTGAGCCGGGCCCAGTTCGAGAAGCTCGTCTACCCGCTGGTCGCGCGCACCTTCCAGGTCTGCGACGAGGCCCTGCGGGACGCCAAGCTCAATCCCCACGACCTCGAGGCCGTGATCATGGTCGGCGGCATGACCCGCTCGCCGCTGATCCAGGAGGCCATCTCCACCTACTTCGGCCGCAAGGCCGAGCACGGCATCAACCCCGACGAGGTGGTGGCCGTGGGCGCAGCCATCCAGGCGCACAACCTCACGAGCTCCACGGCCATCCAGACCGGCGTGGCCGGGGCCACCGCGGGACAGCAGACCAGCGCGTTGCTCATCGACGTGATCCCCCAGTCCCTGGGCGTCGCCACGGTGGGCGGCTACCAGGAGCGCCTCGTGGAACGCAACACCCCGATCCCCACGGGGGTCTCGAGGGTCTTCTCCACCAGCACGGACAACCAGACCGAGGTCCGCGTCTCGGTCTACCAGGGCGAGAGCCGCGTCATCGACGACAACGATCTGCTCGGGGAGTTCATCCTCGGGGACATCAACCCGGCACCGCGGGGCCACGCCAAGGTGCAGGTCAACTTCGACATCGACTCCAACGGCATCGTCCAGGTCACGGCCCAGGACATGGAATCGGGCCGGGCGAGCACCATCGAACTCCAGACCTCGACCGCGCTGACCGACGACGAGATCGAGGACATGAAGTTTGATAACCTGAACTTCTAGGAGCGCCGCCCATGTCCCCGGAACTGGACCCGCGTACCCGCATCGAGATCGAGACGCTGCACGACGTCCTCGACGAGGTCGACTACTACTCCCTGCTCCAGGTGAACCAGGAAGCCGACCTGCCGCGCATCGAGCATGCCTTTGCCAGCGAGTCCAAGCGATTCCACCCGGACCGTTTCTTCGGTGTGCGCGATCCCGTCTTCCTGCGCAAGCTCACAGCCATCTACCGCAAGACCAGCGAGGCCTACTCGGTCCTCAAGGACCCCGACCTCAAGAATCGCTACGACCGCAAGCTGGGCCTGGTGAAGGACTCCACGAGCAGCGTGGAGGTGAGCAAGGAGAGCCTCGAGACCGAGGCAGCGCAGGCGGGCAAGACCCGCAAGATGGTCTGCCAGAGCCGGCAGGGGCGCCGCTACTACGACCTGGCCAGGACGGCCCAGCGCAAGGGTGACGCCAACGGCATGGTGATGAACCTGCAGTTCGCCCTGAGCTTCGAGCCCAAGAACGAGGCCCTGAAGCAACTCCTGGGCGAAGCCAAGCAGGCGCTCGAGGAGAAGAAGGCCGCGACCGCGTTCAAGGTCCGCCTGAGGTAATCGGCCATTCGCTCCACTGACGCACTGCGTTTTGCGATTCCAACAATACTGTTGGCAAGCCAGATCTGCGCCTGTTCGAAGCTGCCCTTGCCCCGCGGACCCGAGGCGGACAGCGCGGGCGAGGTCCAGGCGATCGTCGAGCTCGGCCACAGCGGTGGGATGCCGTTTCTGGCCGAACACGGGGTGGTGGCGACCCTCTATCCCTCCACCGACGGAGGCCAGCTGGTGGTCCACGCGATCAGCGATCTGGAGGAGGACGTGAACCGCCTGGCGCTGGCATTCGTGCTCGACCTGGACGATCCCGAGCTCCCCGGCACGGTGGATCTGGCCGAGCACACCGTGGTGCTGATGGAGGTGGACCGCGCGGGGGAGGCCAGCCTGGTCCTCGACGGCCGCCCCTCCGGCACCGCCGAGGTCCACGGCATCCTCGAACCAGGACGCCAGATCGACACCACGTTCAGCTTGCAGCTGCCGGGCACCGACGAGCTGGGCGCCCCCCTGGTCGCCCGCATCGACGGCTCGTTCTCCGCCATCATCGACACTCCGGCCGTGGATCAGCCCTTCTGAGCAGGGCTGTCGATCACCAGGGTCACAGGCCCGTCGTTGACCAGCTCCACGTGCATGTGCGCCCCGAACTCCCCCTGGGGGGCGGTGACACCCGCGTCGCTGAGCGCGGCAGCGACCCGATCCACCAGCGGGCTCGCGTCCCGGGGGGGCGCAGCGTCCACGAACGAGGGGCGCCGGCCCTTGCGGCAGGACCCGAGCAGCGTGAACTGGCTGACGACCAGCGCCGCGCCTCCCACGTCCTGCACCGAGAGGTTCATCCGCGCGTGAGCGTCCTCGAAGATGCGCAACCGTGCGATCTTCGAGGCGATCCACAGCGCGTCGCCTTCGGTGTCGCCCCGCGCCACGCCGAGCAGGACCAGCAGCCCCGCGTCGATGGCAGCGACGGTTCGCTCGTCCACCGTGACCCGGGCGCGACTGACCCGTTGAACGACCGCACGCATCGTCACCTCCTCAGCCCCCCAGCTGCGCTGGACGCAGCTCGTGTCCGGTGTGGGCGCGTGCTAGAATACCGCGTCCTCCTTGGGGGGACGGGACTTGTTCTTCGGTGTGGTCCACACCGGGAGCCTGAATGACCGACGTCAAGCCTCTCGACGACCTGCTGCAGGAACTCGACAACCTCTCCGATGGCGACGAGGAGCCGGAGTCGAGCGTCACCGGGCCCCTGCACGCGTCGAAGATCAACTATCGCGACTACCCCGTCCTCGTGGTGGATGACGAGGAGGAGAACATCCTCGCGTTCCAGCTCAACTTCCGCCACGACTTCGACATCGACTCGGCCATGAGCGGTCCCGAAGCCCTGGAGGTGCTGTCCCAGCGCGAATTCTCGGTGGTGGTCACGGATCAGCGTATGCCGGGCATGACCGGCGTCGAGCTCCTGGAGCGCACGGTCGATCTGTACCCCAACCTCATCCGCATCATCGTCACCGGCTACACAGACAACCAGAGCCTCATCGACGCCATCAACATGGGGCGGATCTACAAGTACATCACCAAGCCGTGGAGCCAGGACGAGATGGGGGTGACCATCAAGCGCGCCATCGAGGCCTACGCCCTGGCGCGCGAGAACGACCGGCTCCTGGCCGAGCTCCAGAAGAAGAACCTCGAGCTGGAGCGGATCGTCGAGGAGCGCACGCGCAAGCTGCGCGACGCCAACACCAAGCTCCACCAGCTGGCCATCACCGACGGGCTCACCGGACTGTTCAACCACCGCTACTTCCAGGAGAAGTGGCGCGAGGAGATCAAGCGCAGCGAACGATTCGGCGAGCCCACGTCGCTGATGCTCCTCGATGTGGACTGGTTCAAGAACTACAACGACTGCCAGGGGCACCCCCGCGGCGACGTCGTGCTGCGTGATCTCGCCAGCCTGCTGGAGCGCAACTTCCGCGAGGTGGACGTGGTCGCGCGGTACGGCGGCGAGGAGTTCGCCGTGATCCTGCCGCGCACGACCAAGGACGCCGGACACCAGCTCGCGGATCGGATCCGTGCCATCGTCGAGGAGGCGCCGTTCCCCCACCAGGAGGTCCAGCCCGGCGGCTCCATCACCTGCTCCTTCGGCCTGGCCACCTTCCCCGACGACGGGGCCACGGCGGCGACCGTCCTCGAGCACGCAGATCAGGCCCTGTACGCTGCCAAGTCCGAGGGTCGCAACTGCGTCGTGGCCTACGAGCCCGGCCTGCCCATGCCCATGCCAGACTCCCCCATGGTCACCAGCGACGAGCTACAGTCCCCCTCCTTCGACGAGCCGAGCTCGGGCACGCTGCACGACCTGCCCTCCACCGCGATCGATGTGCTCGACACGGAGTCCAGGGACGGGGAATAGCCTCTGCGCACGCTGGGCTCGTGCGCGTTCATTGGATATGCTTCGGCATCGGAGGATTTCATGGCTGCACGTCTGCCGTTGCTGCTCTTCCTGGCCACGGTGCTTGGACAGAGCGCCTGCCAGGACTACACGCTGTCGTCGGTTCCGGGGTACCTCGGCAAGGAATTCTATGCTGTCGACCTCAACAACTACGACGGCAGCGAGAGCCTCGGCTCCGGCGACGCGGCCCAGTTCTCGTTGACGGTCAGCAATCCCATCAACAGCACGGGTGAGGCCTGGGTGACCATCACCCAGCAGGGCGGTGACGGCGCGTCCGCGCGCGAGGAGATCGTGCCGGGCGAGCTGGAGATCTTCGATCTGCCCCGCTGGGATGCCGAGGACAGCTTCCTGGGCAACCGCTCGTTCTTCGTCGAATCCGATGTTCCCGTGACCGTGCACCAGTTCAACCCGGCCAACAACACCGGCGTGTACTCCAACGACGCCTCGTTGCTGCTGCCGGTGCACTCCCTCGGCGATCGATATCGCGCCGCCTGCTGGCCCCACGACACCAGCGGTACCGAGGAGGAGCACTGGTCGGGGTACGCCGACTTCATCACCGTCGTGGCGACCCAGGCCGACACACGTGTCCGGGTCGTGCCCACCGCCGACGTTCGCGCGGGCGACGGCGTCCCGCCGCTGCAGGAGGGGCAGCTGCTGGAGGTCTATCTCCGCGCCTCCGAGGTCCTGCAGGTCGAGAGCGACAACTCCAACTCCGCCGACGGCCGCACCGATCTGACCGGCACCCTGATCACCGCGGACAAGCCCATCGCGGTCTTCAGCGGCAACGAATGTGCCCTGGTCCCCGACGGTGTCGAGGCCTGCGACCACATCGAGGAGCAGCTGTTCCCCACCCACGCGTGGGGCAGCGAGTTCTACGTGGCCAAGTACGAGCCGCGCAAGACCGAGGACGACCTCTACCGGATCATCGCCGACGAGGACGCCACCGAGGTCACCACCGAACCACTCCTCGACGGCTTCCCCGTCACCCTCGACGGCGGGGAGTTCCACCAGTTCGTCCACGACGGAGATTTCGAGCTCACGTCATCGGCTCTGGTCAGCGTCGTGCAGTACATGACCGGCTCCCAGTACTGCGGCGAAGACGGTCTGGCCATCGGCGATCCGGCCATGTCCGTCGTCCTCCCCCTCGATCAGTTCATCGACGAGGTCATCTTCCTCACCCCCGACCGCTACATGGAGGACTACATCAACATCGTCGCACCCGTGGACATCGGAGAGCTCATCCTCGACGGCGACGACCTCACCTCCGCAGACTGGACCGAGTTCCCCTCGGGCACCTACAAGCTCGCCCGCATCCCCGCCTCCCCTGGTGTCCACCACCTCACGGCTTCACAGCCCGTGGGAGTGACGGTATACGGCTACGATAACGATGTGAGTTATGCCTATCCTGGTGGGGCGTACCTGACGCCGTTCGAGGAAGAGATACCTGAGTGAACGGCCTTATCTTGCTCGGCGCTGCCAATCTTCGTGGTCAGATTTCCCTGCTCTCACGCTTCTCAAATCCGGGGCATCGGTAGGGAAACGACAATCTCAACGCTCTCAGGCGTGCAGAACTCCACGTCGTATCGGAATTTTCTTGCGTGATTTCGCCTAGTTCGCTCCCTTCTGTATTTCCTTCGTTTTGGCCCGAATCCGGCCGGGGTCGTTCTCACGCAACGATCGCAACGTCGCCACGCAGCCCACATTTCTTCCGTTGCGGCGTTGCGGCCGTAGCGTCGCTGCGTGAGGCTCTTTGTTTTTTGTGCTACAGAACGACTCGAACGCCTACTTCTTCATCCCGAGCAGCTCAGCCAGCCCACCGAGCACTCCACTCTTGTCCTCACCGGCCAGGGTCGAGAGTTCGCCGCGATCGAGGTACACCCCGCCGCAAACGGTGCAGCGTTCGATCTCCACGCCACGGAAGGGCATGGTCTCCATCTCGTTGCCACACTTGGCGCAGCGCATCCAGTGCTCCAGGCGGAGCTTCTCGGCGGCCTCTGCGGCGAGCCGATCTTCGCGCTCGGCGGCCAGGCGAAGCATCTTTTCCTGATCCTGTTTCTGGAAGTAGTCCTGCTCTCCGCTACCGGGAGGCGTCTTGGTTTTCTTCGACATGTTGCGTACTCCGTCAACGGGAAGGTGGCCCGTATCAAGAAATTCGTGGTTCTAGGTTCCGTCCCTCATCTCCACGAGGCGCTTGAGGAGGATCTGGACCTCCATCGCCTCGCGACCGTTGGGGGCCAGACCGAGGTAGGTCTCGTACTCGTTGATGGCGTCGTCGTTGCGCCCCATGCCCTCGTAGGCGAGCCCGAGACCGTAGTGGCTCTCGGGGTCCATGGAGCTGAGGAGCACGGCCTTGCGGAAGTGCTTGGCGGCCTCGCCGTTGTTGCCGATCTCGATGTAAGACCAGCCTGCCTCCTTGCGGGTGCGGGCGTTGTTCGGATCGGTGAGGAATGCCCGGAGGTACTCCTGGATGGCCTCGCTGTGCTGCCCGGCCGACGCGAGCTCGGCGGCGTGGGCGGCGGCGTCGGCGGGCAACGGCGCGGCCTCGGTCGCGGGCTCCTCGCCCCAGTCGATCGCGTCCCAGTCCTCCTCCGCGGGTGCGGGGGTGGGGGGCTCGTCGGGGGTCGGTGGCTCCTCGATCTCCTCGACCTCCTCGATCTCCTCGACCTCTTCGGGAGTCGGAGGTTCCTCGTGGTCCGACACATCGGTGGCGGGCTCCTCCTCTGTAGCAGGCTCCTCCTCGTGGTCGGACCCTTCGGTGGCGGGCTCCTCGGCCTCGTCCGTCAGGGCGTCCTCACCGTCGGTGGCCGCCTCCTCACCCTCGGTGGCGAGCTCCTCCGGGGTCACGTCGACGGCTTCGGTCGCCTCGGCTGTCGCATCGAAGTCCTCGAGGGTACGCGTCTTCTCCTTCATCCCGTGGATGATGAACCACGCCCCCGCGACGACCACGGCGAGCGCGACCGCCGCGCCGATGATGTAGGGGAGCATGCTGGGGCGGTCCTCGTCGTCCTCCACGGAGTCGAACTGATGGGAGAAGTCGTCGCCCTCCCACTCCTCGTCCTGGGAGTCGACGGGGAAGCTCTCCTCGTAGCTGCTCTCGAAGGTGTCGAAGTCCTTGCCCAGGCCCTCCTCGTCGTCCTCCTCCCCGTCGTCGTCCCCTGCGTCGTCCGACAGCGGCCCCATGGCCGAGTCGAAGTCGATGGCGGGCGGAGCGGGGGCTGGCTCGGCAGCGGCGTCCTCCTCGGACGCCCCCTCGGATTCCTCCTCGGCATCGTCCGACAGGGGCCCCATGGCCGAGTCGAAGTCGATGGCGGGCGGCGGCTCGGGCCGGTCTCGATCCGGATCCTCCTCGGAGGCCTCGTCCTCGTCGTCGGACAGCGGTCCCATGGCCGAGTCGAAGTCGATGGCGGGCAGCGGCTCGGGCCGGTCTCGTTCCGGGCCGTCCTCGTCGGGCTCTTCGGCAGCGGGCTCCTCCGAGGGTTCGTCCAGAGGCCGGGACTCCTCGCCCGATAGGCGCTCGGGCTCGTCGGCTTCCGAGGGCTCGTCGTCGGGCTCGTCGCCCGACAGGGGTCCCATGGCCGAGTCGAAGTCGATGGGCGGAAATCCGTGCGCCGGCGGCGGGCTCTCCATGGTGGATTCGTCGTCGAGGGACGGCACCATGGGGGTGACGACACTCTGGGCCGCCGGGTCGTAGTACGGCTCGTCCGCCTCCTCGGCGGCCATCTTGGACACGGTCTCGCGGGCGGCGGGGGGGATGGGGATACTCTGGGCAGCGTCATCCGACTCGCGCTCTTCGGATTCGCCCTCACCCACGCCGACGAACAGCCCAGACTCCACACGGTCGGCGTCCGTCTCCACCGAGGGCAGCGTGGGTTCATCCTGCGAATAGGGTTCGCCCACGTCCCCGAGCGGCTCGGGCTCGTCCGGCGCGGCCTGAGGTTCGTCGGGCACCCGCACGGGGGGCACGTCCAGCTCCGTCGGGGTCTCGGGCGCGCCGTGCTCCGCTTCGACGCGGGCGGGGGGCACCAGCACGTCCGCCCTGTGGGCGACGAGCTCGGCGCTCTCGGGTTCGGCGACGTCGTCGGGCGCCACATCGCCTTCCTCGAAGGGGGGATACCCCATCTCCTCGGCCAGCTTGCGATCCACCGACTCCTCGGTGTGGGCCGGCGGCAGGTCGTCCTCGTCGTCCAGGGATGCGGGATGAGGTGCAGACGTCGCTGCGGGCAGGCGGACCGGCTCCTCCTCGCCCCAGTTGGCCACCACGTCGTCCGTGGTCCGGACGCTGGGGACCTCGCTGGGCTCGATGGACCGCAGCTCGAGGGTCTCCTGGAGGCGTTCGCGCGTGGCCGAGAGCTCTCGCCGCGTCTCGCGCAGCTGGCGAAGGACGCCGAAGAATGGGCGCAGCTCGCCCAGCCGGCTGACCAGCTCCCAGGTCTCTCCGTCGATGGAGATCTCGTCGGTGGCCAGCACGCGCTTCTCGACGATCCACCGCTGCAACAGCGACAGGTTCTGGATGGGGTAGCTCCGCCCCTCCTGACGCAGCATCAACCGCTCGCCGCCCAGCTTGCCGATACGCCGTTTGGCCTTCTTCTCGACCACGGGCTCGTCCGCGACCTCACCGTTCTCGTCGACTTGGTAGACCGTGAACACGTGCTCGCAGGACGAACACTTCACCTTGGTGCCGCGGCTGGAGACCCGCGATCCGTCGAACTCGTATTCACTGCGACAGTTTGGACAGATGATGCGCACGCGTGAATGACCCCTGCTTGAGTTCCCTACAACGGAGAGCGGGTTTGGCTACTCGCTCCCTCCCCCTTCGATCTGGTTGAGCAACTCCTGTGCCGCGGGGACGGCGCCCGCCGCGCTCTTGAGCGGACTGATCGCCTCGGCGTCGCGTCCGCACTGGTGCAGGGCCAGGCCCAGCTTGTAGTGATAGTTGGCCCGGCCCGCCGCCATGCTCACGGCCTTCTGCAGGTGGGGGATGGCGTTCCCGCAGTTGCCGCTTCCCAGCGCCATCTCACCGAGCATGAACCAGTCCTCGGCCGTGGTCTCCTGGACCGTGGAGTCGGCCTGCGCGGCGCTGTCCGACGCGTCGGTGGCCGCCTCGCGGTCCGACGTATCGTTGGAGGCCTCTGTGGGCTGCTCGCGGGGCTCCTCCCGGTCGACCACCGGCGCGGGCGTGGACGGCTCGATGTCGGGCATCACGGGCTCGAGGCCGGTGTCGTCGAAGGTGCCGTCGGGGTTGCGGCGGTGAGGATACCCGTCCTCTGTGGGCTCTTCGTATTCCTCGGACGCGGTCTTGTCCTCCTGCTCGGCGAGGATCTCTGCCTGGCGCTCGTCCAGCTCCGCCTGGATACGCTCTGCCTCCTTGGCGGCGATGCGCTCGAGCTGCTCGTCGGTGATCCTGGACGTGGGCTGATCCTCGGTGTTCCTTCCGAACAGGCTGCGGCTGTTGCTCAGCGTGACGATGAGCCCGATGATGAAGATGGCCGCCACGCCGACGCTCAGCAGGGTCGGGTTCATCCCCAGCAGCTTCCGATCTTCCGTCTGCCGGGCCCGGCGCCGCTGCGAGGCCCGCTGGGGCCGCTGCTTGAGCTCCACCCTGAAGGCGTCGCCGTGGGCCGCGCCAGCGGTCGAGGTCGTGGCCGAAGGTTCGATGGACGCGGAGGTGGTGGCGTCCGGGGCCGCGGACGGGGACGGGGTCGGCCGCTTGGGCTTCTCCTCGACCTTGCCGCCGGTCTCCTCCATCAGCTGGGCGTGGATCTCGGCGAAGTACTCCTCCTGCTCCGCGTCGGAGCCGATGCGGTGCCAGTCCTTGCCATCGTGGGAGATCTGGTCGTCCTGGGTGACTTTCTTCTCGCGCATGGACTTGCGCAGGGTCTTGATGTCCGCGAAGTCGTAGATCAGCCCGATGGCGACCTTGACCTTCCACTTCTCGACACCCACTGCCTTGAAATCGAGGTTCTCCGCCACGAGCTCGCCGGCCATGGACTGACGGACCCGCTCCGAGCCCGACGGAGGCTCCACGGACTCCGCCTTGGTCCCGGCGTCGGAGAGGGACTGACGTGATTGCTCCACGTCGAATTCCACCCCGCCGTAGTCAGACGTGAAGATGTCCTCGGCCTTGAGGCCCCCGGGCAGGGGTCCGGCGCCGGGCACGCTGGGGCTCGATGGGGGTGGCCCCGGAGGCGCCGCCTGGCGGCTGGCCGAAGGCTCGTCCTCCTCGGCGGGAGGGGCCTCCACCTCGAGGGCGGGCTCCGACGGCGCGCTCTCGGCCTCCTGGTTGAAGATCACGAACACATGCGCACAGCGTGGACACGTGATCTTCGCCCCGCGGCCCTTGAGCTTCTCGCCGGGGAGCTTGTACTTGGCTTCACAGTTCGGGCAGGTGATGACCATGTCTATTCCGAGAGAGATTCGTGGTGAGGCAACGGGCCTCGTTCAGAACCCTTGGACTGCCGCGGCCGACATTTGGTTCCCGAGCCGCTGACAGCGTGCCCACGCACTATCTCCAACGCAGGATACCACACCGCGTGTGGCGCCCACACCCGCGCGAGGCGCGCGGGAGGAGTTCACAGGCCGATGATCTCGAGCCGGGCGTGACGGGCGGACAGCTTCTTCATGCCCGCGCGGGGGAAGAACACCTGCAGCTTCAGGGTCGGTCCTCGTCCCTCGATCCGCCGCACCTCTCCCACGCCGAAGGCCGGGTGGCGGACGCGCGTGCCGATCCGTAGCGAGACCTCTTCGGGGTCGTAGACCACCTCGCTGGAGTCTGGCTCGTCCTCGACCTCGAAGCCGGCGGTGGGCGCGTCGAGGCTCTTCAGCGAGCTCGAGGCGGAGTTCCCGCGGAGGTATCTCAGGAACGGCGACGCCCGCGTCTGCCGCCAGCCCGCGCCGCCGCCAGCGCGATCGAAGACCATCAGCCGTCGATGGGCGCGCAGCAGGTAGAGGCGATCCATGGCCCGCGTGCAGGCCACGTAGCACAGCCGGTACTCCTCCTCGAGCCCCCGCTGGCTGGTGGAGGCGCGGCTGTTGGGGAACAGCCCCTCGTCGAGGCCCACGATGCACACCACGCCGAACTCCAGGCCCTTGGCGCAGTGGATGGTCATCAGGCTGATCCGCGCGGCGTCCGAAGCCTCTTCGGTCCCCGTGCCCGCGGGCAGGCTGTCCGCGTCGGAGACCAGCGCCGCGCGGTCCATGAACTCGGCGAGCGCGTCGAGCCCCACCCCGTCGGAGCGCTCCGCAGCCGAGCGGATCAGCTCCAGGAGGTTCTCGAACCGCTGCTGGGCCTCGTGGGAGTCGTTGCTGCTGTAGGACTCGGCCAGGCCGCTGCGCTGGAGCACCAGCTCCATCAGCTCGGGGAGGGTCAACGCGGCAGCCTCGCCGCGGATGTCGGCCATGGTGTCGCAGAAGCCCAGGAGCCGCTTGCCGATGGCCGGCCCCACCACCCGCTCCGTCGCTGCCCTGCGGGCCGCCTCCTCGGCCGTCGCGCCCGTCGCCGTGGCCAGGGTCACCACCTTGCCCACCGTACCCGCGCCGATGCCGCGGGTGGGCGCGCGAACGGCGCGGGCGAAGCTGACGAGGTCACGCGGCTGGATCAGGAGTCGCAACCACGACAGCGCCTCCTTGATCTCGCGCCGCTCGTAGAACCGGGTCCCTCCCACGAGGACGAAGGGGATGTTCGCGCGCTGGAACGCCTCCTCGAGGGCCCGCGACTGGGCGTTGGTGCGAAACAGCACGGCCATGTGGTCCGCGGTGACGCCGCGCCCCATCTCCTGGCGCAGGACCCCGACCACCTTGCGGGCCTCGTCCGCCTCGTCGCGGGCCTGCAGCACCGTGGGCGGCTCGCCGTCGCCGCGATCGGTCCACAGCGCCTTGTTCGAACCGCCGCCGCCGCCCGCGTTCACCACACTGCCCGCCGCGTCGAGGATGGCGGTGGTCGATCGGTAGTTCTGTTCGAGGCGCACCACGCGCGCCCCGGGGAAGTCCGCCTCGAAGCCGCGGATGTTGCCCACGTCGGCGCCGCGGAAGCTGTAGATGGACTGATCGTCGTCGCCGACCACGCACAGGTTGTTGCGCGGCGCGGTCAGCTGCTTGACCAGATCGTACTGGAGGTCGTCGGTGTCCTGGAACTCGTCCACGAGCAGATACCGGAACCGGTCGCGGTATCGATCCAGGACCTGCGGGTGCTCGTCGAACAGCTCGGCGGTGAGCGCCAGCAGGTCGGTGAAGTCCACGGCCTGGCTCGCCCTCAGGCGCTTCTGGTACTGGGCGTAGGCCTCCTTCACGGCGCCGCCGAACCGGGCTCCGCCAGACATCTCCTCCGGGGGTACGCGGCGCCGCTTGGCCTCCTCGATGCGGGACCGGACCAGCCCCACCCCGACCCGTCCAGTGCGGTCCACCTCCTTGAGGATGTCCTTGAGCAGGCGCTTCTGATCACCCTCGTCGTAGATGACGAAGCTGTGCTCCAGGCCCACGTGGGGGGCCTCGCGGCGCAGGATGCGCAGGCAGGCGGAGTGGAAGGTGTGCACCCAGGCGCCCCTCGCCTCGCCCCCCAGGAGGGCGGCCACGCGCTCCTTCATCTCCCCTGCTGCCTTGTTGGTGAAGGTGACCGCGAGCAGCTGGGACGGCAGGGCCCGACCGCTGTGGATCAGGTGCGCGAGCCGGTACGTGAGCACCCGCGTCTTGCCGGAGCCGGCGCCGGCGAACACCAGCAGCGGTCCGTCCCCGTGCTCCACCGCCTCGCGCTGGGGTTCGTTGAGGGATGCCAGGTCCAGGGCCGTCATGGGCTACTTCTCGCCTCGGGTGCGGGCACGGCGCGCCTGGATACGCTCGTGTTTGCGGTCGCCTGCGCCGGAGATCAGCCGGGGCTGGGCGCGGGTCACGAGCAGGGCGCCGTCCGGCACGTCCTTGGTGACCGTGCTGCCGCTGCCCACGTAGGCGCGATCGCCCACGACCACCGGCGCGACCATCTGCGAGTCCGATCCCACGAACGCGTCCTCGCCGATGGTGGTGCGGTGTTTGTCCATCCCGTCGTAGTTGCAGAAGATCACACCGGCGCCCACGTTGGAGCGACAGCCGATCACCCCGTCTCCCAGGTAAGCCAGGTGGTTGGCCTTGGCCCCATCGCCCATGCGCGTGGCCTTGGTCTCCACGAAGTTGCCCAGGTGGACGTCCGCGCCCAGGGCGCTGCGCATCCGCAGGTGGGCGAAGGGGCCGATCTTGCAGCCCTGACCCACCAGGACGCGGTCCGCGGGCTCGGACGCCGCGGGTCTCTTCTCGTCGATGCCGGTCATCACCGTGTAGGGTTGGAGCCGGGCGCCGTTGCCCAGGTCGGCCGCGCGCAGCACGCAGCCGGGGCCCACCACGGCGCCCGCACCCACCGTGCAGTCCGTGAGGATCGCGCCCGTCTCGATCACGGCGCCCTCCCCCACCGCGGTCTCACCGCGCAGCTGGACACCGGGCTCGAGGACCACGTCCCGGGTCAGGACCACCTCGGGATCCACGCGAATGGAGGCCGGATCGCGAAGGGTCACACCGTCGGTCTGCCACTGCCGCGCGACGCGGGCGTAGAGGCTGGCCTCGGCTCGATCGAGCTCGCAGCGGTCGTTGACCCCTTGCACCTCGTCGGGATTGGCGTGCACGACGGCCTCGACGCGCAGGCCACGTCCCGCAGCCGCAGCCACGATGTCCGTGAGGTACAGCTCGGCCTGATCGTTGTCCGGGCTGAGCCCGGCCAGCAGTCCGTCGGCCGCGAACAGCGTCGAGGCGTCCGCCGCGTAGACGCCGGTGTTCACCTCACGCAGCCTCAGCTGCTCCTCGCTGCAGTCGCGCGCCTCCACGATGGCCCGGACGCGCTCCTCGTCGTCGCGCACGATGCGCCCGTACCAGCCCGCGTCCGGCAGCTCCATGCTCAGCACGGTCACTGCCGCGCCCGCCGCCTCGTGGGCCTCGGCCAGGCCCCGCAGGGTGGAGGCGCGTACCAGCGGCACGTCGCCGGGGACGATCAGCACCGTCCCCCCGGGGTCGCCGACCTCGCCGGCGGCCGCACGGACCGCGTCGCCGGTGCCCAGCTGGTGTTCCTGGATCGCGAAGCGCACCTCGGGCAGGGCCCCCAGGGCCTCGCGGACCTGATCGGACTGCCGGCCGATCACCACCACGGCCGCGTCGCACCCCGCGCCGATGGCGCTGCGGACCACACGCTCGACCATGGGGCGGCCCGCCACCGCGTGCAGGACCTTCACCAGCGAGGACTTCATCCGCGTACCCTGGCCCGCGGCCAGGACGACGGCTCTACGATGGGCGCTCATGCTCCCTCCAGTGCGGCGGATTGTACCGCGGATCGCGGTTCAGGGGCCGGGAGCCGGGATCAGTCGATGAGCAGGACGTAGGAGGTGGGAGCGCCGTGGGTTCCTGCGACCGCGATGAAGTACGGGACCTCGCCGGTGAGGGACGCGCCCATCTCCTCGGGGGGCAACAGATCGTGGATGTCCCCCTCGACTATCGGCGGCTCGTCGGGGTTGTTGCTGAGGAACATCCCCAGGTCGTTGCCGTTGCCCGGCCAGTACAGGGTGAACGACCGGGTACCCGCATCCTGCATGGACAGGAAGAACTTGTAGTAGTCCAGGTCTCCGTTGTACTCGCCGGCGCTCTCACCCAGCGACGACAGCTCACCGACGATGGCCGCGGGCAGCTGCAACACGCTGAGATTCTGCGCGCTGTTGGGCGCGTCGTTGGTCTCCTGCTCGTCGAAGAAGTACCGCTCCAGATCGATGGTGTGGTTGAGCCTGGACGACTTGTTGCCGTCGGTGTCCTCGATGACCAGCCCCAGCTCCACCGGGACCGGCGAGGTGAACGGGTCCAGCTCGGTCTTGTACTCGCCGCTGTCCGCGTACAGGACCACGGCCGCGTCGGCGGAATCCTCGGGGTGTAGATCCACCGTCTCGTGCAGCACGTTGTCCACGTAGACGTAGAACACCCCCTCGCGCACGTTGGACTGGGGGTCGGTCCAGTCGAAGCCCACCGTGAGCAGCCAGCGTTCGTAGTCGGCCTGGTAGGTCAACGAGCTCAGCGCCGGCGCCGCGCCCGGATCCACGTCGTCGTCGTCCCCCTCGGGCACCGGGAAGCCGATGTCGCACCCCAGGGCCAGCGCCAGGAGCAGGAGAAACCAGGATCGGGGACGGTGCACGCTCATCGATGATCCGGACAGTACCGGGATCTGCACCACGAATGGAACCCGTTGGGAGCAATCCTGTCAAGGGCCGAAGCCCACGCAACGGGCCCGCGACCCGCGGTTCGAGACGCGTGTTGGCCTGCCCGACGGTGAGTGCTAACATCTCGCCTCCCCATTCAAGAGGAGGGTGCCATGGCTGGAGCGAGCGTCAACAAGGTCTTCCTGCTGGGCAACATCGGACGCGATCCCGAGTTGCGCCGGACCAACAGCGGCAAGGCCGTCGCCACGTTCACCCTCGCCACCAGCGAGCGCGGCGGCCGCGGCGAGGATCAGCGCACGGAGTGGCACCGCATCGTGGTGTGGGATCGCCTCGCCGAGCAGTGCGATCAGTACCTGTCCAAGGGGCGCCAGGTGTTCATCGAGGGCCGCCTGCAGACCCGCAGCTGGGAGGATCGCAGCGGCGGCAAGCGGCAGACCACCGAGATCGTCGCCCACACCGTGCAGTTCCTCGGACAGCGCGGCGGCGGCGGCGGCGAGAGCGGCTACTTCGCGCCTCCCCCCGTCGACGATGGCGACTACAGCGGCGGCCCCTCCCAGTCCAGCCGCGGCTACCAGCAGGATCGCGCCCCGGCGCCCGCCAAGCAGGAGCCGGACATCCCGTACAAGGACGACGACGAGGACATTCCGTTCTAGGGGATCAACGCCGCGGGGCGTTCACTCGGGCTCCACCACCACCGTCGGAACCATGAACCAGGCCTTGGGCTTGGTCTCCTCGGACAGATACCACAACAGCGTCTCGCTGCGACTCTGCAGCTTCTGCGTGGTGTACTCCACCTCGGTCAGGGTCACGCGCACCTCGGCGCGTTCGGCCTCCTTGTCCACGAGCACGAAGTCCACGTTGATGGACTCGATGGCAGGCTGGCCCACGCCGTTGGTGGCGTTCTGCAGGTAGGCGAGCTGGCTCTCGATGGTCTCGTAGTACAGGGACGCGGCCTGGTAGTCGTTCCAGCGCAGGGCGTTCATGTAGGCCTCGGCCCTTTCCCCCACCTCCTCCATGGCCTTCTTGCGCTGGCGCTCGGACTGCTTGTACTCGCGCTGCGTCCGCTGCTCCTCGTTGCACCCGTGGAGCATCGGGACGAACAGGCACAGGGCCAGCGCGTAGATCAGGGACTTGGCGGTCATGGCTACCAGCTCCTCTTGCCCGGTGAGGGGAACCTGGGGCGGAACAGTCGCACCTGCACGCCCACCTTGAACCCGAAGTACACGGGCGGGGCCAGATCGGGCACCTCGACCACGGAGTCGAGGGCGGTGGACTCGTAGGGATCCCGGTGGGCGGTGCGCGTGGCCGTGGGCTCCAGGCTGAACTGGAACGGCAGGTCCGCGGTGATCGCCACGTGCCGGCTCAGCTCGATGAGCACGCCGGGCTCCAGGATGAGCAGTGGATCGATGTACGCCGACTCCGGCGCGTAGCAGGGGCACTGGAAGTCGTACAGCTCGGCGATGTTCGGGTAGATCATCAACCCGAAGCCGCCGGCCACCGTCGGTTTGATGCGCCACAGGGCGACCGGGTAGAAGCGCACCTTCCACGCGAGGCCGTACACGAAGATCTGCGGCTGCTCGACGATGGGGTTGAAGTAGGGCTGGATGGTGTCGGGATCGTCCTCGGCGTACTCGTACTTCTGCAGCTCGATGTTGAGGTTGGAGAACGCCATCGACCAGTTGAACTCGAAGTCCAGGAACGTGGTCAGCCCGAACCCCAGCACCGCGTTCAGCCACAGGCCAGCGCCCTTGCGCTGCTGGAACATGGACTTGCCGTCCACCACGTTCTGCAGGTTATCGGGATCGAGTATCCAGTTGCCGTAGAAGTCCAGCTCCACCGGACCCGTGAGGTAGCCCAGGCTCACACCGAGGAACGGCTGGAAGCGGTGGTTGGCCGCGCGCTCCTTCCACGCCTCGAGGCTCAGCCGCGAGTTGTGCCAGCGCACGTACTGGGCCTTGCTCAGGCCCGCGTCCTCCCAGTCGGTGGTGATCAGCTCGGAGTCCACCTGCTCCTGGAGGTCTTCCTCGGTGATCTGCCCGCGGTCGACCTTGCGGCTGGCAGCCAGCTCCTCGAACACCGAGTCCGTCAGCGCGAGGTCCAGGGCCCGCGTGGCCATGCGCTCCTTGGCCGCGCGGCGCTGTTCCAGCTCCTGCTCCTCCAGGGCCGACTCGTCCACGGCCACGTTGTCGTCGAAGGGATCCGCGAGCTCCTCCAGGGTCAGCTCCATCGCCTCGAGCAGGGAGGCCTCCTGGCCCTCCTCCAGCCGCACCTCGAAGGAGTACTCCAGCTCCGCCAGGGGCACGTTGAGCACCGTGATGACCACGAACGTCGTCTCCACGTCCTGCTGGTAGGTGCCGCTGACGACGCGGTCCACGTCGGCTTTCTCGCCCAGGATCAGCTGACAGCCCAGCTCCTGGTCCGGGGGGCAGCCCCGCATGTACAGGGACGCCTCCACGCGCTTGTCGCCGTCGTAGATGTCCGGCACGTCGCTGAGACGGTACAGGTCCAGGTGGGAGCGCTCGGCGAGCCCGTCGATGAGCACCCGCGAGAGATCCCGGCTTCCAGCGGCCGACTCGCGATCGAGGCTCAGCAACGGGATGAACAGCACCACCTGCTCGGTCCGCTCCTCGCCCTGCTCCTCGTCTGGGAGCGGGATGTAGTAGTCCTCGTCGGGCGTCTCGTACCGGCGGTCCTCGTCTCCCTCGCCTCCCGCCTCTGTCTCGTCCTGGGCCAGGGCGTGGCCCACCGGCGCGAGGGCCAGGGCCAGGATCGTCAGCGCTGAGAGGGGGGTAGTGGTCACGACCGGAAGATTAGCACAGGCGCGGCGCGCACGGCATGGCGCTAGTACGCCACCCGGTGGGCGTCGATGGAGCCCGAGACCACCGTGCCGTAGTAGTCGTCCTCGAAGCTGCCCGTCATCTCGCCCACGGCCGGGAACTCACCCTCGAACGCGGTGGGCAGCTCGAACCAGCCGTAGATGTCGATCGCCAGGTCGCCCAGGATCGCCATGTCGTCGATCTCGCCGTCGATGATCAGCGACACGTCGATCTCGCCGAAGCCCACGACGCTCGCGATGCACGCCCCGCTGCCCTCCAGCAGCTCCCCGTAGGGTTCCACCACGAAGTCCACCGACCCGATGCAGTTGACGGCGATGGGGTATCCACCGATCTCGAGGTCCACGTTGAGGCTCACGGTCCCTGCGTACACGCCCGCCAGCTCGTGCTGGACCAGCACCCCGCCCACCGCGTAGGTCAGGCGGTCGCCGTTGGGCAGCTCGGTCTTGGCCGTGATGGTGTGCGTCCCGACCGGGAAGTCCTCCACCTCGCCGTACTTGCCCATGAACTCGAAGTCCTCGTCCTGGTCCGTGGTCCACGCGATCTCGTCCCACTCCAGCTCGCCGCCGTCCTCGTCCAGCACCGCCCCGTCGAGGACCACCGGCGTGCCCAGCGGGATGAAATCGCCCGACGCCGGCGTGTACACCACCAGCTCCGAGTTGGCCCACAGCTCGTCGTCCACGTCGTCGTCGCCGACCGTGTCGTCGTCGTCATCGTCGGCGACGTCGTCGTCATCGGACACGTCGTCGTCGTCTCCCTCACCGTAGGTGTCGTCGTCGTCGCCGATGGCGATCACCGCGCTGTCGCTGCAGCCCAGGGCTGCCACGAACAGGGACAGGGCGAACACGATTGCAGTGAGCGCAGCTCGAAGACTCATGAGCTTCCTCCAGACCAGCGAGATCTCGCCGATTGCGCCCCGCAGTATGGCCCACAGCCCTCGACTGGACAAGGGCGTATAATCACCTCGGTTTTGCTGCACGGGAGACGACATGGACCAGCTGACGTTCGAACAGGCCCTCGGCCGCCTCGAGGAGATCGTGCGAAAGATGGAGGACGGCGAGGTCTCCCTCGATCGCTCCCTGACCCTGTTCGAGGAGGGCGTCGCCCTCAGCCGCCACTGCGCCACCAAGCTCGGCCAGGCCGAGCAGCGCGTCGCCAAGCTCCTCGCTGACGCCGACGGAGGCCTCCGCGAGGAGTCCTACGAGACCGCCGAGATCCTCGGTCCCGAGATGAGGGACAGTAACGACTGACCCCATGCCCTCGCAGCGCACACGGCTCGACGTCCTCCTCGTGAGGCGCAACCTCGCCCCCTCCCGCGAGCGCGCCCGCGTCCTCATCATGGCCGGCAAGGTCCTCGTCGACGACCGCCCCGCCGACAAGCCCGGCACCCGCATCCCCGACGACGCCGACGTCCGCCTCCGCGTCCCCGACCACCCCTACGTCAGCCGCGGCGGCGTCAAGCTCGAGGGGGCGCTGGCCGACCTCTCCCTCGACCCCGCCGCCCTGACCTGCCTCGACGTCGGCGCCTCCACCGGCGGCTTCACCGACTGCCTATTGCGCCACGGCGCCGCCACCGTCCTCGCCGTCGACGTCGGCACCAACCAGCTCGCCTGGTCCCTGCGCACCGACGACCGCGTGACCTCGCTGGAGAAGACCGACATCCGCCACCTGGCCGACGCCGCACGTGCCGGCGACAACGACTACCTCGACCACGCCGACCTCGCCGTCATCGACGCCAGCTTCATCTCGCTGCGGTTGGTGCTGCCGGCGACAGTGGACTTGGTGCGGGCGGGCGGGCGGATCCTGGCGCTGGTCAAGCCGCAATTCGAGGTCGGTAGGAACCGGGTCGGCAAGGGCGGTGTGGTCAAGGACGAGGGGCTACGGCGCGAGAGCATCGAGGGGATCGGGGTGTTTGCGGAGGGACTGGGGCTCGAGCCAGAGGGTTCGGTGGATTGCCAGCTGCCAGGGGCGCGCAAGGGTAACGTCGAGCACTTCTTGCTCTGGCTCCGGACCTGACCAGACGCCCGGACGGACCCGGACCCCGGCCCCGGAAAAGGGACGTACGCAACTAATCAACTAATCCGAACGCGGAGGCTCGCCTAACGCCTCGAGACTCGGATGTCCATTTGGACGATGAGGTTCGGTGGGAGCGGATTAGTTGATTAGTTGCGTACGTCCCCTTTCTTCCCACGACCTCGGTGTAGTCGTCCTGGCAGCAGAACTCCGTGGCGAAAGCCCCGGCGTGAGCATCCTCGCAGATGAAGATGGACTCCCCCGTCGCGTCGGCCTCAGGCAGGTCCATGACGTAGTCGATGGTGGAGAACCAGTAGTCCCAGAAGCCGTAGATCTCGTCCCAGCCGTAGGAATCGTTGTACATCTTCCAGCCGCCACGGACGTAGCCGTCGGACTCGCACGGCTCCCCGGTGATCGGATCCCACGCCTCGCAGTAGTCGGAGTCACCGTCGAAGAAGTTGATCCGGCAGTCCATGGCCCAGCCCCGGAGCTCGATCTCGAACTCGAACCAGCCCTCGGGTGTGGGGCCGTCGGGAACGGACTCGACGGTCGGCGTGCACTCGCCGTACATCAGGGCCTCGTCCATGTCGATCTCGCCTTCGTACGGTGGCGCGCTGTCGTCGTCGTCGCCCGGCAGCCCATAGTGGTCGTCACCGGAGTCGTCGTCACCCAACAGTTTCCAGGGACCCATGTGGTGTGATTTTTCACGCGCATGCCCCCACTTGAGGGACCGGTTTTTCAGGGGCAT
>CAYRNR010000080.1:0-39652 GCA_964425605.1 uncultured Rickettsiales bacterium | reverse complement strand
CCTCCAGGTGGTGCTTGGCGAGCTTGAAGCGGTTGGCGCCGAAGGTGTTGGTCTCCAGCACGTGGGCCCCGGCGTTGAGGTAGTCGGTGTGGACCGACTGCACCATCTCCGGATCCGCCAGGTTGAGGTGCTCGAAGTTGCGGTTGATGAACACCCCGCGGTCGTACAGCAGCGTCCCGATGGCGCCGTCGAACACCACCACCTGCTGCTTCAGGAATTCGAGGAAAGGCTTGCGCAACGCGTCCTCCGCGGCCGGCAGAAGGGGTACGGGCCCGCGCGAGCCGGGCCGAAGCTGGGTAGGGTACACAATTGGTCTGACGAGGGAACCATGCAAGTGGAATCCGGAACTCCCAGGCGCCGGAGTCCTTCTGCTAGCATGACGGCTCGCCACAACGGCGTGGAGGCAGCCATGGATTTCAGGTTCACCGAGGAGCAGGAGTTCTTCCGCAGCCAGGTCCGCGACGCCGTGGATCGGATGATCGTGCCGCACGCCGAGGAGATCGACGAGAGCGAGGAGTTCCCGCGGGATCTGTGGGACGAGTTCGCGGCGCTGGGGTTCTTCGGCCTGCGCTACCCCGAGGAGTACGGCGGTCTGGCCGCGGACACCACCACGTCGATGATCTTCTTCGAGGAGCTGGCCCGGGGCTCCAACGGCTTCTCCATGGCCGTGACGGTGCAGATGCTCATGGGGACCTACTTCATCGGCCGCTTCGGCTCCGAGGCCGTCAAGCAGCGTTGCCTGGCCCCCGCCATCCGGGGCGAGAAGATCGCGGCCATCTGCTTCACCGAGGACCAGTCCGGCTCGGACCTGGCCGGGACGCGGACCACGGCCGTGCGCGACGGGGACGACTGGATCATCAACGGCACCAAGCAGTGGGTCACCAACGGTCCCGTGTGCGACTTCGCCACGGTGCTGGCCACCACGGACCCCGGCAAGGGGCTCAAGGGGCTCGACTTCTTCCTCGTCGAGCTCGACCGCCCCGGCGTGTCCCAGGGGCAGGTGCTCAAGAAGCTGGGGTCCCGCGGCTCGGTCACCGGCGAGCTGGTCTTCGACGACGTGCGCGTGCCCGCCGAGTGTTTCCTCGGCGACGAGGTGGGCAACGGCGTGCGGCACACCACCGACATCCTCAACGAGGTGAGGGTGATGACCGGGCTCAACGCCTGCGCCATCGCCAAGCAAGCCATGGACGACGCCAAGGAGTACGCCAACCGCCGCGTGGCCTTTGGCCGGCCCATCAGCAAGTTCCAGCTCATCGCGGCCAAGTTCGGCAAGTTCTACGCCCAGTACGAGGCCGCCCGGACCCTGCTGTACCGCGTCGCGTGGATGCTCGAGCAGGGCATGCCGTGCCAGCGCGAGGCCATGGCCGCCAAGTACTTCGCCACCGAGATGTGCCTCGAGGCCGTGGACGAGGTGACCCGGGTCTACGGCGGCGGCGCCTTCGCCCGGGAGTATCCAGCCCAGCGATACTTCCGCGACGCGCGGTTCCTGCTGTACGGCGGCGGCACCCACGAGGTGTTGTTGAACTACCTGGGCAAGCTCTATCTGAAGGAGTAGGGAGACCCCATGAACATCATCGTCTGTGTGAAGCAGGTGGCGGATCCGGAGGCGGTCGTCGAGGTGACCGGCGATGGAGCGCTGCAGGTGGAGGACCGCTGGATCACGGGGTTCTTCGACGAGGTCGCCATCGAGCAGGCGCTGCAGCTGCGCGACCGCTTCGGCGGCGAGATCACGGCCGTGACCGTGGGGACCGGCAAGGCCACCGATGCGCTGCGGCGCGCCGTGGCGATGGGGGCCAACCGGGCGATCCAGGTGGACGATCCCGGCGCTGCCGCCCTCGATGGCGTCGGCGTCGCGCGCGCGTTGGCCGAGGTCATCCGCACCGAGACGGCCGACCTGATCCTCTGCGGCAAGGCCTCCCTGGACCTGGAGGCCGGCGTCGTCGGTCCGGCCCTGGCCGAGTTCCTCGGGCTGCCCCACCTCGCCGAGGTCGTCGAACTCGAACCCGGCGACGACGGCGCGACCCTCGTCGGCGCCCGCGCCGTGGAGGGCGGCCGCATCCGCGAAAAGGTCGCGCTGCCGGCGCTGATCACCGCGGGCAAGGGCCTCGTGGAGCCCCGCGTGCCCCCGGTCACCGGCGTGATGAAGGCCATGCGCACCCCCATCGATCGCCGATCCCTGGCCGACCTCGGCCTCGACACGCCCCTCCCCGGCTGGGAGGTCCGCACCCACCACCCGCCACCGAAGCGGGCGGCCGTGACCATGGTCGAGGGCGAGTTCCCCGCTGACGTGGACGCCCTCGTGGACGCCCTGCAGCAGAAGGGAGCCCTGTCATGAGCCTCTGGGTCCTCATCGAAGGTGACGGAGACATCGTCCGCGGCGTCTCCCTGGAGCTCCTCGCCCGCGGCCGCGACCTCGGCGTTCCCACCACCGCGGTCGTCGTCGGCGAACCCGGCCTCGTCCAGGCCGTCGCCGGCCACGCAGCCGACGTCGTCTTCGTCGGCGCCCCTCGCAAGGCTGACTGCGCCGCGGCCACCCTGTCGGATCTCGTCGCGCAGCGACATCCCTCCCTCGTCGTCGCCGGAGCCACGTCCTTCGGCCGCGACCTCATGCCGCGCCTCGCCGCGCGCCTGAACACCGGCCTCGCGGCCGGCTGCACCTCGCTGGACCGCGACGGCGACACCTGGACCGTGCGCCGCCCCGTCCAGGGCGGAAAGGCCTACGTCGAGCTCGCCGCCACCGCCGCGACCCTCCTCGCCACCGTCCGGCCCAACACCTACTCCGCCGGCCCCGGCGACGTGGGCACCCCCAGCGTCGAACACCTCGACCTCGACGCGCCCCCCACCGCCATCGAGCACGTCGCCTACGAGCCCACCGCCGGCGGCCGCGTCCCCCTCGAGGAGGCTCAGGTCGTCGTCGCAGCAGGGCGCGGGGTGGGCTCCGCAGAGGACTTCGGCCTCGTCGAGGACCTCGCCGACGCCCTCAACGGCGCCGTCGGTGCAACCCGCGCCGTGGTGGACTCCCAGTGGCGGCCGGTGGAGGAGCAGGTGGGCAAGTCCGGCAAGACCGTCTCGCCCAAGCTGTACTTCGCCATCGGCATCTCCGGCGCGATCCACCACGTGATGGGGATGGACACGGCCGGGACGGTCGTGGCGATCAACAGCGATCCCACCGCGCTGATCTTCCAGTACGCGGATCTCGGGCTGGTCGGGGACGCGCGGCAGGTGGTACCGGCGTTGACGGAGCGCCTGCGGTCATGAGCGACGAGAACAAGGTCGACCTGATCGTGGTGGGCGCGGGGCCCGCGGGCCTGGCGTGCGCGTGGGTGGCTGCGGGGGCGGGGCTGTCGGTGCTGGTGCTGGAGCGCGGGGACGCGGCCGGGACCAAGAACGTGTCGGGCGGGCGGCTGTACCTCAACGCGGTGCGGGCGCTGGAGCCGGAGCTGGTTCAGGGGCTGCCGCTGGAGCGGACGGTGGTGCGCGAGTCGGTGTGCATGATGACGGACCAGGCCTCCACGACGGTGACCTACCGGGGGGACCGGCTGGGGGAGGAGCCGGCGCACTCGGCGACGGTGTTGCGGGGCAAGCTCGACGCGCACCTGGCCGAGAAGTGTGGCGAGCGCGGCGCGTTCGTGATCCCGTCCACGACCGTGCGCGAGCTGGTGATGGAGGGCGGCGCGGTGCGCGGGGTGGTGGCCGGCGAGGAGACCTTCCCGGCGGACGTGGTGGTGCTGGCCGATGGCGCCCTGTCGTTCCTGGCCCAGCAGGCGGGCCTGGGGGAGGCGCCGCGGGCGGAGCACTTCGCCCTGGGGGTCAAGGAGGTGCTCGCGCTGGATCGGGAGAAGATCGAGGACCGCTTCGCGCTGGAAGGGGACGAGGGGGAGGCGCGGCTGTTCATGGGCTCGGTGACCCGGGGGCAGATGGGCGGCGGGTTCCTCTACACCAACCACGACACCCTGTCCCTGGGGGTGGTGGCCGGGCTGGCCTCCTACCGGGACGGGGACCAGACCGAACGCGCGTCGGAGCTGATGGAGGCGTTCAAGGACCGCCCGGAGATCCGGCCGCTGATCCGCGGCGCCGAGATGGTGGAGTACAGCGCCCACGTGGTGCCCGAGGGGGGAGCGGACGCCGCCTCGAGACGGGTGGGCGACGGGGTGCTCGTGGCCGGGGACGCGGCCGGGTTCTCGCTGAATCACGGGCTGACGGTGCGCGGCATGGACCTGGCGCTGGCGTCCGGCGTGCTGGCGGCCCGCGCTGCCCTCGAGGCGCGCGAGGCCGGGGACTTCTCCGCCGCCGGGCTGGCCGCCTACGATCGGCTCCTGGACCAGAGCTTCGTGGGCCAGGACATGAAGCGGTTCCGCGCCGCGCCGGCCGTGCTCGGCCGGCCACGCTGGTACTCGGTGTACCCGGCTGCAGTGTGCGAGATGCTCGGCGAGCTGTTCTGGTTCGGCGACGGCCCCAAGGACGGGCTGTTCTCCACCGCCTGGAAGGGGATGAACCGGGACCTGTTCAACTTCGCGTCCATGGGCGACGCCTGGGAGGCGCGCAAGCTGTGAGCAAGGTCGACCAGAAGCTGACGAAGCTGGCCATCAAACCCCAGGCCGACAGCCACATCGTCCCGGACCAGGACCGCTGCAAGGGGTGTGAGACGCGGCCCTGCGTCCCCGCGTGTCCCGCGGAGCTGTGGGCCCTCAACGAGGACTCCGGCGAGATGACGGTGGAGTTCGCGGGCTGTCTCGAGTGTGGGACCTGCCTCCTGGTGTGCCCCCGCGAGGCCGTCCAGTGGCGCTACCCCGACGGCATGTTCGGCGTGCAATACCGCCACGGATGAGGAGAACCATGAGCCCCTGCAAGACCTCTCGTACCCTGATCTGCGCCTCGATCCTCGCGGCCACCCTGTTCACCGCGCCGGCCGCGCGGGCGGGCAGCGGGCGCGAGATCGCCGCCGCGGGCTACTTCATCCTCGCCGGCCTGCAGATCCCCGCGGTGGCGTTCGAGTTCGTCGGCTACAGCCGCCTCCACGGGCAGCTCGACGGGTACGCCGGGGACGCGGACTTCGCCTCCACGGCGGGCTCGGTGGCCAACTGCAACCTGGTGGGGGGCATCCTCCACAGCGCCAAGTTCCTCGCCTGGACGGCCGGCGGTGTGTCGCTGATGGCGGACGGCGAGGCGTTCCCCATGGCCATGGTGGCCCTCAACGGCGGGCTCGACATGGCCAACGCGATCATGGGCATCACCGCCGGGGCGATGATCCTCGGGGCCAGGGACAACGTGGACATCGGCGGCACCCCCCTGAACCAGGCCGCGACCCTGGCGGGGGTGGTGCACCTGGTGTTCGGCTCCATCTCGGCCATCGTGACGTTGCCGGAGCTGATGGTCGGGGTGTTCGCGCTGGTGGCCATGGCCGAGGTGGATCGGCCCCAGCACGACGTGCGCGTGGCGTTCTCTCCCACAGGTGTGACGGTCTTCGGGCGGTTCTGAGCAGGATCTGGTTGTTTTATTGACTCGCCCGGAGGCCCCCTCCTACGCTGGGGCCTCAACGGGAGGATGGTTTCCATGCAGCGAGCGCACCTGTGTTGGATTTGCTGGATCGTGGCGGGGTTCCTGTTCGCCGGTTGCCCCGGCGGGGACGACGACGACAGCTCCGTGACCGACGACGACGACGCGACCGCGGATGACGACGACGCGACCGCGGACGACGACGACAGCGCTGGCGACGACGACGACACGGTCGACGAATGCGTGGACACCGCCTCGGGCTCCTTCCCCCCCGAAGCCGAGGAGCTGTCCCACACCTCGGACGAGCCCGTGGCCAGCATCCTGGGCCAGGGCTGGTACTTCGAAGGCTACGAGGGCATGTACTACTTCGAGGAGCAGCGCCTGTGGGAGGCGGTGCGGTTCGATCTGCTCGCCCCGGCGACGGTGTACGGCGCCCGCGTGGTGTGGAGCAACCTGGTGGGGGAGGGGGATCGCGAGGTCACCCTGGGGGCCTACGAGGACTTCGGCTCCAACGGGTTCGACTTCAACCAGTGGGAGGCCCTCTGGGAGGGGGATCGCTGCCTGACGCCCGAGGACCAGGGGACCTGGGTGGACTACGTCTTCGACGAGCCCATCGAGGTGGAGATCCCCGGGATCTTCTTCGTGGCCCAGATGTTCGAGCCGCCCGCGGATCCCGCGGACGATCCAGATCATCCGCTGCTGATGTTCGACACCGCCGAGTACCTGGACTGTTCGGCCTACGACGACTGCCACAGCGCCTGGAACCTGCCCGACGCCGACGCCAACTACTACTACAACGGCACGTCGTTCCTGTGCCCCTACAACTACTCGGTCCGGCTGATGGTGGAGCTGCACGACACCATCGCCGAAGAGGACAAGTGGTTCCAGATCGACGAGGCCCTGTCCGCGTCGGGCCAGGTGGCCTGGGGTGACTACGACGACGACGGCTGGGACGACCTGCTGACCAACGGCCCCACCCTGTACCGCAACAACGGCGACGGCACGTTCACCGACGTGTCCGCTGCGGCGGGACTCGACAGCCTGAGCTCCTCGTCCAGCAGCCACATGTGGGGCGACTACGACAACGACGGCTGCCTGGACTTCTTCGCGGCCAACAGCGGCTACACCGCTGCCGACATGCTCGTGCGCAACAACTGCGACGGCACGTTCACCGACGTCACCGAGGGATCGGGGATCGACGACACCCAGTCCGAGATCGACTGCGACGGTGACGGCCTGGCGGAGCACGCGCCGACGCCGGCCGTGGGGTGGCTGGACTTCGACAGCGATGGGTACCTCGACCTGTACATGGCCAGCTACGAGTGCGGCGGGGTCTACACCAACTACCCCGACGCCTTCTTCCGCAACAACGGCGACGGCACGTTCGCGAACTGGACCGACATCGGCTTCACCACCGCCGATCAGGCCGGGCGCGGGGTCAGCCCGAACGACGTGGACATGGACGGGGACACCGACATCTTCGTGAGCAACTACCGCCTCGATCGCAACTTCATGTACGAGAACGTGGACGGCGAGTCCGTGGTGGACCGTTCGCTGCTGTGGGGCCTCGCCGGCGAGAACGTGTCGTTCTACTACGGCCACACCATCGGCTCGGCGTGGATCGATCTGGAGAACGACGGGGACTGGGACCTCATCCAGTCCAACCTAGCCCATCCCCGCTACTACGACTTCAGTGACAAGACGATGGTCCTCGTCAACGACGGCACCGGGTACTTCGACGACACGGCAGCGGACGCGGGAATCCACTACCGCGAGACCCACTCCAACCCCACGGTCCAGGACTTCGACGGCGACGGAGACTGGGACCTGTTCCTCACGTGTGTCTACGACGGCCGGTTCTCGGAGATGTACCTCAACGACGGTGCCGGCAACTTCACCCAGGTGAACTACGAGTCGGGCGCCATCATCCACAACGGCTGGGGCAGCGCCGCGTCGGACTACGACAACGACGGCGACGTGGACCTGGTGGCCTACGACCTGTTCCGCAACGACACGGCAGCCGCGGGCAACCACTGGTTGCAGGTCCGGGCCATCGGCGACGTCGCCGCCAACCGCGCCGCCCTGGGCGCGCGGGTCGAGGTGGACGCAGGGGGCCAGACGCGGATGAACCTCGTGAGCGGCGGCTCCGGGACGGGCTGCCAGGACTCCATGTACCTGCACTTCGGCCTGGGATCAGCCACGACGGTGGACGAGATCCGCGTCTACTTCCCGGGGGGCGCGCAGACCACCTTCACCGGCCCGTTCGACGCCGACCAGCGCCTGTGGCTGTACGAGAGCGGGACCATGACCGCGGGCTGGGCGCCCTGAGCGCCTACTCCAGGTCGCCGAGCAGGACGTAGTCCAGGACGAGCGACTCGCTCACCATCGTGCCCATCGAGAACACGAACGTATCTCCTTGGGAGTCCGGCCCGCCCTGCACGTTCGTCGCGTAGGGGCCGTAGTACGGGATCGAGGGGTAGTCGCGCTTCACGACGGAGTACGACAGCACGCCCCAGCTCCACGACCAGTGGAAGTTCGTGACGTGGTTGGTGGTGATGCCCAGATCGGGCAGTCCGACCCAGTGCCCGGCCTCGCCGGTGATCCCGTCCACGACCCAGATGATGTTGTCGGCGCCGAGCATGACCTCGTTGTTGCCGGCCTCGTCCACGACCCAGTCGAGATCGTCGCCCGGGAGATCCGCGAGCACGTAGTAGCTGCCCGCCTCCAGGTCGAAGTTCAGCAATCGCCCCGTGGCGGTGTCGGTCACCCAGAACGTGCCGTCCCACGCCCTCGCGACGTCGTAGCAGCTCCCTCCATCGGGTAGCGGATGCTCGATGATCTCCGTACCTGTCCCGTCGACCCACAGCAGTGAGTTGGCGCCCGTGTCGCTGGTCGAACCGCAGATCACGAATCCGCCCGCATTGTCGGCCACGATCGCGAGGCCGCGCAGGGTACCGGGATCGCCCAGGAGGTGGGGATCCGACCCATCGGTGGGAATCACCTGGATGTGCCCGCCCCACCCATCGTTCTCGTCCAGCTCGAGGCTGACGCTGTAGAAGTGGCCGCCGTAGTGCTCCTCGGGGCCACGGAAGAGGCCGCCGCCGTCGGAGAAGCACAGCCCGATGTTCTCCAGCACCTCGTAGCGGTCCTCATCCTCGTCGTACTTCACCGACACCAGACCGTAGTCCTCCAGCTTCCGCTCCCCGATGTCGAACCACTCGCCGCCGATGGCGTACAGGACGAGCATGTCCCAGGTGTCCGGGTCGGGATGGTCGCCGAACCCTCGCCAGGAGTTCGGGCAGCCGATGTCGGGCCAGGAGTCGTCGTCGTCGCCGCCGCCGCCCGAGTCGTCGTCGTCGCCGCCGTTGAACCCATCTTCGGGCTCCGGGCAGGAGAGCCCCGCGAGGCTCAACGCCAGGATGATGGGGGCGATCCAGAGGAGGAAGCGAATATCGGTGGTGGTCATGTCTTCTCCGATCGGTGGCGCAAGGGATAGAGGGCGCTCAGTCCTCGACCAGCAAGTAGCCTCTCTGGAGCGCCCAGTCCAGATCAGCCAGCGCGGTGGCGAGGTCGTCCGGGTTGTCGGGCCACTCGGGTCCCGCCAGCACCTGTACGGTCCGATTGCGGCCGTTGCGCTTGGCCCGGTACAGCCCCAGGTCGGCGGCCGTGATCGCCTGCTCGAGGGTCAGATCCTGGCCCATGCCCTCGGTGAAGGGCAGGGACGTGTATCCCACCGAGCAGGTCTTCTTCAGGCCGTCACCCGGTATGTCGAACGTCGTGTCCGCCACGGAGGTTCGAACGCGCTCGGCGAACTCGGCCAGGGATTCGTAACGCGTTCGCGGGAGCACCATCAGGAACTCCTCGCCTCCCCACCGCACGACGATGTCCTCGGTGCGCACGCATTCGTTCAGCTTCTCGGCGAACTTGCGCAGCACCGCGTCGCCGGCGTCGTGGCCGTAGGTGTCGTTGACCGCCTTGAAGTGGTCGATGTCCACCATGAACAGCCCGACCACCTCGCCGGTCCTGCGGCCCCTGCGATCCCGGGCTCCCGCGCTCTGTCGCGCGCTCTGGCGAGCCAGGTCCTCCATCAACGTCGCCAGGGTCTCGAACAGGAACCGGCGGTTGCGCAGGCCGGTGAGGGGATCGCGCAGGGAGAGCTCCTTGAGCTCGTCGGCCATCTTGCGAAGCTCCTGGGTGCGTTCGTCCACGGCCCGGGTCAGCTCGTCGGCCCGCCGCTGGAGCCGCAGCACGCGAACGCCGTGGGTGCCGAAGATCACGCTCGCCAGCACCACCAGGCACAGCAGGTAGAACCAGACGGTCTCGTAGAAGTACGGCCGGATGGAGAACCGGAACGAGTCGCCCAGCTCGTTCCACACGCCGTCGTTGTTGCACGCGGTGACGCGGAACGTGTAGTTGCCGTGGGGGATCGACGAGTACACCACGTCCCGCCGCGAGTCCGGTCCTGCCCAGCTCCGATCGGCGGGGTCGAGCAGGGTCTTGAACTGGACCCGCTCGGCCGCGGTGAGGCTGGGCGCGGTGAACTGGATCTCCACCCGCTTGCGTCCCGGAGGCAGGACGATCTCCGCGTCCGGGTCCATGGGCACACCGTCCACGAGCACGGCCTCGATGAGCACCGGCGGGGGGATGGTGTTCGTCTCCACGCTCGCCGGATCGATGCTGGCCACGCCGTCCACGGTGGGGAACCACAACCGTCCGTCCGAGGTCCTCCAGCCCGCAGGCTGGGATCCGCCGTTGCACTCGGTGCTGGGCATGCCGTCCGCGCGGCCGTACGCGGTGCAGGTGACGCGGTCCTTCCGGCCCTCGGCCACGGCCTCGAGGTGGGCCTTGGGCACGCTGTAGACGCCGCGGTTGCAGCTCATCCACAGGTTGTCCGCGTCGTCCTCGAGGATCCGGTACGCCGCGTCGTCGTACAGGCCCTCGCGGATGGTGAAGATGTCGCTGCGGCCCTCCTCGTGCCGGATCAGGCCTCCGAACGTGCCGATCCACAGGACACCCTCGTCGTCCTCGTGGATGGCGTACACCATCTTCTGGTTGGCGTTGAGCTCGTGCTCCATCTCGAAGGGGATGAACTCGTCGTAGAGGTAGCGCGCCAGCCCTCCGCCGCGGGTTCCGATCCACAGCACACCCTTGCGGTCGATGTGCAGCGCCTTGATGTTGTCGTGGGGGAGCCCGTGTTCGGTGGTGAACGTGGTGAACTGCCCGTCCACGAAGCGGTTGAGACCACCGCGGGTCCCGATCCACAGGGCGCCCGCGGCGTCCTGGGTGATGCTGAAGACCTGGTCGTCGGCCAGATCGTTGGCCGTGGTGTAGGTGGTCCAGCGGCCCTCGGAGAGGCGCCGCAGGCCGCCGCCGTAGAGCCCGGTCCAGACGGTACCGTCCGCCTCCTCGTAGACCGCCATCAACGAGTCCTCGGCGGCGGCCTGGCGGCCCGGGTAGTCCACGGGTCGGCCGTCCACGACCAGATCGAGTCCGTTCTCGGTGCCGACCCACAGGCCCTCGCGACCCTCGCGGACGGCCCAGACGCCGGGGTGGGACAGCCCCTCCGCGGTCCCGATGCTGGTGAACTTGGCGTCACGAAGCCGATTGAGCCCGCCGCCGAGGCTGCCGAACCACAGGTTGCCCTCCACGTCCTCGAGGAAGCTCGTGACGTGGTCGTGGGCGAGCCCCTCGGCGGTGGTGAAGCAGCGGAACCTGTCCCCCTCCAGGCGGCAGAGGCCGGCGTTGTAGGTGCCCACCCAGAGGTTCCCGTCCGCGTCCTCGTGGACGGCGATCACCTTCTCGCTGGACAGCCCCTGGGCCGCGCCGTGGTGGACGAGGTCGTCGCCGAGCAGGCGATAGAGGCCCGTGTCGGCGGTGCCGATCCAGACCGCCCCCGCCGGGGCCTCGTACAGGGCCGTGACCAGGTCGCTGGCGAGGTTGCCCGCGAACGCGTTGAACACCCCGTGCTGATACAGCGCGATGCCGCCGCCGCGCGTCCCCACCCACACGGTGTCCGTGTGGTCGACCATCACCGCTTGGACCAGGTCGTGGGGCAGCCCGTCCTCCATGGTGAAGGTCGAGAAGGCACCATTCTGCCGGACGTTCAGCCCCTTCTCGGTGCCGATCCAGATCTCGCCGTGAGCCCCCTCGGCGAGGGCGTGGACGATGTCCGAGGCGAGGCCGGCGGACGTGTCGAAGGAGGTGATGACGCCGCCGTCGACCCGCAGCAAGCCGCCGCCGAACGTCCCGGCCCAGATACTGTCGTCCGACGCCAGCAGCAGCGTGGTGATGTAGTTGTTGGTGATCGAAGGGGTGTTGCGTGAGTCGAAGATGGAGAACTGGACGCCGTCGAAGCGGACCAGCCCCTCCTGGGTGCCGATCCAGAGATATCCGTGGGGATCCTGGACAACGGACTGCACCGAGACCTGGGGCAATCCATCCTCGGGCATCCAGTACTCGTAGTGGTACTGGGTGATGGCGCGCTGGGGATCCAGGGCGGACGCGGGGCGAGGCGAGGCGGCCGCGAGGGCCGCGAGCGCTATCGCGAAGAGGATTCTCCTCACCGGGCCCGTGGACCGCATGTACCCCTCGTATCTCCCCGTGAGCCCCTCAGACACCCGTACATTATAGAGCGTCAGCAGGTCAGATGGAGCGCGAGTGCCGCTCTTCGGTCCTCGGGCAGGGCGCTGAAACGCGCGATGGCCTCCCCGGTCCGCGCGGCCACGAGTTCGACCCCGGTCCTGGCGAGCTCCGTCTCCACGGGGGGATCGATGCGCATGCGGCCGAAGTACCCCGTACCCACCACCAGCACGTCGATCCGCGCCTCGAGGACCTCGGTCAGATCCACCAGTTGGAGCCGATGGCCGCGCTTGCGCCACCAG
Source organism: uncultured Rickettsiales bacterium (assembly GCA_964425605.1). Classification (GTDB taxonomy): domain Bacteria; phylum Myxococcota_A; class UBA796; order UBA9615; family CAYRNR01; genus CAYRNR01. The sequence goes on along the minus strand of CAYRNR010000080.1, from coordinate 27,275 downwards.
GGGCACAGCAACCGGCCGGGGAGCACGACGAGATCATCGCGCCGGGCCGCGCCGTCCACGTGGACCTCGCCGAAGCTGTAACCGTCCACGGTCGAACGGTCAGGTGCCGTCATCCTCGACCTCCTCGACCTCCGCGGCGGGCTCCCACTCCGCGTAGACCTCCTCGACCACCTTGGCCGGGCCGCGCGTGGTCAGGCGCGAGGCCGAGTTGTAGGTCCACCCGAGGTCGTCCGACGCGCCCCCCGACTCGGTGGTCACCACGAGCCCACTGTCCAGGTGTCCGATGGAGGAGGCCTGCTCCGCGGGCGTGGGCTTGTCTCCGCGGCTGGCGTCCACGGGCACCCACCCGTATGGAGGGAGGTAGACCTCGGCCCAGCGGTGGAACACCTCGTCCACGGCGGCGTCGTCGTACCGGCGGACCACGCTGCCCACGTAGCGCGCGGGGAGGCCTGCGGCGCGGCACAGGGCGATGAAGACGAAGGTGTACTCCGAGCACGAGCCGCTGCCGCGCTCGAGCACCGCCGGCGCCACGTTCCAGCCCCCGGCGAGCTCGTAGTGCATGGATTCGAGGATGTGGTCGTACAGCGCCCGCATGACCTGGTAGGCGTTGGTCTCGTCGCCCACGACCTCGGCCACGGTGCGCTGGATCAGCGGGTCGTCGAGGCGGTACTTGTCGCCGTCGACCAGGTACGCCCGCCGCACGTCCCGCGGGACCTCGTCGAGGTCGCCCGTCTTCTCGGGGAACAGGTAGTAGCGCACGGTCCAGGTGTGCGCCGTCACCCCCATCACCGCGCCGACCTCGCCGGGCGCGGCCACGTCCTCGAACCTGAAACGCGCCACGTCCTGGCCCCAGCTGTCCTGGACGATCTCGGCCGGGGCGGGTTCGAAGGAGATGGACCCCTCCACCTGCTGGCCCGGGCGGTTGCTGGGGATGGCCAGCGAGATCGTCGCCTCGAGCAGGGGCTCGGGGCCGTACACGCGCACCTCGTGGTGGAACGTCACCCTCTCCGTGCGGTCCTCCAGCAGGTCGAACAGGGGCAGCGCCCCGGGGATCACCGAGAACACCACGTCGGACTGGTAGTCGGCGTTGAGCAGCCGCTGACCGTCCCAGGCGAGCCCCCAGGCGTGCGCTCCGCCCGCCTCCAGGATCAACGTGACGTTGCCGGTGAGTGGATCCACCCGGTACACCTCGTCCTCGATGCGGTCCGCCGCCCACAGGGCCGCGCCATCCCAGGCCAGGCCGGTGGTCTTGCCGGCCGGCCCGGGCACCGTGTCGATGGTGGTCCCGTCCTCCACGCTGATGCGGTGGAGCTCCTTGCCCTTGCGGTCCGCGACCCACAGGTCCGTGCCGTCGTGGGCCAGGCCCGACGTGTCCCGTGCGGGCGACTCGAACGAGCGCGTGACCGTCCCGTCCTGGGGATCGAGGCGGTAGATCTTGCCCTCGACCCCGTCGGCCAGCCACAGGTGGCTCCCGTCGTGCGCCAGCCCCAGCGGCACGTATCCGGGGATCGGGATCTCCCGCAACACCTCGCCGCTGCCCGGATCCGTCGCATAGATCCGGTCGGCCTTGCGATCCGCCAGGTACAGCACCCCGTCGCCGAACGCCGCTCCTGTCACGCACCCCCCCGGTGCCTCGAACTCCGTGTTCCAGCGGTGCGGTCTGTCCGGCTTCGCCGGGTGCGCCCCCGCCACCCCCGCCAGCAACACCACCCCCGCGATCAATCCAATCCATCTGCTCGACATCAGAACCCCTCCATGAACGCCCTCAACCTCGTCTCCCCCGGGCCGGTGGCATAGGCCCGCGGGTCCGCGTGATCCGCGTCCAGGACCATCGCCCGGATTCCCTCGGCCGCGAGGCGGTCGCGCAGCTCGAGCTGCCCCACCGAGTACGGCTTGCAGGACCGATCCGAGTGGAAGAGCACCCCGTCGCACTCGTACTCCTCGACCATGCCGCGGATCAGCTCCAGCCTGTGACCCAGATCCCGGTTGAGGATCACCGTGGAGTAGGCCTCGGCCATCCCCTCCCAGGGATCCTCGGTGGACAGCGCCGTGGCGGTCGCGGCCCAGGCGTTGGTGTACGTGGCCGCCACGAGGGCGAACCCCTCCTCGGCGAGCATCGTGGACATGCCCCGCATCTCGAACCACATGGGCAGGTTGTCCCACAGCAACCGGTACTTCTCCTGCTTGACCCCGGCGACACCGTCGGCGGCGCGTTGCTTCAGGTCGGCCAGCAGCACGTCGTAGTAGTCGAGGCATTCGGGGGTGCCGCGCATGGTCACGATGGGGATCATGTGGATGAAGCCGTCGAACGCGGTCCACGGCGCGGGCCTGGTTCGGTTGGTGGCCAGGCACTCGCCCCACGCCGCGCAGCCGTCGCGGGCCATGAGCACGGCCTCGCCGAACGCGTCCTCGTCGAACTTGCGGCCAGCCACCTTCGCCGCCACCTCGGCCAGGTCGCGGAGCTGGGCCTGGACGTAGTCCAGGTGCTCGGGCTGGGGCTCGCCGAACACCTGCGGCGTGTCCACGATCAACAGCGGCACGTCCATGCGGCGGGCGAGCTCGCGATACCAGTACAGCACGGTCTGGCAGATGTTGGTGCACGCGACCATCAGGTCCGGCTTCGGGATCCGGCCCAGGGGGGTGGATCCGGAGATCAGGGCGCCGAAGTCGATGCGCGCGTAGCTGCACAGGTCCTGGGAGAACGAGGCCTCCTCGGCCGCCTCGATGTACTGCGGTGAGGTGTGGCCGGCACCGCAGATCGCGCCGTGGTTCTCCGGGTAGACCAGGTAGTAGCCCAGGGGGCGGAGCACCTCGATGGGGGCCCCGGACGTCACCCAGGCCACCGGCACGGCGCCGTCGGCGTAGCGGCCGGCGAAGTAGTGGCGGAGGCTCACCTCCTTGAGCAGCCGGGTGGTCTCCGGCGGTTTACCCAGGGGGGTGACCGGAGGCTTGCGGTTGCGGCGCTTCCACCATGAGGTGGCGCGCTGGAGCTGGATCAACCCCGGCGCGGCGACGTTGTGGGCCAGCTCGAACTGGGCGCGTCGAAGGAGGGTCACGAGAGCATCTCCACGAAGGCTTCGATTCGTGTCTCGACCGCCGCGGGCAGCTCCCGCTCCACCTCGGTGTCCAGCACCAGCAGGGGGAAGCCCTCCTCCTCCATGCGGGCCTCGAGGGCGGGGACGTCGAACAGCTCGGGTTCGCAGAAGCGGACCGTGTGCAGCAGCACGCCCGTGGCGCCGCTGCCCCGGATCTGGCGGACCAGCTGATCGGCGCGCCGCGTCGTGTCGGCGCTCAGGGTCGAGCACGAGGGACGGTTGGCCAGGCGGCGCGCCGCGAGATCCAGCGGCTCCCCCTGTACCGTGTCGTCCAGCAGGGTGATGCGGCGCCCCACCGCCGCGTAGTCGTCGGCCACTACCACGGCGCCCGCCTCCTCCAGGGTGTCGAGGAGCGCCATGGGTTCGGGCACGATGCCGGTGACGAACACGCCAGGACCCTCGCGCGCCGGCCCGCGCGCTGCGAGGGCGGCTTCGAGCTGCTCGAGGTGGTCGGATGCGGTCAGATAGCTGTCCGAACGCAGCACCTCCATGAGCTCGCGCTCGCTCATGGTAATTTCGCGCCGACACTGGCGGAGCACGCGCTGGGCCGCCTCGATGCGGCGACGTACGACGATCGCGTCGGCCAGCCGATCGAGATCTGCCGGGCGATCGAGCGCCTCGGCGAGGGTGCGGAACAGGCGCTCGACCTCGCCGCGCAGGAACCGCTCGGCCGCGGCCGTGCTCAGCAGCCTCGGCAGGTGGAAGTGGAAGACCGGACCATCCCAGCCCGAGAAGTCCTCGATCATCGAGGCGAGCCCCATCATCGAGTCACAGGTGTTGGGTACGAGCACGCCGTCCAGGCCGTCGATCCCGCCGCCGTCCACGAAGGCCATGGCGTTGCGGACCAGCGAGCAGACGTAGGGCTGGATGTTGTCGCAGGTCCCCTGGGTCAGCGGCCCCGGCGGCCCCCAGAGCTCGATGCCGAGCACGTCCAGCGCGTCCAGCACCTCCCGGGGGTAGTGGATGGGCAGCACCGCCAGGCTGGGCAGGCCCTGGCGGCGCTGATTGTCGAGGGCTTCCTGTCGATTCATGGGCAGGGATGGTATCACCGCGTCTGCCTTTTGACTTGCTCGCGCGTGGCCGGTGAGGTGATCTTGGGAGTCCCCTGAAGCGGCGTTCCTGGAGACGGTGGATGAGCACGGACCCCCGACCCCGATTGAGCCTCGCGGTCATCACCCGCGACGAGCGCGACACCCTGCCGCGCCTGCTCGACGTGGCCGCGGCGTTCGCCGACGAGGTGGTGGTCGTGGATAGCGGCTCCACCGACGGCACCGTGGAGCTGGCGCGGGATCGCGGCGCCACCGTTCTCGAGACCGACTGGCCGGGCTTCGGGCCCCAGAAGAACCGCGCCTTCGAGGCCTGCAACGGCGAATGGCTCCTCTCCCTGGACGCGGACGAGCTGCCCGACGAGACCCTGGCCGCCGCCCTGGCCGGCGTGGGGGAGGACGAGACCGTCCAGGGCTACACCGTGGAGCGAACGGCGGTGTACCTGGGAGCGCCGGTGAGGCACGCGTGGTCCGACGAGCGCATCGTCCGGCTCGCCCGCCGCGGCCATGGACGCTGGTCCGAGGTGCCCGTCCACGAGATCCTGGACGTGGAGGGAAGGACCGGGCACCTCCCCGGACGGCTGGTGCACCACTCGTACCGCGACCTGGGAGACCACTGGGACAAGCTCGTGCGCTACGCCCGGGCCGGCGCGCAGCGCGCCGACGGGGAGGGACGCAGGTTCCGCCCCCACCAGCTCGTGATCCACCCCTGCGCGGCATTCCTGCGCCGGTATCTGTTCAAGCTGGGGATTCTCGACGGCGTGCGCGGGCTGCTCATCGCCGGCTCCGCCGCCGTGTCCTCGTTCCTCAAGTACGCCCTGCTGTTCGAACGCCAGCGCCGGCGACCGGCCGGCGGCGGAGACGCGCAGTGACCGAGCAGCCGACCATCACCTGGGACAGCGAGGACGGCGTCCTGCCGGAGCTCGACGCGGCGGTGGTCAACGCCGCCGGCGAGCGCCTGGTCTTCACCTTCCACCCCGCGTGGGGCATCGGGGACGTGGCCACGGCGCCGGTGGTGGTGCTGTGCCACGGCATGGAGTCCCACCGGCGCGGCAAGGTGGCCCACATCGCCCGGGTCCTGCAGCAGTCCGGGATGAGCGCCCTGCGGCTGGATCACGCGGGCTGTGGCGACTCCGAGGGGCCCCACGAGCCCATCGACGTCCTGCGCCGCGTCGAGGACGTGACCGCGGTCCTCGGCTGGCTGGACACCCACCACCCCGACCACGGCGCGGTGGCCCTGGCCGGCTCCTCCATGGGGGCCGCGGTCAGCCTGGTGGCCGCGCGGCGGCTCGGCGCCCCTGCCTGGGCGGGCATCGCCACGCCCATCCGGTTCTGGAGCGTCGTGCGGGCCGAGGCCAAGCGGTTCCGCGGCCGCGGGCTGGTGGTGTGGGGGGACGCCGACGAGGTGGTGCCCCCGCTGGACTCCGAGTGGCTCGTGCACGTGCTCGGCGACCGCTCCCACACCCTGGTCTTCGCCGGGGGCGACCATCGGCTCAAGGAGCACGTCCCGGCCATCGCCAAGCGCATGGCGTACTTCTTCGCGCGTTTCCTCGTCCCCGAGAAGGCGTAGCTCCACCGCCAGAAAATCCCTTGCACCCCATCAGGGGCGACCCTATGTTGCCAGGGCTCAGATGAACGGGCTCAACACTGGAGGAGTCATGGCAGTCACCAAGGAATCCGTCGACGAGGTCATTCAGGAGATCCGGCCGCACCTGCAGGCCGACGGTGGCGACATCGCCCTGGTGGACGTGACCGACGAGGGCGTGGTCCGCGTCCGTCTGCTCGGCGCGTGCAGCGGCTGCCCCGGCGCCATGATGACGCTGAAGATGGGCGTCGAGCGCATGCTCAAGGAGAAGGTGCCCGGTGTCGCGTCCGTCGAGGCCGTCCCCTTCTAGCGCCGGGATCGAAAACCGCCTCCCGGATTGAAGAATCTCGCCCTGACCGCCGTCCAACGCTCCGACACGAGCCAAGGAGGTGGCAATCATGGGCATTTCGACACGACTTCTTCTCGCTGCGATCCTCGTCTCCATTCCCGCGGGAGCCGCGCTCGCCGACGATGACGCACTCGCCGAGGCCCCCGAACGACGGGGCCAGGTCACCCGCTACGAACCCCCCGCACCCGAGGACATGGACACCGCGTCCGTGGACGCGCTGCGGGACGCCGATCGCGACGACCTCGACTCCAAGCAGCTGGCCGTCCTGCAGTCCGAGGTGGATCGCCTGAACATGATGGAAGCCAAGGCCATGTCCGACGGCGAGATGTCCGATCGCGACGCCGCCCGCCTCTACCGCTCCGCCGTGCGCTCGTGCGACAAGATCATGGACCCGGGCAAGAGCCGTCAGGCGGCCATCCGCACCGGCCCCGGCAAGGGTTCGGTCCAGGGCAACGCCTACCTGCCCAGCGAACACACCGACGACGACGTTCCCGCCCCCACCCGCGGCAAGCGCACGCTGCGCCCCCGAAACTGATCCGCGACGACCGCTCCCCGAGATCGTGTAGGATTCCCGTCCCATGGACTTCCTGCGCAAGGCCTACGTGATCCTCCTCGGCATCGCCCTGCTGGTGCTGCTGGTGCTGCGCGCGCCGGGTACGGGGGTGGGCTGGCTCGCCGTCGGGGTCACCTTCGTCTCCCTGGTGGGGATGGCCTGCCGCACGACGGGGATCGGCGCGTTGGCCGGGCGGTTCTGGTGGGGCTGGCTGGGGCTGCAGCTGCTGGTCGACACCGTGGGCTTCGTGGTGGAGACCGACGCGATCTGGGAGGTCACGGGGGCGGGCGTGGGCTGGATCGCCGCCGCCCTGGCCGGTCTGCTGATGCTCCCCCTGTACCTCTCGCTGTTCCAGCTCGGTCGCGGGAGGGTCGTGGCGTGATCCGGCACTGCGCCGACTGTGGCGCCCCGTTCTCCCTCGAGCCCGAGGAGGAGGACTGGTTCCGTCGAGAGGGGCTCACGCTGCCTCGCCGCTGCGGCCGGTGCCGCTCGAACCGCCGCACGGTCAAGGACCGCCACCTCACCTGCCGCCGCTGCGGCCGCACGTTCGTGTGGCCCCGGGACATCCAGCTCTACGCGCGCACCTACGGCTGGAAGGAACCGCTCCACTGCATCGGTGGCTGCCCGGGGCGTACCGGGGATCCGGAGACCGACGAGGAGCGCGCCATGCGGGAGCTGCTCGAGGAGCTGCACGGTCGCCGGGACCGGGCTGACGCTCCGCCGTTGAAGGCCGTCCTGGAGGCCCAGCGCGCGCGGCCGCGGCGCCCTCCGCCGGGCCCCTCGCCCGATGCCCTGTTCTCCGGGCTCGCCGATGAGCCGGACGAGGATCCCGCGGCCCGGAAGCTGCTCGCCGGTGTGGAGCAGTTCGGTCGGCAGCGCAGGACCCCCGACGACCTGTTCGGCAGCCTCGGAGGCGAGGAGGGGGGCAAGAAACGGCGCAAGAAGAAGCAGCGGCTTCGCCGAAGGCCGAAGCCTCGCCGAGATCCCACGAGCGATGGTTCGTGACACAATGACCGGGTCACGGAGGCGGACCATGCGCGCACTGCTCCTCTCGCTGGTGATCCTGCTCGTCGTACCCCTGGGCTGCGTCAAGGAGACGGAGCCCGAATCCGAGTGCGACGACGGCAAGGACGACGATCTCGACGGGCTCTACGACTGCGACGATCCGGACTGCGCCGGGGTGGCCGACTGTCCGCCCGCGCCGGGGGACGACGACGACGCGACCCCGGGTGACGACGACGACACGACCCCGACCGACGACGACGACGCGACCCCGACCGACGACGACGACAGCGGCGTGGGCGACGACGACGACAGCGGCGTGGGTGACGACGACGACGTGACCCCGGGGGACGACGACGACAGCTCGGACGACGACGACAGCGGCGCGGGTGACGACGACGACACCTTCATCGGCGGACCGCCCCCGAGCGACTTCACCCTCACCGACGGCAACTCCACCAGCGGCACGTACGGGCAGACGCTGACCCTGTCGGCGTTCCTGGGCCAGCCGGTCGTGATCTACTTCGGCTTCACCACGTGCGGCGCCTGCCAGTACTGCGCGGACGCCCTGCAGGCCCTGTGGGAGGGGCACGCCAACTGGCACGGCAACGCCCAGATCTGGCTGCTCAACGCCGCGGGCTACGACCCCGACTACGGGGACATGACCGCCCTCTTCCATCAGCCGATCCTGACCGACGAGCTCGGGCAGGACGTATGGCTGAACTGGGACGCGCTCCAGGGCAACGTGTACGTGATCCACCCCGACGGCACCCTCTACCACTTCGACGATCACCTGGAGTGCCCGGGCGACGCCAACACCATCGCGGGCTTCCTCGACATCCTCGTCGGGCCCTGACGAAAGGCCGCGGAGTCCTTGATCGAGGTGGCGGATCGGTTATCCTCCCCTCGATCCCTTTAGTGACACAGGAGTGAGTGACGTCATGCCCAAGAAGACGAAGGTCCACGAGCCGAAGCAGAACGGAAGCCACATCCGCCGCATCGGCATCATCTTCAGCGGCGGCCCCGCCCCGGGCGCCAACGCCGTGATCAGCTCGGCCGCGATCTCGTTCCTCGACAGCGGTCGCGAGGTGATCGGCTTCATGGGTGGCTACGAAGCTCTGCAGAACTACCACCCGCTGAGCCACCGCCTGCAGCAGGGCACCCACTACCGCAGCCTCTCCCCGGCCGACGTGGTCGGGATGCGCAACCAGCGGGGCATCATCATCGGCACGGCGCGGGCGAACCCCGGCAAGCTCATCGAGCGCCCCGAAGACCTCGACGATCCCGAGCGTTCGGCGCCACTGCGCAACATCTACTTCGCCCTGGTGGACATGGGCCTGGACGCCCTGATCTCCATCGGCGGTGACGACACGCTCCGCACCGCCAACCTGCTCCACGAGTTCCAGAAGCGGCTGCCCGAGGACGCGGCGCGATTCAAGATCATCCACCTGCCCAAGACCATCGACAACGACTACCGCGGCATCGACTTCACCTTCGGCTACTTCACCGCCGTGGGGGTGCTGGCCCAGGAGCTCAAGAACCTGCGCGCCGACGCCGAGGCCACGAGCTCCTACTTCATCGCCGAGACCATGGGACGCAAGAGCGGCTGGCTGGCCTACGGGGTGGGGATCGCCGGCGAGGCGAACATGATCATCAGCGTGGAGGACATCGACGGCACCATGCTGCAGTACGACGAGGTCGTGAACCCCGTCACGGGCAACAAGGAGAAGGTCAAGAAGCTCAAGGTGGCCGCGCTGGTCAACAAGATGGTCCAGCTGATGGTCTCCCGCGAGACCCGTGAGAACAAGGGCCACGGCACCATCGTGCTGGCCGAGGGGCTGGTGGAGATGCTGCCGCGCAAGTTCATCGACGACATGCCGCGCGACCCCCACGGGCACATCTCGGCGGGCGACCTGGACATCGGCAAGATCATCGCCAAGGAGGTGGCCGAGGAGTACACCCGCCGCACCGGCCGCATCAAGAAGGTCAAGGGCCTCCAGCTCGGCTACGAGTCCCGCTGCGCCCAGCCCCACGCCTTCGACGTCATGCTGGGCAGCCAGCTCGGCATCGGAGCCTACCGGGCGCTGGTGGAGGAGGGCCTCGACGGTCATATGGTCAGCGTCTCGGGCCAGCTCGACCTGCGGTACGTACAGTTCGAGAAGCTCGTGGACCCCCAGACCCTGCGGACCCAGGTCCGCTACATCGAGCCGGGCAGCGACTTCCACCAGCTGGCGCGGTTCCTCGAGACCAAGGTAGAGTCCATCGACAGGTGACCTGGGCTCGCGGCTGGCTGGGTTCGCGAGTTCTGGGCGTCGAGGCGCCCGGCTGACAAGTCGGGAAGAGGGAGCGATGTCTTCCCATTGCGACCGATGAACGACGCCGGCAGACGGGATGGATCGGCGACCAGAGACGTGAAACCAGTCAACCACGAGCCCTTTTTTGCAGCCGCGGGACTTCGCGTCCGTCTCGAATCCAACCTCCAACCGCAATCGCGCATCGTCCTCGACAGCCTCGACCTGAGCCTCGACGCCGGCGATCTGCGTGGTGTGGTGGGGCCCTCCGGTAGCGGCAAGAGCACGTTGTTGCGCGCCCTGGCCGGCTTCGTGGCGCTGGATCGGGGCGACGTGATCCTCGACGGCAGGGCCATCGACGACTGGGAACCCGCTGTCTGGCGCCGGCGCGTCGGCCTGCTGCCCCAGCGCCCGGTGATGTTCCCCGGTACCGTGGCCGACAACCTGGCCAGCGCCGCGTCGCTGCAGAGCCACACCAGCGCTGGCGGACCGGCGCGCGATCCCGCCGGGTTGCTCGAAGCCGTGGGCCTGGCCGGCGCGCTGCTGGACCGCCCGGCGTCCGAACTCTCCGAGGGCCAGGCCGCCCGCGTGGGCCTCGTGCGTGCCGTCATGGCCGGCCCGTCGGTGCTGCTGCTGGACGAACCCACGGCCGCGCTGGACGAGGACTCCGCCCGGCAGGTGGACACCTTCTTGCGATCCCTGTGCGGCGACGGCCTCGCCGTGCTGTGGGTCCTGCACGACCCGCGCCTCGCCGCGGCCCTGCCCACCGAACCGCTCCGCATCGAGCCTCGGGGGGACGGATGACCGGCCCCATCGACATCGGCCCCCTCCACCTGGCCATGGCCGTGCTGCTCGTGGCCATCCCCGGCGCCCTGTCCCTGGCGTTCGGCCTCGGGCTGCTGCGCAGCCTCGCCATCGGCACGGTCCGGACCTTCGTCCAGCTGCTCGCCGTGGGCTACCTGCTGCGCTACGTGTTCGCGCTGGATCAGGTCTGGGCGGTGGCCGGCATGTTGTTGCTGATGACCGCGGCCGCGGCCCGCGCCGCCCTCGCCCGGCAGAAGCGCCGCCCGCGGCGGTTCGCGGGCATCACCTTGTTGTCGATGGTGGTCTCTGCGGGCATCGTCACGGCCATCGTCACCCAGGTGATCCTGCAGGTGGAGCCGTGGCACTCCCCACGCTACCTCATCCCCATCACCGGGATGATCCTCGGAAACTGCCTCAACGGCATCTCGCTGGGACTGGACCGGCTGCTGGGCGAGCTCTCCTCGCAGCGGGGACGGGTCGAGGCGCTGCAGTGCCTCGGCGGAACCGCCTGGGAGGCGTCGCGGCACGTGCTGCGCGACGCCCTGCGCGCGGCAATGATCCCCACCATCAACTCGCTGATGGTCGTCGGCATCGTGGCCTTGCCAGGGATGATGACCGGACAGATCCTCTCGGGGACGGACCCCCTGGTGGCGGTGAAGTACCAGATCGTGGTGATGATGATGCTCGCCGCCGGGACGGCCATCGGATCGCTGCTGCTGTTGCTGCTGGCCCACCGCCGCTGCTTCGACGCGCGCGAGCGGCTGATTGTGGACGAGGTTGCGCCGCTTCGATAGCATCGGCGGCCACGCTGGAGGACCCGAACATGAGTGATCACGCACAGCTCTTGCAGGCCATGCGCCAGTCCGTGCTGGACGGCGACGAGGCCCAGGCCGCGGCCCTGGCCGGGAAGGCCCTCGAGGCGGGCATGGAACCCCTCGAGGCCATCGAAGGGGGCTTCGTGCCGGGCATCCGCCGCACCGGCGAGCTCTGGGAGGAGGGGGAGTACTTCCTGCCCGAGCTGGTGACCGCCGCCCAGGCGATGAAGGGTGCCATGGCCGTGCTCCAGCCCGCCCTCGAGGGCGCCGCAGGGGGCAAGCCCCTCGGCAAGGTCGTGATCGGCACCGTGCAGGGCGACATCCACGACATCGGCAAGACCCTGGTCGGCACCATGCTGGCCGCCAACGGCTTCGAGGTCGCGGACGAGGGCGCCGACGTCCCCGTCGAGCGCTTCGTGGCGAGGGCCCAGGAGATCGACGCGGATCTCGTGTGCGCGTCCGCGCTCCTGACCACCACGATGACCGTCCAGCGCGACCTGGTCGCCGCACTGCGCGAGGCCGGGCTCGACACCAAGGTGATGGTCGGCGGCGCCCCCGTCGGCACCGCCTGGGCGGATCAGATCGGCGCGGCAGGCTTCGCCGACAACGCCGTGGCCGCCGTGGAGGTGGCCCGGAGCCTCGTCGATGACGCCTGAGGCTCTGCTCGACCGGCTGGAACAGCGCCCCCTGCTGCTGGACGGCGGCATGGGATCCCTGCTCATCGCCGCTGGCCTCGACGCTGGCCGCGCCCCCGAGTGGTGGCTGTTCGAGCGCCCTGAGAGCATCGTCGGCGCCCACCGCCAGTACGTGGAGGCCGGCGCGGACGTGATCCACGCGGTGACCTTCGGCGGTACAGAGCCCAAGCTGGCCGCGGTGGGCCTCGCCGGCCGCTGCGCCGAGGTGGCGCAGACCGCGGTCGCGCTCGCGCGCGAGGCCGCCGGGAGCGCATGCCTCGTCGCCGGCGACATCGGCCCCACGGGCAAGTTCCTCCCGCCCATGGGGGCCGCGACCGAGGAGGAGTTCGCCGCGGCATTTTGCGAACAGGCCGACGCCCTGGCCGCGGCGGGCGCCGATCTGCTGTCCATCGAGACCATGTACGACCTGCGCGAGGCCCGCCTCGCCGTGACCGCCGCCGCGGCCACCGGGCTGCCGGTCCTGGCCTCGATGACCTTCGAGGTACGCCCGCGCGGCCACTTCACGATCATGGGCGACCGCCTAGTGCCGTCCCTGGGGGCCCTGGTGGACGCGGGCGCCCACGTGGTGGGCTTCAACTGCAGCGTCGTCTCCGACCAGATGGTGCCCATGGTCGCCGAGGCCGCGGCCGGTGTGGACGCCCCCATCGAGGCCCAGCCCAACGCGGGCGCCCCTCGCGCCACCACCGAGGGGGTGGTCTACGACGCCGACCCCGCGGCCTTCGTGCGCGACCTCATGGCCATGGTGGACGCCGGCGCCCGCGTCGTCGGCGGGTGCTGCGGCTCCGATCCCGGCTTCATCGCCCGCGCCCGGGCCGCCCTGGACGCGCGCCCGTGACTGCCCTCGACCTCGACATCCGGGTCTCCCGAGACGAGGTCTACCGCAACCTCGGGTACGGCCGCTCCGGCCGACCCACCGACCGCATCGCCCGGCGCCTCGAGGAGCTGTGGCCCGGCGCCCTGGACCGGCTCGCGCCCCAGGGGGTCTGGGCCCTGATCGACCACGAGCAGGCCGTGGCGCTGGAGATGGTCCACCCGCCGGCCAGGGCCGCCGTCGGCCTCGTCACCATCGGCCCAGCCCTCGAGGCCGAGGTGGAGCGCCTCAACCACGGCGACGAACTCCTCGACGCGCTGCTCCTCGACGCCATCGGCTCCGCCGGCGCCGAGGCTGCGGCCGACGTCCTCGACCACATCGTCTGCGAGGAGGCCACGGCCCTCGGGCTGCACGCGGGCCGCCGCTTCAGCCCCGGGTACGGGCGGTGGGGTGTCGAACACCAGGAGCAGCTGCTGGGCCACGTGCCCGCGGCGGAGATCGGCGTCACGTTGACGCCCGGCATGATGATGATCCCGCGCAAGTCCGTCTCGTTCGCGGTGCGCTACCTGGACCACCCTCCGCGCAAGCGTGAGGGCCGGCACCGGTGCTCGACGTGCGAGCGGCGCGAGACCTGCGCGTTTCGCAAAGACTGAGCCTATTGGAGGACACGATGGCGTTGCGACCCAAGGTAGAGCTGCTGACCCCCGAGCAGGTGGAGCGGATCGTCGCTCAGGCGATGGACGTGCTGGCCGAGGTCGGCGTGTTCGTGGAGAACGACGAGGCCCTGGCGCTGCTGGACGGCGCTGGCCAGCGCATCGACGACGGCCGCGTGTTCCTGGACGCCGGCCTGATCCGCCGGTGCGTCGACAGCGCGCCGGCGAACATCGTCGTGGGCGACCGCAGCGGCGAGACCGCCCTCGACCTCGGCGGCGACAACGTCCACTTCGATCCCGGCTCAGCGGCCCTGCACATCCTCGATCCGGTGACGCGCCGGCGGCGCGCCCCGGAGATCCAGGATCTGGTCCACCTCGCGTGGGTCGCCCAGGCCTGCGGCAACTTCGCGGCCCAGTCCACCTCCCTGATCCCCTCCGGCGTGCCCGAGGAGATGGGCGACCGCTACCGGCTGTACGTGGCGCTGCGCCACTGCTCCAAGCCCGTGATCACCGGCACGTTCCGCACGGACGCCTTCGCCGTGATGAAGGACATGCTCGCCGTGGTCCGGGGCAGCGAACAGGCCCTCTCCGAGACCCCGCTCGCCATCTTCGACTGCTGCCCGACGCCGCCGCTGAAGTGGAGCGATCTCACCTGCCAGGCCCTCATCGACGGCGCCCGCGCCGGCATCCCCGTGGAGATGGTCTCCATGCCGCTGGCCGGCGCCACCTCGCCGGTCACCCTGCGCGAGATGGTCCTGCAGCACTGCGCCGAGTGCCTCTCCGGCGTCGTCATCCAGCAGCTCGCCGCGGCCGGCGCCCCCATCGTCTGGGGCGGCTCCCCGTCGGCGTTCGACATGCGCCACGGCACCACCCCCATGGGCGCCATCGAGACCATGATGGTCGACATGGCCTACGCCCAGGTCGGCAAGCACCTCGGCCTGCCCACCCACGCCTACATGGCCCTCTCCGACGCCAAGGTCGTCTCCTGGCAGGCCGGCGCCGAGTCCGGCGTCGGCGCCACCCTCGCCGCGCTGGCCGGCGTCAACATGGTCTCCGGCCCCGGCATGCTCGACTTCGAGTCCTGCCAGTCCCTGGAGAAGATGCTCCTGGACAACGAGGCCTGCGGCATGGCCCTGCGCCTCCTGCAGGGCATCAGCCACGGCTCCGCCGCCGACGGCCCCGACCTGCTCCGCGCCGTGGTCGACACCGGCCACTTCCTCGGCCACCCCCACACCCGCGCCAACTTCCGCAAGGAGCTGTACCTGCCGGGCAAGGTCATCGACCGCGGCACCTACGGCGACTGGGAGTCCCGCGGCGCCCTCGACTCCCACGACATGGCCGCCGCCGAGGTCCAGCGGATCATCGCCCAGGGCAACACCCAGCCCCTCGACGACGCCGTGGCAAAGGAGCTGGACGCGCTGATGGCGGCGGAGGCGAAGCGGCTGGGGATCGATCCGCTGCCGGTGGTCTAGCCCGCAGCCCTACTCGACGAACTCGTGCACGTACACGTCGCTGGCCACGTCGCCGGGGTTGACGACCTGCAGCTCGTGCTCCCCTTCGATGGGGATCCAGCCCTCCTGGGCGAACAGCAGCTGCTCGGGGCTGATGAGGGTGTACAGCAAGCCCGCGTCGTCGAACAGATCGCCGTCGAAGTAGGCGCACGAGCTCACCGAGATGCCGGTGCCCTCGATGACGTAGCCAGGCACCTCCTCACCCTCTCCGGTGACCAGGATCGCGCTGTACACGGTGTCGATCACCGGGATGGTGGCGGTGGGCACGATGCGCAGGTCGGCGGCGCCGTCGATGGCCGGGATGGGCTCGGCGTTGAGGATCTCGCCGCGCGGGCCGGTGAGGTCCACGTCGAGCAACGGATCGCCGGTGCGGTTGCCGTACGCGTCCGCGACGATGGCCGTGGCCCGGATCTCGGCGCCTGCCTCGACCCTGGGGGGCGTCTGCAAGAGGATCTGCGTGGGCGGCCCCGGCTCCACGGTGGCGAGGCGATAGTCGAACGCGAGATTGCGATCGGCCAGATCGCCGGGGAGCGGCGCGGCCAGCGTGCCGGCGTCGAGGGTCACCGACAGCAGCAGGGTGGCGGCGGTCTCGCGGGTCATGGTCACGGCCACCTCGCCGTCGGTGATGGGGAAGGGCGAGGCGTCGATGGAGGGGAGGGACTCGAAGACCACGTCGGCGCCCTCGAGCATGTCCGCGTCGAGCTCGGGGTACCGGTCGAGCAGCTCGTCCACGGTGACGGTGATCGGGATGGCCTCGCCCGCAGCCCCGGAGAGCTCGACCACGCCGGGCTCGGGTTCGCCGGGCCAGGCGGCCTTGAAGTTGGCCAGGTTGTTGGCGGCCATCAGGGACTCGGTGACCGCGGGTGCTGCCCGGATCTGGTCGTTGA
The DNA here is from genome assembly GCA_964425605.1 of uncultured Rickettsiales bacterium. Classification (GTDB taxonomy): domain Bacteria; phylum Myxococcota_A; class UBA796; order UBA9615; family CAYRNR01; genus CAYRNR01. Next base: position 11,178 of record CAYRNR010000080.1, on the reverse strand, counting down.
GTCCCTCGAAGTCCGGGACGATCCACTGGGCGTCGGAGGCGACGCTGTCCACGACCGCTCCGATCACGGCCATGTCGTCGAAGTCGTCGGCGTTGTCGGTCATGGTCGTGTAGGTGCGGGTGAGCAGCGCGTCCAGGGACGTGTCCGCGGTCTCGTCCAGGGGCACGAGGCCCGTGGCCTCGCGGTCCATGAACTCGCCGAAGAGGTCGCCGTTGGACAGGGCGGGGACGCCGTCCCCGGGGCCGCGGCCCTCCTCGGCGCCCATGCCCTCGAGCATGTCGGCCAGGGACGCCAGCGCGTCCTCCATCAACACGCCCTCGGTCCCGACGCGATCGGTCTGGTGGTTTCGGAGGGCGTCGGTGACCACCTCCATGGTGTTGGTGCGGCTGTCGCGGGCGGCGCGCAGGGCCTCGCACTGGGCCTCGCTGAACTGCTCACCAGCGACGAACCCCAGCGCGAGGTGGGTCTCGTCGGAGATGGAGAACGCGAAGGGGAAGCCGAACGGCAGCCCGAAGATGCTGACGCTGATGCCCACCCCCGTGCTGAACTGCACGGATCGCGAGAAGGTGTAGCTGCCGGTGTACGGCGTGTCGTCGCGCACGAAGATGGTGATGCCCACGGACGCGAACATGGCGGTGAAGGCCATCTCGTAGCTGGTCAGATCCGACAGGTCGTCGATGTGCACCCACTCGTCGTTGCGGCCGGTCAGGACGCCCATGAAGATGCTGTTGCCGTACTTGGCCCAGTCGGGGGGGACGTAGATCTCCGAGCCCAGGGTGACGCGGGTGAACAGCCCCTCGGGGGTGATGTACGTGGTGGAGGCCACCCCCTCGCCGAAGCCCAGGGAGCCGATGCTGACGCCCCAGCCGAAGTAGCTCACCGTGTTGCCGATGGTGCCGATGGTGTCGACGATGGCGCCGGGAGACAGGTTGCGGCAGCCGGGATCGTCGCCGCCGTCGAAGCCGCCCTCGTCTCCGTCCTCGATGCCGTCGCCGTCACAGTCCGGGGTCAGGGCGCAGATGCTGCCGTCGCCGCCCTCCATGGGCTGGTTCCAGTTGGACTCCTGGCCGTCGGGCACGCCGTCGCCGTCCGTGTCGGCGTCGGTGGGATCGGTGCCGTACTCGACCTCGTCCCCGTCCTCGGCCAGATCGCCGTCCGAGTCGGTGGAGGTGGGATCCATGCCGGCGTCCACCTCCTCGCCGTCCTCGATGCCGTCGCCGTCCGTGTCGGGGACCTCGGGATCGGAGCCGTACACGTCCTCGTCCTCGTTGCTCAGGCCGTCGCCGTCGGTGTCGAGGTCGCAAGCGTCACCGATGCCGTCGAAGTCCAGATCGGCCTGGTCGCTGTTCGCGGTCCCGGGGCAGTTGTCGTCACAGTCGTCGATCTCGCCGCCGACACAGGGGGCGTCGCCCTCGACACCGGAGAGGTCCCCGTCCTCGAGGATGCCGTCGTCGTCCTCGTCGCCGGGATCGGCGGCGGACAGGGTGGCGTAGAGGGCCACGGCGAGCACGACCAGCGCGCGCGAGCCCATCGCCCGGAGCCATCGTCGTGTCGCGGCCCTCACGGCGACACCTCCTGAAGCAGGGTGTCGCCGATGCCATGGATGGCCGACGCGTCGGGAGGCTCCCCTCCCACGACGGCCGGACTCGGGAGCTCCTCGACGGGCTCCGTGAGCGTCACCTCCGCCGGAGCGCTGACCAGGGTCTCGCCGTCGTTCTCGGCTTGGGCGCGCAGCCCGACCTGGACACCCGACGTACCCACGGGCATCCCGCCGTCGGGCGTGGCCACGTCCTCGGCCAGGACATCGTCGTCGTCATCGGCCGAGCCGCTGTCGTCGTCGTCGTCGTCGTCCACGGCGTCGTCGTCCGCCGCTGCCGTGGTGTCGTCATCGTCGGCCGGATCGTCCTTGCTGCAGCCCGGACATACCAGGAGCAGGACCGCCATGGCGGTCAGAAGTTGCTGGAGCCGTCCCATCCGAATCTCCCCTCTTCGAGCGGTCCCTCGATCCACCGTCCCGAGGATAGCAGGGGGTTTCGCACGTCACCAAGCCATCTCCGGTCTCCGGATAGGCGCGATGCGGGGCGAACCGTGGGCGGGCATGTTCGTAGTATCCTGCCCACGCCACATCACGAGGGGAGAGCCGAAATGTCCACACGTCCATGGTTGCTGAGCAGCCTGTTGTCCGTCCTCCTGTCCGCCAGCCCGGCGCTGGCCCAATCCCAGGTGCTGTTGCTGTGGGACGTGGACGACTACCGCACCCAGGGGCTGGTCGACGCCCTGACCACCGCCGGTCTCGTGGTCACCCTCGCCGACACCGACGAGACCCAGTACGACGGGACCAACCCCGATCCGACCGGGTTCGACGTCGTGCTCCACCTCAACGGCACCACCTACAACGACGAGATGCCGCAGGCGGGGCAGATCGCGCTGGTGGACTTCGTGGCCGCGGGGGGCGGGTTCATCCACACCGAGTGGGACGTCCACGAGTACGGTGAGGTGGGCTGGCTGCAGGACATGGGGGATCTGCTGCTGTTCGACTGGTCCAGCGGCCGGGATGGGGCGCTCGCCTACACGGTGGTGGCGGGACAGGAGGGGCACCCGGTGATGGCCAACGTGCCGGCCTCGTTCGGTTTCATCGCCGGGGCCAACGTCGGGGGGCTACACGTGTTCGCCAGCGATCCGGCCACGGAGCTGATGACGGACGACGCCGGGTCGGCGGCCGTGGCCGTGCGGGAGTGGGGCGCCGGCCGGATCGTCGGGTTCAACCACGCGGGCAACTACGCGAGCCTCGAGACACTCCTCGACGCCAACGTGCAGCAGCTTTTCGTGGACGGTGTGATGTGGGCGGCAGGGGAGCAGTGTGCCGACGCGGACGGCGATGGCTACCTGGACGACGCGTGTGGCGGCGACGACTGCGACGACGCCGATCCGAACGTGTCCCCGGGGACGTCCGAGCAGCACGACGGCCTCGACCAGGACTGTGACGGGCTGATCGACGAAGGGGCTCTGCCCAGCGACGCCCTGGTGCTCACCGAGATCATGGCCGACCCCGACGCCGTGACGGACGACCACGGGGAGTGGTTCGAGCTGTACAACAACACGGCCGTGGAGATGAATCTGATCGGCATGGTGGTCTACGACCTGGGCTCGAACTCGTTCACGGTGGACGAGGAGCTGCTGATCGCGCCGGCGGAGTACGCCGTGCTCGGCGTGGACGGTGACACCGGGAGCAACGGCGGCGTCGATCTGGACCACGAGTGGTCGAGCTTCTACGTCGGCAACAGCGACGACGAGATCTACCTGGAGCACGACGGCATCGTGCTCGACTCGGTGGAGTACGACGGCGGCGCCCTGTGGATCGATCCCACCGGCGCCTCCATGTCCCTCGACCCGGCCTCGACCGATCCCAGCCTCAACGACGACCCGGACGCCTGGTGCGAGGCCACCACCGCCTTCGGCCAGGGTGACCTCGGCACACCCGGGGAGGCCAACCCGGACTGCGAGACCGGGGACGACGACGACTCCGTGGGTGACGACGACGACGCGACGGGGGACGATGACGACTCCGTGGGTGACGACGACGACGCGACGGGGGACGACGACGACTCCGTGGGTGACGACGACGACGCGACGGCTGACGACGACGACGCGACGGCTGACGACGACGACTCGGCAGGTGACGACGACGACTCGGCAGGTGACGACGACGACGCGACGGGGGACGACGACACCGCGGCCGACGACGACACGGCCGGCGACGACTGCGAGTGTGACGCAACCGGCGCGGGCAGGCTCCCCTCGTCCCTCGCGGTGCTCCTCCTGGCCGGCCTGGCAGTGGGTCGCCGGGTGCGCTCGCGCTGATCCTGCGCCCGGCAGGGAGCCGGCAGGTCACGTTCCCCCTGTCCCTCACTTCGCCCCCCGCCCCTTTCCCAGGCAGGACTCGAATCCGATCGACCCGGTCGGGCAACGTTCGATGCAGGTGCCGCACGACCAGCAGTCCGCTCGGATCGCCTTGCCGTCGAGGATTCCCTCCATGGCCGTGCCGGGGCATGCCTCGACGCAGGACTTGCAGTCGTTGCACGTGCCGCGGTCCACCCGGATTCGAAGCACGGCGATCCGCTCGGTCAGCCAGCCCAGCAGACCGAGGGGGCAGGCCAGCTGGCACCAGGGTCTGTAGACGAAGGGGGACAGCCCGAGCGTCAGCGCCATGGTGAACAGCGCGGGGATCGTGGCCATCGTGGTCAGCCGGTACAGCCTGTGGGGATCAAAGGGGAGGGAGATGTCCACCGACCAGAGTACGGCCACGACCACGAACAGCGCGAAGATCACGACCCGCACGGTCATGGTCAGGGCGAACGGCAGCTTCGCCTGCCGGAGCACGCCGCGCCGGTCCTTGCGATCGCGATTGAAGCGGAACAACAGCTCCTGCAGCGTCCCGAGGTGACACGCCCAGCTGCACACCGCCTTGGATGCGACCACCATCACCGCCGTCACCACGGCCATGCCGATCAGGTAGTCGTTGAAGACCAGCCCGTTCTCCAGCAGCCCGAAGATGCCGTGGGTGACCGAGCCCATCGCGTTGGGCTGCGTGCCCATCAGAACGCCGATCACGACCACGACCCCGGCCATCCACACCAGCCGGAACCGGGCGGAGACCCACCTGCGGCGCAGGGCCACCGTGCCGAGGACGGCCAGCACGATCCACAGCAACGAATGCACCATCGAGTTGGCGGGTTCCGGCAGCTCGAGGCCGAGCAGCCCTGCCCCCGCGCCGCAGGCGAGCACGAGCGCGATGGTTGCGATCCAGGTGGCGATGACCTGGGCTCGGGATCTTGTCTCGGGTGTGGTGCTCATGCGTCCTCCATCAGCTGAATAACGTATGTTATGTAACAAGTGTTATCGAAACTGTCGCCCACGTCAAGAAAAACCGCGGGAGCACGGATCAGCCCGCACGGGGAGATCGAACGCACCGGACACTCTGCTATCCTCCGATGGCGGGAGGGTCGTGCATGGATGGAGCCAGCCGCGGCAGAGGATCGACCCACCGTCCCCGGATCGGGACCGTGCCCCTGCGAACGCTGATCCCACTGCTCGCCGTGCACACGCTGCTGGCTCTCCCCGCCACAGCGGCGGCCCGCCGAGCCCCGGTCACACCCCAGGATCCGCCCGAGACCTCCTACTTCGAGTGCACCGGCTCGCCTCGCCCGGACCTCTCCAGGCCCGCCGTGGACAAGGACATCCCGATCGGCCGACTCGACGTGCAGCTCCTCGCCGGGTCTGCCCTGCGGCTGATGGCCGAGGATGTGCCCTATGCCCAGGTCACGGCCGCCCTGTCCGAGGCCCTGGGCGTGACCATCACCGTGGACGAGCCGCTGCTGGGCCAGCGCATCTCCGTGGCCATCACGCACATGCCGGTCCTGCAGGCACTGCACGCACTGGGAGCGTCCTACCCGGGACGCTGGGAATACCAATCCGGGGCTTCTCATTGTTACGAGGGTGTCGATCCCGCGACGGGCTACCCGGCGGTGAACCTGGCCTGCCTCGGCCCGTTCACCGTGGTCACGGACGGCTCACCGCCGCGGGGCTGGACCGAGGAGCAGGGCACCCACCGCCCCATGACCCTGACCATCGAGGCCGTGGACCCGGACATCGCCCGGCAGACCGCGACAGCGTGGTGTGCCATGGAATCCACGTCCACGGCGCGAGCCACGGCCGTGGGCTCGACCCTGGTCTTCCATCACCCGTCGGAGGATGCGCTCCGCGTGGGCCGGGCCCTGGTCACGGCCTGGGAACCCCAGCCCTCCAGGTTCCCCCCGGACTTCGAGGTCCGGTACGGCCCGCTCACGCAGCCCGAGCAGCTCGTGTTCGACTCCGGGCTGTCGCCCGCCGACGCCCGCCTCGAGGTCGCGCTCCACCCGGTCGACGCCGCCGGCGTGTTGTTCCTGTCCGTGTCCGCCAGCGGTGCGACCCTGGGCTCGCTGGCCTTCGAGCTGGCCGCTGCCACCGGCCAGAACCTGCTCGTCGACCACGAGCTGATCGGCCTGCAGGTCGGTGTGTCTGCTCCGCGGACCGCTCTGTACCACCTGCTGGATCTGCTGGAGAGTCAGTACCCGCTGACCGTGCGCAAGGACCCCAGCGGCAACGCCATCGCGCTGATGCCAGCCGGTGTCGCGCCGGATCCGTGGCGATGGCACAGCATCGAGGCCCAGGAATGTCTGGCCCTGCCCCTCTCCGAACACCTGGATCCATCCCATGTGGCCCGCGCAGTCGCGGCCGAGCTGTCTCCGGACGGATTTGTCGTGCCCGTGGGCCAGGGGTTGGTGATCGTGGATCGGGAGAGCCTGCTCTCCAACGCTCGCCTGCTGGTCATGGCGCTCGACGCAGAGCCCGAGAAGGAGCCGGCGAGCCAGGCCAGCGTGGACCAGGAGCCCGTGGAGATCGACGTCCACCAGGGCGTCGGGATTGCGCGTATGCCGCGAGCCGATCCCCTCGCGCCGTTGGCCTGGAGCCGGGAGTACGGGGCGCGGATCCTCACATCCGGCGCCGCTCCGGGGCGGACCGTGTTGTGGGCCGGCGACGAGGTGCGGGTGCTGGACGACCCGAGCGTGGAGCTCGGCGGGATGACCCGGCTCGGGGCCACGCGGTTCCTGGTCCTGGGCAGCCGCCTGGAGGAGGGCAGATACGGCGACCGGGTCGCGCTGCTGGTGGAGACCGGCGGGCAGGGGATCGACGTGGTCGACCGGCTCGACGCGTCGAGCATCGGCTGGCGCGACGGCCTCCTCGTGAGACAGGTGGACGGCCAGCAGCAGGTCGGGGTGTTCGCGCCTCCATCCGATGGACCCGATCCGGCGTCGTGGGGCCTGCGCGCCAACGAGTTCGGCTTCGACCGCCACTCGGCTCCCCCGGGCGAGCCACTGGATCACGATGACGAGAGCCTGATGGGCCACTCGACGTCGTACACGCTCCTGGTGGACCTCGAAGATCCGGGCGACGTGATCTGGATTTCGCTCACGGAGCAGGGCTTCGCCCTGCCTTGAGCCGGAGAGACGTCAGCCCACCCGCCCCGAGTGATACGTCCATCGACCGCCGCTACGCACGAACACGCTCTCCTCCGAGAACACCCGCTGCGCGCCGCCCTGGATCAGCACGCACTGGAACAGCACCGTCCCACGGTCCCCCGAAGAGGCCGAAGCCAGCACCTGCAGATCCGAGAACTCCGTCGTAGCGCTGAACCGGCGGATCGAAGCCAACCAGGCGTCCCGGTCGTGCTCCCACTGGGGTCCGTCCGGATGGGTGGTGGCGACGATGTACTCGGCGAGATCGAGCGAGTACGCGGTGAACCGGGAGCGCATGAGCGCCGTGGGGGATGGCGCGGCCTGCCCGCGGTGCAGGGGCCGGCAGCACTTCTTGTATTTGCGTCCCGACGCGCAGGGGCAGGGGATGTTCGGGGGGGTGGCCATGGTCCGGCCATGGTAGCCGAGGGGAGGGGAGGGGACTACAGGGGACTACAGGGGACTACAGGGGATCGCGGCGGCGTCAGTGGAGCTCCAGCCACGCCGCGATCCGCGGCCACACCTCGTCCTGGGCGGCCTGGCCGATGATCATCTCGATGTGCTCGTAGTCCCTGGAGAATCCCTGTGCCTCGCCGAGCAGGACGTACTCCTTGTCCTCGCTCCCGACCGCGTCGAAGAGGGCGCGGCATCCCGGCTCGGGATCGTTGTGGTCGTCGGCGGCGGCGAACGCCAGGAGGGGCAGCTGGATACGGCAGACGCCGGCCCAGTAGCTGGCGCCCTCGCGGGTCACCCAGTTGGGCGCCGGCCCCTTCCAGCCGTAGAAGTCGAGGAGGTACCCCCGGGGTTCGTCCTCGGGGCCCATCCGTAGCAGGCGGGCCGGTACGCGCCCCAGCGCGGTCATCAGCAACCACGCGCCAGCCCGCGGCCACCACCGGCGGAGCCACTCGTCGCCGGCGGTGATGTTCGCACCGAGCACGGCGGCGCAGCGGGCCTCCGCCTCGTCGAGCCAGCCCCCGGCGAGGGAGCCGACGATGGCCATCCCGCCCCAGCTGTGACCGACCCAGTGGGCGCGCTGGCCCGACTCCTCGCGGACCAGCGCCTGCACGGCGGGCAGGTCGAACCGCATCATGTCCTCGGCGGTCCAGGTGCGGTAGCGCAGGGTCTTGGGGGAGCGGCCGTGGCCGCGGAGCTCGACGATCCACACGTCGAAGCCTCGATCCCGCAGGAACGGGCCGAGCCCGATCCCCTTCGGGGAGACCCAGAAGCTCCGCTGGCAGAACGTGCCGTGCACCAGGATCACGGGGACGCCCGGGTCGGCGGAGCCCGTGAGCCGCGTGACCGCGATCTCCACCCCATCCTCGGTGAGGGTCCGGTACACGCGGGCGTCGACGGTGCCGATCCGGTCTCCCCGGGGTGGGAGCTGGGTCACGAGGGCCTCCAAGAAAGCGGCGCGATAGTAGCGTATGTCAAAATGGCCTGTCCTCCGCTCCGGAGAAACGAGGACCCCGATCTTGGAGCCCACCGCGGACAGCTCGCTGGAGATCACGCCGACGCCTCGCCGGGACAGGTCGTCGGCCATGGGGACCGATCCGCTGGGATCGCTGCTGCTGAGGTTCTCCGGCCCGGCCATCGTCGCGATGGCGTCGGGCGCCCTGTACAACGTGGTGGACGCCATCTTCCTGGGCCAGGTGGGATCGCGGGAGCTGGCGGCGGTGACCGTGGCGTTCCCGGTGATGGTGGCGATCATGGCCGTGGCCACGGGCACCGGGGTGGGCGCGGCCTCGTACGTGGCGCGCGCGCTGGGGGCGGACGACCGGCGCGCGGCGCGGGACACGGCGGGCAACACGGTGCTGCTGTGCGTGGTGTGGGGTGGGATCACGCCCGCGGTGGTGCTGCCGCTGCTGGGGCCGATCCTGCGGCTGTGCGGCGCCTCCGAGGCCGTGCTCCCGCTGGCGCTGGGGTACACCTCCATCCTCGTGTCCACGGCGGGCGTCACGTTCTTCGTGGTCGCGGTCAACGCGGTGATCCGCTCCGAGGGCAACGCGCTGCTGCCGATGGTGGCGATGCTGGCCTCGTCCCTGCTCAACATCGCGCTGGATCCCATCTTCATCTTCGTCCTGGACCTGGGCGTCGAGGGCGCGGCCTGGGCCACGGTGGTGTCCCGGTGTGTCGGGCTGCTGATCCAGGGGGGCTACCTGCTGTCGCGGCACAGCAGCCTCAGGCCGCGGCTGCGCCACCTGGCGCCGCGGCCGCGGGTCTGGTTCGAGATCTACCGCACGGGCCTCGCCTCGGCGACGCGGAGCCTGGTCGCGGCGGCCATCTTCGGGGTGATGAACTCCATCGCCTCGGGGTACGGCGACCTCGCGGTGGCTGCGGTGGGCATCGTGCTGCGGCTGACCACCTTCGTGATGATGCCGTGCTTTGGGCTGACCCAGGGTTACCTGCCGCTGGTGGGCTACAACTTCGGCGCGGGGGATCTCGCGCGGGTGCGGCGGGTCACGCTTCTGGCGGCCGGCTGGGCCGCGGCGCTGACCACCACGGCCGCCGGAGTCTTCGTCGCGTTCCCGGCCGCGGTCGTGGCGCCCTTCGCTCCGGATCCCGAGCTGGCGGCGCTGGCCGCCCACGCCCTGCGCCTGTTCTGCCCCGGTCTCGCCGTGGCCGGCGCCTCGGTGCTGCTCTCGGCGTTCTTCCAGGGCATCGGCCGCGGCTTCCCCGCCCTGGCGCTGACCCTGGCCCGGCAGGCGGTGATCTTCTTGCCGGCGCTGATGATCCTGCCGCGCTTCTTCGCCCTGGACGGCGTGTTCCTCGCCCAGCCCCTGTCGGACGTGGCGGCCTTCGTCATCACCGTGGCGTGGGTGAGCGCCGAGTTCCGGCGGCTGGGGATTCCGGTGCTGAAGCGCTGACGCTTCTCAAGGATCGCACGCCGGATCGGCCTCGATGTCGGCGGCCGACCGCGGCTCCACGGGCGTTGCGAGGGGCTCTGCCGGGGCGGAGTGGTAGTACAGGTAGACACACTCCGCGCCGGGCTCGCCGGGGCATGGACCACACCACGGCGCTGCGAGGGTCTCCATCAGCGCGCAGGCGTCGTCGCCCACCAGGTCGTCGAGGGCCGAGGCGTCGAACATGAGCCCGAACGAGGCGGCCGGGGGCGGTCCGCCGGCGGGATCGAGCTGGACGGCCATCCACGAGCGCCGCGTCGCGTGCAGGAAGTCGGACCAGGGGTAGAGGGTGTCCGGCGCGTCCAGGCGCAGCAGCGGGTCGAGGAAGTCGCCGGGGCCGGTGGCGGTCTCGATGCACGGGTCCTGGTCGGTGGTGTTCCCCTGGGAGAACCCCATCAGCAGGTCCACCGAGCCCGCGCCGTCGCTGCCGGTCACCTCCAGCAGCGCGTGGTAGGAGGTCGGCAGGACCAGGGCGATCGCGGTGGTGTCCGGGCAGAAGTGCCCGAACGACAGATCCACGCCGACGGCGGTCCCCACGGGGAGTGACGCCACTGCGGCGGGCGCCTCGACCGGGTACGTCAGGGTGCCGCTGCCGCCGTCCCAGGACAGCTGGACGGTCAGGGTCGTCCCCACCGGCCACGGATCGCGGGGCAACAGCGAGACGCGCTGCGAGGCCTGGCCCACGAACGGGTGGACGAGGCTGCCGTCGGCGGAGACGAGGACCGAGACGTGCTCGGGGGCCTCGTCGAACTGCAGCTCGATGCACGTGTCCCACGAGAGGGTGGCGCCGTCGCCGGGCGTCACCGTGAACGCGGCGGCCGCGGCCGCGCTGTCGTCGTCGTCCAGCGCGGCGGCGCTGTCGTCGTCCCCGGCCATCGTGTCGTCGTCGTCACCCGCGGGTGCGCAGCCCGCCGCCACGATCCCCAGCCACAGCCCCAGGAAAGTCAGCCTGCTCATCGGAACCTCCTGAGCCCGGGTAGTCGCCGCTGCGCCGGCGAGGTCACTCCGTCTCGATGTCCAGGTAGCGCGCCTGGGGCAGGGTGTCGCGGATCTGCGCCTCGATGGCGTCCACCTCGTCGCCGAGCTGCTCGACCACGTCGTCGGCGTACACCGCGGCGAATGCGCGGAAGTCCTCGTAGGTCTCGATCTTCTCCCACGCCTCCTCGAGCTTGGGCTCGAGCCGGCTGGCCAGCACCTCGCCCTCGAACTCGAGGTCGGCGGCGACG